>CAZIKB010000077.1:0-30381 GCA_964539665.1 uncultured Cytophagia bacterium
CGAGGCTCCCTCGTAATTTCACTGATACCAGGGAACTTCCAATGCTGATAAGGGCCAGGGGAAGCGACATTTCGCCAACCACTCGACAGGTGCGAGTCAGAACTATTGGCAATGATGCACCTGAAAACACAAAAAGCATCCCGGCGATACTGGCGACTAACAAAGGATTGGTCGCTATAGGTTTCCATAATTTTTTGAGCGAATGCCACTCAAATTTGTGCTGACTGACTAACAGGACTATCACGGAAATCGAATTGTAAATAGGAACCATTGGAGCAATTACTAAAACACCAAGCATCTCCATGCTGTTCGCATCCATACCGTATAAATCAGACGAAGTGTAAATGATGACCGGCAGGCCAATGAAAGCCATATTGCTTCTATACGCAGCTTGCACAAAAGTCCCGACCGATTTTGCGGGTACGCGCAACAGCCAGGCAACTATGTAACCCAGGATCATGGTTCCGGCCATACCAATAACAACTATCAGGAAAATATGGCTTGCTTTGTCTCCGCTAAAGTTTGCGGTTGCAATTTTATAAAACAAAAAACAGGGTAATCCCACCCAGTAAGCTAAGCGATTCAAACCAGTCAGGTATTCTTCCGATAAAAATTTTGTTTTTGCAAGAACCGCTCCAATGGCGATAATCAGAAAGATCGGTGCGAGAGAATTGAATACATGCATAATACTTTACTTTTTTCGGTGTTACTCAGTGTCTTTCGGTGTTTAATTTATAATTACTATATTCGTATATTTTCGTGAGTTGCTTTATTAAGCGCTGCCCGCGCTAACAATCGTGTTGAATCTAAAATTGGCAAAGGTGAATCGGCTTCGCTAATCAGCAGCGGTATCTCTGTGCAGCCGAGCACGACTGCGTCACACCCTTTTTCCTTAAGTTTAACAATAACCTCCTGAAAGTATGAACGGGCTTTTTCTTCGAAGCGGCCGTAAACCAGTTCATTGAATATGATGTCGTTAATGCGCTGGCGGTCCTGGGATTGCGGAATGTCGTGCCTTACTCCCACGGCGTTAAGCTTTGGCGGATAAACCGACCCCTCCATAAGATAGCGTGTACCAAGTACTCCCAGACATTTATAGCCTCTGTTCGCTGCCGCTGAAGCCACTTCAACTGCAATGTGCAGCCAGGGCAGTGGAGATTTTTCAATCATAAGATCGAACGCTTCATGAACCGTGTTGTCCGGACAGATGAGAAAATCCACACCAACGTTGTCAAGTTTTTTAGCGGAAGCCAACATCAAATCTGCAACTCCCTGCCAATTGTCGTCATAAATAGGCTGCATATACTGATTGAGCGGATAAGTGTGCATACTGATTTCTGGATGCGCATGCTCGCCCATTAATTCAGAGCCTTCTTTACAAATGGTTCGATAGCAGAGGGCGGCTCCCTCGGCACTGACTGCTACAATTCCAATGTGTTTTGGCATTTAAAATTTCTCCAATATTTGTTTCAAGAAGTGTGAGTTTCTAAATAAATTCGGTTAAGATGCAAGATGTATTGAAACATATAATTCATTCCAAATCAGGCAAGCTCTTGACAATTTTCACGGTTTCCAGGCTCACTGTAATCACCTGACCAATGAGTCGTACAATGTACTGCGGATCATCTTCGCGGTTGGGATCGTTGACGATGCCGCTGCGTTTGTCGGTTTTTACGCGATACTGGTCGACGATCCAGTCCAGAGCAGAGCGGTTTCCGAGTCGGTATTCGAAAGTCTCCTCTGGAATGCCGGCCAGGATCAGGAAGTCGTTGTAGATGATCTGGATTTTGTCTTTGGAGAGTTTCATCTTTTCCACTTGCCAGTTCAGCGGTTGGTCTTCGCTTTCGATTTTCTGCAGCGGATATTCAGGCTGATTTTCGTATTGGACGTGCAGCTCCGCCAACTTTTTGCCCGCTTCGGCAAAAGGCCAGAACTTGGGCGCAAACGGAATGCGCGGCAGCTCCCGCCGTAAATTGGCGGCGTATTTTTCGCGGTAGAGCGGGTGGTGCAAAACTGCGTAAATATAGTAGAAGATGTCCCACTTGGAAATCATTTGGTCCTGGTACTGCTTTTGGAATTGCGCCAGCGCCCAGTCGGTGAGGTTTACCCTGCGGTTGCTGCCGTCTTCGCCGTAGGTGTAAAAGGGTAAGCATTGAATAGGCGCGGATCCGCCAAAAAAATTCAGATCCGGAATTCTATTTGATATGAAGAATGCCACATTTTTTGAGCCAGGAGAAGGTACACAAATCACAATATTTTCTTTTTCCTTTTCAGCAGTCGGATAAATTCTGGGGTATTGATAAACTTCTTCATTTACGATTGGGTCAAAGAATAGATATTCTTTTGTAAACGGTCGATACATAGAAACACGGATTTTCGTATTATCAAATTCTGCTAATCTTCCTCGTTTAAGGTCCAGTTTCAAGTCTCTGCTCCAACTGATTTTCGAATCATCATAATGAACAAAGTCATCGACATTAGGCTTCTTTGAATGAGCAAGCCATTTATGAACCTGGTCGTTGTAGTAATCAATCATTCTCCTAACATTATTACTTACCGCCTCCAGTTTTTGATTGTAGACCCAAGTATCCCGGTTAGTCTTCACTCCATTGCTGAAATTTGTGAAAAGCACATTGCTCTTAGTTCCTCTTCTTCCCTCCTTTGTTGCCATTGGAATTAATGACTCGAAATCCTTACTCAATCCTTCAGTCAGCCATGTGAATCGTGCGTCGGGGGTGATTTCGGTCAAATCTAAATTTTGCAGTACATTTTGTTTTTCGAGAAAGGAGAATTTATCAATACGAGTAGCGCGAAAATCGACGGATTTATAAAAGATTTTGTTGTCGGCAAAATGACTTCCTTTGATGAGGAATGTTATTGAGACTCCAACCATAGCTGATAAGCCAAAAACTGTGTGTTTTTCTCCTAAGGGTATTCCATCTTTCATCGAGTCTTTGCGAATATTACCCTTCAGGTCCAGAACATAAATTCGATTAAAATCTTTACCCAAATGTTTTCTCATGCCATCAAAGGCGAAATCATCTACAAAACTATTATTTGAAACAAATGTTATGATGCCGTCTCCTTTAATGCGATCGGCGGCCCAGCGAATGGCTTTCACATACACATCAGAAAGCGCATTTTTGTTGCTCGCTTTGGAATCTGTGGCATAAGTTTCGGAAACGCGTTTATCCACTACTGGATACTTACGATTTTTGTTGTTATCATTCTCGTTCACCTGGCCGGTGTTGTACGGCGGATTGCCCAGAATCACAAAAATCGGCGATTTCTTCTGGCGTTCCACCCGTTCGGTGTTCACGGTGGTGAAAAGAGATATCTGTCTGTCTTCGGCCAACTCAAAGGTGTCCACCAGGCAGATGCCTTCAAAGGGCTGGTAGTTGTTGGTGAGCTCGTAGTACTCGTGCTCGATATTCATGGCCGCGATGTAGTAGGGCAGCAGCAGAACTTCGTTGCAATGCAGTTCGTGTGCGTATTTGTGAGGCAGGGCGGTTTTCTTGATTTCCCGCATAACCCGCAGAATGAAATTACCCGTGCCCACGAACGGGTCCATAATGTGCACACCTTTATCCGATAGCGAGCGTCCGAACTCCTTCTGCAGAATATCCTCGATGGAATTCACCATAAAATTTACGATGGGCTGCGGCGTGTAAACGATGCCGTGGGTGTCGGCCGTTTTCACAGAGAAGCCCTGAAAGAACTTCTCATAAACCGTGTTCAGGAAGGTCTGTTTTTCAGAGTAATCTTCGATATCCCGGGCGGTATCCTCTATGGCTACATAAAAACGGTCAAGCGATTTCAGGAACTCATGTTTACTGAAATATTTAGATGTGAGCGCATCGATGACTTTTTCAATTTCACGGGCAATGATATTTTTTTTCACAAAATCGGGATTGTGAAAAACACTGCTAAAAATACGCTCTGTCAGCAAATGCTGGATGAGCATCTCTTCTACCGCTTGAATCGACAGGTTGGGATTGATGGACTGCCTGCACAGCTCCGTAAAATCGTTAAAAGCTTGAATGAAGGATTTGTTGAATATACGCTCTGCTTCGAGCAATTTAAGCAAGGTCGCAGCCAATTCCGGCACCACTTCTTTGAACTCTTCGACGGCCTGCTCCCAGCGTTCAAACGCAGGCGGCTTGTGTTCGAAAAACACTTTGAGGCTATAAATGAGCCGCTCAGGATTGGAGACGTCCTCGTCGAGGATGGGTTGTCCATCCTGCCAGATGATCACGCGTTCTGGCGTTTGAAAAAGCGTGTTGTTTTTGGGGTAGCCGGCGGCGAACTTCTTTTTAATTTCGTTATCAAGATTGACCTTTTTGTCCTTGGCTTCCCAGATGCCTTGAATGATCCTAAATGGATTAACCAGCGCGCCGTCAACCCGAATTTGGTGGCGATTGCGCTTCATGGAGTATTGTTCCACCAATGTCCATTTTACTTGCCGGCCGCATTTTCGGAGTAATTCGCCGAACAGAGGGGCAACATTGCCTTCGGTGTCCTGTCCCAGTTTTTGCAGCTCATGAAGCTGACTGTAATAATCTTTGATAATTTTATGAGTTGGTTTGAGATTGAGTGTTTGCATGGTCTACTTTAGAAATAGTGTTAGTTTCTATACACAGAATAATGATAATCCGGACATTGATTAAGTGTAGCATTCTACAATAAGATAAAACAATAAACAACTGAAAGCAAATTAAATACGCAGGCGTCTAAAGGATGTGTAATCTTAATCAATAGATTTTAATAGCTTGAACTGGCGCATCATTCGGGAACTGATTTTGAACCTGCTCCTGAAATAACCTGAAGTCAGGCCTTTTTTGCAAATAAAAAAGATGGGTTAAACATTTGCAATCCGAAGCGCCGAATCTTTTCACAGAGACAGTTGCAAAAGGTGAATCTTGAAGCAAGGCTGCCCATTGATGTTCGCGATGCACTGCTTCTTCGGTCAACCAGACTTGTTCCAGTTTAGCCCACTGAAGTAAATAATCGATATGCCAATGCGGTCGTGCACTTGACCCGAGATGGTGTTTAAGTCTGGCTGTCAGTCCACCTGGCCCGAATGCACTACCAACATAGGCGTAGAATCCCGTCTGAAAATTAAAACTCCCCAAATTTCCGACTTGTACTAATTGGTTCTTTTTTAGACGGAGAATTAAAATGTATGTACCATGACCTAATTCAGCTAATTTATCTTTTCTCATGAATTGCTTTGTCGAATTCACACATGATAATTTGCAAAAATAATTTGAATTATTCGAACGTTCCATCCTGGATTAAGCTTGGTATTATACGAATGATTTTATGCCATTTACTATCTTGAAGGAATTACACAAAGAAGATACAATGAACTGACTTAAACAAGGTGGGGCTGTCTAAAAAGTCCCTAAATGCACTTGTCTTCATGTTGAGTCCTGAAGCAAATTCGGTAAAAAATGATTGTTTTTATGTAACTTATGATACCGTTCGACTCAGCTCAGGGTAAGAAATGCGACTTTTCGGACAGCCCCGAAAATGATAATTACATCTTTCAAACTATATCCACATCATGTGCCTGTGGTCCTTTATCGCCATCAACTGCCGAGAATTCCACCTGTTGACCTTCATCTAAAGAACGAAAGCCTTCACTGCGTATTGAACTATAATGGACAAAGATGTCGCCACCTTGTTCGCGTTCAATAAATCCATAGCCCTTTTTAATATTAAACCACTTCACTTTACCACTTTCGCGTTCAGCCAAGATTTTTTCACCTCCTCAGGTCATGCAAATATGAAAAATTTGGCAGAGTGTTCCGTAACAGCCTGAATTAGTAATCTATGTGCTGAGTGTGAACGGCTGCCGACTTACTTTATATCTTAAGATAAAACATCAAAAATAAGAATGCAACACTAAAAATAATATTTTTTGAAAAATATGTTCTTATTTAAACTAGAGGTTCTATTTTCATCCAGTTCGGCAAATCGGATGGAGCTGGTTTCCTGCCATAAAAGAAATCATCCATCTTAAGCGCCATTATTCGAAATAAGGCTGAATTTCTAACTCCGGCCCTGACAAGATTGTGCAGCAAATTAGATGGATGTGAGTAGGGACAAACCTTTACACAACGGGCGCAATCCGTACCAATTGTGCACCAGAATGTAAAACAATCTTCTGAATTAATCCGCCACCTTTTCACACCATCGATTTCTATTCTATCGTCGAAAGAGATGGCCTTGCTCGGGCACACCTCAGCACATTTTTTGCATGACGTGCAAAAATCAATCATTGTATAATCATATTTACGCTTATCTTGAATGAGAGGTAAGTCTGTAGTTACGACAGCTAATCTTACCCTCGGGCCAAGCTCCGGCGTCATTAACAATCCCATTCTGCCAATTTCACCCAGTCCGGCATCTCTGGCAACTAAAGGGCAAACAACATGATAGTTACCATCAATATGCGCGCGAGCCGGGTAACCAAGATTTCGAATCATCCCGGCAATCTGAACCGCGATTGTGCCGGATATCAGATACTGCAGCGCTGATTCCGCAACAGCCGGGGCAAATGGCGCACTGTCAAGCATGTATTTATCCATCTCAACTGTTAATGCAATAGCGAATTTATGTTTTTTTTCAATTGCGTGTCCGTAGTATTCACCACGACCGATGGTACTATACAAATGATAATCTTTTAGTTCGGTTACTCCAACAGAAACGGCTCCCATTTTTTGTGCCCACTGTTTGATAAACTTAGTTATTTGTGCGGGATCAGAACGAACCGTTTCGTCTGCACATTTCCCATCGAGATACGGTTTGAATTGGCTGACTGTGGTGAAACTGGCGTCGGCATTGGCAAACAAAACGGGATTATGACCTGTTGCGCCCTTTGCAAGTAAACCGGGTTTTGCTCTGAAATTATCGTCAAGTATTTTTTTATCAGGATTTCTTTTATAATATTCCTCAAATCTATCCGAGCCTACATCCAGCAGGTTTCTGGAAAACATGATATCACGTTCATCAATCCTGCCTTTTGGAATATCATCTTCCCTGAGATGTTTTCGTCCCACAGGGATTGCATAAAGTAGAATTGTCATGACTGCAAACGCAAGCAATACTACGGCAAAATATATTTGATATGGGAAAGCGACAGATCCGGCAACAAGATACGGTAGCGGTAAGCAAATAGAAACGATAAATGCCCTTCTTGCGGCATAATATTCTTTTTCTAATAATGATACAATTGCTGTGAATATCATTAAAACAAAAATGAAGCCCCCAATAACGATCACAGCTACATTTATAATATTAAATTCATTGCTGAACATTATTACGGTCAAAGTTTATTGGAGTAGTTCTGTATTCCCAATCCAGCTTTATTTGTAATATGCATAAAATCGGTCAATTTCATTTCAGGTGCAATTTGCAAAATATTTTCTTAAGATTCAAGAAATTTGTTGCACGGTTTAATTGCAACAAATGGATGGCATTGTGTCAACCATCGATTAGTACAAGATAGACGCTTCTTCTACTTCCGCCGAAGATCTATTATTTAATACATATTTCAAAGAAAGATCAGAATCCTGGATTTTTTGCTTGATTTTTTGAAACAAAATTAAGTTCCTTAATGCAGTCGATACAACTTTTAGATTTGGATTGAATCATCCTGGTGGTGCAATCCTGGTAAATACGGGTTTTTAGCTAAATAATAATTCAATTTCGCCTCGGCCTTTATTCCCTTTGCTTCGCAATAATATAAATAATCACGGGAGGCAGAAATTAATTGCATTAATGGCCTGCAACGGCACCCATGACGATGTTGGAGATATATTTTGTTTTAAGTGTTATTAATTGCTGCTACTTCTGCTCGAGAGTGAAATTGTCAATTTTGATAACTTAAAAACAGGGATTTAATTTTAGAGGTGATATCTTGCCATCAATTATCTCGCATTCAATAGTTGGACTTGCAGCAGGCAAAATGCAAACTATTAAAAATTTGCCAAAACGATTCTGGTTCTTCTCAATATTATGTCCATGTTTGCCCGATGCAGATGTGATTGGATTTGCATTTGGAATTCATTATGGTGATTTTATAGGACACAGAGGATTTTTCCACTCGATATTCTTTGCACTCTTATTGTCGTTTCTGGTTGTAATTTTGTTTTTTAGAAATAAGGAGTTGTTTTCTAAAACATGGTTTTTGCTTATCAGCTACTTTTTTATTATCACCGCGTCTCACGGAATACTCGATGCTTTTACCAGTGGTGGATTAGGTGTCGCTCTGTTGTCACCATTTGATAATTCGAGATATTTCTTTCCATTTACACCGATCCAGGTTTCGCCTATCGAAATTCAAGCCTTTTTTAGTGAGTGGGGTGTAAGAGTAATATTAAGTGAATTTTTGTGGATTTGGCTGCCAATATTATTCGTATTGTCTTTCAAATATTTAAAATTAAAAAATTAAGTTTATCCTTTGAATTTCTTTTGGTATAACGCATCAAGTGAATATTGCCCGGAGCCTGAGAAAAACAATAATAAATATGGCCAAAGGTAAAGAAGGATGAGCTCTTTCTTTTGCAAAGGATCATCAGCATGAACCACAAAAACTATGACCAGGACTGTAAAGATAAGTGGAACTGTCGCCAACCGGGTAGCCAGTCCTAAAACTATCGCTAATGAACAAAAAAACTCTGAAAATACAGCCAGCCCCATGCTTGTGGCATTACCTATTCCAAGCGGGTCTGGAAATGTAGCAGATCTTTCTGTGAAATTGATGAGCTTACCCCAACCATGATTTATAAGCATCGTACTACCAAAACCGATTCTTACGAGCAGCAAACCGAAAGACATAAATTTGTTTCTTCTTTCTTCAGTCATCCAATTATAATAGCCTATTACGAAAGATTTCATAAATCCTCCTACATGAAGTTAAGTTTATTACAAACCATGAATTAAACTCGTTTCCATTATCATCCATATACAACCTTTAACCCTTTGACGCAGAGCCAACTGCATAAGACTGATGGTCCATTCCAAGCTCTGAAGATGGTCCAAGCGCCATACGCCAGGAAGGCTCATAGTTTTCAAAAGATTTAAAAGACTGAATGGTTTTCATGGCTTCCAGATTGGTTTCAAGTACCCCGATTCGTAATATTTCATTGCCGAATTCACTTGCCATGCTTTCCAGCAAATGCCCTGGATTTTCAGCTCCTTTTAGCACAATCCACGGTCCTATCGAAATCACACCATTTCCCTGACGGCTAAAAATGTAACCAGTTATCTGGTTGTTTTGAATCATTACCTTACTCATTTTGGGATACATGGTCATTTGCCGATTCAAAAAGAAGTTGCGATCATCACCGAAAATTCGTCTGTCTATCTTATTAATAGTCTCAAACTCATCTGGCTTTATGTGTCTAATATTGCTATAATTTGTACCATTTATTTTTCCATTTAATCTCAGAGACTGACAAATCTTTCTGAATCCTGCTTTTTCGTAAAGAGACACTGCACTCAAATCAGCGTCCAGCAGTATATTTTGTATCCCATTGTCATGAAGATAATTAATCGCATGCTCTAATAGTCTGCGACCTATACCGTGCTTGCGCATTTCTTTGATAACTATTAATTCTCCGATAAAACCATATTCTTGATATTTTACAGCCACACAAAGGCCAATTTTTTTCTCGTCTGCTTCTGCAATGAAACATCCATTCCGGTCATAGGCGAAAAAGCTTTCAAAATCTTCGTGGGATTCCCCTAACCAGCCCTCAGCCTTTGTACATTTAAAAGCAAAATTGATATCCGACAAGTTGAAATTTCTAATAATCATAGTGAGACAAGGTCTTTAATAATAAACATTAACTTCCATTTACATTCAATCAATTAGTGATTGACCGAAAACCTCCCATTTTGTCATTTTTGCAAAATCAATTTCTTTGTTTCTGAAAATTCACCAGTTTGCAATCGATAAAAATATGTTCCGCTTGGCAATCCTTCTGTCTCATCAAATGTCCAGTGAGCTATTAAATGCTCGTCTGGTGTTTGAGGTAATGCATTGGAATAAAACAGAACTGTGCATAAGAGGTTGAGCATAAAAAATGCGATTTTGCATTAGAGTCTCTATTTCAGTTTGAAAGTTTATTGTTATCAATTTATTATCCTGATGGTCATTAATTCACTAATAATATGCTTATAAATGAATCAGGTTTAATAAATTGGTCAGTGAAATTTAAGGTCTGTGAAATTTTTATTCAAGGATTATTTTGATTATATAATAGGGTTATTTCGCAGAGCGTCCTGATGCAGCACGTTTTAATGAAATTTCAAATAGTCCCAGGCTTCAGTCCTAACGTGCTACGCTTTCCTTTTAATGCCCAATTTTTTCATCCGTGCTTCCAGAGTTGTGGATTTTATTCCGAGAATCTTTGCCGCGCCTTTGTCTCCGCTCACCCGCCAGCCAGTCGTTTCTAAAGCGCCTGTGATATGCTCGCGCTCAAGTTCTTCCAGAGTGGTGACACGTGATTCACCCGGTACGGTTCCTTTTTTCGGCAGCCAATCTCCTAAATAAAGCTGTTTTCCCTGACTGGTAATCACGGCCCTTTCTATAATATTCTCCAGTTCCCGAACATTGCCCGGCCAGTGATAATTCTGAAGAGCAGTCATGGCTTTTTGTGGTATGCTTTCTATCTTTTTACCAATCCTTTTTCCGAATTTCATGACAAAATGCCGGGCTAACAGAGGGATAGCAGATTGGCGTTCGCGCAGGGGTGGGATTTCAATCGGAAACACATTTAGCCGGTAGTACAGGTCTTCACGAAATTCACCATTGGCGATCAAGTTTATCAAGTCACGATTAGTGGCGGCCAGAATCCGCACGTCCACTTTGTGCGTGTGTGGATCCCCAAGACGTTCGAATTCGCCATCCTGTAAAATTCTAAGAAGTTTGGCTTGCAGTTCCAGTGGCAGATCGCCTATTTCGTCCAGAAAAATGGTGCCGCCATCAGCCAATTCAAAACGGCCGATTTTGCTGGCCAGCGCTCCGGTGAAAGCGCCTTTTTCATGACCAAACAGCTCGCTTTCAATCAGGTTGGCTGGTAAGGCTGCACAATTGACTTTGACCAGAGGGCGCTCCCCGCGGGCGCTAATATTATGAACCGCGCGGGCAAACAGCTCTTTGCCCGTGCCGGTTTCACCAAGAATCAACACGGTAGCATCAGTGGATGCAACCTGTTCCACTTTCCGCAATACTCTTTTCAGCGAATCACTCCCGCTGATGATCTCCTCGAAGTTGTGCTCAATTTTAATCTCTTCCTGCAAATAGATGTTCTCCGCTTGTAACCGGCTTTTCAACTGCTCAACCTCTGTGAGTGCATTTCGGAGCGCTTCTTCTGCCTGTTTTCGTTCAGTAATATCCCGTATCATTGCCAGAATATATGTTTTCTTGTTTAATTGCACCGGTGAAAGTGATATGTTAGCCGGCACACGCTGTTGATCTTTTCTAAGACAAGAAAACTCATCGGTATTTACAGGCTGGCCCGCGAACACATCTTTCATGGTTTCCATGAGTTGTTCCATGTCATCAGGATGAATCCTTTCAATAGGCATGCCGATGAGCTCTTTATAATCATACCCCAGCATATTGACCACTTTTTGATTTGTTTCTACGATGCATTGCTTTTCGGGATCAAGAATAAATATGCCGTCATTGACAGCGCTGAAAATATCTCGAAAACGTTTTTCACTTGCACGGATTTCGTTTTCTGTTTTTAATCTGTCGGTAATATCATGAACAAAGCTGCAAATATATTCTTCACCTTCAAGCTCAATAAAGTTGATAGTACCTTCGACCGGAAATAAACGACCACCCTTTGTTTGATGATGATCAAGGAATGTAAACGACTCATCCTTTTTGACTTTTTTCCAAAACTCCGGCCATGCGTTTTTTGGGATATTTGGATTAATATCGTGTACTGTTAAAGTCGGAAATTCTATTTGAGAATAACCATACATTCGACAGGCTGTATTATTTGCCCGATGAATCCTGGCATCTGCGTCAATCCAGAACACTGCGTCACCCGAGGCTTCGATTGTAAAATACGACAATTGCAGAATTCTCTGGGTATCTTCATTTACACAATCCATCCGTCCTCCTGTTCTCTATGTTTGGGCTGTCTATCCAGTGTAAATTTATCAAATTCAAATGAAAGGTGAAAGCAAAATCTTCCTAACGCACTTTTTACCCTCTGGAATTCTAATTTAATTTTACCAGGGGTAGTACGCAGCGAGGCGAAACCACAAATCACAAATTATAAATGATTATACAATAAGTACTTTAAATATAATATTTAACCAATTAAATGTACTCTAAAAGTGTTTGACTTTTGAAATATATTTTCTATATTTGTTTTTTAATTTATAGAATTTAATTTGTGATAATCAAAAAAATATACCGGGAGTAGAATTTGCATGAGTGAAATTACAGACAAACAAGTTATAGCTGCTTTAAGTAAGATTCAATATCCACAATCAGGTGAGAATATAGTTGTTAAAAATATGATAAAAGACATCCAGATTCAGGATAAACATGTTTCTTTGATAATAGAATTCAAAAGCGCTTCTTATTCACATAAGAATGAAGTTCAGGAAAATGCGGAAATGGCTGTAAAAGCGCTTGCAGGTGTGGGAAATGTTACGGTGACTTCCAGGGTAAATGATCCACTAAAAATGGTATCTTCACAACCGGCTCAGAACACTTCACCTCCACAACCTCAACAACAGACTCCACCTCCTCAACAAAATTTGATACCCCGGGTCAAATACACAATCGCTGTTGCAAGCGGTAAAGGTGGAGTAGGCAAGAGCACAGTTTCTGTTAATCTGGCTATTGCCCTGGCGCAAACCGGTGCAAAGGTTGGATTGTTGGATGCCGATGTTTACGGACCTAATATACCGATTATGATGGGTATAAATTCTCAATTAGGAATGCGCAACAACAAAATTGCCCCATTAGAACGTTATGGGGTTCAGTTGGTTTCTCTCGGATTTATATCACAAGGGGACACGGCAATAATCTGGCGAGGGCCGCTGGTTGGCAGAATGATTCAACAATTTCTGCAGGATGTGGATTGGGGTGATTTGGATTATTTGGTTATTGACCTGCCGCCTGGAACTGGTGATGCCCAGCTAACCCTTACCCAGGCTGTCCCTCTGACAGGAGCAGTTATAGTAACTACTCCGCAGGATGTTGCCCTGGCTGATGCCAAAAAAGGCATCAACATGTTCAAAAAAGTTGAAGTCCCTGTACTTGGCATCGTAGAAAATATGAGTTATTTTATGTGCCCACATTGTTCCGAACGAACTGAAATCTTCGACCATGGCGGCGGGAAGAAAGCCAGCGATAAATTTAAAGTGCCTTTTTTGGGAGAAATACCTTTGGATACAAAAATCAGAGTCGGCGGGGATTGTGGAAAACCAATTGTGATTTCAGAGCCAGAGTCGCCAATTACGGCTGCTTTTAAGAAACTCGCAGATAGTGTCATCAGTCAAGTCAGCGACAGTAAAGAGTAAGGTTCAGGAATTCTAAAATGAGTGTTTACGGTTAGTTAGTATAATTATCTAACACGTTAGAATTATTGTATTTGGAATAGAAATCATTAACAAAGGAATTTTATGAAAGGTAATGATTTTTTAGTACGATTTTGGGGGGTTCGCGGAAGCTACCCGGTGCCTAGGCAGGATACTATTCGGTATGGTGGGAATACATCCTGTGTCGAAATCAGGACGAACAACCATACAATTATATTGGATGCCGGAACTGGAATTATAAATCTCGGTAATGAACTTTTTCAGGAAATGCTGAAAAATAGTATTAATGGTTCCAGTCAGTCCAGGATAACCAATTTGTTTATTTCGCATACTCATCATGATCATATTCAAGGATTTCCATTCTTTGCACCAGCTTATCAGAACAATAGTGTTATAAATGTTTATGGTCCAAAATCGTTTTCACAGGACTTAACCCAGATTTTAGCTGGAGCTATGGACCCTCAATACAGTCCAATACAAATGGAAGAGTTGAATGCTCAGATTAACATTCAAAACATTAATGAAAACCAGATTGTAGCACTCAGCAAAAATTCAGATAAGCAGCGCATTGTCACACAAAATCAATTGAAATATGATCCAGACCAGGATATCCTGATTCGGGTGATGCGTAGTTATGCTCATCCGAAAGTAGGCGTTTTCATCTTCAGAATAGATGTGAATGGCAAGAGTATTGTTTATGCGACAGATACAGAAGGTTATGTTGGAGGAGATTCACGCTTAACTGAGTTCGCAAGGGAGGCCGATTTACTAATCCATGATGCGCAATATGACCCTGACGAATATATGGATGCCAATTTCCCAAAACAAGGTTTCGGCCACAGCACTTATGTAATGGCTGCCAATGTAGCGATGGCGGCAAATGTTAAGCAACTGGTGCTATTCCATCACGATCCAGCCCATGATGATGATAAAATTGCCGATATGGAAGCAAAAACAAAAGAATTGTTCCCTAATACCACGGCCGGCGCCGAGGGATTAGAGTTTAAATTTTAACCCGGATTCAGAAATAAGAATCAAACTTTCAAGAACACCGAATTTTACAGTTCAAAATCCCATTTACCACGGAGCTCTACTGAAATCCACGAAAATATTAATTTTAAATTTATCAAAAATGGAAAATAAAGAAAAACCTGTATCTGCCAGTTATGTTGAAATGACGGAAATGGTATTGCCAAATGACGCTAATGTCTTGGGCGCCATATTAGGCGGTAAGGTTATGCATTTGATTGACATTGCCTGCGCTATCGCCGCTCATCGGCATTGTCGAAGACCAGTGGTTACCGTCTCAATGGATTATCTGGATTTTAAACATCCCATCAAAGTTGGAGAACTTGTCATCCTAAAAGCAGCAGTCAATCGAGTCTTTCGTTCTTCGATGGAGTGCGGGGCTAAAGTGTATTCAGAGGACCTGCAAACAGGTGAACTTAAACATACAAGTACAGCCTATTTGACATTTGTAGCTTTAGATGAAAACAAACATCCCATGGCTGTTGATTCGATAGCACCCGAAACCGATGATGAAAAACGTCGATGGCGGGAAGCAGGAATTCGCAGGGAACACCGAATCAAGCAAAAAGCCAGGTTGCAGGAATCTTAGCCTTCATGTATCGTAAATTTCCTAAAGAGGAGTGCTGGAATATTGGGACAATCGAGCAATGAAACAATACCATCCGAGCAATCCAATCTTCTAATACACCAAAACTCCATCATTTAATTTTTAGAATATCATGGACAAATTAAAAACACAAAATAAGTTTGAGGCTATTACTGAAATCACCAGTTTGACTTCCAGCTTCATGCCAGCACAAATTGTGCTTACAGCGAATCGTCTGGATCTGTTTTCAAAACTTGCTTCCAAAAAGTTGTCCGCAAAAGATCTGGCCAGTGTTTTGCATACAGATGTCCGGGCTACCGGGTACTTATGCAATGCACTGACTGCCCTGGGCTTTCTTGAAAAAGAAAGTGACCAGTACCGGAATTCTCCCAAAGCAGATGAATTTTTAGTTAAAGGCCGGCCATATTATGTGGGTGATAATTTACGCCATCAGGCCTATTTATGGGAGCGCTGGTCAAAACTGGTGGAAGTCGTAAAAACCGGCAAACCCATTCCGAAGATGCAAGGCTCTGAGCCGCAAAATAAACAGCAAATCCGGGATTTCATTTTAGCCATGGCAAATATCGGACAATTATCCGCACAGCAGGTGGTTGACGGTTTAGATTTACGCGGGGTCAAAAAAATCATCGATATCGGCGGCGGACCGGGTACGTATGCCATTGAATTTGTAAGAAAAAATCCACACATTCAGGCTGTCATTTTTGACTTACCGGATGTCATTGAGATTGCCAGAGAAAACATTCAACAGAATGACATGGGTAAACAAGTCGCAACAAAAGTTGGTGATCTTTTTGTTGACGATTTTGGCTCTGGTTATGATCTGGCATTATTATCAAACATCATACACATGATTAGCTTTGAAGAGGTACTATTTCTTTTGAAAAAAGTCCGGCGATCACTTAACACTAAAGGCAGAGTCGTAATTAAGGATTTCTTTGTAAATGAAGATCGCACTGGTCCTGTTTTCGTAACCCGGTTCGCCATTAACATGCTGGTAAATACCAATAAAGGCAATACTTATACTTTCTCTGAAATAAACCGAGTTTTCACAGAAGCAGGATTTGAGTGGGTAAATTCATTCGAAGTCGGCCAGAATTCTTCGGTGATTGTTGGTGAGAAGGCTGATTAGTTTGCTGCTGAATTGAACAGAGAGTAGCAGAGCGTAGAGCGATTGCAGTTCGGCGGACGGCCCTCATAAAGGACTGGTTGTTGATGAGTTCTATTCAGGATTTCATAACTCTTTAGATTTTAAAATAGCACAAAGCATTACATTGCAGGATGCATTGACAGTAGAAAATATCGACTATAAACTGCAAAAAGCCAGGTTCGTTTAAGGTAAATTATTCCATTTCACTCTTGACAACTACAGCAAAAAATGTATATTTTGTTCTATACATAAAAATGGAGGAGGTTGTGAAAACCAGCGTAATTGATTTAAAATAGAAAATGAATGATATCCTCAAATCTTGTTTCTAAAAGGCAAACTAAGTGTACATTCATTCTTTGCGGGTGATGCGCAAGATGTTTTATGATACTAAATCAAAATAACTGAAAAACCAGCAATCAAGATTTTTAAATTCATCAGGAGGTCTTATGATTCGAACATTGTTGAAAATGCAGAACGCGTATCTGTTTTCAGTAGCCAAATGTGTTATGCTCCTGCTCATCCTGCTGCACTTCAACCAGGCGCCTGTTTACGGACAACAGATTGATGATTACGACTATCACGAGACTGCCGAAATGCTCATCAATTATGGCACCCAGGCGTTGATAATTTGTAACGGGCTTTTTGTTTCTAACCGAACCCTGGAGCAGATTTACGAACAGGAATTGAAACTCCACATGATGCCGGTGCTTCCGCCTTCGATGGTAGCCATTGACAATGAACTTCGTACTGTAAAAGTTGGCGGCGCTGGAAACAGTCCCATCCCGGCAATGCGAGCTGTTTATCGTGAGGGGCTGGGTGCTGTCCTGCTGGCTCCCAATCAGGACTTTGGCGATATTGACGATTTGCCTGTGCTTAAGCAGCCCGCTTTGCCCGGAGATCCGGCAAAGATTCCGTGGCCGGACGGTGACCTTGTTCCGGATCAACCACTTCCAAGCGATGTCTCGCAGCAGGCTTTGGATGCGGCTGGTGACTGGGCTTTTGACAGAGAAAAATATGGCCATCCTTCTCAAATCACGCTCAGCCTTTTGATCGTTTATAAGGGGAATATCATCTTTGAACGGTACGCTCCCGGCGTTGATTATACAACAAAAACCAGAACCTGGTCAACAGCTAAAAGCATCGCCAGCACTTTGATCGGGATCATGGTTGGGCAGGGCAAAATCGCACTCGATGAACCGCTCCCTTTTAAGAGCTGGAACACGCAGACAGACGGTTCGCAATCCTCCGATGATCCACGCACAAAGATCACTTTGCGGAATGTGCTGAATATGTCAAGCGGCCTGTATCCCGTGGATAATGAAAGATGCAATGTTGTCGGTTCGTGTCTAAGCTATTTCGCGGGCGCCAGTTCTGTTAAAGGCGCTCTGAATCGCGGTCTTGTTCGAGAGCCAGGCATACACTGGGATTATGAGAATTATGACACCATCCTGGCGGTTTATGCTCTCAAAACTGCCATTGCAAATCAGAAGGAATATCTGGAGCTTCCCCGGCGTGCACTTTTTGATAAAATCGGTATGCGCAACACCATCCCCGGAGTTGATAGGTTCGGCGATTTTGTAATGAGCAGTCAGGTTTATACCAACGCCCGCGATCTAGCCCGGCTTGGATTACTTTACCTGAATGAGGGAATGTGGAAAGACGAAAGAATTTTGCCTGAAAGTTGGGTGACGTTTGTGCGAACCCCGGCGCTCTCAACAATGAACAGCGGCAGATTCTATGGCGGGCAATGGTGGTTAATTCCGGATAACCGCACCGATGTGCCACAGGATGCGTACACAACTGCCGGCCACCGCGGCCAGTATGCAGCTGTGGTGCCTTCATACGATTTAGTCATCGTACGCCGTGGTCTGGATTGGCTGTCATCGCAGTATGGATTTTCACAGCCGGATCTGACCCGTGAAGTGCTTAAGGCCTTCCCAAAACGACCATGGGGTAATAAACCCGTGCAATCATCTGTTGAAGGCACACAAAAGTAAAAAGCTGTATTTTTATCAGAAATTTATGCGACTTTGTATCACCAGTAGACTGATTTCAAAGTAACGTACGTTTCAGAATAAATATAAACGAATCGTTAAATTTTGATTATATGCTGTCAATAAGTCATTTGTTGTCATTGACTTAACGACCGAATGACCTTGAACGGCTCTGTTGATAAAGTAACCTTCCGATGGTTAATTGTTATTTGGGAACGAATGCCAGAGCCACCAGGACTAAGGTTTTACTTTACACGCAATATAATAACTTGAACTTTTAAATTCTTTTAATTATATTATCGCCTAATTATTGAATTTATAAGATTTGAACTAAGCTGTGGCTGAATTTATAACAATTGCCAATATAAATGAACTGCTTCCTGGGCAATGCAGAGTCATTCAGGTAAGCAATCGAACTTTAGCTCTTTTTAATGTGGCCGGCGCTTATTATGCCACTGATAATGCTTGTTTACATAACGGAGGTTCCCTTGGCGACGGAATTCTGAATGGAGAAATGATTATCTGTCCCTTGCATGACTGGCAATTCAACGTGATAACAGGTGAAAGTCCCCTGGATAAAGCTGTGAAAGTTGAAACATTTGATGTGCAAGTCAGCGGGGAGAATGTTCAGGTGAAAATTTAGCTGATGTCATTCACCACAGAAATAAAGCAAAAGGCGTATGATTTAGGTTTTGAATTAGTAGGAGTGGCGCCAGTGCAACCGGCGCCGGAGTTAGCTTTCTATAAAAAATGGAATAAGTTCGGGTATGCCGGTAAAATGGATTACCTGCAACGAAATATTGACAGACGAACAGATGTTATAAAGATTATGGCTCCGGCCAAATCAGTTATTGTTTGTGCAAAAGTCTACAATACTGATTTTCCTTTGTCAACGGAAATGACAGACCGTACAAAAGGATGGATATCCCGATATAGCTGGGGCGATGATTATCATGAAGTTTTACAAAAAATGCTCTTTGAATTATTTGAATTCATCAAATCAGAAAGTTCCAGGGAAGTCATCGGTCGTGTATATGTGGATACGGGGCCAGTCGTAGAGCGGGTTTACGCAAAATATGCAGGCGTCGGTTGGTTTGGGAAAAACACTTGCATCATCAATCAACAAAAAGGTTCCTGGTTTTTTCTGGGGGAAATAATCACTGATATTCAACTTGAATACGATGGACCTGTACCAGAGCGTTGCGGCACTTGTAACCGCTGCATGGAGGCTTGTCCCACAGATGCTATTTTAGAGCCGTACATCCTTGATTCACGACGCTGTATCTCATATCTCACCATTGAATTACGTCACGATATTCCAGTAGGAATTCGGGACAAAATTGGCCATCATATCTTTGGATGTGATATCTGTCAGGATGTTTGCCCATGGAATCGGAAAGCACAGGAAACGACGGAACCTGTTTTTCAGCCGCGTTCTGGTTTATTTAATCCAGATTTGAACGAAATGGCTAAGCTGACAGTTGAGGATTTTCAAGTGAAAGTCAAACACAGCCCAATAAAAAGAAGCAAATTTAAAGGCTTTTTAAGAAATGTGGCCGTGGCTATGGGCAACTCAGAAAATTCTAAATTTCTGGCAACTTTAAAAAAATTAGCAAAACATGATGAAAGCATCATTGCTGACCATGCTAAATGGGCTATTGACAAGATTCAATCAAATATTACAAATCTTAACCTGAATGCCTGAGTTTATGGCAATCTATTCAAAGTAATTATAAGTGTTATATTAGTATCTTGCTAAGTAAAAAAATAAAAAGTACAAACGAAATTCCAATTTTTCCATTACCAAACGTGGTATTTTTTCCGAAGACATTGTTGCCTATGCATGTCTTTGAAGATCGATATCGAAAAATGGTGATCGATGCGATTTCCGGACAAAATCAAATTGGCTTGGTTTTGCTAAAACAGGGATGGGAGAGGAATTACTTTGGCAGCCCCGATGTTCATGAAATTGGTTGTGTCGGTGAAATCCAGTTTTCGGAAAAATTAGAAGATGGCAAGTACAATATTATGTTATATGGCGTAAGTCGGGTTAAAATTCTAAAATTTGTACAGGAGCAACCCTATAGAGTTGCCAGGGTGAAATTACTAAAAGACGCAAATTTTGATCATGATGGTTTTGATGTGCATTATGAAACCGATAGCTTTCTTAAATCTGTGCGACATTATTTATCAGAGGTTGGTGTGAAGAAAGTGAATGAGCTGCTTAATTTGCATTCCTTTTCATTTGAATCCATTCTCAATCAAGTAGCGTCTATTTTAGATTTTACAACTTATGAAAAACAGTCGCTTCTGGAAAATGATTCTTTAGATTTACGCTATGAGAGCTTGAAAAAATTGATTAAAGATAAAGTAACTACTTTAAGAATTGCGAAAAACGTTAAAATTGCACCGGAGGATCCAAGTTGGAATTGACATGTAACTGTGGATTCTGCATGCGAAAATTATCGAGTGTTCTGTCAGGATTATACTGGCAACACTAACAATTGCGCCTTTGATCATAATTTGACCATGACCTCAGTGCAAAAAATCAGCAAGCGGAATATTAAAACAAATCAATCTATGCAAGAGTTTGGGTGAGTATGAAAATTAAACTAAATTTTTTTGGTCAGCTTCGTGACATTACAAAAGTTGAGGAAACTGAAATTCAGGTTAAAGAAAACACTACAGTTGGAGATCTGGTTTGGATAGTAGGCGAGCGGTTCCCGAATATTCGCAAACATTTGAAAGTGGTCAGTTTTTCTATTAATTGCGAATACGCAACCGGGGACACTAAATTAAGAGATGGTAACGAGGTGGGACTGCTTCCCCCAATAAGTGGCGGTTGATATGGTTGAGCTGGTCTCGGAAACAATTAGTGTAGATAAGATTTTATGGCAGGTAGAAGACCAATCAACCGGCGCAGTATCTATTTTTATGGGGAGAGTACGTAATCGGGCAAACGGACGGGAAGTAAAAGAAATGGATTATGAAGCCTACGCGGAAATGGTTATAAAGCAAATGGGCGAAATTGAACGCGAGGCAAAAAATAGATGGCCAGTCAAAAAAATTGTTATAGTGCATCGAACCGGACGATTGCAGTTAGGAGAATTAAGTGTTGTTATAGCGGTGGCATGTCCGCACAGAAAAGAAGCATTCGAAGCTTGCCGTTTTGCTATCGACAAATTAAAAGATACAGTTCCAATCTGGAAAAAAGAGTACTTTGTCGATGGCGAATCCTGGGTGGAGGGATCCGCACCGAAACCATTAATTTAAATAAAATTATTTAATATTTTAGATTCAGCAAAATTGTTGAAAATTGGGTGAAAATATACTTATCAGATGGAGGGAATTTTAAAAATGATGGTTCAATTTAGTATCATGCCAGTTAGTAATCAAATGCAATTAAGTGAACCCATAGCTAAAGCGTTAAAATTGATACACGAAAGCGGATTAGAGTATAAGCTGACGGCAATGGGAACTCTCATCATTGGAGAGTGGAATGAGGTAATGAATTTAGTGAAAAAATGTCACGAAGTTGTAAGAGAAGAGTATCCGCGGGTAATGACTCAAATCAAAATCGACGACGTCAAAAACCGCATTGATTCTTTCGATGATAAGATTAAATCTGTTGAGGAAAAGGCCGGAATAGAGTTTAATAAATAATTACTGTTTAGTGGAAGCTTAACAATTGTTCTGAACAAAATGATTTCCTGAGGAGGTTGCATGACGAAGAATAATACAAAATCTGTTTTAATGGTTTTAGCGCATTCCAATTTTAGAGATGAAGAATATACCTCTGCCCGTGAAAAATTAGAAAATAGCGGTGCTGAAATAACGGTTGCTTCCACAATAAAGAAAGGCGCTGCAGGTACGCAGGGAATGAGCCTGAATCCCGATCTTTTAATTGATGACGTCAATCCGGATGATTTTGATGCCGTTGTATTCATAGGAGGCACAGGTGCAAGTCAATACTGGCATGACAGCAAAGCGCATGAAATAGCCCAGGATGCAGCAAAAAAAGGTAAAGTAATTGGCGCGAGTTCACATGCTTCCGTAATCCTCGCTATTGCCGGACTTTTAAATGGTAAAAAAGCAACATGCCATAGCGCAGTTTATGAAAAACTCATTGTTAAGGGCGCTGAATATACCGGGAAAAAGCTTGAAAAAGATGGAAATGTAATTACAAGCTCCGGGGCTAACGCATCGAAAGAATTTGCAGAAGCCTTAGCTCAAGCAATCAAATAATAAATATTATTACCAATCAAAACATTGTTTTTGTAAGAAAATTTAATCCGCAAAGACGCTTAGTTCGCAAAGCTATGAATTCTTCAGAATTAAGATACAACTCGTATGGCAATTTTTTACGAAATAAATTTGGCTGCAGAATTCACAAAGTTCCCGTTCATGCCGGCTTCACCTGTCCGAACCGTGACGGGACAATAGCATTTGGCGGCTGCACCTATTGTAATATCGACAGCTACACCCCAGAATCCGCTCGTACCAGAATCCCCATTCCGGAACAAGTTAAAACCGGCATAGAATATTTAAAAAATCGCGTTGGAGCAAAAGCTTTCTTAGTTTATTTTCAACCTTATTCAAACACTTACGCTTCTGTCGAGCATTTGAAGGAACTCTATGAACAGGCGCTGGCGCATCCAGAGGTTGTTGGTATATCTGTCGGAACCCGTCCAGACTGCATTGATGATGAAAAACTCAGCTACTTCGAGCAACTGAGTCGCCAGTATTTTGTTACAATCGAATATGGGATTGAGTCGGTGCACGATGAAACATTACGATTAATTAACCGTGGTCATGATTATGCCCGTACAGTCGATGCGATAAAAAAAACAGCAGATCGGGGGATCCATATCTGTGGACATGTGATTCTCGGTTTCCCGAATGAAACGATGGACCAAATTATTACGACAGCCGATGAAATTTCTAAACTCCCGCTCAATTTTATAAAAATCCATAATTTACATGTAGTTCGGCATACAGAGATGGCAAGAGAATATTCGAAAAATCCGTTCCAACTTTTCTCTTTTGATGAATGGGTTGAGTTGGTTTGTAAATTTTTAGAGCGGCTCAATCCTGAATTTATCATTGATCGATTATATGGTGATGCGCCAAAAGAAATTCTAATCGAACCGCAATGGTGCAGAAACGGTTCAAAAATTATACACGCGATTCAACAAGAACTCAAACGAAAAGATACTTTTCAAGGCAAATTATTTGAAAAAAGGAATAATTTATGCAGAATTTGATTAGAGAAATTTTAGCTAAAATTGGCGAGAACCCGGAAAGAGAGGGATTGAAAAGGACGCCGATTCGTGTAGAAAAATCTCTTGAGTTTTTAACCAGCGGCTACAAAGAAGATGTTTGTCAAATACTGAACGAAGCTCTTTTTCATGAAAAGTATGATGAAATGGTTATCGTTAAGGACATAGAAGTTTATAGTTTATGTGAACATCATTTACTGCCATTTTACGGTAAATGCCATGTGGCCTACATGCCTGATGGCAAAGTTGTCGGACTAAGCAAAATACCGAGAATTGTGGATGCTTTTGCCAAAAGACTTCAGGTTCAGGAAAGACTCACGAATCAGATAGCGGATATTTTAATGGAATGTTTAAGCCCACAAGGCGTGGCAGTAGTTATCGAAGCTCGTCATTTGTGCATGATGATGCGGGGAGTAGCCAAGCAAAACACGGTAGTCACCACCAGCGCTCTCCAGGGAGTATTTCGTGATAATCAGGCGACTCGCGACGAATTCATGCACCTCATCAAAGCTCAAAGATTTATTTAGTGTAACGATCCGAATTCTCGTCGCAATATTCAATGTTTGAATAATTTAGATTTCTGCAAAATATACATAATTGTCATTCTGAGCGACCTTTGGGAGCGAAGAATCTGAGGCCACTAACATTGTGTAAATCCAATAATTTTATGGTCACAGATTCTTCGTCACGGAGTTTATCTTGAGTAACGTCGAAGGGTCCTCCGAATGACATAAAAAGAGCATTTTGCAGATGCCTTTTGAATAAATAATTAAGGAGGACGATATGGCAAAATTAACTTTTTTGAGTCATTCAGCATTTTTGCTGGAGACAAATGCACACAGTATTTTAATTGATCCGTTTTTGACCGGCAATCCTGTGGCGCCAGTTAAAGCAGAAGATGTGAAGTGTGATTTTATAGTGCTGACCCACGGCCATGGCGATCATGTTGGAGACGCGGTCGAAATTGCAAAACACAACAATGCGACCGTTATCTCAAATTATGAAATTGCCGATTGGTGCGGCGAACAAGGACTTACCGCACATCCGATGCACATTGGCGGCGGTCATGATTTTCCGTTCGGCCGGGTAAAGCTAACTATTGCGCACCACGGTTCTGGATATAAATCGGATTCTGGATTTGTGTATATGGGCAATCCTGCTGGTGCGCTTTTGACGGTGGAAGGGAAAACAGTGTATCACGCTGGCGATACGGGCCTATTCTACGACATGAAACTAATTGGTGAAATGAATTCCATTGATGTAGCGCTGTTACCCATTGGCGATAATTTCACCATGGGCATTGACGATGCAGTCAAAGCGACTGAACTTTTAAATCCAAAACTGGCCGTTCCCATGCACTACAAGACGTTTGACGTGATCGATGTCGACCCGGAAGAATTCGCCAAAAAAGTTTCTGGGAAAGGATTTAAAGCCCAGGTGTTAGAGTTTGGAGGATCTTTGGAATTTTAGTTTGCTTAAGATTAGTACAAATTATGCCCGTGCAAAAGTTGTTTTGCGTGGGCATTTTTGTTTTTATAGAATGAATTTCAAGGGCAGCAAATAGAAGTATTCAAAAGTTGATGATTTTAGTGAAACAGTTGATTACTATCTAATATTTGGTGTTCAAAAAAGGGGTGCGAATTTTCGCTTGATTTTTGTGCATAAATTTGTTACGATTCCATGTGTTCAAAAAAGGAACGCTTTTTAATCAGGGGAGAAAATTTTCACTAGTCGTGTTATAACACCGCATTCGAGAATTTAAACTCAATAATGAGGGAAAAGAGAATGCCCAGCATTCAATTTATAAGTGATGCTCTTACGGGAATAAGAAGAGAACTAGTTTTGGGAGTATCGATAGCAATTTCAACTATCTTGTATATTTTTACCCCTGTACTTACGAATACAACAAGAATCAGCCTTGGGGGCGAATCATTCAGGCTAGAAGTACCTCCAAATTTTAAGACATGTACTTTTGTATTTGGATTTGATACGAGGATTTCAGGATATAGCATTAGTTTTCCATATAGTCCAAAGAGTGATACCAAAGCACCGACCAAATCGACTACCGAGGCTAGGGGCCTCAATTTATTTAGCAAAGTTTTGCATATAGAAAATTTGTTAGAAACCAGGATAAATAGCTTAGATTTTTTAAACGGTAAGAGTCCAGAGCACTTGGAAGTAGTTATCAATCATAGAGAACTAACACCCGTTGAATTGGAAATTGTGAAAATTAATGAAAAATCTTTAGATTTAAATCATGTATTTAAAAACAAGATATTTGCAAAAAGCAAGAGATTTATCAAATACAAATACATACGGGATGATTTATCACTTTTTCTGTTGAAATATAATGACTCAATAAGCAATGTAGTTCTAACAGCACTGACCGTTTGCTTACTTCCTCTTTTTGCTAAATTAGTTACTCAAAAACAGGCAAGTATGTCCACGAAGAGATTCGAAGTGTCTATAAAAAAGAAATATGATCTATCCGATAAACAATCTATTGAGTATGCGAAGATTGCATATGGTGATGAATACACAAAAAATGAAAGATTTTTCCAATTTCTTCAAGTTTTTGGCCCAGCAATCGGCTTCGCTTTGACGATTTCATCACTTATAGCCGGACTTCATCCCAGATTGCAAGCGAATCAAGACATAACGAAATTTTTTGAGACTATTCAAATTGCAATGGTGTCTACTCTAATAGGTCTATTAATTAGGATAATTGCTATTTTTTTGCAAAGACAGAACAATAAGCTATTCATTAAAGCTGACAACATTTTTTTTAATCTTGAGGAACAATTGTCTACAAAGCAAAATGAAGAGTCTTCATAAAACAAATCTTGAGCATCGAGTGGAGGAGAATTTCGAGTCTGTAGTCGATCTCTTTACTCTTCTGTCTTTTGCATTCATTGTGGCTGCTTTCCTTTTTGGATCCCAGAAATTTGATAAAGCTTTGACCAAAACACGAACCAAGCTTGATTTTGCCGAACTCGAAAGAGGAGGGGGGGCAGCCACAGATCTTCACCAAAATACGCTGGTCCTGATTCTAACGGTAGATAATGGAGTTGATGTTATATATTTCATCAAAGGCAAAGAAAGTCCCAGAATAATCTATCAGTCTGGCGAACCAAAGCCACTATTAGAGGTATTAGAAGATGAAATAGATAGCTTTAAGAAGGCCGAAGACATCCAGATTGTTGTTAACAATGAAAGCAAGAGAGTTAATGGTAACCTCTTACTAGACCTGGAAAACTGGCTCGCCTTTCATTCTTTTGAAGCAATCATAAATTTTACGAGGGCCATCGGTGGCTGACGAGAGAAGAGTGTTATATTACCATCGACTTGCAAATGCAGGTAGTTATTGGGGTGTTGAGGTTTGTAATGAAATAATCTTACAACAAATTCATGTTAAGTCATGCTCCAAAACTGACAAAATAATCACCAAAAGAAGAATGTTTAAAGCCAAGAAAGAGACGCAGATTAAAGAAAAAATGGAAATTTATAGTCTGTCGCTACCAATCTATTTTAGATGGCTATTTAGAAAAAGTGTTTTGTCTATTTTAATGGTACCAATTTGCGCATCTCTATTGTATGTACCTCTACATTTTCTTGAATCCAAAATTGAGAGAAATAATCCTTATTTTGAGCCAATCAATGAATTTGTTCTGACACAAGAGTATATTGATAGTGTCCTAGATCGGGCTCCGCCTCCTGAGGATATATCAGCACCAACACCACCTATGGGGGTAAGAGTTACAAGGTAAAAATTATTTTACCTTTCAAATGTAATGTAACCCCCCCCCAAAAAAATCCCTCTTTTTTAAGTCAAATGTCCGATAAGGATATTTTGTCTTTTAAAATAGCCGCAACAATCCCTTGATTTTATTAACGCTATTGGTTATAATTGTTATCGGACATTTTACACAAACTGTAAAGCAGGACGATTTTGTGACACGAAAGGTTGAACAAGGAGACTTTAGAGCTGCCGAGGATTATATTCGGGAAGAAATCTTTGATAAGCCTGAAGAATATTACAATCTGGAAAAACTGCGAAAGGCAGTTCAGGTTGACCGCAGGGTTACGTTACGGGAAATCCTTGAGAAAATCTTTGAACTGATTCAACACTTCAAATCCAAAGATGAACTTCTGGAAGAAGAATTTGGTAAATTTGTATCTTTCTATAAACCTCCCGCAAAATACACCATACCCATTAAAAACTTTTTAAAAACTTATATTACCGATGGATGGGTTCGACAAATTATTGAAAAAAGACAATTTGCCATGCTTGCTACTAATCCGGTAAGAGATGATTTTAGAGCATTAAGTCCAAAGTGGAGAGAACAAATCCCTGAGTGTGTGAAGGACTATATTTCCCTTAATGCATTTATGAAATAGTACGAGATATGCACTAACATGGATAGCGCATTCCAAAAGTATGTAAGTATGGTTTATGGATTAAAGCGACCGTGTCGCTTTAGATTAGATATTGTGGTGGGTAAAACAATGCATCATCACGGATGACGCAGTTCAAAAGAAGATTATGTATTGCAGTAATTGTGTCGCTGAGGAGCTATCATTATGGAAATTTATAAAACATACAAGCACAATCCTCCCCATCTTTTTCGCTCGGAGGCGAAGTATTTTATTACAGCCTCAACTTACCTGCGGAAACACTTTCTAAATTCGGATAGTGCCAAGGAACGACTGTTATTATCAATCCAAAAGGGCTTTACTGAAAATGGCTGGTTATTGGAAGATTGGGTCATCTTAAATAATCATTACCATTTGATGGCTGATTCGCAAGATAATGTTTTAAGTTTAAGCAGTATAATGCGGGATATTCATAAATTTACAGCCTTATGGATGAAGAAAAATATTACAGGATTGGACAAAGAAAAACGCATCTGGTATAATTACTGGGATACCTGTATTACCTATGAAAAATCATATTTTGCTCGTTTGAATTATATATGGCATAATCCCACAAAACACGGCTATGTTGAGGATGAGGCAGATTGGAAATTTGGCAGCTACTATACGCGTATTAAAAATGAAAGAGATTTGCTGATTGAGATAGGTAAGAGATATCCTTTTGATAAAGTTAGCATAAAAGACGATTTTTAGTTTCGATTATAGCGTCCTAATTTCGTCATCACGGATGACACAATCCAAAAATATATTATGGAATGCAGCGACCGTGTCGCTGTCTAATAAATAACCCAAACGGAGAATAAATGTTAGACCAGGAAACCAAACGTAAGATTGATAACGCTCGTGATATTCTGGTCGGGAAAGTACCTGACCCTAAATCGCAGGTGGAGCAGATTACTATCGCTCTGATTTACAAGTTCATGGATGACATGGATAAGGAATCGGAAGAATGGGGCGGGAAAGCTACTTTCTTTACCGATGGTTTTGAGAACTATGCCTGGTCAGAAATCTTTGATTCCAGGCTGGGCGGTTTTGACCTGATTACATTATATGGTGATGCCATTGTAAAGATGAACCAGAATCCCAATATCCCGCAGTTGTTCAGAGACATTTTCAAGAATGCCTATTTGCCCTATCGTGACCCTGAAACGCTTAAAAGCTATCTGAAAGAAATCAATGAGTTTACTTACGACCACAGTGAAAAGTTAGGGGATGCCTTTGAATATCTGCTTTCTGTGATGGATTCGCAGGGTGATGCCGGACAGTTTCGCACGCCAAGACATATCATTGATTTTATCGTGGAAATCGTTGATCCCCAAAAAAATGAGTCGGTTCTTGACCCAGCCTGTGGTACGGCAGGATTCCTGATTTCTTCCTATAAGCACATCCTGAAAATCAATACCACAGACCGCACAGGCGACCAGCTCGTTCCAGAAGAACGAAAACGGCTCCTGAATAATTTCATGGGCTATGATATTTCCCCTGATATGGTGCGGTTGTCGCTGGTTAATCTCTATTTACACGGTTTCTCAGACCCCAAAGTCACAGAGTACGACACGCTCACCAGCGAAGAGCGCTGGAATGAAACCTCTGATGGTACTTGCCAACCCGCCGTTTATGACCCCAAAAGGCGGTATCCGACCGCATAAGCGATTTTCTATTCAAGCGAAACGCTCGGAAGTGCTGTTTGTGGATTACATTGCAGAACACTTGAATCCAGGCGGACGGGCAGGTGTGATTGTGCCTGAAGGGATTATCTTTCAATCTCAAAATGCTTACAAGAACTTACGCAAGATGCTAATAGAAAATCACCTTTGGGCAGTTGTGAGTTTACCTGCAGGCGTGTTCAATCCTTATTCGGGTGTGAAGACATCCATTCTGCTGCTGGATAAGACCCTGGCAAAAAGAACAGATAGAATTCTCTTTGTCAAGATTGGGAATGACGGCTTTGATTTAGGAGCGCAGCGACGACCGATTGATAAGAATGATTTGCCTCTGGCATTGGCTTTCATGAAAGATTATCAGCAAGCATTGATGAACGGAAGCGAAGTGGGAGAAACTGACTTTGCTCATGTGGTTGAAAAAGTGAGGATTGCTGAAAGCGGGGATTGGAATCTGTCTGGAGAAAGGTATCGGGATAACAAAATTGCTCTCAATCACGATTGGGAAATGGTTGAACTTGGAGATGAACAGTATTTTATGGTTGAGTCAGGAGGGACACCAAGCTCGAAAGTTTCTGAATATTGGGACGGCGATATTATTAATCCGGTGATAAAAGACTTAACATTCTGCGGCATATTGGACATATTG
>CAZIKB010000078.1:0-30293 GCA_964539665.1 uncultured Cytophagia bacterium
AGTCGATCAACCGTTTTTTTAACTGCCTTTGCTTTTATTGTGGTAGTTTTAATTTGTTTATGCTCAAACAAAGATGTTGCCAAATTAGCCAGTAGAGCTTTTCTATGGCTGGCAGTTCTACTTAATTTTTTAACAACTTTTCTGTGGCGCATTTTTCTTTATCCTTTACTGTTCGGTATCGCCTTTTAAAAATTTGGCAGTATCCATTCCAAATGAAAGCCCTTTTTCTTCCAGGATTTTGGTTAATTCCTGTAAAGATTTTCTGCCAAAATTTCTAAATTTTAGCATGGCTGGTTCGTCTCTTTTGACAAGATCGCCAATATATTTAATATTAGCTGCCATCAGGCAATTATATGAACGAACGGATAGCTCCAATTCATCCACGGGCATTTTTAAAAGCTTGCGAATGTGTAATACTTCTTCGTCAACTTCAATTGGTTCTTCTTCTTCTGGTTCAATATCAAAATTTATAAAAAGCTGAATGTGGTCTTTTAATATTTTAGCAGCATAAGTTAATGCATCATCAGGGGTAACACTCCCGTCTGTTTCAATTTCCATTATCAGTTTTTCATAATCAATTTTATGTCCCAGTCGAGTAGTTTCTACATGATATGCGACATTTTTTATCGGTGTAAAAATTGCATCAATAGGAATAGCCCCAATAGGTTGGTCCGGTTGCTTATTTTCTTCAGAGGGTACATATCCATGACCTCTGGATATTTTGAATTCTATTTCAAACTCAGCTTTTTCATCAAGGGTCGCAATGTGTCTTTCAGGATTAAGGACTTCAAATTCGGTGGTTCCATTCTGTATATCACCGGCTTTAAATTCTCTTGGACCTTTTAATTGTACCACCACTTTATCAGGACGTTTATTTATTAATTTAAATCGAACTTCTTTTAAATTAAGAATTACTTCTGAGAGATCCTCAACGACTCCCTGAATGGTTGAAAATTCATGTAACACTCCATCTACCCGAATCATTGTTATTGCCGCTCCAGGTAATGAAGATAATAACACTCTTCTTAACGCATTCCCAATTGTGACACCAAACCCTCTTTCTAATGGCTGCACTATAAAGTTACCACGTGTATTTGTATATGTGGCTTCATCTAATTCAATGCCATCGGGCATTTGCAAATTAGGCCAATTCATAATTTTTTTTCTCCGAATTGTTCTTAATAATTTCTATTTTGAATATAATTCAACAATTAATGATTCATTCGCTTCCAAAGGAATGTCAACTCTGGCTGGAATAGTCACTATTGAGCCTTTCATACCAGCTTTATCTAAATCAAGCCAGGACATCAATCTTCCTTCGCGCATTCTCCTCATTGAAGCGTGAATCGTTTCAAGCTTTTTACTCTTCTCTTTTACTTTAACAATATCGCCAGCATTTAATACAAACGATGCGATGTTAACCATTCTGTCATTCACTAAAAAATGCCGGTGAAGTATAAGTTGACGTGCACTTTTACGAGATTGTGCAAATCCTAAACGATACACAATATTGTCTAAACGACGTTCCAGTAATTGTAATAGAATTTCACTGGTTATACCTTTTTGACGCTCAGCTTTGGTAAAGAAACTGTGAAATTGACTTTCCAACAATCCATAAATTCTGCGAACCTTTTGTTTCTCACGCAATTGCATTCCATATTCAGATTGCTTAAAGCGTCTTCTGGTGCCGTGTTGTCCAGGAGGATAGCCTTTTTTTTCAACCGCGCATTTTGGTGAGGTACATTTTATCCCTTTTAAGAATAATTTCTGCTCTTCTCTTCTGCATAATTTACATGCAGGGCCAACATATCTTGCCATAGATTTATAAATCCTCCAATTTATTTAATTTAAACTCGTCTTCTCTTAGGTGGCCGACAGCCATTATGTGGAATCGGAGTAACATCTTTAATAGCGGTTATTTCTAATCCAGCAGCTTGCAAAGCTCTAACAGCAGATTCCCTGCCCGCTCCTGGTCCTTTTATCAACACCTCTACTCTTTGAAGCCCTAATTCCATCGCTTCTTTTGCAGCCGACTCCGCCGATAATTGTGCCGCAAAAGGCGTACTTTTTCTTGAACCCTTAAACCCAATTTTGCCTGCCGCAGCCCACGTTATCACATTTCCATATTGATCAGTCAATGTAACGATTGTATTGTTAAACGTAGCTTTTATGTGTGCTACACCATTTGCTTCAACTTTTTCTTTCTTTTTAGTCCTCTGCTTCCTGGGTGCTGCCATGTTTTACTTCCTTTAATAATTTCGATAATGATTACTATTAAATACCCGTACTATTTACGACCGCCAACCGCTGCTCTTCTTCCCCTGCGAGTACGCGAATTCGTATGTGTACGTTGCCCTCTCACAGGTAATCCTCGACGGTGTCGTAGTCCTCTATAACACCCAATGTCCATTAATCTTTTTATGTTCATGGTTGTTTCAGTTCTAAGGGCGCCTTCTACCTTATAATCTTTTGTAATTAAATTTCTTATTTTTGCAACATCATCGCTTGCTAAATCTTTTACCCGTATATCTGGATCTACACCAGTCTCCTTAAGAATTTTTTGTGAACTCGCAAGACCAAGTCCATATATATACGTTAATCCAATTTCAACACGCTTATCTTTGGGTAAATCAACTCCAGCTATTCGAGCCAAAACAAACCTCCACTTATTTCACAGCTTAATATTATTTAACTTAACCTTGTCGTTGTTTATGTCTTGGATTTTTGCAAATAATATATAGCCGCCCTTTTCTTCGAATAATCTTACAATTATCACAAATTTTCTTTAACGATGATCTAACTTTCATTTCAACACCTTATTTATACCTGTAAACAATTCTTCCTCTGCTTAAATCATAAGGTGAAAGCTCAAGTGTGACTTTATCTCCAGGTAATATTTTAATAAAATGCATCCTCATTTTGCCAGAAATATGAGCTAAAACTTTATGACCATTTTCTAATTCCACTCTGAAAGTTGCATTGGGTAGTGTTTCAACTATGGTTCCATCAACTTTAATTGGTTCTTCTTTTGCCATGGATATCTAAATGTTTAAAGTTAGTATATCAGGCTCAGCATTAGTTACTACAATTGTATGCTCGAAATGAGCTGATGGTTGGCCATCTGCTGTAATAACTGTCCAATTGTCTGAGGCTGTCTCGACTTTATATCCACCAAGATTGACCATGGGTTCTATTGCTAAAACCATTCCCGGCCGTAGTCTTGGTCCTGAATTTGGCTTACCATAATTAGGAACCTGTGGGTCTTCATGGAGTTTTCTGCCAATGCCATGTCCAACCAAATCTCTTACTACAGAAAAATTTGCACTTTCGACAATTGTCTGAACTTTATATGAAATGTCAGACAATCGATTTCCTGCTATGGCTTGCTTTACGCCTTCATTTAAAGATTCTAAAGTTACCGCCATTAAACGTTTTTTCTCATTAGAAACTTCACCTACTGTATAAGTTTTAGCGCCGTCTCCAAAATAACCTTCCAGTTCAACACCAATATCAATGCTGACAATTTCTCCTTCTTTCAAAATTCTATTATCGGGAATACCGTGAACTACTTCATTTTCCACTGATATACACGCACTCGCTGGAAATCCATTATATCCTTTAAATGCAGGCTTTGCATTCTTTGATTTAATATACTTTTCTATTTCTTTATCTATTTTTATGGTTGTTACACCTGGTTTTATTAATTGCCCAACTACTTTAAACGTCTCGATTACAATTTGACAACTGTTTCGAATAAGTTCTATTTCTGGTGTACTTCGAATATGTATCATTCAATTAATACTTCAAATAATCATTTAAAATCTTCGCCGGCCTTTTATCTTTCCACTCCCTTTCATAAAGCCATCATAATGCCGCATCAGTAAGTGAGATTCCAATTGTTGAAGTGTGTCCAAAGCCACCCCGACAATAATCAGCAGGGATGTGCCTCCAAAAAATGAGGCAATATTAAAAGAGACATTCATGAATTTAGAAATTAAACTTGGGAACACAGCGATTACAGCTAAACAAATAGAACCGGGGAGTGTAATACGTGTCAATATATTATCTATATATTCTGCTGTTTTTTTCCCAGGTCTTACTCCAGGAATAAATCCTCCATATTTTTTCATATTATCAGCTACATCAACTGGATTAAATGCAATGGCAGTATAAAAATAAGTAAAGAATACAATCAAAATTCCATAAATGATTAAATAAACCATCGATTGAAAATCAAAATACCTTGCTATCGTATTCATGAATTCGCTATCGGGGAAAAATGTCAATACGGTTTGCGGTACAAACATAATTGATTGAGCAAAAATAATAGGCATTACTCCAGCAGTATTAACTCTTAATGGAATATGTGTACTTTGCCCGCCATATACTTTTCTGCCAATAACACGCTTTGCGTATTGAACAGGGATTTTTCGTGTTCCCTGAGTCAAGGCAACGACTGCTGCAATTGTCAGGAGCATAAGACCGATTAAAAATACTTCAACCAGTAAAAGTCTGTTTCCACTTTGAAATTGTTGAATCTCATCTATTACTGCATTTGGGAATACAGCTATTATTCCAATGAAAATAATTAATGAAATACCATTACCGATTCCACGTTCTGTTATTTGTTCGCCCAGCCACATGACTAAAACAGTGCCTGCTGCAAGTGTGATCATTGTTAAAACTTTGAAACCCAAACCCGGATCGGGAACCACAGCCATATTCGCATTAGTACGTATACTTTCCAAAAAAACACTCACACCGTATGCCTGCATACTGGCTATTAAAACAGTACCATAGCGCGTGTATTGCGTAATCTTTTTTCGACCTTCTTCTCCTTCTTTTTGCAGTTTTTGGAAATACGGTACAACAGCTCCCAAAAGCTGAATTATAATTGAAGCAGATATGTAAGGCATTATGCCTAAGGCAAATAAAGTCGCTCTTTTAAATGCACCACCAGCAAATAAATCATATAAGCCTAATAGACCACGGCCGGCGCTCCCTTCATTAAAAAATGCAATTAACGCTTCACTATTAACGCCAGGAATTGGGATATGGCCACCTATTCGATAAACCACAAGAATTAATAATGTAAATATTATCCTCTGCTTTAATTCCGGAATCTTAAATATACTTTGAAAACCTTTAATCATAGAGTTTTTACCTTGCCGCCAATTTTTTCAATTTTTTCTTTCGCTGAGGCACTAAAAGCATGAGCAGTAATATCTACAGCCTTTTTCAACTCACCTTGACCTAAGATTTTTACAGAAACATTTTTTTTACTAATTAATCCAGATTCAAAAAGTATCTGGGGATTTATTTCTTTTGAATTGTTGAGCATATTCAATCTTTCTAAATTCACAACTTGAAATTCTTTTTTAAAAATATTTGTAAAACCTCGTTTAGGCAATCTTCTTTGCAATGGCATTTGACCACCTTCGAACCAGGGACGCTTTTTTGAACCTGCCCTGGATCGTTGCCCCTTGTGACCTCTGCACGCAGTACCGCCATGTCCTGAACCCTGTCCTCTACCAATTCTCTTTTTATTATGCCTGGAACCAGGAGCATATTTTAGAGTTCCTAAATCCATCCTTACCTCACTTTTTCAGCTATTATTCTTCAATATTAACAAGATGACAAACCTTATTTATCATGCCCCGAATTTGCGGTGTGTCATTGTGATTAACCGTGTGGTGTAATCTTCGGAGGCCAAGCGCCTTAATGGTTCTTTTTTGCGAAAAATGCCGCCCAATGATACTTCTTACGAGCGTTATCTGTATTTGCTTTTTCTTTGCCATGTTATTTCAAAATTAATAATTAAACAGTTGTTTTATTAAATACTTCGGAAATCGTTAATCCACGTCTTCGCGCAATGACAGAAACGTCCATGAGTTTCATAAGTGCATTCATTGTAGCCTTTACTACATTATGCGGGTTTGCAGAACCCAATGATTTCGTTAAAATGTCCTGAATCCCAACAGATTCAACAATGGCTCGAATAGCTCCGCCAGCAATGACGCCAGTTCCAGCTGAAGCTGGTTTTAGAAAAACTTTTCCCGCTCCATACTTACCCTGGATTGCATGCGGGATAGTTCCTTTTATAAGAGGGACTCTTATCAAACTTTTCTTTGCATTTTCAGAACCTTTGGAAATAGCATTTGTGACTTCATTGGCTTTTCCCAATCCAACACCCACATGACCATTCCCGTCTCCCACTACTACAATGGAATTGAAACTGAAACGACGCCCACCCTTGACCACCTTGGCAACACGATTTATATGTATAACTCTTTCGTTTAAATCTAATTCACTTGGACTTATTTTTAGTATTTTTGCCAAATCTCTCTCCGAGTAATTTCATTCAAACAAACACTTATTTAATTAAAAGCTCAAGCCATTTTCGCGGGCACTTTCTGCAACTGCCCGGACTCGACCATGATATAAATAACCCCCTCTATCAAAAACTACTGTTTCGATTTTCAATTCATTTGCTTTCTGAGCTATGCCATTGCCAACTATTTTAGCAGCCTCAATTTTGTTTTTTGCTTTATTGAGATCCTTCTTTAAATCAGGAGAAAGTGTCGACAAGGCTGTCAAGGTACGATTGCTTACATCATCAACCAGTTGAGTATAAATATTTTTTGCACTTCGAAAAACGACCAAACGAGGCCTGTCTGCCGTGCCATGAACTTTTTTTCTAATGTGCATCTTTTTTTTAGTTCTTTTCAATATTTTAATTTTATTTTTATCCGCCATTTTTTATTCCTGAAATGAAAGTATGATGCTATGCTGCAGTTTTGCCAGCTTTTCTCCGGACGTACTCATCAATGTATTTAATCCCTTTTCCTTTATACGGCTCTGGTGGTCTAAAAGAACGTATTTTCGCGGCTACTTTTCCAACCAATTCTTTATCAATGCCACTTATGCTGATTTTGGTTGGATTAGCGACTGTTATGGTAATACCTTCAGGCGGCACCAATACAATTGAATGCGAAAAGCCCAACTGTAAAATTAATCTTTTATTTTTAAATTCACTTTTATATCCGACACCAACTATTTCCAGTTTTTTCTCAAATCCTTTACTCACGCCTTCCACCATATTAGATACTAATGTCCGGTAAAGTCCATGAAGAGATCGGTGTGATTTACTATCGCTTGGACGTGAGACAATTAATTGATTTTCTTGAACTTTTACCTTAATGTTCTCGGTGATTGTTATTTTTATATTGCCCTTGGGACCAGTAACTTCCACTTCATTTTTGTTGATTTTCACTTCAACTCCCTCAGGCAAATCAATAGGTTTTTTCCCGACACGTGACACGTTAGACTCCTACTTAATAGATATTACCAGATATAGCAAACAACTTCTCCGCCAACATTTAGTTTTTTCGCATCTCTATCAGAAATTACACCTTTTGGTGTAGACAGTATGGCAACTCCAAAATTATTATACACTCTCGGAATTTCCTTACGATTTACATATTTTCGAAGTCCAGGTGTACTAACTCGTTTTAGGCCATTTATTACACTATCACCATTTTCATCATATTTTAAGTAGATGCGAATTAGCCCATTTTTTTTGTCATCTATTAACAAGTAATTTTTAATGTACCCGTATTCAGTTAATATTTTGGTTAACTGTTTCTTAAAATTTGAGGCGGGGATGTCAACTTTAATATGCCCGGCTCTTGTTGCATTTCGAATTCTAGTTAAAAAATCTGCAATTGGATCTGTCATACTCATTTGAAAAGCACCCTTTATTTTTACCAACTTGCCTTAGTTATGCCAGGTATTTTCCCATCCAGGGCCAATTCACGAAAACAAATTCTGCACACTCCAAATTTCCGTAAATAGGCTCGCGGTCTTCCACAACGTAAACATCTATTATATTTTCGCACTCGAAATTTTGGTTCTCGCTTTTGTTTTGCTATCAATGACTTTTTTGCCAAAACTTGACCTCTTGTTTAGGTTTTCCTTTAATTAGCTTCTTTTTTTGAAAGGCATACCAAATGCTAATAACAATTCGTAAGCTTCCTCATCACTTTTGGCGGTCGTCACAAAAGTAATATCCATTCCACGAACGCGGTCTATTTTATCATAATCAATTTCAGGAAATATAATTTGTTCTTTGATACCAAGTGAATAATTGCCACGTCCATCAAATGAACGATCAGCCAAACCACGAAAATCTCTAATTCTTGGAATAGCAATATTAACCAGCCTATCCAAAAATTCATACATTCTCCATTGACGTAAAAACACCTTGCAGCCAATTTTGTTCCCAGCTCTCAACTTGAAATTTGAAATAGATCTTCTGGCTTTTGTAACTATAGGCTTTTGCCCGGTAACGATTGATAGGTCTTCAATAGACCGTTCTAAAAGTTTAGAATCTTGAATTGCTTCACCGACTCCCATATTTACTACAATTTTTTCAAGCTTCGGGACTTCCATAACATTTTTATACCCAAATCGCTTCATCAATTTGGGAATAACATTTTTCTTATATTCAGTAAGGAGTCTTGGTATATATTCAGCCATTTTAATTTTGAATTTCCTTTCAACTTTTTTTAAGAAGAGCTCTGTATCATTTCACCACAATTCCTGCACACTTTACTTTTATTCCGTGAAGAACTTTCCCCATCTCCGATATACTTAATATTTGTACGGGTTGGAGTATTACATTTTGGACAAATTACCATAACATTTGAAACGTGAATTGGAGCTTCCTTTTTTACAATTCCTCCTTGAGCCATTTTCGAAGACGGACGCATGTGTCTGTTAATAAAATTTACACCTTCAACAATTACCCTTTTTTGCTCACGGAATACTTTTAGAACACGGCCCTTCTTACCTCGGTATTCTCCTGATAATACTAAAACTTGATCGTCCCGTCTGACGTGCATGGAAATTTCTCCGATATTTTAAAACTCTTTATAAAACCTCTGGAGCTAAAGAAACAATTTTCATAAATTGTTTATCTCGTAACTCTCTGGCAACTGGACCAAAAATTCGAGTGCCTCTCGGTTCTTTTTGTTCATTAATTAAAACTGCTGCATTTTCATCAAATCGAATATATGACCCATCATATCTTCTTACTTCTTTTTTAGTTCTCACAATAACAGCTTTGCTGATTTCACCTTTTTTAATACCGCTTCCTGGAATGGCTGATTTTACAGAAACCATAATTTCGTCACCAATTCCAGCATACTTTTTTCTTGTGCTCCCAGACACCAAAATACACATTACTTTTTTAGCGCCGGTATTATCCGCTACATTCAATCTGCTATATTGCTGAATCATAATTCTCTCTGTTCTTCATAGGTGTTATTTAACTTTTTCCAGTACTTCTATTAAGCGCCATCTTTTCAATTTGCTTAAAGGCCGTACTTCCATTATTTTGACCATGTCGCCTATCTCACATTGATTTTCTTCATCGTGAGCCATAAATTTCGATGTTTTCTTAAAATACTTTTTATACAAAGAATGTTTAACCAGTCGTTCTACAGATATGACAATACTTTTATCCATCTTATTAGAAACGACTTTACCAATTTTTGTTTTTCTCCTGCCGCGACTTTCCATCTCTATTCCATTAAATATTATTCAGTAACATTCATATTTTTTGATGCTCGAATTCCAAGTTCAAATTCACGCAATACAGTTTTAATTCGTGCTATATCTTTTTTGACATCATTTAATCTTAGTGGATTGTCTAACTGATGCATTGCATGTTGAAATCTGAGATTGTACAATTCTTCTAATGAATCAGTAAGCCTCAACTCAATTTCTTCTTTAGTTAATTCTTTAATTTCGGGCATTTTCATTTGCTATTCACCATAATCTGTGTGACTTATGAATTTGGTTTGACACGGTAACTTGTGAGCAGCCAGCCTAAGCGCTTCTTTGGCTAATTCTTCAGTTACGCCACCCAATTCAAATAACATTCTTCCCGGCTTTATCACAGCCACCCAATATTCTGGCGAACCTTTTCCTTTTCCCATTCTTGTTTCAGCTGGCTTTTGGGTTACCGGTTTATCAGGAAAAATTCTTATCCAAACCTTACCACCCCTTTTTATATGTCTGGTCATGGCTACTCTGGCAGCTTCAATTTGTCTTGCGGTAATCCAGCCAACACTCATAGATTTCAATCCAAACTGTCCGAATGCTAATTTTGAACCTCTTACCGCTTTTCCCTTCATACGTCCACGTTGGCGCTTGCGATATTTCACACGTTTAGGCATTAACATAGGTTATACTCCTTGCGTCCCCAAAACTTCTCCTTTGCAAATCCAAACCTTGACTCCGATTGCACCATAAGGTGTTCTGGCAGTTACTCTAGCATAATCAATATCAGCACGTAATGTATGTAACGGGATTCGACCATCTTTATAGTGTTCTCTGCGTGCCATTTCCGCCCCGCCTAATCGTCCTGAACATGCTATACGTACTCCTTCAGCTCCCATTCTCATTGTACTCATAACCGCTTTTTTCATAGCCCGTCTAAATGATATTTTTGCAGCTAATTGATATGCAATATTCTCGGCTACAAGATATGCATCTAATTCTGGTTTTTTTACTTCGTTAATATTTAGTTGGATTTCTTTTTCAGTAAGTCTTTGCAACTCTTCTTTTAATTTATCCACTTCCGCACCTTTCCTGCCAATGACTATCCCAGGTCTTGCTGTGTGGATACTTAATGTTATCCTTTGAGGTGTTCTTTCAATATAAATAGTAGAAATCCCTGAATTTTGCAGTCTTTTACGAATATACTTCCGAAGCATTAGATCTTCTTCTAATTTCTTAGCAAATTCCCGCTCATCATACCAGTTAGATTCCCAACCTCTTATAACACCTAACCTAAAACCTATAGGATTTGTTTTTTGGCCCAAGGCTCCTCCTTAGTAAAATTATTTATTTTTATCCGGTAAATCTGTTACTACAATAGTAATATGACATGTCGGGCGACGCATTCGCATAGCGCGACCCATAGAAGCTGCTCTAAATCTACGAAATGAAAATCCTTTATCAACATACGCTTCCTTGACAACTAAATTTTCAGGCTCAACCTTAGAAGCTCCTTCAATGTTTAAAATATTTGCCACTGCAGACCTGAGTGTCCTTTCTATTGGCTGTGCAGCAGCCTTTTGAGTATAATGCAGAATATTTAAAGCCTTATCAACCTGAATGCCTCTAATTAAATCAATGACCTGTCTCACCTTTCTTGGTGACTTTCTTACAAATTTTGCCACAGCGCGTGCTTCCATAATTTCGTCTTTATTAATATTTTATGATTTTACTCTTGCTGATTTTTCCGCAGACTTGCCGCCATGCCCTCTAAATGTTCTTGTCGGCGAAAATTCTCCTAATTTATGCCCAACCATATTTTCTGATATATATACAGGTATAAATTTATTCCCATTATGGATAGCTAAAGTATGACCCACAAATTCTGGTGTAATCGTGGAACGTCTCGCCCATGTTTTCAAGACTTTTTTTTGATTTGTCTTATTTAGCTCTTGTATCCGGGACTCAAGTCTCTCGTCAACATACGGACCTTTTTTTACTGATCTTGGCATTTTTTACCTAATTATCTTTTTTTTCGTTTATTAACTATATAGATATCTGATTTCTTTTTCCTCCTGGTATTGCCACCTTTTGCCGGCTTCCCCCAGGGTGAACATGGATGTCTTCCACCTGAACTTCTGCCTTCACCACCACCCATCGGGTGATCAACAGGATTCATAGCAACTCCTCTTACATGGGGTCTTCTACCCATCCATCGAGATCTTCCTGCTTTACCAATAGATATATTCTCATGGTCTGTATTGCCAACCTGGCCGATGGTTGCTCGACATTCCTGCCTTACAATTCGCACTTCACCAGAAGGAAGTTTTAATTGGGCATAAACCCCTTCTTTTGCAACTAACTGGGCATAAGTCCCTGCACCTCTGGCTAACTGGCCACCCTTTTCTGCAACAAGTTCAATATTATGCACCAGAGTTCCTAAAGGAATGTTACTTAATTTCAGTGCGTTGCCAATCCGAATTTCGGCACCATCTCCCGATGATAGATGGTCTCCAATCTTTAAACCCAAGGGAGCAAGAATGTATCTTTTCTCTCCATCCACATAATTTAAAAGTGCTATATTGGCAGACCTGTTTGGGTCATATTCAATTGATGCTACTTTGGCCGGGATACCGTCCTTTTTGCGCTTGAAATCAATTATTCGATACGCACGTTTGTGGCCGCCTCCCCTGAAACGCGAAGTTATGTGACCATGATTATTGCGGCCTCCTGATTTTTTTAGAGGACTCAATAAAGATTTTTCAGGTTTGGAGCTAGTTATTTCCTCATTTTTGAGTACTGTACGGTGCCTTAATCCTGGTGTTATAGGCCTGAAAGTTTTTATTCCCATATTGTTCCCTTATCAACTTTGCTCTTTAAAAAAGTCAATTGTATATCCTTCCTTTAAACTCACGATCGCCTTTTTCCAATCCGCACGGTTACCACGTGTTATCCCCTTACGCGTATTCATACGCTTGCTTTTACCTTTAACTTTTATTGTATGTACCTTTTCAACAAGCACATCAAACTTGCGTTCGACGGCTGTTTTAATTTCAATTTTGTTCGCTTGCAGGGCTACCTGAAAGGCGTATTTACTCTTGCTTTCCTGGAGAGCCAGCATTTTTTCAGTCAGTATTGGCTTAATCAGTATAGCTTCTGTTAATTTCATCCCGTTAAAACTCCCGATATTTTTTCAAATGCACCTTTTTGAATAACTAAGTGCTCACAATTTAGCAAATCATAAGTCGATTCTGACGCAGCCACCCTGATTTGTAATTTTTGAATATTTCTTCCTGCCCTAACAATCATAGGATCATCTTCGGTCAGAATTAAAAGAGTTTTTTGGGTACTAATCCCAAGAGACTGAAGGATGTTAAACATTTCTTTAGTCTTGGGATTTTTCAACTTAAAATCCTCGATGACCTTAATTTGATCGCTTTTAACCTTTTCAATATAAACTGAAATACGTGCCAGAGTTTTTACTTTTTTAGGAAGTTTCATCGTATAATCCCGAGGATGAGGCCCAAAAACTCTGCCACCGCCAACCCATATTGGGGATCGGGTGGTACCTGCTCTGGCAACACCTCTCCCTTTTTGTCGCCATGGTTTTTTCCCGCCACCACTTACCATAGACCTGGTCTTGGTAGCGGCCGTACCTTGCCTAAAATTAGCATTCTGAGCCTTTACCGCCAAGTATACTGAATGCATACTAGGTTGTTTTTTACTTATCTTTTCAGGAAATTTTACTTTATCTCCTGATTTTTTACCATCAATATTGTAGACGATTAACTCCATAACCCCTTGATCAACCTTTTATTAAAATTAAGCCCATATTGGGGCCAGGCACTGAACCTATAACCATAATAATATTTTTATCCGTATCTACTTTTATTACTCGTTTATTTTTATTTGTAATTCTTGCATTACCCATCCGACCCGACATCTTTATTCCCTTGAATACACGCGAAGGGTAAGATGATTGTCCCACCGAGCCAGGCGCTCTTAATCGATTACTTTGTCCGTGCGTTTTTGGTCCGCCTGCAAATCCATGCCTTTTAACTGTCCCCTGAAATCCTTTTCCTTTAGACCAGCCAGTGACTTCCACAATATTTCCTTCTGCAAAAATATCTACTTTCAGAGAGTCTCCAATTTTAAAGGAATCTGAGTTGCCTGAGGCTTTAAATTCCCTTAAAATCCGCTTCGGTTTAATCCCAGCCCTGGCAAAATGCCCCAACTCAGGTTTTGTTGTATTTTTTTCCTGCTTATCCTCAAAACCTAACTGAATTGCGTCATATCCATCGGTATCTACATTTTTAATTTGGGTAACAACACAGGGTCCAGCTTCAAGAATCGTTACAGGCAAATTTCTCCCTCTTTTATCAAAAACTCTTGTCATGCCAATTTTTCTACCGATTAAACCATTCATTAGTTAAATCACCTTATCGTTCAAAGAAAGTTGTTTGTAAATTATAAATTGAGCCAGTTTAAACCTTTATTTCAACATCGACCCCGGCCGGTAATTCAAGCTTCATTAAAGCATCAACAGTTTTGGGAGTCGAATTTAAAATATCAATAAGTCTTTTATGTATACGAGTCTCAAACTGTTCACGTGATTTTTTATCAACATGTGGCGAACGCAGTACAGTATACAATGATCGTTTTGTTGGTAACGGAACGGGACCAGATATTCCAGCCCCGGTTGCTTTTGCTGTCCTAATAATTTTATCCGTTGATTTATCAATCAACCTGTGATCATACGCCTTGAGCTTTATTCTAATTTTCTGACCAACCACTTAGCATATTCTCCAAATTAGATTATTCTAATATTTTAGTGACTACTCCAGCGCCTACAGTTCGTCCGCCCTCACGAACAGCAAACCGTAAACCTTCTTCCATCGCGATGGGAGATATTAGTTCTACCTCCATGTTGACGTTATCACCAGGCATTACCATCTCTATTCCTTCTTCTAAATTAAGAATACCTGTTACATCAGTAGTTCTGAAATAGAATTGTGGACGATAGCCATTAAAAAACGGTGTGTGACGTCCGCCCTCTTCTTTTGTTAGAACATATACTTCGCCTTTAAATTTTGTGTGAGGAGTGATAGAAGCCGGTTTAGAAACAACCATACCTCTCTCGAGTTCATCTTTATCAACCCCTCGAAGTAATAGTCCAATATTATCGCCAGCTTCGCCATAATCTAATATTTTGCGAAACATTTCTACACCTGTGACAACACTTTTTCTTTTGGCGCCAAGTCCAACTATTTCCACTTCATCACCAGTTTTAATTTGTCCACGTTCAATACGTCCTGTACCCACAGTGCCGCGCCCGGTAATACTGAACACATCTTCAACTGGCATAAGAAAAGGCTTATCCTTGTCGCGAACGGGGGTCGGTATATAACTATCTACCGCTTCCATTAATTCCAACACCGATTTAGTTTTTTCTGCATCATCCGGATTCGCTAAAGCCTCTAAAGCGCTGCCAGGGACGATAGGTATATCGTCGCCCGGGAATTCATATTGGCTCAACAACTCACGCAATTCCAGCTCAACTAATTCTAATAATTCCGGATCATCCACCATATCTACTTTGTTTAGATAGACTACCATAAACGGTACACCAACCTGCCGAGCAAGGAGAATATGCTCGCGTGTTTGCGGCATGGGACCATCAGCGGCGCTAACGACCAGAATTGCTCCATCCATTTGCGCAGCGCCGGTAATCATGTTCTTCACATAATCAGCATGACCTGGGCAATCAACATGAGCATAGTGCCGATTCTTAGTTTCGTATTCAACGTGCGCTGTGGCAATCGTGATACCCCGAGCTTTTTCTTCGGGTGCATTATCTATCGCATCAAAGCTCATGTAATCTGCCAATCCCTTTTTATTCAATATTAGAGTAATAGCCGAAGTCAAGGTTGTTTTGCCATGATCAACATGACCAATTGTTCCTACATTAACGTGGGGTTTGGTTCTTTCAAATTTCTGCTTCGACATGATTTATCCTCCAATTTAATCCATTTTTTTGTTTTATTGTCAAAGACATAAAGCCTAACAGTTAAAAATATTTGAATTATGTTTATTAAACAATTATACTACACTAATTTTTTCTAAAACTTTCTCAGTAACGGATTCTGGTGCAACTCCATAGTGAGAAAATTGCATAGTAAATATAGCCCTGCCTTGTGTTATTGAGCGCAATGAAGTAGCATATCCAAACATTTCATTCAAAGGCGCTCCGGCTGATACGACTTGAGCATCCTTTCGTGGTGCAATGCCGCGAATCTTCCCTCGCCTGCTATTTAAATCTCCCATAACTTCACCTAAATACTCTTCAGGAACTACTACCTCAACTTCCATTACAGGCTCCATTAGCTTTGGGTCCGCTTTTAATGCTGCATTTTTAAAAGCCATAGAACCCGCGATTTTAAAAGCCACTTCTGAAGAATCAACGTCATGATAAGAGCCATCGAGCAAAGTCACTTTCACATCAATGAGTGGATATCCGGATATAACTCCATTAGACATGGCTTCTTTAATCCCATTTGAAATCGGGTTAATGTATTCGCTGGGAACGGTCCCACCCACAATACTATTCACAAATTCAAATCCTTTGCCTTTTTCAGAAGGTTCAATCTCGATGACAACATGCCCATATTGGCCCCTGCCACCACTTTGTCGAATGAACTTACCTTCAGCTTGCGCCTTTTTCGAAATAGCTTCCTTGTATGCCACGTGCGGTCTGCCCACATTCGCTCCAACCTTAAATTCTCGCAGCAAACGATCCACTAAAATCTCAAGATGAAGCTCTCCCATTCCGTATATAACGGTTTGACCTGTTTCCTCGTTAGATTTTATTTGAAAAGTCGGATCTTCTTCAGCTAATTTACTCAACGATAGGCCGAGTTTTTCCTGATCTGCTTTTGTTTTAGGTTCAATCGCAACAGCAATAACAGGTTCAGGGAAGTTCATGGATTCTAAAATGATTTGTTTATTTTCAGCACTTAAAGTATCACCAGTCTTTGTATTTTTGAGTCCGACCACTGCAACAATATCTCCAGTACAGACTTCTTGAATATCTTCCCTTTTGTTTGCAGACATCAATAAAATACGCCCTAACCGTTCTCTTTTTTTAGAAATAGTATTATAAACATAGGTTCCGGCCTTGGCGCTTCCCGAATAAACCCTAAAATATGTCAGTTTACCAACATAAGGATCTGTCATAATCTTAAATGCCAGGGCTGCAAATGGGTCACTGTTTGCAGGTTTGCGTGTAATAACTTCTTCGGTTTTAGGATGATGTCCTAAAGTTTCAGGCAGGTCCAAAGGCGAAGGCAGATAACTGATTACAGCGTCCAATAACCTTTGAATACCTTTATTTTTAAATGCTGAGCCTAATAAAACAGGCGTGATAGCCACACTGATCGTTGCCTTTCTCACGGCGTTGACTAAATCAAGCGGATCAATTTCCTTGCCTTCAAGGTAATCTTCCAAAAGCTTATCATCAAATTCCGATATTGATTCTAATAAGTGAGTACGATATTCAGATGCCTTTTCTTCCAAATCGTGCGGGATATCAATCTCATCGAAGGTGGAACCTAAACTATCTTCATGATAGATTACGGCTTTCATACGGATAAGGTCTATCAGACCTGTAAACATATCCCCTTCACCGATGGGTATTTGGACCGGCACAACGTTGGCACCTAATCTTTCTTTAATCATTTTAATTGCATTATAAAAGTTTGCACCGACACGGTCCATTTTATTCACGAATGCAATTCTGGGTACATGATATTTATTAGCTTGCCGCCAAACGGTTTCAGATTGCGGTTCAACTCCTCCGACGGCGCAGAATAAAGCAATAGCGCCATCTAAAACTCGAAGCGACCTTTCAACCTCAACTGTAAAATCAACATGACCGGGAGTGTCAATTATGTTAATACGATGACTTTTCCAAAGACAGGAAATTGCTGCGGAAGTAATAGTGATGCCGCGTTCTTTTTCCTGCTCCATCCAATCCATTGTTGCAGCGCCGTCATGTACTTCGCCCATACGATGTATTTTCCCGGCGTAATACAATATTCGCTCAGTTGTTGTAGTTTTGCCCGCATCAATGTGGGCCATTATACCAATATTTCTTATTTTATCTATATTATATTCTTTTGACATTATTCTAATTTGCATGAAAAAGGGAAGTCCACAGTTGAATCACTTCCCTATATTAAGAAAATCTACTTATTATTTCTTTGTATTATTGCTGGTATTGCTTACCAGCGAAAATGCGCGAAAGCTTTGTTCGCTTCCGCCATTTTATGCGTGTCCTCTCTTTTTTTAATAGAAGCTCCCTCCTTGTTTGAGGCTGAAATTAATTCGTCTGCGAGTTTTTCAGCCATGGACTTACCAGACCGATTCTTTGCAAACCCTATAATCCATCTTAGAGCCAAAGCTTGTTTTCGATTAGTGCGCACTTCAACCGGCACTTGATAAGTTGCGCCCCCCACCCGTCGAGATCGAACTTCTAAAATCGGTTTTACGTTTTCAATTGCGCCCTCAAACACTTCCAGTCCATTCTTTTTTGTCTTTTGCTCAATCATATCTATTGCAGAATAAAACACCTTTTCCGCAACACTTTTTTTTCCTCTTTGCATCAGGTTATTTATAAACTTCGTTACCAAAATACTTTTGAATTTGGGATCCTGTAAAACTTCTCGCGTCTCTGCTCTTTTTCTTCTTGACATTTTATCCGCCTAAGATGTTTAACTTTTTCTTTTAGTACCATATTTTGAGCGACTCTGGAGCCGATCCTGTACACCTCCAGTATCGAAAACCCCCCGCACGATGTGATACCTTACTCCTGGTAAATCTTTTACTCGCCCACCTCTAATCAGAACAATGGAATGTTCTTGAAGATTATGTCCTTCACCTGGTATATATGCAGTAACTTCAAAACCGTTTGTTAGCCTGACTCGCGCTACTTTTCGTAAAGCAGAATTCGGTTTTTTAGGAGTCGTTGTATATACTCGAGTACATACACCTCTTCTTTGTGGTGACCCGGTTAATGCTGGCGCAGTGTTCTTTTTTGTTACTCGCTTTCTTCCAGCTCTGATTAATTGATTGATAGTTGGCACTATTTTTTCCTCTGATTAAAGATTGAAAATATAACAAATACATTGGATAAATGCAACAAATTTTTATTTTTTTTTAAGATAATTTATTAAGATTAATACATCTACTAACCCACTGCCGCTTGATATTCATCTTCCACATCTTCAGCACCTGATTCTTCTGAAACCTTTGAAGTAACTTGAATATTTTTGAATTTACTTAATCCGGTTCCCGCTGGAATAAGATGGCCCATAATAACATTTTCTTTCAATCCAAGCAGATTGTCAACTTTTCCTTCAATACTGGCGTCGGTTAACACGCGGGTAGTTTCCTGAAAGGAGGCCGCAGAAATAAAACTTTCTGTTGTTAAGGATGCTTTAGTGATTCCAAGTAATAACGGTAAAAACGTTGCTGGACGAGTGGGTCGGGCTACGGCAAGAGTTTTGTCCCCTTCTTTGAGTTTTTCATTTTGCTTGCCAAATTCTTCAATCTCAATCAACTCATTTTCTTTAAATTTTGAATCTCCACACTCTGTTATTACTATAAACTTTTGTATTTTTTCATTTTCTTCCAGAAAAGTAATCTTATCTACTTGATCACCTTCCAGATAGATAGTATCGCCTGGATCTTCAATTTTGACTTTCTGAAGCATTTGACGCACTATAACTTCAATATGTTTATCGTTTATACGCACGCCTTGCAAGCGATAAACTTCTTGAATTTCGTTAACCAGATACTCCTGAACTTTATTTGGTCCCATTATATTTAATATGTCTTCAGGTGCTACACTACCCTCGCACATTTTTTCACCGGCTTCCAGATAATCGCCTTCATGCACAAGAACGTGTTTGCCATAAGGAACCAGATATACTTTCTCTTCCTGTCCGTCCCTTGAAGTAATTTTGACCTTTCGAACACCTCGACGAATTTCACCAAAACTAACTATACCATCAATTTCACTTACAATTGCTGGCTCTTTTGGCTTGCGTGCTTCAAAAAGCTCGGCGACTCTGGGCAAACCTCCCGTAATATCCCGGGTTTTGGCAATCTCTCTCGGTATTTTTGCCAGACCGTCACCGGCACTAACTGACTGACCATCATGGACCTGTAAGTGAGCCCGAGTAGGCAGAATGTAACTGCTCAATTTATTACCAGCTTTGTCAACAATGACAAGTTGAGGGCTCAGGTTGCGATTTCGAGTTTCAATGATGACACTTTGCTTTAAACCAGTAGTTTCATCAAGTTCCTCACGGAAAGTAACTTTTTCCTTTAAATCGACATATTTTACATATCCATCATAATTTGAAAGAATGCTGGTTGTGTAAGGATCCCATTGAAATACTATTGTACCCTTTTCTACAATTTCCTTTTCTTTCACAATTATCTGAGCGCCATAAGGCACAATATATTGGGCGACTACCCGATTGTTGTCGTCCTGTATTTTCATTTTACCGTTTCTGCCAACACAAACAATGGAACCATCAGAATGACTAATGAATTTTAGGTTTTCAAATTGAATTTTACCAGATTGCTTCGCAACAACCTGAGATTGGGCGGCAATTCGAGATGCGGTTCCACCGATATGGAATGTTCTAAGCGTTAATTGCGTACCGGGCTCGCCAATTGATTGAGCAGCCATGACACCGGCAGCCTCGCCAATTTCTACCATTTTCCCAGTAGCCATATTGCGCCCGTAACATGCTCCACAAACACCACGTTTAGCTTCGCAAGTTAGCACAGAACGTATTCGAACAGTTTCAATGCCGCTGTCTGAAATTTTGTCGGCCATTTCTTCGCCTATTAGCGTTCCTGCTTCTACAATCACTTCTTGTGTATCAGGATCAAAAACATCCTCAGCAGCTACCCTTCCCAATATGCGATCACGAAGAGGTTCAATGATTTCTTCCCCTTCTTTCAAGTCACCAATTCGAATACCTAAAATTGTATTACAGTCGACTACTGTGATTATGACGTCTTGTGCTACATCAACCAGTCTTCTTGTCAGGTAGCCGGCGTCCGCGGTTTTTAATGCCGTATCCGCCAGACCTTTTCTTGCACCATGAGTTGAGATAAAATACTCAAGAACGGAAAGTCCCTCCCTGAAATTTGCAGTGATAGGATCTTCAATAATTTCACCCATCTGACCGGTCATTTTTTTCTGGGGCTTTGCCATGAGACCACGCATTCCAGCTAACTGTCTGATTTGTTCTTTGGAACCTCTTGCGCCAGAATCAGCCATCATAAAAATGGGATTAAAGCCCTCACGTTCTTTCTCTAAATGTGAAAATAATTTCTCTGCAACATCACTTGTTGTATGTGTCCATATATCAATTATTTTATTATATCGTTCACCATCGGTGATAACACCTTTTTCATATTGCTTTTGAATTTTAAGTACATTTTTATGAGCGGCATCAATCAGCGTTTGTTTTTCTTCGGGAATTCTGACATCTTCAATGCCAACCGTCGCACCTGATTTCATCGCATATGTAAAACCCAGCTCTTTCAGGCTATCAAGAAAAATTGCTGTTTTATAATTTCCTAATTGGCTGTAAACATCTGCGACAATCTCTTCTATCCGCCGTTTTGTTAAGAGTTCATTTACATATTTAATTTCCTTAGGCAGACCATGATTAAATATCACTCTTCCTGTAGTAGTATCAATGATATTTCCATCAATCCGGACTTTTATTATTGCATGAAGCCCCAGTTTTTTCTCATTGTAAGCGATGATCACTTCATCCATAGAAGAAAATATCCATCCCTCTCCTAATTCTCCTTCCTTCATTTTGGTTAAATAATAAATACCCAGTACTATATCCTGACTGGGTATAGCTAAAGGTCGTCCATTAGCAGGAGAAAGGATATTATGACTTGACAACATTAGTAAACGTGTTTCAATTTGCGAATAGTATGAAAGAGGGACGTGCACCGCCATCTGGTCGCCATCAAAATCTGCATTGAACGCAGCACAGACCAGAGGGTGAATTTGAATCGCTTTACCTTCAATCAATATCGGTTGAAAAGCTTGAATTCCGAGCCTGTGTAAAGTAGGAGCACGGTTTAAAAGCACTGGATGATCATCGATAATTTCTTCTAATATGTCCCACACTTCAGAACCACGCCTGTCCACCATTTTCTTGGCGCTTTTCACCGTTTTTACCAGTCCCCGTTCAACAAGCTTTCGTATAACAAACGGTTTGAAAAGCTCTAAGGCCATTTCTTTTGGAAGTCCACATTCATGGATATTAAGTTCCGGGCCAACAACAATGACTGAACGTCCTGAGTAATCAATTCGCTTACCTAATAGATTTTGACGAAATCTACCCTGCTTTCCTCTCAACATGTCAGAAAGGGATTTTAGTGGTCGATTTCCATCTCCACGAACTGCGGCCGTTTTTCTGCCATTGTCAAATAATGCATCTACAGCCTCCTGCAACATTCTTTTTTCATTTCTGAGTATAACTTCAGGAGCTTTAATTTCCATCAATTTTTTAAGTCGATTATTTCTTATAATGACTCTTCGATACAAATCATTTAAGTCACTCGTTGCAAACCGACCACCCTCAAGAGGAACCAGAGGACGAAGTTCCGGTGGAATAACCGGAATGACCGAAAGTACCATCCAATCGGGTCGATTGGTGCTTTTTTTGAAAGATTCAATTACTCTCAATCTTTTCAGTGCATCATTTTTGCGCTGGAAAGAAGATTCTTCTTTTACTTGACGACGTAAGTCAGTCGAAACCTCCTGGATGTCTGTTCTTTTGAGCAACTCAATTACAGCTTCTCCGCCTATTTTTGCAATAAATTCTGTGTCCTCTTCTTCCTCGTTTTCGGGAGGATTCTCAGCGATTTCAGTGGTAATACGAAAATAATCTTCTTCACTTAAAAGTTCTTTAGGCTTTAAACCGCTGTATCCTGGCTCAATAACGACATATGATTCATAGTAAATAATTCTTTCCAGTTCCTTCGCGCTCATGCCTAATATATAGCCTATCTTCGAAGGGAGTGATTTCCAGAACCAGATATGAACTACAGGTACAGCAAGAGAAATATGTCCCATTCTTTCCCTGCGGACGCTCTTGGTTGTAACCTCCACACCGCATCTGTCACAAATAATACCTTTATATCGAATTCGCTTATATTTTCCGCAATGGCACTCCCAATCACGTACCGGTCCAAATATTTTCTCGCAAAACAAACCGTCCTTTTCCGGTTTAAAAGAACGATAGTTTATAGTTTCAGGCTTAGTAACTTCACCCTTTGAACGTTCGAGTATTTTATCTGAAGAAGCTAAACTAATCGATATAGCTTCAAATGTTTTCTTTGGTGTTTTTTCGTGTCTACTTAAATATGCCAATGTCCTACCTCCCATTTAGGAATAGGTGACTTCTATAAGTTATCTTTAAAAACATATCTATTTTCACTAAAGTTTGCCATCTCTTTTTTCTAAGAGCTCAACATCTAATCCCAAACCTTGTAGTTCTCTTATTAAAACATTGAACGATTCAGGCAAACCTGGTTCCGGCAAATTATCCCCTTTAACAATGGCTTCATATACTTTGGATCTTCCTCGCACATCATCGGATTTTACAGTGAGAATCTCTTGTAATGCATGAGCCGCGCCATAGGCTTCCAATGCCCACACTTCCATTTCACCAAATCTTTGACCTCCAAATTGTGCTTTACCGCCAAGAGGTTGTTGAGTAATTAAAGAATATGGTCCTATCGAACGAGCATGTATTTTATCTTCAACCAAATGAGATAACTTCAAAATGTAGATATATCCGACGCTTACTGGGTTATCAATTTGTTCGCCAGTTCTGCCATCAAAAAGGATAGATTTACCATTTTCAGGCAGGTTGGCTTCTCTCATTTCATGCAGAATTTGCTCATAAGTTGCACCATCAAATACTGGTGAACCATATAGCTTGTTTAGTTTATGGGCAGCCCATCCAAGATTAGCTTCCAAAATCTGCCCTAAATTCATTCTTGAAGGAACACCCAAAGGATTAAGGACGATGTCCACCGGCGTCCCATCTGGCATGTATGGCATATCTTCCATTGGTACAATTTTAGCTACCACGCCCTTATTTCCATGCCGCCCGGCCATTTTGTCGCCAACCATCAATTTTCTTTTTTTAGCAACGTAAACCTTGGCAAGCTGAACAATTCCCGGGGGAAGTTCATCACCGACTGCTATTTTAAATGTCTTATTATCTGAATCTTCTTCTAATTCACCAAGTTTAACCTGGTATGCTGACCAAATGGTAGCTACTTTATCATTGGTCATTTTATCTAAACTAACGCCTTCGCTGTAGTCTAAATTTTCAAAATCCAGTTCAGCCAGTCTTTCCTTTGTGAGCTGAGTATTGTTGCGAATTAGAACCCGGCCAGTATTTTTATTTTTAATTGATGCAGAGAATTGGTCTGCTAAAAGTAAACGTAACTTTTCATCTCTTAGTTTTGTTACTCGCTTTTTTTCTGACTCATACCACTGCTCCACTTCTTCAATATTTTTCTTATCTTTTCTCTTAGTTTTAGGATCTTTTTTCTTTCGAGTAAATAACTTAGTGTCTATAACGACACCCTTCATTCCAGGTGGTGCTTTCAATGAAGCATCTTTAACATCACCAGCTTTCTCGCCAAAAATCGCTTTTAGAAGTTTCTCTTCCGGTGTCGGATCAGTTTCGCCTTTTGGTGTTACCTTACCTACCAGAATATCGCCCGCTTGTACTTCAGCGCCTACCCTTATAATTCCATTCTCATCTAAATCTTTCGTAGTTTCTTCACTCACATTAGGAATTTCTCTGGTTAATTCTTCTTCGCCTCTCTTTGTATCACGTACTTGCAACTCAAATTCTTCGATATGAATAGATGTGTAAATATCCTCTTTAACCACCCGTTCAGATATCACAATCGCATCTTCAAAATTATAGCCGCGCCATGGCATATATGCTACCAATACATTCCGCCCCAGTGCCAATTCTCCACCATCTGTGGCACAACCATCCGCTAATACAGCCCCCTTTTGAACTTTTTGTCCCACTTTAACAATGGGACGTTGATTTATACAAGTATCCTGGTTTGTACGAGCAAATTTGGTTAATCGATAGGTAATCAATTCTGTTTCATCAAAGTCCAAAAGATTATCAAAATCTAACTTTTCTTTATCTACAGTATTTATTCTGACGACTATTTCCCTGGAATTTACTTTTTCGATAACACCGTTTACCGTGCTCAGTATCATAGCCCTGGAATCCTTGGCTATTTTTGATTCCATTCCAGTGCCTACCAATGGAGCCTCAGTACGCAGTAAAGGCACCCCCTGGCGCTGCATGTTGGATCCCATTAATGCACGGTTGGCGTCATCATGCTCAAGAAAGGGAATTAAGGCGGCTGCTGCAGATACAATCTGGCTAGGAGATACATCCATATAGTTTAATTCTGCAGGAAGACTTAGAGGAAAATCTCCCCTTTTTCTGGATTTTACCCTGTCCCTGATGAAATTACCTTTTTCGTCTAAAGGAGCATTTGCCTGGGCAATTACATATTGATCCTCATCATCTGCAGACAAATACTCAATTTGTTTTTCCACCCGCCCATTAGTGACCTTCCGATAAGGTGTTTCGATGAAACCAAAATTATTGATGCGGGCAAATATTGTTAATGATGAAATTAAGCCAATATTGGGGCCTTCTGGGGTTTCTATTGGACAAAGACGACCATAATGCGTATAATGAACATCGCGAACTTCAAAGCCTGCACGTTCTCTTGTCAGGCCGCCAGGTCCAAGTGCCGAAAGCCTGCGCTTGTGAGTCAGTTCGGCCAAAGGATTGGTTTGATCCATAAATTGTGAAAGCTGGCTTGTACCAAAAAACGTATTGATTACAGAAAAAATTGTGCGAGCATTCACCAAATCTTGAGGAGTCAAATTTTCGTTGTCACGTAAATTCATTCTCTCTTTGATAGTACGCGCCATCCGTGACAAACCTAAAGTCATTTGAGCAGAAAGCTGTTCACCTACCGTTTTAATTCTTCTATTACCCAAATGATCAATATCGTCTGAACCCCGTATCCCAGCTCTCAATTCCAGCAAATATTTTATAATAGAAATAATGTCTTCACGAGTTAGGACAGTTGTTTCTATTGGGATGTCCAGTCCAAGCTTTTTGTTTACCCGATACCGCCCAACATCGCCTAAATCATATCTTTTGGCATTAAAAAACATTCGCTCTATTAAGCTTCTTGCTGTTTCGATATCTGGAGCATCTCCTGATCTTAAGTGACGATAGATCGCCTCTAATGCTTCTTCTTCAGATTTTGAGGTGTCTTTTCGTAGAGTATTGCTTATGACTTCAGGGCCTGCTAAACCATCTGGCTTTAACAATTTGATATTCTCAAAACCCAATTTTACAATTTGATCAATGTTTTCTTCCGTAAGTTCAGCATCCTTTTCTAATATTAATTCACCTGTTTCCTTATCTATGACGTCAGTTATTGAAATCCGACCGACATAATTTTTGAGATTTGGATCTTTAACACTTACTTCTTCAACTAAGTTGAAAAGACTTAGCAAATCCCTGTCCGTTGAATATCCCAGGGCACGAAGCAGCGTGGTCACGGGGAATTTTTTTCGACGATCAATATACACATACATAACATCATTGATATCGGTCGTAAACTCAACCCATGAGCCTCGTAATGGAATAATTCTGGCAGAATAAATTTTAGTGCCGTTTGGATGTACTAATTCGTCAAAAAATACTCCCGGGGAACGATGCAACTGGCTCACGATAATTCTTTCAGCACCATTTATAACAAAGGTTCCCCGATGTGTCATGTATGGAATATTGCCTAAATATACAACTTGTTCAATCGTATCGATAAAATCTTTGCTGTCTCCATACTCATCTTTAATTGAAAGCTTTAATTTTGCTTTAAGAGGCACAGAAAAAGTTACACCGCGTTCCTGACATTCTGTAATATCATATTTTGGTTTTTCAATATAATAGTCAGCAAATTCAAGACAATAATTCTCACGGCTGTCAACTATCGGAAATATATTCTTAAATACTGCGTGCAGGCCCTTGCTTTCTCTTTTTTCAGGTACTATATCATCCTGTAAAAATTCTTTAAACGATTTTAACTGAATATCAAGCAAGTCTGGAAAATCGATAACCTGTACTAATTTGGAAAAGGAATCCCTACGTTTATATTTATACATAAATGATGCCACCTCAATAAATTGAATATTGGGTAATTAATTTATTTAAGCTCAACTGTGGCGCCCACCTCTTCCAGTTTCTTCTTCAATTCTTCAGCCTCTTCTTTAGAAATTCCTTCTTTTACTGCTTTGGGTGCAGTATCTACTAACTCTTTAGCTTCCCTCAGTCCCAAATCGGTTACCGAACGAACCACTTTAATCACCTGAATCTTTTTGTCGCCAGCACCGGTTATTACCACATCGAATTCAGTCTTTTCTTCAGCAACATCAGCTGCTGCCGAATCTGCTGCTGCACCAGGAGCCACAGCCATAACGGGCGCTTGAGCTGTTACATCAAATCGCTCTTCAATTGCTTTTACGAGGTCGGATAGTTCCAACACTGTCATTTTTTCTATGGATTCTAAAATAGAATCAACACTGCCATTTCCGGCGCTACTTGGTTTCTTTTTTGTTTTTTCTTTTTCAGTCGCAGATTTCTTTGCTTCTGCCATTTGGACCTCCCATTATAGAGATAATATTTGTAATTTTTGTTGACTATTCTTTTTCTTTCTGCTCTTTTACAGCATCAAGAACATTTACTAATTTATTTAATAAACCATTTAATGAAAACACCAACTTAGAGAGTGGTGAATTAAGACCGCCCAAGAGTCTCGCTAATAACACCTCCTTCGAAGGTATATTCGCAATTTCATCCGTTCGATCAGCGCCAATTAGTACACCATCAAACAGACATGCCTTAATTTTCAGAATATCCTTAGACTTAGCATATTCTTTAATCACGCGAGCAGGCGCTACAGGATCATTCATTCCAAATGCTAAAGCGGTTGGACCTTCTAAATATTCAAGCAGTTCTTCGCATCCGGCATTTTTCACTGAAAGTCGAGCCAGAGAATTTTTCACTACTTGATATTTCACTTCCGCTTCTTTAAATGATCTTCTTAGTTCAGTCATTTGTTGAACGTTTAATCCTGAAAAATCAGTTAAAAATACACTTTTGGCTTCTTTGATTGATTTTGCGATTTCTTCTACACATACAATTTTTTCAGCAGTTGGCATATTTTTTCCTAAATTATTTTCAATTTACATTATACCAGCATTATCTCAGCTCATTTAATAATGCGGCTTTATCTACACGAATCCCGGGGCCCATCGTACTGGATAATGTGACCCGCTTAATATATTGCCCTTTTGCAGCGGATGGCTTCAACCTGACAACAGTTTCCATGAAAGTCAGGATATTCTCTTTTAATTTTTGCTCCTCAAAAGAAGCTTTCCCAACAGCAACATGCAAAATGCCATATTTGTCAACGCGAAATTCGATTTTGCCTGCTTTTAATTCATTAACAGCTTTCCCGACTTCTTTGGTGACTGTTCCACTTTTGGGATTTGGCATTAAACCCCGTGGCCCTAATACCTTACCCAGTTTTCCGACTTCGCCCATGACGTCCGGAGTGGCCACAACCACATCAAAATCAAGCCAGCCGTCTTTAATCTTAGTGATATATTCATCAAAACCAATATAATCAGCGCCGTTTTCTTTCGCTTCTTCGGCTTTGTCTCCCCTGGTTAGAACCAATACTTTTACTGTTTTGCCAATTCCATGAGGAAGCGATACAGTTCCCCTTACAACCTGGTCAGCATGGCGCGGATCTACTCCTAAATTAACAGAGACTTCTATTGACTCATCAAATTTTGCATTCGCGGATTTTCTAATCTGGCTTACAGCTTCATCAAAAGAATAATCCTTGCCTATTTCAATATTGGACATTATTTGTTTTTGTCTTTTGCCGTTTTTCATATTAGCTTTCCAGTAAATTAATTATTATTCAACTACTATACCCATACTTCGGGCTGTACCTTCAATCATTCGCATCGCAGCTTCAACGTCATTTGCGTTTAAATCCTGCATTTTTGTCAGAGCAATCTCTTTTACTTGTTCAGGATTAACTTTACCTACTTTATTTCTGTTTGGCTCGCCAGAGCCTTTTTCAAGTCCGGCTGCTTTTTTTAAAAGTACTGCAGCGGGCGGTGTTTTTGTAATAAATGTGAAAGACCTGTCGGCATAAACAGTGATTACCACGGGTACAATTAATCCTTGTTTGTCCTGTGTACGCGCATTAAATGTTTTACAAAACTCCATAATATTCACGCCGGCCTGTCCCAGAGCAGGGCCAACCGGAGGAGATGGATTGGCTTGACCCGCAGATATTTGCAATTTGATAGTAGAGATAACTTTCTTTGCCATACTGAATTATTTCTCCTTTCAGTCTATTTCTCTAATTCCACCTGTAAAAAATCTAATTCCACCGGTGTCGATCTACCGAAAATACTAACCAGTACTTTTATTTTTTTCTTTTCTTTGTTAATTTCCTCAACAAAGCCGGTAAAATCTGTAAATGGCCCATCTGTTACTTTGATTGGGTCACCCAACCGAAATGGAACATCTACTACTTCTTGAGATAAACTCTCTTCTACCCGTCCCAGAATTCTGTCAATTTCCTCTTTTCGTAAAGGTTGAGGTCTGTTTTTAGGCCCGACAAAATTGGTCACTCCGGGTGTATTTAAAATTACATGTTGTGACTCTTTATCCAGATCAACTTCTACCAGCATATACCCGGGGAAAAAGACCTTGCTTTTCACTTTGCGTTTACCATCCCGCATTTCAGTTACTTCTTCGGAAGGAATTAGAATTTGAGGGATTTTATCTTCTAATCCTATGCGTTGGATTTCACTTTCCAAATAGGCTTTTACCTTTTTTTCATGCCCGGAAAGGACATGAATGGCATACCATTTTTTTTCATTCTCGCTCAATTTACACACCTAAAAAATCACCTGGATAATATTTCGAAGGATCCAGTCGGTGGCAAAAATATAAATAGCAAAAATGAGCGATAAGACAATAACGATGATGGTTGATCCCTTCAAGTCTTCGTAAGTTGGCCAACTTACCTTTGACATCTCGTGATTAACATCAGTAATAAATTTAATCGGTTTTTCAATTAGTTTCATCGTTTCCCTAAAATATTAATATTAATAATTTGCAGGTGAGGCAGGAATTGAACCCGCAACCGCTGGTTTTGGAGACCAGTGCTCTGCCAGTTGAGCTACTCACCTAAAAATTTTCCTTTTTACCAAAATTGCAACTATCTGGTTTCTTTATGAGGCACATGTTTGTTGCAAAAAGGGCAATATTTTTTAAATTCAACACGTCCGGAATGTTTTGATTTATTCTTTGTAGTAGTATAATTCCGATGTTTACATGTTGTACATTCTAAAATCACTAATTGTCGCATAATCGATTTTTTTGTTTAGTTTTGAATAATGTTTTTTTATCAAGAGCCCACGACCGGGATTGAACCGGTGACCTCATCCTTACCAAGGATGT
>CAZIKB010000079.1:0-29905 GCA_964539665.1 uncultured Cytophagia bacterium
GTGCCGGATTGTCCGGCTTGCCTATATTAGCTTTGCTTGGCGCACTCATGACTTTTCCTCCAATAAGTGTAATTTTTATCTACTCAGTAAAAAATGACTTTGATTAGTCGTTTGTGGTAAAAGTTCCTTATAGAATGTCTTCTCAAGAGCAGCTTTACCATCATTATAGAACCGTTTGGTTCCCACTCAAACTTAAATTTATTTCAGAAGCATGAGTTTACGGGTTTCATCAAACTCCCCGGCCTGCAACCGATACAGGTATATTCCGCTGGGTAAGTTTGCAGGCGCCCAATTTACTTTGTACTCTCCAGCCGGTCGTTGTTCATTGATAAGCGTCTTAATTTCCTGCCCGCGCAGATTGTAAATCCGTAAAGTGACAAGGCTCGTCTTTGGAATGGCAAAGTGGATAGTGGTTGATGGGTTAAATGGATTAGGGTAGTTTTGATGAAGCTGATAGCTTTGTATTCCAATATTTGAGTAACCTACATTAGATACGAAATCAGATTCTATTGCCCCAATATCGGGAAATTTGCCCTTATAAAGAATACCAATATCTAATCCAGCGTCAATTGAAGTGGATGATTTTTGTAGAGAAAAATCATCATTGTTCGGATCTGTAAACAGAGGATCATCATCTATGTTAAAATATTTATCACAAGGTGTCCCATTTGCATTTAAATAGCTCATATCACCTTTGTCGGAAAATCCAACAAAGAGAGAGTTATTTGCATAAACATTATTGTAACTTAATTCTGGATCAGTTGAATCATTGAGTTTTACAATGCTGGTATCGGAAAATGCAAAAATGTTGTTGATTATTTTGAATTCAAGACTATCAATCTTTGTGTTGATAAAAAGGTCTACACTACCATTACTCCAAAAGGTATTATTGTATATTTTTGGAGTTATCCTTGCCCATTCATCTAAGCGACCAGGTGATTGGCATTGTAGGCCATAATTTTTGTTATTGAATACAATATTATTCTGGATTATTGGGGCTGCAATCCCTTTGGCATAACCATACGCTCCACCAAAACTGGAAGTTATGCCATGTGCATAGCAATTAATCCCGCCTTTTTTATTTCCCATGATAATGTTATTAGAGACAATTGGGTTTGCCTGTCCAACTGTAAATCTACTTGGGTCATCATTACCATAGAGCTGCGCTGACATGCCCTTCCCAAAAATATATAAACCGTACTCAAGGTTATCCGATAAAATATTATTCCTGATTTCAGGACTGGCAAAACCGCTATAAACGTAAATGGTATTGCTGTCTCTTCTCTCTGATGAGCCCAAACAGGTGATTCCATTCACATTATTACGAATAATTGAATTTTCAACGAGACAATTCGAAGCATCAGCGCCATAACCTTCAATTAAAATTCCGTCTAATTCACTATGATGAATAATACAGTTTTGAATGATTACTTTCTGTGATTCAATATTTGTAAATAAATGTACTCCCGTTCGGGCAAAAGATACATTTGCATATTTTAAAATGCTTGAATCGGTGTTGTTAATAAATTTAATTCCATTCCAATCACCTGGTACACCTTGAGTTAGTTTTGAAGATAAGAAGTTTATCGAATCCAGCTCAGTACCTTCTGCAATCAATTGTCCATAGATGTCAAACTGAAAAAGAGAATCTAAAATGGAATCAAACAATATTTGTACACCGGGTTCAATTTTGAGTTGTTTGTTTTCTGGTATATATATGTTTCCGCTAACTGTAATTGGAGAATCAGACTTTGCCCATATTCCGTCTACTTCACCAATTAATCCATTGGAAACGACGGTTATGTAATTATTTTTTGTATGAATTGATGAACCTTCCGGCCCACTCACTGTCAAGGTTACAGAATAAGTACCCATGTTGTTGAAAGTATGAATCGGATTCTTGTCTTCGCTAGTTACACCATCCCCAAAATCCCATAACCATTTATTTATGTTGCCTATTGATATATCTGTGAATTTTACGGTGAAAGGTATACTACCATGAGTAGTATCTGCAGAAAAGAATGCCTGTAACTTTAGATCCAACAGGGATGCCCCTGTGTTATGCCTATTATAACGGAATTTGGGCCAATCGCTATCAGCCAAGCCTGTACTTGTGCTATTAAATGCATAAAATTTACCATCGCTTGAACCGACATAAACTGTTCCATCTGGACTGATAGCTGGGGAAGATTCAACATAACTGCCTGTTGGCCAAGCCCAATTTAATGAACCGTCCGCATTTATAGCATAGAAATTTTTATTATTTGAACCGATATAAATTATTCCATCTGCACCAATGGCTGGAGAGGACCAAACATTGCTTCCTGTTTGAAAAGACCATTTTAATGTACCGTCAGAATTCAGGGCGTAGAGCTTGTCATCGTCAGATCCGATAAACACTATCCCATCCAGGCCAATGGCAGGGGAAGAACGAACGTCACCCCCTGTTTGAAAAAACCATTTCAAAGATCCATCCAAATTAAGTGCGTGAAGCTTATTATCATAAGATCCAACATAGACCGTTCCGTCCGTGCCGAAAGCTGGAGAAGATGTGACATATCCGCCGGTTTTGTAAATCCATTTCAATGAGCCGTCGAAATTAAGAGCATAGAGATTTTTATCATTTGAGCCCACATATATTGTCCCGTCAATGCTGATTGCAGGTGAAGAATTGATATTTCCCTCTGTTTGAAAAGACCACTTTAAAGTGCCGTTTGCATTTAGAGCATAAAGCTTGTCATCAGAAGATCCGACATAGACCGTCCCGTCTGGACTGATAGCAGGAGAAGAGTAAACAATTCCTTCAGTTTGAAAAGTCCATTTTAAAGTGCCATCAGCTTGCAGGGCACGGAGTTTGTTGTCATATGATCCTACATATATTGTTCCATCCGCACCAATGGCGGGGGAAGAGTAGATGTTGCCATCAGTTTGATAAGTCCATTTAAGTGTGCCGTCTGCATTGAAAGCGTAAAGATTATCATCGTCAGATCCGACATAGACCGTCCCGTCGGTACTGATGGCAGGAGAGGATTCAACAGTGTTCCCTGTTTGGAAAGACCACTTATACGATCCATAATAAACAACAACAGATTTAGCAGTTGTTCCATCTATCTTATCCGTTACTGTCAAGAAAAAATTATAAATCCCATGGACATTTTCAATAAAATCTACATTCGTAACAGTGGCTGCTGAGTCTGAAAATAAAATTGAGCCACCCGTGGGAGTTTCCTTTACATTCCACTTGTAATACAATGCATCACCATCAGGATCGAATGATGCACTACCATCAAGAGTTGTTGATTCTCCTGAATCGACATATAACGTATCGTTTGCCACTACTGCTACCGGACAGCCAGGATCAAAACTATTGCCGTTATTGCGGCTATTTTTTCTAAATTTAGGCCAATCACTGTCAGCCAAGCCTAAGCTGGTGCTTTTTAATGCATATATTTCACCATCCATTGAGCCGAAATACACTGTCCCGTCTGTACCGATGGCTGGGGATGAACTGATACCATCACCAGCTTGATAAGTCCATTTCAAAGATCCATCCAAATTAATTGCATGAAGCTTTTTATCCCACGAGCCGACAAATATCGTTCCGTCCGTGCCAATAGTCGGTGAAGACGATACCGAACTTCCTGTTTGATAAGTCCATTTCAACGAACCATCAGCATTCAGAGCATATAGCATTTTATCTCTAGAACCAACATATATCGTTCCATCCGTGCCTATGGCCGGAGAAGATTCAACACTGCTACCAGTTTGATATGACCATTTCAAAGAACCGTCAGCATACAGAGCGTAAAACTTGTTGTCTTGAGAACCGACATATACAGTCCCATCCACTCCTATGGCTGGGGATGAAGTGATATCATCACCAGTTTGATAAGTCCATTTCAACGAGCCATCAGCATTCAGGGCATATAGCATTTTATCTCTAGAACCGACATACACGGTACCATCCATGCCAATGGCCGGTGAAGAATTTACCCAACCCCCTGTTTGATAAGTCCATTTTAAAGATCCGTCAGCGCATACAGAGCGTACAACTTGTTGTCTTGAGAACCGACATATACAGTCCCATCCACTCCTATGGCTGGGGATGAAGTGATATCATCACCAGTTTGATATTTCCATTTCAAAGTGCCGTCCGAATTTAAAGCGTAGAGCTTTTTATTCGTAGATCCAAAATACAATGTCCCGTCAGAGTCGATAGCAGGGGATGAACTAACGTATCCCCCTGTAATAAAATTCCATTTGAATGAACCGTTTGCATTCAGGGCGGTTAGCCCCCCATATGGATACCCATTCAATCCAACATATATTGTTCCATTTGAACCGATAGCAGGAGAAGAAGAGACCCTTTTCAATGTTTGGTATGACCATTTTAAAGAACCGTAATAAACGACTACAGAAGTAAATGTTGTACCGTCTTTCTGATCTGTCACAATCAGGGAAATATTGTATATTCCATGATTTTTTTCATCAAAATCTACATTAGTGATAGCTGTAGTTGAGTCTGAAAATATGATGGAAGCACCATCGGGTTTTTCTTTAACCGTCCAATGAAAAAACAATGCATCGCCATCAGGATCGAAAGAAGCGCTGCCGTCAAGTACTATTGATTCTCCTGGTTCTACATAAAATGTATCACTCGCAACCATTGCTACCGGACAGCCTGGATTAAAGCTGCTACCGTTATTACGATTATCTTTTAGGTACTTTGGCCAATCGCTGTCAGCCAAGCCTAAACTCGTGCTTCTTAGCGCATAGATTTTGCCATCATCAGAGCCTACATACACCGTGCCGTCTGTGCTTATGGCAGGCGAAGAATTTACCCCCCCCCTGTTTGGTAAGACCATTTCAGTGTACCGTCTGCATTCAGTGCGTACAGCTTAGAATCCCAAGATCCGACATAGATTGTTCCATCCGCACCAATAGCTGGGGAAGATTCAACCTTATCTCCTGTCAGATAAGTCCATTGCAACGAACCGTCTGAATTCAGGGCGTAGAGTCTGTCATCATCGGACCCGATATAAACTGTCCCATCTGGACCAATAGATGGTGACGAACGAATTTGATAACCTGTATTATAAGTCCATTTCAAAGAACCATCGATATTCAGTGCGTGGAGTTTCTTATCCGTTGAGCCATATATCGTCCCATCTGTACTAATCGCCAGCGTAGAACTCGTAGAAAATTCGTAGGTCCATTTTAAAGAACCATCCGAATTCAGTGCATATAGCCTTTGTGAAGAGACATACACTGTCCCTTCTGGACCAATAGATGGTGACGAACGAATTCGATAACCTGTATTATAAGTCCATTTCAAAGAACCGTCCGGATTAATTGCGTAAAGCTTTTTATCATAAGATCCGATATAAACCGTCCCGTCCGGGCCGATGACAGGCGAGGAACTAAAAGAATCCCCTATCCAATATTCCCATTTCAAAGAGCCGTCAGGATTCAGGGCATAAAGCTTAGAATATGAGGTTATATACACTGTCCCATCGAGGGCAATAGTAGAGGAAGTAGTAATTTGATTATCAGTTTGATATGTCCACTTTAAAGTACCGTCAGAATTCAAGGCGTAGAGCTTCTTATCGCGTGATCCGGCATACACTGTACCGTCAGCACTGATGGCCGGAGACGACCTAACCAAGTACCCTGTTTGATAAGACCATTTTAATGTTCCCGGTTCTTGTGCCAACAAAGTCAAGCCGCAAAGTAAAAAAACGAGAAACGATAATATCTGGTATAAGCGCATTTTAGTTCTCCTTAGTTTGTATGTTAAACAAGTATTGTCTTTTCCAGCACAACTGCTAAGTTCAATTACGATTGAGATCACTTTAACAACATGAGCTTGCGGGTTTCATCAAAATCCCCGGCCTGCAACCGATACAGATAAATTCCGCTGGGCAGGTTTAGTGGCGCCCAATTTATTTTGTATTCGCCGGCCTGTCGTTGTTCATTTATCAGAGTTTCGATTTCTTTTCCGAGAAGGTTATAAATTTTCAAAGTAACCAGACTCGATTTTGGAATAGCAAAATTAATGGTGGTTGTTGGATTGAATGGGTTTGGATAGTTTTGATAGATTTCGTATTCCATAGATAATGAAGTTGTATGGTCATCTACTCTTGTTGGATCTATTACGCTAATATAAGCCTGGTGACTTTTTGTATCCGTTCCACTTTGCCCTTCAACAGTTAATGAGACTGAAAAATTACCCACTGAATCATAAATGTGTGTTGGATTTTGTACAGTGCTACTATCACCATCGCCAAAAACCCATAGTTGTTCGTCAAAATACCCTATCGATTGATTGACAAATTGAACTGTTAGCGGTGCAATTCCGACATTGGGATTAGCGAAAAATTTTGCCTTAGGCCCTTGATGCCGTCGAAAACCGGAATTTAGAACATTCTGATGAAATTTAGGCCACGGACTATCGGCCAAACCAACACTACTGCTATTGATTGCATAGAGTTTTTCATCGGGATTGGCTGAAGTCATGTATATTGTCCCGTCAAACGCAATGGTAGGTGATGATGAGATTAATCCACCAATATGGATTTTCCAGTTTAAAGTGCCATCGGAATTAACCGCATATAGAAATCCATCATAAGATCCAATGTAGACAACGCCATCAGAACCAACCAGGGGAGAAGAATCCCTGATTTTGTCTCCAGTTTTGAAAGTCCATTTCTTAGTACCAGTTGGATTGATCGCATACAGATTCGCATCTTCACATCCAAAATAAATTGTCCCATCCGCCCCAATAGCAGGGGATGAGCTTATACTGCCGTCTGTTGAAAAGCTCCATCTCTCTGTACCAGCAGGATTGAATGCATAGAACTGTTCATAATTCGAATTGCCGACATATATAGTTTCATCTGTTCCGATGGCTGGCGAACTAAATATTTGCCAAGCTCTATAGCGCCATTTCTCAGTTCCATCAGGATTGATTGCATAAAATTCTTGATAATCTTCTCCAATGTAGATTGTCCCATCTGAACCGATGGCCGCAGAGGAAAACACAGAACTATTGTAACTGTCCATTGCAAAAGACCATTTCTCCGTTCCATCCGGATTTATTGCATAAAGCGTTCCAGGGCTCCAGCCGATATAGATTGTTCCATCCTCATCGATAGCGGGAGTATTTGTAACACCTTCCCCGGGAACATGAAATGTCCACTTTATTGAACCATCCGGGTTGAGTGCAAAAAAATTCCCGTCATTCCTGCTCGAACCAACATAAATGGTTCCATCATCACCAATGGCTGCCGATGTGCTAATATCACTGTGATCAAATTCCCATTTTATTTTGCCTTCAGGCGAAATCGCATAAAAAACATTCCGGCCGTGATAGATAGTCCCGTCAGGACCAATAACCGGACAACCACTATCCCAACTATTTAATTGAACTGACCATTTAATTGTACCGGGAGGAAGAATTGTATCTTTTACAAGAATGAAGTTCGGCATGGTCTTGTGATGCGCTCCATCTGAACCAGTCACTGTTAAACTAACAGTATAATAACCAGAAGTTTCATATGTATGAATGGGATTTTCCATAGTACTAATTTGACCGTCGCCAAAACTCCAAAAGTAGTCTTCGAAATCACCAATAGACTGATTTAAGAATTGTACGATTAATGGTTTCTGACCCCTTTGGGGAGTGGCTGTAAATTGAACTAGCACAGTTTTACTAACAATTATATAATCTATCCGCTCTTCTGTGGACGACCCGGCAGGGCCAGTCGCTGTTAATCCTACAGTATAAGAACCAGGAGTTGAATATGTATGAGTTGGATTTGTCAATGTACTAGTCTCACCATCACCAAAATTCCACTGCCAACTATTAATTTTACCTGTTGAACGATCAGTAAATTGAACAGTAAGAGGAGCCAATCCTCTGGTTGGGGCAGCGATAAAGTCCACAATTATGGGCTCAAAAACACTGATAAAATTTTCGCGTGCTTTAGTATCTGAACCGTCAGGACCCGTCACAGTTAAATAGACTGTATATTTTCCTGTATCTGCATAAACATGAATCGGATTCTGGATAGTACTTGTTTGATTATCCCCAAAATCCCACAACCAGCTTGTGATATTTCCGATAGATTGATCGGTGAATTGAACAGTCAAAGGTACCTGGCCCGATGTCGGTGAAGCTGTAAAATCCGCTGATGGTGCAGCCGCGGATACTTGGATATAACTGCTGCGGCTTTTCGTATTCGCCCCTCCCGGACCGGTTACGGTTAAGCTTACGATATAACTTCCCGTATCAGCATAAACATGAGTTGGGTTTTTAAGAGCGCTGGTCTGGCCGTCTCCAAAGCTCCATAACCACTGGGAAACGTTTCCACTCGACCGATCCGTAAATCGCACTTCCAGCGGAGCCGGGCCTGAAGTCGGTGAACCGATAAAATCTGCTAATGGCGCAGGCGGGGAATAACCAAGAAGTAAAGCAACGCCAATGGGTGTAGGATTACCACTAATCTCGGTAATCAAGTCCTCGATATTCGAGCCATCCAAATTTGCGCGCCTGATTTTTTCATTTCCACTCTCCCAAATACTACTTACCGACTCCGTCCAGTAGATCTTCTGAGCAGTCGTATCAATAGCAACGTCTGCCATTAAGCCTTTGAAACCGGTGCCTTTATTGATGATTTCTCGAGCATTGGTGCCGTTGAGATTCGCACGCATGATATGTGCATCATCAAAGAAATAACCGCCGACCACCCGACCACCATTAATCCAATACATTTTTTCTCGTGGAAGGTCCATTGCTATTCCATTTGGCTCTATCGCATTTGCCAGATTTTCTACATTGCTGCCATCCAGGTTTGCCCTCTGAACGCTGCCTTTCCCAGTGCCGGGCCCAGATACTGTCCAATAGACCTTTCCGGAAGATATGTCCAACGCAATGCCAATGGGTCGGCCAGATATACTGCTGACGAGTGTTTCAGGGCTGGAGCCGTTCAGGTTTGCCCGATTCACTTTGTGATTATCTCCGTCTACCCAATAAATTTTTTCTCCAGCTCTGTCAATCTCAATACCCAATGGTGTATTCAGGTTGGTTGACCGGACGATTTCGACATTCGTGCCATCAAGGTTCGATCTCTTGATCTTATCTTCAATAAAGTCCGTCCAATAGACTTTACCCCGGATATTGTCAATAGCTATTCCATAAGGCCTGTTCAAGCCGCTTGTGACGATATCCTCTATGCTCGAACCATCGAGATTTGAGCGTTGAATTTTCTTATCGCGCTGATTCACCCAGTAGATTTTATCCTGTGCGTATAAAGACGAGCTAATGATGTAAAATAAACACAGAAAAATTACCATTAGTCGAGCGACGATCATCATCATATGATTAAGTCTAATATTCATTTTGCCTCCTGGTAAATTTATGATATACGTCCATACCGCTATTGCGATCCCAATCCTTAAAAGTGTGAAAATTAATAAATGATTTTGTAGAAGTTATCGTTCTCAGGCAATCTAGCTCTTAATTTATTTTGGACTAAACCATCCAATCAACCGTCGCATAAAATTGCTACTATACTCGAAAATTCTATCTCTACAATCACGTCCTGTTGATACGCTAGTGTACACCCGATAAGGCATGAATCCCTTTGGATAATTTATCCCAAGGATTGAACTGGCAGTATGCATATCCCTTGAAGAGGATCTCCCGTATTTAAAAATACAGAATCTGCTGGCGAAAGTCAAGAGCCGGCATTGATTTGTTCATTGAATATGTAGCCGATTACAGGATAATAATCTTTTTTTGACAGGAGAACAGAATAAAATTTTCTTGATTTTAAGTCAATATAGTTATACATTAAATCTCATTTAATTAAGACCATTCGAAGTGTTTTCATTAATTTATTGAGGAAAAAATAAAACGCCATGAGTCTTCAGAAACAGTTAATGAATGAAATGAAAGAAGCCATGAAGGCTAAAGATACTATACGGCTTAATACAATAAGAATGCTTCGAGCGCAAATGAAAGATTTGCAGATTGCAAAATGTGAGCCTCTTTCAGATGAGGAAGAAATTTCGGTATTAACCAACGCAGCTAAAAAAAGAAAGGAAGCTATTGAGTTTTATGAAAAAGGCAACCGCGATGAACTAAAATTGAAAGAAACGAAAGAATTAGAAATAATCTCGGCTTTTCTTCCAGAACAATTAACTGAAGAAAAAATCGAAGAAATAGTTGAACAGACAATTAACGAAGTGGAAGCAACTTCTCTTAAGGATATCGGCAAAGTAATGTCAACTGTCATGAAACAGCTTAAAGGGCTTGCTGATGGGAAATTGGTGCAGGAAATCGTTCGCAATAAATTGAGTTAAACAAGCATAATCAAATAAATCGAATTCGCACAATTTCAGTTAAAGTGAATAGAGTTGTTTCTGTTCACTTTTTTAAAATGTTCTTTTTTGCCCAAAATGAAATGCCCGTCCCGATTTTCCTTTAGACTTTATAATAATGGATGTCGGGATTATCGGATATCCATTTGGCCGTGAAGTCCTGGAATCCCGCTTAAAATGCGGGAATACATAAAGAAAGGAAAATGTGTTCAGTAATGAAACTTGAACTTCATACTTTAGTCACTTTAAACTTTAGATACTCCGCTTTATCACGATGAATTATTTAGATATTATTATTCTGTCAGTTGTCATATTTTTTTTTATTAAAGGCCTGTTTCGAGGATTCTTTCAAGAAGTTTTTGGATTAGTTGGTATTGTCGTGGCGCTTATCTTAGCGACAAAATATATGAGCGATTTGGCAGCCTGGTTAGATAACTGGGTAAGCATTCCTCCAGCCTTTACCACACTACTGGGCTTTTTGTTGATTTTTTTTTGTATAATCTTCCTGTCGCATCTAACTGCTCACCTGCTCCAAAGAATCTTTAAATATTCTTTTTTAGGCTGGTTAGAAAAAATAGGTGGCGGGGTAGTAGGATTTCTCAAAGGCGCCACAATCATTAGTCTGCTCATTCTTTTTTCATCCAAGCTCCCATATATTGAGCGTCTCATACCTGGTACGAAAGAGAGTATTCTATATGAACCCACACAAAGATTCGCCCCCAAAATATATAACTTCATAATGGAAATTATTCCAGATTCTAAATCATTTGATACAGAATTAAAAGAAAGCTTCGAAAATTTCTCATCACAAGAACTAATAAAAAATACACAAGATTTATTGAATACCGTTCCCAGGAATGAGAAACCGCCAAAAAACCAATCAGAACCTGATGACAAATCTCACTGACCTGTACAATCTTCTTGAATTTGATAAAATCCTGGTGCACCTGAAGCAATTAACCATTTCGGAGATGGCCCAAAAGCAATTTGACAGGCTCGAATTCCTGCAAGAAAAGGATAAAATTCAAATCGCTCTGAAAGAGGTGTCTGAATTTAGAGAAATTGTCGAGTTAGATGACCCATTTCCTATGCAGCAAATTTGGGATTCCCGAAAAGATTTGGAGATTGCCAGTGTTGAAGGAAATTATCTTAATTGTGAAGCGCTGGTCCGAATTGTTCAAAACTTAAATACGAGTTCGAGGGTGCGGGCTTATATTCAAAAAAGACAAGAAAAATATCCACTACTTTGGCGTCATACAGGTATAATCATCGACTATAAAGCCCTCGTTAAAGAAATCAACGCTAAAATAGATTTTGTCTCCTATGAAGTTAAAGATAATGCCAGCGTTAAACTGAATCAAATCCGCAAGAATATTTCTCGTTCTGAACAAAACGCCCGACGCGCGGTGAACAGATTATTTAAATCATACTCACAAAAAGGATTTTTGCAGGATGAGCACATAACTTTAAAAGACGGTCGTCTGGTTTTACCGGTCAAATGGGAACATAAAGGAAAAGTCAATGGCCTGGTACACGACCATTCAGCCAGTGGCGCGACATTATTTATTGAACCTTACGAAGCTGTTGAAATAAACAATGAAATCGGAAGCTTACGCCGCGAAGAATCCCTTGAAGTTGAGCGTATTCTCATATTGCTAACCAGTTTGATACATAATGAATTGGAAGGAATTATTCAAAATCTAAGCATTTTGGTACAAATGGATTTTATCCAGGCTAAAGCCAGATTTTCTAAATTGTTGAATAGCGCACTGCCTGCCTTAAATGATGAAAATATTATTATCTCTAAAGGTAAGCATCCACTTTTGCTGCTAAGAAAAGAAGGCAGAGAAAAAGTCGTTCCACTGGATCTGGAGATCGGTGAAAGCATAAAAACATTAGTCATAACAGGTCCAAACGCCGGTGGTAAAACAGTGACTTTAAAAACGGTCGGCCTTTTTTCGTTGATGGTGCAATCAGGGATTCCCATTCCTTGCAGCCCTGATTCACAAATGCCCATTTTTGAAAATATTTTTGCCGACATTGGTGATTTTCAGTCTATTGAACAAGACCTTTCTACATTTAGCTCACGTATGAAAAGATTTCACAATATCTTAGAAAGGGCAAACCACAAGAGTTTGGTGTTGGTGGACGAAATAGGTGTTGGCACGGACCCTGAAGAAGGTTCTGCTCTGGCTGTGGCCTTTTTGGAGGAATTAACCCGGAGGAAATGTACAACCATTGTAACAACCCATCTCAGCGCACTCAAAGAATTTGCTTTTAGTGCACATGGTGTAGAAAATGGCTCCATGGAATTTGAAATTGAAACATTACAACCAGCTTACAAATTTCGTATGGGTATTCCAGGTTCAAGCTATGCCATTGAGATCGCGAAAAGACTGGGGATTTCAGCAAACGTTTTGTCGCGCTCCAAAGAATTAGTCGGAGTTGAAAAAGGTAAACTGGAGCACCTTATTCTGGAATTAGAGAATAAAGTTCAAGAGTCACAAAAATTAAAGGAAGACCTGAAACTCGAAAAAATTAGATTACAAGGACTAACGAATCTATATTCCGAACGATTTAATGCCTTGAAAAGTGCAGAAAAATCTATGAAAGAAAAGGCGCTGCAAGAGGCACAAATGATTTTAATGCAGTCAAATGCAACCGTTGAAAAGGCCATAAAAGAAATACGTGAAAATCAGGCTGAGCGCCAATCAATTAGCCGCGCAAAACAACTCATTGCTGAAGAAAAGGCTAAGATTACTAAAGATATTAACAACCAGAAACATGAAAAACCGGAAAAAGTCAATCTACCTGCTTCTAAAGTTCAGATTGGGGATGAGGTGTTTTGGAAAAATCAAAACGCTTACGGAAAAATTATTTCTTCTCCTGATGGCTCAGGAAAAGTTATGATTCAATTCGATAACTTTAAATTTAAAGTACCGTTAAAGGAAATATTTGCTGGTAAAAAGAAACAGTCAAAAACAAAACACGCAACCACGGTAAAAGTCCCGACCACCGCAAAAAGTGACATTCTCCCCGAGATCGACGTGAGAGGACAAACTTTGGATGAGGCGATTGAAAAGACCGACAAATTTTTAGATGACGCTCTTTTGGCTGGCTGGAATCAGGTTCGAATTATTCATGGCAAAGGTACTGGTGTTTTAAGAAAAGGCATCGATGATTACTTAAATCAACACCCCAGAGTTAAAAATAAAAAAATTGGCGCCTGGAATGAAGGCGATATAGGCGTTACCGTGGTTGAATTGGATTAATATTATAATTGGAGAGAGTTTATTCATGTTTTTAGAAACAGCAATTGAAGCCGCACAAATTGGTGGTAAAATAATAATGGACAATTTAACGAGTCAGGAAAGACAGCAAATCAGTCGAAAGCAAAAGTTTGATTTTGTCACGAAAGTAGATCATATGTCCGAGAAAGCTATACTCGACTTCATTCGGACTCGCCATCCTTACCATGGTTTCCTTGCCGAAGAGTCTGGCGGCACAATCGAGAAGCAAGGATATTTGTGGCTAATTGATCCTCTTGACGGCACAAAAAATTATATTCATGGTTTTCCCATGTTTGCCGTTTCAATCGCGTTGATGCATGATGGCGATTTGATTGCAGGCGCTATTTTTGATCCTGTCCGAAATGAAATGTATCATGCAGAAAAAAACAAAGGCGCTTTTCTAAACAGCAAGCCCATAAAAGTTTCAGACACACAGGACTTCTCCCGGTGCTTGTTAGCAACCGGCTTTCCTTTTCGAGCAAAACATTTAACCGAAACCTATTGTGAAGCATTCAAAAAACTCTTCCATGAAGCAAGTGATTTCAGACGCGCTGGTTCGGCAGCTCTGGATTTGGCTTATTTAGCATGCGGTCGAATTGATGGTTTTTGGGAAGTCACACTCAATCCCTGGGATATTGCCGCTGGCACACTTTTAATTGAAGAAGCCGGCGGTAAGGTTACCGACCTTTGGGGAAAAAGCACACACTTACAATGCGGGCATGTCGTCGCCAGTAACGGTTTAATTCATACCAGAATAACCAGTGTCGCAGGTGACGTTTTTGCAAATTTAGTTAAATAGTATTCGACTATACGTTATTACATTCTTCATCCGGTTATCCACTTAACTCCGAAAATGTCCTTCTGAAGGAGAGGAGCGACTGAAGAATCTATGACCACTATTCATTATTCTCTGTGTCAAGCCTAATGGTATGAGATTCTTCGCTCCTTCCAGTCGCTCAGAATGACAATATTAGAAGATTGCGGAGCAAAATGGATAACCGTGCATTCTTCATTATAAGTCTCCTAAAAACAGGCATAATAATCAGATATAATTTGCGATCAAATGGAATAATCAATTGTAATATTATGTCATATATTATAGCTCGATGCCTGTCCCAATCAGAATTTTCAAAGAGAATGATTGATTGTTTTTTGCAACTTTTACTAAAACCAGGCGTACCTAAGTACATTTAGATACAATGGGGAAATTAGTGTATTTAACCGTATAAATTAAAAACACAGAAAAGTTATCTATTCTTACTTCGTAAATTGTTAATTGGAGTTTTTAATGAGACGTAAAGAGTATATAAAAGCCAACCAAAGATTTGTAATGTATATCCCCAATAACCTTCGTGAAGAAATTGAGAGATGGGTAAATAAAAACGGGATAACACTGGCTGAATTTGGCAGAGAAGCATTTCAAACATATTTAAGTGAAAAAAGACGAGAAGAAAGAAATGCGCAGCTTGCTGAAACTTGCCGATTATTTAATGGTAATAATGAGTATGTTTTAAACGATTGGGCTGGGTTAGAGAATAATACATGGCCATCATAAATTCATTCAAATATGGTGATCTAGTTTTAGTAAATATTGACGACAATCCTGAATCAAACGAAACAAATCAGAATCGTCATGCAGTTATTGTTTCTGCTGATGTTATTAATGATAATCTTAATACAGTTATTGTATGCCCCGTAATTGAAGCCAATCGCGTATCTGACACCAGAATTGGCGCCACCTACATTCCCCAGAAGGCTATTGGATTGGAAAAAGACAGTCTGGTTATCTCTATACAGATTAAAACCATTGCCAAAGATCGAATTGTAAAAAGAATTGGCTCCTTGCCTTCTGATTACATGTACCAAATCCGTGAAAGCTTACAAGCCGTTCTTGATTTGGTAGCATAATATTTCTCAAGTTTATAAGCAACCTTCCATTTTTGAATATTTCCTAATCTCTTCCAATGAATAACCTTTTTGTGAAAGTTTTGTTTGCAAATTTCATCTTTAATTTCTACCATTGAGTTTATGAGAGCTTATTTCCTTGCGCTGTTTGTATACTGCCGGAAATTTTAGCTCTCAATCAAGTAATAATTTCAGGTAAATGAAGAAAAATACCCTATTTTTTTTACCGCCCAAGCAAATACTTGCTAAATTTATCAATCTTAACCGGGCAAACAGCAAGCTGGTTGAGGAACTTATTGGCCGTTTATCAGAAATGGAGGGTAAAGAATGAAAGAATTATATTATATTAAAGATTTATCCGAACAAGAATTAATAAAGGAATTATTTAAAACAAATCTTGATGATTATTCAGATGACGAACTTGTAATCATAAAAAAAACCATATCTGACGGTTTACAACAAAATAAAAATTTTAATAAAATCGCCGATGATCTTTCATTATGTGGCGGGGGAATTGCACAAAATGCTATTAAACTCTCAAAAACATTTGTTGTGGCTTTTCAAAGAATTACTCATTTACAAAAAGCTTTAATTGCTGAGATTGAATGGTATCAATATGTTGGTATTGTCAAAAATAAAACTTATACTTTTTGTCTGGATATTTTAAATAAACACCACAATATTGATAACATATTAAAGATGAAAAATGGTGTGTTGGAACCAGTTATATATTTTGGTGGCGGATTTGAATGTACACATCGCTGGGAAGCAAATCCTTTTTATACTGATAATTAGTGTTTGACCGAAAACAGCCCTTTCTTGTCATTCCTGCATGTTTTTAGCAGGAATCTCCTGCCTGAAATGAGGAGATTCCAGCACAAAAGATCACTGGAATGACATAAAGAATCGAGTTTTCGGCCAAACACTAATTATAAGCTTTCAAATTATTAACTAATTACCACAAAAGGAGAATTCGAAATGAAAGGGAAATGTGTTGTTTATGTGCTGTGTTTAATCATTTTGCAGGGCTGTGGTGCTTTAAAATACTACTCTATGAAACCGAGCGAGGCAGTAAAAGAGGCTGAGTTCTATAGTAAATTCAACGTCAAAAAACTCGGCGGCGAGATCACTTTTATCGTCAAAATAGTTAGCGATCCATTATTAAATGAGGACTGTTTATTTTTTTGGGTAATTAATAACAGCAATAAACCAATCGAGTTTAATTTTTTAATGGATAAAATATCCTACTTCGTGGGTGAGAGAGAGTATTTTCCTAACGACCACAACACAATATTAGAATATCCAGAGTCTTTAAACCCTGGCCGTTATTTGTTGCATGGCAATGTAAAAGCTATTAGATTCCCACAAGAGTACACTGGCCAAATCACCGCAGTCGCCTGGGACATTTGGAGTTTGCAACGCAAATTAGTAATTATGAGAAAAGGCACACTTCAAACATCACTTTCTAATTACATCCAGCCGGTAAATCAAAATAGTTTAGTTATTTGAAATGTCCATTTTACAGCACCTTAATCAATGGTCTTTTGTTGCAGTTTAGTTAATTATTTGTTGCAAGCCCCTTGTCCAAATATAAAAAAGGCCTGGAAGACAATGCTAAAGACAGGCACCAAGAATCTGGGTAGTGTCAAAAGTTTCATGAAAAAATGAAAAAAGTTGAATTCATATTAGCAATTTTATTAGGCCTTTAAAAGTAAGTTTTTTTAAGACATGACAACAGAAATAGACGGCTTCTTAACACAAAATTGTTGAAATAAGGCATTATTGTAGCTAACTAAAGAATATTATTAAACTTAAAGCATTTTTAAATTGAAAATATTTGACACTACCAGAATCTGTTTAAGGAAAACAAAATGAAAAATTTAATTGTGTATCTCATGCTCATATTTGTGCCACTGACATTTACTTTTGCTCAAAAAAACAGCAACAAAGCTGGCACACTAAAAGTAGTTCTTGTCAAGAATCCCTATGCTGGTGATAGAGCATCTCCTGAAATTTCGGAAGGACCAGAAATCCTGGCGAGTGCCGGATTTGAAGAAATGTTTTCAGATATGAACGTCCAGGTAGAAATACTTCCAACAATTAAACTTACCGAAGAAGAAAAGTCAGAATATGGTCAATGGAACAGGTTTGGTTTTGCTAACCGCCACCTTGGGGACATTGTCGCAGCCAAGGTAAAAGACGATTTTTTTCCCGTAGCTCTGCTTGCTAATTGCAATTCTGTGACGGGTGTGCTCGCTGGACTGCAGCATAGCGGACCAGGAAGAAGGCCTCTCAAAATTGGTTTGATTTATATCGATGCACACGGTGACTTCAATACACCAGAAACCACCCTCAGTGGAATGCTCGGCGGGATGCCTGTTGCGGTTGCCGCCGGACATTGTTTAACCCGCCTGCGCTTGCAATCCGGCCTGGAGCCAGCCTTGCCTGAGAGATATATCGTCCTGGCGGGTGTACGGGATACCGATCCGCTGGAGCAGGAACGCCTTGACAACTCACTAATTGAAATGATATCTGTTGACGATATACGAAATCTTTCTGACAATCTTCACGACCAGATGAAAAGACTGAGTAACTTAACAGATTTAATTTATATCCATATCGATATGGATGTTCTTGATCCAAAAGAGGTCTCCGGGCATTCACTCACGGTTCCGGATGGCCCAACGAGCAAAGAGCTTGCCGCTGCATTGGAGGTAATGTTTAGATACGATAAAGCGGCGGCATTAGGAATTGCTTCGTATCCACATAGAAATGATGAAGATAAAATTTCCTTGAAAGCAGCATATAATTTGGTAGAAGGGGCGATTAAGGGGATGACAGGGAAATTAAGTGTTCACTAAATTTTAAATATACATTTTTGTATGAGAGTCTTAAATTTTTTCGATTTTGTCAATCAATATCGCGTGGATAAAATGAAGAGCGAATTGGCGAAGCTCAGCGACTGTGCCTTCCGGAATCGGTACAGAAAGCAAACGACCCAACTCAACAAGGTCAGCGTCTTTTTTCGTTGTACAAAAGCTATCTCCGAATGTTTTCTGAGTCAGATTTTCTTAGAAACGACAATCTAACCTGGTAATTTTTCCAGTAAGAAAAATGAACTTCTTGATTCATACTTAGAAAACTACTTTGTCCCCTACTTTAACATTATTTTTTTTACACCAGCCTTCATTGACTTCAAGTGCATAAAGAGCCGGCGCTTGCGAAATATAGTTTTTTGTTTCATCAAGCGGAGCCATTTTCTGGATGTCAACGATAATCCCGTTTTCATTAATAAAGGCTATATCGAGGGGAATAAACGTGTTGCGCATCCAGAATGACAGGATTCTTTGAAAAGGAAACACAAACAGCATGCCGACATTTTCAGGTAAATCTTCACGAAACATTAAACCTTTCTGCAAGGATGCTTCATCCTGTGCGATTTCAACCTGCAAAGTCACGCCGTTAATTTTTAATGTGTTCAATTTATTGTTATTTTTTTGTTCTTTTTCGGTCACAGACTGCTCATTTTGCGAGGATTGATTTTTATTATTGTCATGTTTGCATTCTGAAAAAATCAAAGGGAGCATGATAATTATAAATAATCGATGCATTTTTGCAATATAGAACATTTTACTTTTATCAATTTTATAATTGTTCATTTTTTGTTTAACAGGCTGGAGGAATATAACTTTTTAATAATTGATTTTCAAACAAAAAATGTATTAACCTGGGGCTGTCCAAAGGGAAATTTATAAATAATTCAGTGTTCGCCGAGAGGCAACCAGGTAAATCAGGAAGGAAAATCAGTTGGTAATCTGATGGAGTTTTTCAATCAGCTCGGATATTTCCTGTCGGAACTTTGCGTTTTGTGAACTTTCATGAAGCCCTTTTAAGAAGTCTAAAGTTATTTGAGTGCCCCGATTTCCCTGTAATAAGGAAAAATATAGATGCCTTATAAAACGGGGTCGGTCTGGCAGAAGCATTGCCCTGCTTAGCCATTTAAGCGCTTCGTCATTATTGCCACGGTAAAACAACTCGATGTAACCCAGATAAAAAGGAAATTCCCATCGTTCGGGATTGTGTTGCAGACCAAATTCTAATATCGAAAAGGCCTCGTCAATCTCACCAGAATCCATCAATACCGTGATTCCGCCGAATTCATAAGGTGCAATAAAATGTGGATTTAACTCTACTACCCGGCGCAACAAAGGATAAATATAGGGCGCCAGATTTTTACTTTGAAAATTAAAAAGCAGGCCGGACAATTTAGAATCTTTAGAGAAATCAAATGACCCGTTAGCAGATTTAGTAATTTCAATTTGTTTGTTTAGAGATTTGTCGGAAAAACCATCTGCATCTGAGCTTTTCCCATCATGTTCATGGTTATGGTCAATCTCATTCACCAAACCTTGTTTTTGCCTGAGCACATTATTAAACGGATTATCATGGTCTAATGTGTGTTGACCAAAATAGAGCACAGATTTTATCCAGAATATATCCGCCAACAAACTATTGAATCCAAGGGAAACAATGCGCAATATTTTACCGTCGGGTAAATATAAGCTTTTCGCCAGAACCTTTTCCGGCGTGCGATGAATATCGAGTTCATTCTTAGAAAAAATCATCGCGAAAACACATACCAGGGGTATGAGCAAAACCATTAATCGCTTTCTTATCATTTCAGATCCTTTTTCGCAAAGATCCAGGATGTTAAGAACAATAGCAGCCCTATATAAGCCAAACCGTATATTATCGCAAATTGAATGGTTCCAGGCGGCAGAGCCAGGTGATCTACCACCGCCGTTTTGATATTAAAATTATCCAAATTGGGGATAATGCTGTAAATTGCGAGAAGTAATTGATTGCCAGACTTGTCCGGGTGCAATTGTGTATAAAGGTGAATGTCAGGCGCCAGGTGTCCGATTACGTAAATTACAAATGTCATAATTGCACTTAGGAGCGAAGAAGTAAATGTTGAAAAGAATATAGCCCAGGCGATTACCAGATTAATTTCCAGAATGATTAATAAAATTCCCGGCAACAACCCCCAATCAACGGTATGTTCAAGAAAATAATCAATGACAAGCAAACAAATCGAGATAGCAAGAATATTGATAAAGATGGTTGCTACCAATCCTAAATATTTCCCCAGAATAATTTGCCAGCGGGAAACAGGTTTACTGACAAGCATATAAATCGTGTGCCGTTCTATCTCCTGATAAATGGTCCTGACTCCCACAAACATGGCGATCAATAAACCGAAAAGTGAAATTGCAGCCAAACCAAAATCTTTCAGAATTTTAGCCTGTTGATTCAGAGACCAATTGCTGACAACCATTGTTAGCAATACCATGGCAATTGCAAATATTAAAATGATGATCATCACACGATTGCGCATGGTATCTTTAAACGTGTTATGCGCTATAACCCAGACTGCTGTCAATTTTGCATCTCCTCTAAATATATTTCTTCAAGTGTCTTGCGTTTTGGAGAAACTGATATGATGGTACAGCCACTTTCTTCCACCCAGCGTACTGCATCAAATGCTGATTTCTCATCCTGCAGGTAAATGGTACCCCTGTGGTCATACAATTCAACCGGCCATGATAAATTTTCCGAAACTATTTTCTGAGTACCAGACCATTGAAATGCGACTTCCATACCTTGCATTTTCACGGTTTGCATCTCAAATAATTTCATCTCCCGAACCAGTCGGCCTTGATTTAATATGCCAACCCGATCACTGATCATCTCAGCATCAGCAAGAATATGGGAACTAAAAAATATAGTTTTACCCTGTTGCTTCAAAGAAAGAATCAAATCACGAAAGTCCCTGCGTCCTGAGGGATCTAATCCGGTCAAAGGTTCATCTAAAATGAGTAAATCTGGATTGTGTATTAATGCCTGGGCCATTCCCAACCGCTGCAGCATACCGCGTGAGAAGCTGCGAATGCGAACCGCCTCTTTTCCTTTTAAACCGATTAATGATAGTAATTCTTCAGTTCTGGATGAAATCTCCTGCCTTGAGAGCCCATACATTTTTCCGGAAAATTTAAGATATTCAACAGCGGTCAGATCTTCATAAAAATAGGGTTGATCCGGTAGATAACCTATCTTTCGTCTTGATTGTTTATTGAGATAATCAATACCATCAATGTGGATACTTCCCTGATCCGGAAATATCATTCCCAGGATTAGTTTAATTGTTGTAGTCTTACCAGCGCCATTGGGCCCCAAGAAAGCATAAACCTGACCAGGCTGAATCTGGAGCGTCAGAGAATTCAGTGCAACTACCTTTTTAGGAATGAATCCTGTAGAATACGTCTTTGATACTTTGTTTAAATTAAGCATACTCGCCTTCCGTTGTTCACATACTAATTTCGACACATTTATGATGATTATAAAGGAATATACAAATTTTTAAATTACCTGAATTTGTTCAGGTAAAGCAGATAGCTGTGATATTATTGAGACAATAAATGGAGTGACAGAATTTTATAACAAATTTGGCTAATGGTTTTCAGAGTTAACTTCGGTACTTACCATGAAGAATGCAACAATTTCTCCGAATACTGATAGAGTGTATTTAACAATAGAAGAGCCACATTAATACCTTATAAGCCCGATTCCCCGACATCACTAATTCCCAGATTCTCAATTTCCCTGTAAACTTGCTTCAATGGAATCTTATACTCGATTGCTATCCTTTGACAATCATCATACTCCGGTTTTGCATTTACAATTTTTCCATTCAGTTTAGCAACCTTGACTTTGATTTTGCCAAATTTTGTTTCCACCTCTTTTATTTCCCTTTGCAGCGTTTTTCTGTGGTCCTTTCTTATTCGAACGCCGAGAGTGGTTGTTTCTTCAAATATAATATTCGTGAGTTTGGCTTCATTTTTGGGCGAGGTTAAAACAGTTAGTTTTATAGCGGGTCGATTCTTTTTCATCATAATGTTGGTAAAATACACATCCAGCGCCCCATGTCGCATCAGTTTGTCCATAACATGATCATAAAATTGTGGATTCATGTCGTCGATATTGGTCTCAATGATGAAGCCATTATCGTGCTCTGAATCATCTTCCTGCACAGGCTGCCCGACAAAGACACGCAACACGTTTGGCCGTTCTAACTCCCTGGTGCCAGCGCCATAACCGATGCTTTCTGTTACCATCTCCGGCATTTTACCGAAAGAATCTGAAAGGGTTGTTATGATAGCCGCACCGGTCGGTGTGATTAATTCTCCCTTAGAATCAGTTGAATAAACCGGCACACCTTTTAAAATCTCAGCAGTGGCTGGAGCGGGTACGGGAAAGGTACCATGCGAAAACTTAACAAATCCCGAACCAACATTGAGTTTGGAACAATATACTTTTTCAATGCCGAGTAGTTTAATGCCAACGAGAGCTCCCACCACGTCAATGATTGTATCCACCGCGCCTATTTCATGAAAATGAACTTTTCCTATTGGCTGATTGTGGATTTTGGCTTCGGCTTCAGCAATTTTAAGAAATATACTTTTTGCAGAAGTAGTAATTTTCTTATCTAATTTTGAATTATCAACAATCTGGTATAAATTTTTAAGATGTCGATATACTTTAACGTCCTGACTCGAAACCTCAAATTTAGTTGCGGCAATGTTTTGTTTCATCACCTTTTCGGTGTTAATTTCGTAATGCGTCAGGTTTAATTTCCTGAGCTCAGATTCAAAGGCCTGAAGATCCAGCCCGGCATCTAACAAAGCTGCGATAAGCATGTCGCCGCTGATACCCGAGAAACAGTCGAAGTACGCTATTTTAGACATGGTAGTTTTAAGTTAAATTTACTTATTAATCAACGACGCAAAATATCCCGCGCCAAAACCATTATCGATATTGACCACTACAATTCCCGGCGCACAAGCATTAAGCATGGTGAGCAGCGGTCCCATCCCCTGAAAACTGGCGCCGTAACCGACGGAAGTCGGAACGGCAATCACAGGTTTATCCACCAAACCTGAAACGACCGACGGCAAGACTCCATCCATTCCCGCCACCACAATAAGTACGTTGGCGTCGTCAATTGCCTCTTTGTTATTGAACAAACGGTGAATACCAGCTACCCCGACATCGTATAATTTTCCAACCAAATTGCCGGCGATTTCAGCCATCACAACAGCTTCTTCTGCTACCGGCATATCCGCCGTGCCAGCGCTGACAACTAATATTTTATTGGAGTTAACAGGCTTATTTTCAATTTCAATATTTCTAAAAATGATTGTTCCAGCAATTTCGTTGTATTCCGCTTCCTCGATCACATCTTTAACAAATTTAAACACCTCTTCCGAAGCTCGTGTGGCCAGAACATGATTGTGAGCAGCCAGTTTTTGAAAAATTTCGGTGACTTGCTTCGGGGTTTTATTTTGACAATAAATCACCTCAGGAAATCCTTTGCGCAAAGCTCTGTGGTGATCAACTTTTGCAAAACCTAAGTCCTCGTACGGGAGGTTTTCTAATTTCCTTAACGCATCTTCTAACGAAACGTGCTCAGTTTTCACCTCTAATAATAGCTTTTTAATTTGTTCTTTGTACATTAATTCATCTTTCTTTATTTGTCTTTATTCGGGGCTGTCCAAAAAGTTGCCTTTCTTCACCCTGAGCGGAGTCGAAAGGTGTTGTAAGTTGCATAAAAACAGTTGTGCTTCGACTATGCTCAGCATGAAGACAACTGCATTTGGGGACTTTTGGGACAGCACCAAATTTCTGGATTCCTTCAGTATTTAAGTAGGCAATTGTAAAAGCGCATTCAGAGCGCCACTCTTAAATTCCACCAATTCAATTTCACTAAAACCGATGGCATTAAATCTATCTGTAATTGGCTGAATATTTTGATTGATGATGTCAAAATCTTCTGAATGAGTTTCTATTCGGGCTTTTGGGCCAAAATGTCTAACCCGCAATTCTTTTATATTCAGACTTCTCAGGAAATCTTCGGCTTCTTCAACCATGGCCAGTTTCTCCGGAGTTACTTCGCTGTGGTAGGGAATCCTGGAGGACAGGCAGGGGCTCGCGGGTTTATCCCAGATTTCCAGGCCAAACTTTTTGGCCAGAAGCCTGATGTCTTCTTTGGTCATATCCGCATCCTGCAGTGGGTTGACAACCTGATATTCCTGCGCAGCCTGCAGTCCCGGCCGGTAATCACCTAAATCGTCCAGATTGGCGCCACTGGCGATATACTTTATATTTTCTCTTTTGGCAACTTCAACCAATTTCGAATACAATTCTGACTTACAATAATAACAACGGTTCGATGGATTCCGGACATAATCATTAACGCTCATCTCATGCGTCTGGATGATTGTGTGCCTGACACCAATTTCTCTGGCAATTCTCTTCGCCTCTTCCAACTCCTTTCTTGCAACAGACGGTGAATCGGCGGTCACGGCCAGTACTTTTTCGCCTAATACATCATAAGCTACTTTTAACAGCAGCGCGCTGTCAATTCCGCCTGAAAAGGCAACAAGTAATGAGTTGAGTTCCTGTAATCGGCTTCGAAGATTTCTGTGTTTGTTTTCTAAAGTATCCATTTGGTATAATAGTAAAAAAATGGTTTTATGTCAATAAATAAAAAAAGGGGAAAGATTAATTCTTTCCCCTTAAAAGGTATTCATAAGCCACAATTAAGTTCTAATCTGGAAAATAGCTGGCACTGAGCTTACCCCCAGGTTCATTTTCGAAATACTTAAAAACGTTTATAATGATTTCATCTTTCCTTCCGTAAAACTGTTGGTACAATTGGGCAATTGGTCGTAAATCAAAAGATGCCGTAGTATAAATCAAGGCCTTACAGGAATCGCCGTTGTTGTTGTGCCGTAAATACAGATTTGCCTGAACGGGTGCGGATTCAAGAAAAGCTGCCGGACTCATGAACAGGGCAAAGTCATGTTCTTTGCATCCTCCCCCATAAGTGACGTCCAAAGAAATAGTATCACCGACTATGGCAATCGATTTTAAATCAAACGCATGCAGTTGAATTGAACCTGGTGTTTGGTCAGTGATTTGTACTGGAACATGGCCGATTAATGGCTCGTTTGGGCTTACGCAACCCAGCAAGAGCCCAACAAAAAAAGTCAAATTAATTACCACAATTCGTTTCATTAGTTTGTACCTTTTTTTATTTCACTTTTATTACCTGAATTAGATCAACCAGCATGGCGCTTGGTGCAATTACTCCTGCACCCAGCAATAATTTCATTCTCTTTTAACAAGACGAAATAAATTCTGGTCGGCTTCAAAAGAAGTACATTCCGGAATATAGATATTCATGACTATATTTTATATTACCGCCTATTTCCAATTGGATCATAGTTCCCCTTCGCTCAAGTGGAGGCCTCGATTCATTGAGGTAGCTCCCAAATGAATTTGGGCATCCGTGTACCACTATTTCATAATCACCATCCGCTGTGAAAGCTGTTTGTTACCTGCTTTTAATCGATATATGTATAATCCACTTGGTAATGAATCAAAAGAGAACGGGAACTGGTGCCTTCCACTGGAACGCCATTCATTCACAAGCACTTTCACCTCACGTCCCAACAAATCGTAAACCACAAGTTTTACATTTGAATCTTCCGGTAAGGTGAAAGTGATGGTCGTGGATGGATTAAACGGGTTAGGATAGTTCTGATCAAGGGTAAACTGAAAGGACATTTCATCTGTGCTTTCTACAGTCGTAAATATTTTGTTCAACGACTCCGTACTGCGATAAATGCCTCTCCCGTTTGTACCTGCAAAAAGATAAGTACCACCATCGAATCCCAGAGACAAAATGGGCCGGCCTATATACAAACCTGAATTATGTTCATTCCATGTCAATCCGTCCGGGGATACATAAACACCTTTAGAATTTGTACCAGCGAATAAATAGCCGGATGGTCCCAAGAAGAGAGAACTAACACTCGCTCTTTCTAATGCTACCAGGCTCCAACTATCACCACTGTCTGTTGAGCGATAAAGCCCTGTATCATCCGGGCCAGCATATATTGTTTGATTATCTGCAAGTAAAACCTCGACCATGACCCCTGAAAGAGCAGTCGCTTTCCATGTTGCGTTTGCATTTGCCAGGTGATATACACCGTTGTTGGTGCCGGCAAAAACAGAACCATCTGCGCTGATAGTGAGAGCGTATATCCCTTCCAGATCTCCATTGCCCATTTGAGTCCAGCTTATACCGTTGTTTTTAGAACAATATACGCGTTGGTCGGCTCCAAAATATAGCCCACCATCGGGACCTGTTATCAGCGCTTTCGCAAGAACGCCGCGTGGGTTGTTCGTATTTACCCATGTTCTGGCGCCCGGATCCAACCGATAGACGCCAAGTACCTCAACGCCCGCAAAAACTGAGCCCGTGTTGTTGACCGTAAGAGAATTGACAAACGGACTCCCGATGCCTTTTCCGTATGCTTCCCAGGTAGAGCCATTATCAAAAGAGCGGAAAATACCGCCGCCGCGTGATGCCGCATAAAACATCCCATCGGGAGTAAGTGCAAATCCGTTGATTGTTGTGTTCGCCAGCCCGCGATTAATCGCATCCCAATTCTTCGCCAGATCCTTAGAGCGATAAATTCCACTGGTTGCGGTGCCTGCAAAAATATGGTTTTCGGCATTTATAGCCAGAGACTGGATCGTGGATTGTACAAAATCATGCTCCGTCCAGGTCTGTCCGTTATTTATGGAGCGATATATCCCACCCGAGTCACCAGCAAGTATTTCTTTATTGGCGCCAAAAGTAAGCGCATAAACATAGATATAGCTTTTGGGCATGGGCGTTCTGTACCACGACTGACCATTATCACTTGAGAGGTAGACGCCGTACTCTGTACCAGCAGCGAGTAAACCATCATTGCTAACAGCGAGCGAAGGTATCTGGATTCCTGCTAAACCGGCTGACTGCCAGCTTTCACCGCCATCGGTTGTGCGGAAGATACCCCTTTTGACTGTTCCAGCACACACAACCTCTACACTATCTACAGTTTGTGCTACGATACTTATCACTATGGGTTCAGTTAAAGCAGTTCGGTTCCAGGTAATCCCATCATCGGGTGAATAGTATACACCGCCCGTAGCAGCTAAGTATATCCGATCATATAACCCCAAAGCCAGCGCATTTCTGGTCGCATATTTTCTATAGACTTCGTTCCAGGTGTCGCCATTGTCTTGCGAGCGGAACAGGTAGCCGTCCGTTGCCGCAAGAATACTACCTTGCCTGGTGATGACCAAAGAACCGACAGAGAGCCGTGTAAGGCCGACATTAATCTCTCGCCAGGAATCCCCTCCATCTGTAGAGCGATAGACTCCATTATTTGTGCCGATGAAGAGCGTTCCATCGGATGCAATTACAATTGCCCAGACTGCGCCACCGTAAGGGCCTTGCATTTGCTCCCAGGGACCTTTGATTGCTTGCCAGGTGATTTGTTGCGAATGTGCTTTATCATGGATACAAAAAAACGTCAGAAGCGTAAACAGAAAAACGCTCCTCAAATCTTTAAATATAGCAGCATTGCTCTGAATTCTAAAAAGACTTGCACGATTCATTTTTAATTCTCCTTATTAAAAAGAACATTTATTTGAGACTAATCTTCTCGATAAATTACAAATGACTTTGTTGATAAAATGCTGGAAATCCTTCCGATGGTATTATGATTTAATGTATGTAGTGTTAATAATCAATTATATACAATATATCGACATTTCTATTGATAGATACCTTCGGAAGGTTACTTTTTATATATAGCCGTAAGTTGCTTCAAAAAAGTAACACAGTTTTTGTTAGCAAAGCCGTGGGTGGCAAAGTGAATGTAACGATATTTCTTCAACAGAACGGTTTTCAGATTCTCTTCATCTGCTTGACTTTCAAGATATATCCGCGATTTAGGGTCGAACAGCCAGTCTGACAGCTGATCTAAAACGTCTAAGCTTTTGCGAAATAATTCTTGTATACCCAAAACTTCTTCACGCGAAACTGGCAGATGTGTACGAGCGCTCCGGGATGAATCAGGAGCCTGGCTTGCACTCCACAACTCTGCTGCACTTGAATCGGCTATAATGCCGTCCGGAAAAGCCAGTGCGAACGCCATGTACTCCAAAATAGGCCCAGGTAAATTAAGGTTAAGCTGTTTATTATTCAAAATACGGTTCTACAATTTTCCCGATAAAAAGTATGGTTTGCGATTGATTTTCTCGAATCATAAATACAAACGGCCGGTCCACACGCATTAACTCTTCTGAGGTCGGCACATTGCCAACCGATGTTACTGCTGCCGCTTCCGTACCTTCTTCGTCTACTTTGACAAATGTTTTGTGTTTAACTTTGTCAATAAACAGCCGTTGCGGTCCTTCATACATATGGCTAAAATCTGCCCGCCCCATATCAAAGGCAATAGCCATTCCTAATGTTTTCAGAATCTCATTTAGTTTAATTTCATATTCCATGCTGAATTTGGGTAACTCTATTGTGAATTCATGTTTAGTAAAAGCATTAACCCACTGATTCCAATTCAGGGCGTTAAGTTCCACTATCAGTGAATCGATATGGATGTGCTGATGCGGAAGTAGAACAGTCATACTGAATCGTTCGTTGCCATAGGGCAAATCAGCCGCCTGAAATAGGTCATTATCAAAATAGCCTAATTTATTCTTTTGGCGCATCATTTTAATTTCCTTTTGGGCGCCATCAGGCATAGTAAACAAATCATCTCTGGTCTTATCTTTATCAAACTTGTAAGTCCAGGTACCTTTAAAATAGATAGCATTGATAAGGAACATGACGGGTTCCAGGTCAAAATCATCCGGCCCTATGATTTTTTTAATCCTACCGCTGGTCTTGTCGTCTACCCAGGAATTCATGAGATCTGTGGCAGCCGCGGTATTATTAAAATCAACGGCCTGAACCACGGCATCAAAAAAGGTTCTGTTGAGATTGATGAACGTTTCCTTAAAAGTCATTTCCTGTCGATACCAGATGGAATTAGCAATGTCAAAAACAACTCTGGGATCAAGCTGAGTCAGTAACTCTATCAAACTTTGGTATGATTGATTGATTTCTTCTGTGGTCATGCCCGCGAGTTCAAGCGTTAGTTCCATAGCGTCTTTTGTCTCGCCATTGGCGCCATTCAAGGTCATTCCCAGCGCCATCGAAACGCTCAGGGGTGAAATAAAAACATTCTGGTCTTTTTCCTCTTTAGTAATTGCCTTAAAAAGCTTGAGTCCAAATGTGTTATCCGATTGAACCAGTTGCATGAGTCAATACCATTTTTAGTTGAAAAAGGTGGCTCCGCGTTTTTTTATGC
>CAZIKB010000080.1:0-29890 GCA_964539665.1 uncultured Cytophagia bacterium
TGAAAATGGCTGCATGAACTTAACTCGGTGTCCATTTTTTTGTTGCAATTCCAAGCAACTGGTAGTACTCAACATCAATGGGAGCGATGTCATCTCGTTCTTGGAGTTTTTCTTTCTGCACCTGCACATCACTAACTGAATCTGATTCTGGAATACATACAGGGGATAACATTATCATTACTAATAAGTCATTAAATTGCGATATACGATGCTCAGAAGTGGTTTTGGTCTTTTTATTATGATCAAAAGTTGCTATATTTAGAAATATGAAAATTCGTGCGCCATGAAAGCTTGTTTCTATATATAGAAACCATAAACTTTCTATATGTAGAAATATTTTTAGCTTTATTTCTAAATATAGAAACACTGTGAACGGTCTGTAAATCGCTCACTAATATGTTAGGTGTAACGAACGGAAAAGATGGTAAAAGAAAAATATATACAATTGTTGTTACCTCACCAATTGAGCGGTATAACAACAATGGAATATACACAAACGTTAGCGTTCATTGTGAATATTAATCAATAAAGAAGTAAAAAATGAATAAATTACAAACTAAAAAAAACAGACTGTTCAAAAAAGGAGAACAAACTCAAAAATGACTTTTGCAAAAAAAATATTTTTACTTGCCATAATAACTCTGATTTTCGGGCTAATTGGATATTTCATTTTCTGGAATCATTGGATACGATATATTTTTGTGCATATTGGAGCTTTGGGTATTATTGGTCTTTTTGCGTGCCTTACAGGAGCTATTGCGAAGAAAAAAGGTTTAAACTATAGAAATGCTGTTTTATTGGGATTTTTCCCTTCGATATTTATTGGAATCGTTGCTGATTATCTGGTAGACCCTCCTAGAGAAAATGGCTTGCCCTCATCTTGTGGGGGAATTGTAAGTTTAAGTGTTGCTTTAATTGTAGTAATCATTTATTTAATAGCTAAAGAAAGAAAAATACGCGAGTAGTTGGAAGCCACAGAAGATTCCTACGTTAATAAGAATAAGTTTATCCTGTAACATAGATATTAGTGCAGAGTTCATGTTTGGATTAATAATTAAACAACGAAACGCTAACAAAAGCTATATCCAATAAGAGTTTCAATGCAAAATTGAAAGTAAATGCAAGTAATGGAAAATAATAATAAATTGAAACGGAAAAGCTCTGAAATCCCTTACTGGGCATAGCCAAACCGTTGAGAATACGAATAAATGACACCAACACATAACAAAAATTTCAACCTGACTGGAACAGTGATTGGCGAATTTGAATTTTTGGTGCTCGCAATACGTTTTTTTAAAATATTGAAATACAGTGCGCCGTATGTTCCAGCACCTTATTTTTGCCGTTATAAAAAAAATAAAATGGATGAACCCATTCATCTTTTTAAGAATAGGAAAGAAAAGTGAATATTATAGAAATGATTTTGATGGGTATTTTTGCAACTTATTTTATGGATTTTATAGCAGGTTTTCTTGTTAAAAGGAAACTTATTTACTCATTCATTGAACCTGAAGCTGTTGGACGATGGTTCCTTTATATGCTTAAGGGAAAATTTATACATAAAGATATTCACAAAACACCAGCATTAAATAATGAAAAATTATGGTATTTTTTATCTCATTATTTGATTGGAATCATTTTAGCGGGGATCTATCTTTTTCTGGAATTAAAAGAGCCGACAATTCGCGATCAAATGTGGATGCCTCTGATATTTGGAATAACAACCGTTTTCTTGCCGTGGTTTTGGCTGCTTCCAAGCACCGGTTTTGGTTTTATGGCTTCTAAGTCATCTAATAGATCACTTATTATCAGAACCAATCTTGTTAATCATACAAATTTTGGACTGGGGTTATTTATATGGATTGTCGCTTTTCATCGTTTCTTTATGTAAGAAAAGTAGAAGGGAGCAAATCTTGAGTTAAATACCGTTAAATTTTTTATAACCAGTCAATAAACCTGACCGCCTACAGCTGGTGGTTTTTGGAGTTTTGGTTTGTTAAAACATTAGGGATTAAACTTGCTGTTTTGTGTTATTAACTCGGCGGCCGGTTATCTCCAGACCGTTAGAAGAAAATCGTTCTCAGGAAGTTCAATTTCATGTATTGCAATCAGAGCTTATCAATTTTGCATTAGATGGAAAACGTATTGGTAAAGATATTTATAAGCTCATCTTAAATGTGTTCCCTCTGTCGAAGTCGTTGTTTGTGAAACAAAATTGCCTGTGCCTCCCAACAAATTGAATTAAGTGCTCGATCGAAATATCATTATTAGAAATGTCAGTAAAGAACTTTTCTTGAAATAGATGCTATTTATAAGGCAGAATTTTCTTGACATTTTCATAACAAATTTATAGTATGTGAAAATCATTAGAAAGGAAATTTCAGGTAATCGGTCTGAATCTCTAAACGAGTTATGCAGAGGTTTTTGGCAGTTAAACTTTTAATTAAAGCAGGATTATGAAACACAATTTCAGAAGCAGGCTACTCAAAGGCGATCTGCTGGTCGGTCCGATGGTGACGCTGTGCTCACCAGAGGTTAGTGAACTTTTAGCGCTGGCTGGATTTGACTGGTTGTTTATTGAAGCTGAACACGCGCCGTTTGCTACTCAATACTTTTAAGTCGTCGTCAATCCGAAGTGACACGGGAAGGCGTATTGATATTTAGTGACTTAGATATCCTTCGACTCCGCTCAGGATGAAGCCAAAGAACTTTTTCGACAGTCTCGTTCGTCGGAAGCTGTTTTGAAAATAAAGATTGTAGGTGCCTGTTTTTCATTTTTAGGCACAGCGAAAGAGGTGTATTAAAATGACGAAAGCAAGAGTGATTGAAACAAATAATGGACTACAAGGTGAGTTAATTACAAAAGAATATGACAACATTATGCGGGAGTCCAGGGACAAAGGCCATCTTTATACCGAAGAAATCATAAAAATTGGAATAACAAATGGTAAAGCATTGGAGATTGGACTCGGGCCCGGCTATATTGGTTTAGAGTGGTTAAAGAAAACCAGCGGCACCACTCTAACAGGTCTGGATATCAGCCCTGATATGATGAAGATGGCGGAAAAGAATGCCGCGGATTATGGTTTCTTTAATGAACGTGTAAAATATCAGGTGAAGACGCCCAAAAATTGTCTTTCGAAGATAATACTTTTGATGCTGTTTTTACTAATGCTTCATTGCACGAATGGGAAGACGCGGTATCCACATTGAATGAAATCCATAGTGTGTTAAGAGAAAGTGGGCGCTATTTTATCAGTGATCTTCGCAGGGAGGTGAATCCAATAGCAAAATTCTTAATGAAAATGCAAACAAAAAACAAAGAAATGCGGTCAGGATGTGCCGTCCTGAATACAATGGCACAATAGATATTGACAAAGTAAGAATTTTGGCATTTTATTTCTTGTTTGATACTGGTTCGGCCGTGCAGATTTTTGATGCATTTGTATCGGCGAAAAAAGGTGATTACAGTAAGCTTGCTTTTCTATCTTCAGCGTATGATAAAGGTTTTCCTAATTCACTATCGTGGGGGGACTTATTTTCGAAAATTTTGAGTGTCTGGGGAGTGGACCCAAATCGGTACTATGAATCAGAAATGGACCAGCCTGGATCGATCCTGGGATCGCCAATGTCAAAACTGTTCCTTGCACCTGCTAAATATGAGGGTTGGCCTATTAAGCTCATTCCGCAAAAATATCGTGAGCCACAGTTTACAGATGTGCCAACATTGCTGGTAAATGGAAGTATTGATTTTTCAAGTCCGGTTGAATATATAAAACAAGATCTGCTTCCTTATTTAAGAAATGGCAGGCTAATTGAGCTTTCGGAAATGGGACATAATGATGTAGCAACTCTCCAGCCCGAAGCATTCCAGCATCTGGTTCAAACATTTCTACAAACGGGGATTGCAGATGATTCAAAATTTAAGTACGAGCCTGTGAATTTTACGCCATCGCTACCTTTCAGAACCTGGTTAAGAAGCTTGTCGTCGAGATAGGTGCTGAAATATAATCGTAATATATTAATTATTTCGGTTGTCCTTCGCGCAGTTTGGTAGTAGAAATGTGCGGTCTGCCTCACCATCACTGACCTGTTTGAAATATTTTAATTCGCTTGACAGAAATGAAAAAACATAGTATATTGTTGTCAGTGCCAATCAAATACTATTACCGACAAGGAGAATGATTATGTCATCTGAACAGAGGAATTCGGTGAACTCGACAGAAAATACCGGGCTAAATTCCGATGCCAGAGCGCTGCAAAAGGCTCTTAGTGAGTTAGTGAGAATTTATCAATTCCGGGACCGCAGATGCATTTGTTATCATGATGTGTCTGTTACCCAATGTTACGCGATCAGCGCACTTGTAATGCATAAATCGCTGACGTTGAACAAACTCGCTGAAGAGCTTTATCTTGATAAAAGTACTGCCAGTCGCGTAGTTAATTCTCTGGAACGAAAAGGTTATGTTCATCGCTTTGTGGATCCGCAAGATGGTCGCGCCCTGAGACTTGAAGTGACTGCTGACGGACGGGAGCTTTACGCCCGTATTGAGCAGGATATTGTTGAAGAGATGAAAAGTTTGATTACAGATTTTGATCCGGAGGTTAGATCGGCGACAATTCATCTTATTGCGCGGCTGGCTCGTGCTGCGACTATGCGATTTTCAAAGAATGAAACCAGGATTAAAGAATAATGTGAAGGATTTTTATAGTTAATTAGTTGGCATGTGCAACTATGTTAATTGGAAGGCGTATATTTTTCATCATGAGAATGCTGAAACTTAATTTGAAGATGTACTAATAATGGAAGTGAAGCAAATGTTGAAAATAAGACCGGCTGTGCTGGATGATTTCAAAAGGATTGAGAAATTACTCTTAAATTGTGAATTGCCTGTCGAAGGTGTAAATGAACATTTTGGAGAGCCATATTGTGTTACCGAACAGGGATTGGAAATCATCGGCGTGGGGGGGATTGAAGTATATGGCTCATATGGATTACTTCGTTCCGTCGCGGTTTCTCCTGCCTGGCAAGGAAAATCCATAGGCGAAGCTTTAGTGAAAAATCGATTAACCTGGTCCAAATCCAACGGACTTACTGAGGTTTTTCTGCTAACAAACACAGCGCCAAAATTCTTTGAACGGTTAGGATTCTGCAATATTGAACGGCAGGATGTTCCCGAGGAAATCCAGAAATCCTCCGAGTTTTCTTCAATCTGTCCGGAGACTGCAATTGTGATGGTTAGATCCCTCAGCGATTAAATAATAATCAATAGTTTCGAGAAGGGTAAACAAAATGGAAATTCATAATAAAAAATTTGGAGGTATTTATGGCTGAAAAGGTCGCTGTTAATCAGACTGACTTTAAAATCCAGCCTGCAGACAGTAAGTTAACTTTCAAAAACCGGCTGGATCATTTCATCAAACACCTGGGATTATTTAGAGGTAGAAATCGAATCACACCTGGACTTTATTCAATGGGAAGCCCTGTTGAAGATTCTCCTGTATTCGTTACAGCTAATTACACTCTAAGCTTCGATGCAGTACGTTCTGCTCTGAGTGATGTAGATTGCTACATCCTGGTACTGGATACGCGGGGAATCAACGTGTGGTGTGCGGCTGGCAAAGGTACATTTGGTACTGATGAATTAGTCAGTCGAATTGAGGCTGCCTCGCTCAGTGAAGTTGTGAAGCATCGAAAGTTAATAGTGCCGCAGTTGGGAGCTCCCGGCGTTGCTGCACATGAAGTGAAAAAGCGCTCCGGTTTCAATGTTGAGTATGGGCCTGTGCACGTAAAAGATTTGCCGGAATATCTCAAATCTCATGAAGCCACTCCTGAGATGCGAAAGGTGCAATTCCCATTCCGGGATCGTTTAATTTTGACGCCTGTTGATTTGATTCAAAGTCTGCCTTTAATGATCATTATAGCTCTTTTAGTTTATTTCATCGGTGGAAAACTCGCTTCGTTAGGTGTAATAATGGCCTTAGTAGCTGGGACTGTTCTGTTTCCCATATTGCTGCCCTGGCTACCAACTCCTAACTTTAGCTCGAAAGGATTCATTCTCGGCGGGATAGTGGCCATACCATTTGTTTTAATGAAATTTGTGGGTAATCCGGATGTTGTATTATGGCAGCGAACCGGCTGGGCCCTGTCTTACATGTTGGCTTTACCACCAGTGACTGCTTTTACTTCTTTAAACTTCACCGGTGCATCAACATTTACCTCACGAACTGGAGTAAAACTGGAGATGTATAAATACATTCCCATCATGGCATGGATGTTGGGTGGAGGTATATTAATTTCAGTCACAATACAATTAACACGCGTGTTTGGAGGCTAAAAATGTTCAATGCATATTTAACGAATACACTCAGGTTTAATCAGGAGTTGTGTAATAATTGCAAGATGTGCAGTGCTGTCTGTCTTCACGCTGTCTTTGCCCGAAACAATGGTGTGGTTAGCCTCGCGCAACCTGAAAACTGTATGGAATGCGGCGCCTGTCAGCTCAACTGTCCAACCGGCGCTATCACTGTTGACAGCGGTGTGGGATGTGCAGCCGCCATGATTGCTTCTGCATTGAGAGGCAGGAAAGAAGTTTCTTGTGGTTGTTCGTAGAATCGCAACTTTCAGAGCCTTTGTGAAAAGGATTGACAAGATCATCCTTTGACTCCGCTCAGACTGAAGATATGTTCAATTCATGGTGAGCGGTGTCGAACCATGACCAACTTCTGTTAGTTTTCACACAGCCTCTGAAGCATGTACATCCATCTGATGCTTATTAAAATTACTTCACAGAATTCTATATGTAAGTAAAATTAGGAGGTAAAAATGTTACCCGAAAAACAAAAAAAGACATATAGAGAATTTTACGATTCAGCCCGTTATAATGAAACATTGGATCCTAAAACAACGCTGCTGATCCACATGGCGTCGGCGATGGCAATTGGCTGTTACCCTTGAATGGAGGAATACTTTGGCGTGGCCAGAGAGCAGGGAATAACCGATGATGAAATAGGCGCTGTGCAGTCGATAGTAATGGCGGTTTCGGCTGGCCGGGTTGGGGCACAGTTTCGTGATGTGCGTATCAGAGGCAGAGAAAAAAAACGAGAAAAAGACAGGGTGAAGGAGTAAATGCACGATGAAATTTAGATTAATTTACATATCTATGATTGTTTTCTTGTTTGTGGTAAAATCAGAAGTACTCGCAAATGATGGCAATGACAGTAATTCACTGCTTGTAACCACCGATTGGTTAGCAGAACATCTTGAAGAGCCTGACTTGATTATACTTCATATCGGCATGAAAGCTGAATATGAAAAAGTGCATGTACCCGGAGCACGGCTTTTTTCAATGAAAGAGATAATGCATGATCCAGTAGATGGTTTTAAACATGAGATCTCACCTGCTGAAAAACTCGATTCTGTTTTAGAAGCGGCTGGAATCACTAACGAGTCCAGAATTGTCATCTATTATGAAAGCGAACGAGGCATCACGGCAGCGGGACGTGTTTATGTAACATTAGATTTTGTTGGCCTGGGAAACAACACTTCTATTCTTGATGGCGGACTGCCACAGTGGCGGTCTGAAAACCGACCGATTTCAGCAGATTTTCCAAAAGTGACACCGGTGGATTTCACTCCACAACTGAATAATGATGTGCTGGTAAACACGAACTGGGTTAAGGAGAATCTGAGGAATCCAGAAATCGTGATTATTGACACTCGACCAGAAGAGGCTTACACAGGCAGATTTAGGGATCGCCGCTTCACGAGACATGGGCACATTACCGGCGCATTCTATCTACCTTTTACCGACCTCACAATTGAAAGTGAACCACATAAATTCAAAAGCGCTGCGGAATTGCGAAATATGTTTGAAAATGCCGGCGCCAAACCTAATTCAATTTTGGTGACTTACTGTGATACCGGTTATTGGGCGTGCCTGGTATATTTCGTAGCAAAACATCTTGGTTACGACGCCCGCTTTTATGACGCTGGCTGGGAAGCATGGAGCGCTGATGATTCTTTACCAATGACCAAACCAGTGAAAAGAAAATTATCGCGATAAATTAGGAAAACTAATGAATTCATCAAAAAAGGCTAATTTAGAAAAATCAAACAGAAAGCCGCGTCCGTATTGGAATCCATATTTCGCTGGCATCGGATTGGGGCTTACACTGCTTGCTGCTTTCGTAATAATGGGACGCGGCCTTGGCGCATCCGGAGCGTTCACTTCCGTGGTTTCGGTAGGGGTAAATGTCGTGGCGTCTGAGCATGCGCAGTTAAATGGATTGTACGGTTCTTATCTTGATAATGAAGCAGGGCATCCCCTCAAAGACTGGCTGGTTTTCGAAATTCTCGGTGTGATTGTAGGTGGTTTTATTTCCGGGCGGCTTGCTGACAGGATAAAGAAGTCGGTTGAAAAAGGTCCCAGGATTTCTTCTGGAGCAAGACTGTTTTTTGCTTTCTCTGGTGGAACTATTATGGGGTTTGCTGCAAAAATGGCGCGCGGCTGTACCAGCGGCCAGGCATTAACCGGCGGAGCTTTGCTGAGTGTGGGCAGCTGGATTTTCATGCTTTCCATTTTTGCCGGCGCCTACGCTGCAGCGTATTTTTTGAGGAGGCAATGGACATGAATGCACCATTTTATAAATTCGATCTTATCAGTTTTGAATTCAGTTTGATTGTCGCTTTTGTTATTGGTATCAGCTTTGGATTTTTTCTCGAAAGAGGCGGCCTGGGAAGTTCGAGAAAGTTAGCGGCACAATTTTACCTGTCCGATCTCACCGTCTTCAAGGTGATGTTTACTGCCATTATAACGGCGATGCTTGGCCTGTTCTGGCTTTCGTGGCTTGGACTTGTTGACCTTTCAATGATTTATGTTAATCCGACCTACATTCTGCCTCAGCTTGTCGGTGGATTGATATTTGGCGTGGGATTCGTGACCGGTGGATTATGTCCGGGCACATCCTGTGTTGCAACTGCCACTGGCAAAATTGACGGCCTGGTTTTACTTTTCGGAATCTTGTTCGGTATCTTTCTTTTCGGAGAAACCTTCGACTATTTTTACAACTTTCTTTATTCAACCTCAATGGGACAAATAACACTTCCACAATTGTTAAATATTCCCTATGGTCTGGTTGTATTATTTGTTGTGGCTTTTGCTATCGCTGGTTTTGTTGGCGCTGGAGTTATTGAGAATAAATTTGCTAAAAAAACAAAGAAGTAAAAAATAATGGCCTTATTTAAGAACAGTTCAATCGAAAAACAGCTTGCCATAATTGCATCATTACTTGCCGTGCTTGCTGCAATAGTGGGCAACCCATATCGGGGCCAAACCAAACCTGATGAAATGCATGATGCAGTAACCTTAGATTCAACACTGGTTAAATATGTTGATGCACTGCAGTTGGCTGGATGGATTATGGAGAAAAAGGATGATTTTAATTTAATCGATTTAAGATCGGCAAAGGAATTTGATGAGTATCATATTCCTTACGCACAGAATATCATTCAAGACTCGCTAATTCAGGATGTTTTAGATGGAAATGAAAAAATAGTAGTTTGCACGCAGGATGAAAAGCTTTCGAAAGAAGCATGGTCAATACTTAAAGTCAAATCAGGGGAAGAGCTCTATTTCCTGAAAGGTGGAATGAGCCAGTGGATGCAAGAAATTCTTTTTCCGAATCTTACACAATCTGACTCAAACGATAAAGCCCAAATCGAAACATTGAAAAGAATTAGTCTGTACTTTGGGGGTAGCCCGAAAGTAAATGAAAAAGTGGACAGCCGGGCACGAAGGTATCTGAGGGAAGGGTGCTAACTAAGGTGTGGCTCTGTTTTGTTCTTTTTGCTATTTCCTGCTGAACGAAAACCCGATAATTCTGTCATTCCCGTCCCGATTTTCCTCTATATAATAATAATAATGTCGGGATAAATCGGGAATGACAAGTAAGACCAGTTTTCGTCCAGACACTATTTATCTAATGTTCCAAATGTGATGGAGCTTATTTTATAGTTTAAAGAAAATCAAAGCCCACTGTTCGTACAGCCGATTTTAAAATACATGTGAAAATCAGGTTCATTTACGTAGCAAAATGAGAGCTTTCTGCACTATTCGTTTTGAATAAAATTTGATTGTAATATGAATGCAAAAAAATCTATCTTTGTTTTATCTTTACCGTATAATCCTTTTGAATGGTTGTTTTAAACCGCACAGTTTGTAAAATTACAATAAGCTGAAAGGAATTTACACATGAAAAAAGATGCATTCTTTATTACCCTAATTGTTTACTGTTGTTTTTTCTTCAATTTAATTAGCTGTACTCAAGACACAGCAAGTACTACCAGTCTGGAAAAGCCAATTAACAAACAGGGATATATTAGCTTCACATTGCATACAGATAAAACTTACAGTAATGGTACGGTCGAAGATGAATTTACGCAAAAATTGCTTGAACTTCCAGGTTTAGCTACGTGCGGACTTGTGAGAAAATATGAATATGTCGGAATTGGCCTGCGCTGGGAAAGAGAGGAAATTCCTGTTGGCTTTTTACTCCAAATGAAAGATTTGCCGGGACCACAAAAATACCATTTTCAATTCACCTGGGATGCCGAGAAAGGATTATTTGATGGCTATATGAATGGCATTTCTTTTAGAACTGAGAATATGCAGTATTACTATCCGTGGGAGGTTAAGGGCTCGGCAGCAGAATTCAAAATACCCGAAGGTCCGAATCGTGTAACAGATGTCCAGATACTTTCGAGTTACGTGCCTGAAGACAAGGCAATCGAAAACGTACCTAAAGAACTATTTGGTAAGATGGATCATCTGTTCCGAACAACCAATTTTCCTGAGCCTTTAAATATTGACGACCGAAAAAGCAGACTTCTTTATTCTTCAAAAATGAATAATCAAGCCAGCGTCAAAGATTGGGTACTTGAAGGCCCGGCTGAAATCAGTTTTGAAGATGACAAAATGATAATGCGGTCGAAGATTCCCAATCCACAGGATGGCTCCACAGGACACTTTAATTACTGGTGTCCTGTAGACCTCCCGGATAGCTTTGTTGCGGAATGGGAATTTCAGCCATTAAGCGAACGAGGTGTTAGTCTTATCCACTTTGCGGCAAAGGGTCAGAATGGTGCAGATATTTTTGCTCCGTCACTTTCGAAGCGCGATGGCCATTTCCAGCAATATGCCAACGGCGACATCATGAATTACTGGATAGTATTTTTTTCCAATAATCGGCGTATGCGAACAACCAATTATGCCACAACCTATTTGAGTAAATCAAGTAAATCCAGATTGTTGGAGTATGGTAAAATTGGTGTAATCCCTGGTGATATGGAGTTTCACAAATTGCGTCTGCTCAAGGATGGTGCTCATTTACAACTTTTGGTCAATGGAGAGTTTTGCTTAGACTTTGCTGATCCCGGGAGTGAAAGATGGGGGCCGGTTCTCGGCGCCGGTAAGATTAGCTTTCGACAGATGGCTGTTACTGTTGGGGCGTACAGAAACTTTAATGTTTGGGAATTGCGTTAAATTTTCTATAGTTACTAAAAGTACATTTATCATTTGAAGAATAAGGAAAACGCAATGATTTTGTTCAGATCTCTCTATTTTGTAGCTTTGACCTTTTGTGTTATGCCGATTTATTTAGCTGCTTTTGTCCCTGAAATTAAATCCAGCCTGCCTGTTAATTTTGATGCCATTGACCGCTACATCGAAGAGCAGATGAAAAGTACAAAAATACCAGGTGCAGCGCTGGCGATTGTCAAAGGTGACAGTATTCTGCACATTCGGGGATTTGGAATAGCCGATCCTTCCGGAAGACCTGTCACCCCGGAAACACCATTTGTCCTGGGCTCAACAACTAAATCGTTCACTGCGTTGGCGATTATGCAACTGGTGGAAAAAGGTAAAATTGAGTTGGACTTACCTGTGCAGTATTACTTGCCGTGGTTCAGAGTCGCCGATCCAAAAGCTTCTGCCCAAATAACAGTGCGTCATTTGGTAAATCATACCAGCGGTCTGACTGAATCCGAAGGACGAAAGGGCCTTGCTGATAGGGACACCAGCGCCGGTGCGCTTGAGAAGCACGCCCGAGTTTTGAGAAAGGCCAGACTCAGAGGGAAAGTGGGAACACGCTTCGAATACTCCAATTCAAATTATATAATACTCGGAAATATAATTCAGGAGGTCTCGGGAATGTCATACGAGACCTACATTGAGCAGCACATTTTTGACCCACTCAATATGAAGCACAGTTTTACTTCACAAAAGGAAGCAGAACAAAACGGCATGGCGGTTGGATACCGCAAGTGGTTTGGCTATTCTAAACCATCTCCTGATATGCCATTTGTGCGTGGTGTAATCTCAGCAGGTTACCTGATTACCAGCGCACGTGACATGGCCCAATATCTTATAGCTCATTTGAATGAAGGACGTTATGCAGGCAAATTAGTGATTTCACCGGCAGGCATGGCAGAACTACTTAGGCCAACCGCCAGGATGGACGAGAAGTGGTCGTATGCAATGGGCTGGGTAACAGGAAAAATGCAGGAGGAGATGACTATCTGGCACAATGGCGGCACGCCGAGTTTCTACACATATATGGCCATCTTACCAGAGAGCAGAATGGGAATGGTCATGTTAATGAATATGGACAACCTTCTGAAAGCCAATGAACTTGAAATAATCCCATACAGAGTAATAGACATGTTGCGAGACCGTGAAACAGATTTAAGCCTGTTTGAAACGGATTTTGGATTTTTAATCGGACTTTATGGTCTGGCATGTCTGCCTTTTATAATCCAGTTATTGTGGATAAGCTATTCGATTGCGAAAAGACCCTGGGGAGCAAGTCAGAAAGTATTATCGAGCTACTGGCATAAAAAGGTTCTGTGGATTTGCACACCGCTGCTATTGAATCTGGCGTGGGCGGCTGGTATTTTTTTCTTGTTTTGGGACTCTGTTGTGTCTCATTATGCCCCGGATCTCGCGTTTGTGTTGTTAATTAGCGCCGCTGTTGCCGTCATCTGGGGGGTAGTTCAAAGCGGAATAAGAATTTGGGCAATTGGTGCTTCTGAAGCAGAACCGATTGGAGAGATAGGAATCTAAATCTCAATTTTGGTTGAGTGAAAATTCAGCCAATCAAGTCTTTGCATTAAACTCAACATTTAAACACATAAACTCAGTAGAACCGAAAATTGATTCTTTAATCGCAACTTCAATAGTAACCACACGTAGAACTTTTTGAATGTCAATTCACAATGCTGAGTAATTCAGTGTCGTTGCAATTTTGGAGGAGGTTTTAAGTCCGTCCTGGTAAACCTAATTGTTTGAATATACTTTCAATTTCAGAGAAGATAATTAACCAGACTTCTACAAAACAGGGTGTTCAACCTTCAGGTTGAGATGGTGATTAACAGGCTCAAGCCTGTACACCTGATTTAAACCTATTTTAAACTAATTTTACCGAAGTCTGACCATTAACAAAAAAGGAGGAAGATAAAATGCGAAATTATCATTATTACAAATTCTATTATTTTTTCATGATTAGTGTTTTGTTAATAAGTTGCAGTGAAAGGAAAAATGAAATGACAAGTGGCGCTGAGATTGCAATCAAAAAAGTAATTGAAAAAGCTTATATTGAGGGCATTCATGGTAACCAGGATGAAAATATCATAAAAAGTGGCTTCCATCAAGATTTTAATATGTTAGTTTTGAATAATAATAATATTGAAAAAGTTAATGTTGATGAATGGTTGATACGGCTTGAGAAAATGAAAGCTGATAATCCTGAGTTATGGACTTCAAAGACCACTTTTAAATTCTTATCAGTGAAGGTCACTAATAATGCGGCCGTAGCCATTTTGGATGTTTTTAAAGGGCAGATCCATTTCTCAACAGACTATATGCTGCTTTATAAATTTGATGAGGGCTGGCGAATAGTATCAAAAATATATACAATTCCGCAGTAATAGAGAGTAAAATTATATTTGATCCCCAAAATCCTAAATTAAAACCAAAAGAATAAGAACTATTTATTTAAAAAAAACACGGAGGACAACATGAAACGAAGAGAGTTTTTAGGAAAAACTGGCTGTGGAGTCGCGAGTATTATGGCTGCTCCAGTAGCGCTGTATCCCAGCCTTGGCAGCGGTCAGGAAAAGAGACGAAAATATAAAATCGATCTTGAAATCTATGAGGCGCGGGAGGATACATGGTGCCACAAAAAAGGGGATAAATTTGAATATCCGCAGGATTGGGGAAAGATCTGCCCTTGGCTACGAGCTTCCATGATTGAATTTATCCGGATTCTTGAGTGGGGTGTGACACTCCCCTGGAAATATGAGGACACTCCTTATGAGAAGGTGATCGATGCAGATGGCATTACCACCGAATACATCCGCTGTCCCGATCCGACTGCAAATCTGGTCGTAAAAATCACCCGAACCTTGGTGTAATGATTGGAGAAAAATCTTATGAAAATCCTACAGAGGAGCAACAGCCTGCTCATGCTATTTGTAGCTACCGTAATTTTTAGTATGAGCATTCAGGTAAAGGCACAAAATTCTTCTGATGACATCATTATTGGCAGAAAAGTAAAAATGCAATCAAATATATTAGAAAAAGAAATTCAACTTTCCATCCATATTCCGGACGGATATGCTGATTCAGCCGAAAGATATCCAGTCTTGTATATTTTCCAAACCCATTTTGAGCAAGTAAGTGGGGCGGTTAAAAATCTTTATGATTATAATCTGACTCCCAAAATCATTGTTGTGAGTATTGACGGTTACGAATTTGGCTATCTCACGCCAACCAAAATTGAACGCGATCCAAACTCGGGACAGGCGGATAAATTTCTTCAGTTTTTTAAGGACGAATTATTCCCCTTTATGGATTTAAATTACCGAACTCGCCCATACCGATTGGTGTTTTCAAATTCGTGGGGTGCAATGTTCGGGGCTTATGCTGTTCTGGCAAAACCAGATGTTTTTAATGCGGCAATCGCAAGTATTCCCTGGATCATGTATGATAATGAAAATCAATTTATTCTGAAGAATACAGAACTATTTCTTAATAAAGGCAAATACAATAATTTCTTATACATGACCATGGATAATGAGTTGGAGCTTCTATCTCACCTGGAACCTTTCATCGATATTCTAAAAAATAATCCACAGCAAGGCCTGGAATGGCAATACAATCATTGGCCGGAAGAGGATCATACTTCAACGCCGTATCGATCTATTTACTCAGGATTAGGAGCGCTTTTTGCAGATTGGACTCGGGTACCAAAAGAAATTGCAGATAAGGGTTTGGATGAAATTAAAAAACATGAAATCAACTTAAATAATAAATTTGGCTATGAAATCGGAATTTCCACAACAGCATTAAGACTGGCCGGTCAGGAATTCAAGCAGAAGGAAAATTATGAAGAAGCCGTTGCTATTTATAAATACGCTATTGAAAAAAATCCAGAGAATGCATTTGCCTATGTGACTCTGGGCAGAGCCTATGAAGAAAATAACCAGCTTGAGTTAGCAAAAAAAGCTTTTGATAAAGGTTATGAAATCGCAGTGTCTACGTCCCACCCACAGGTAAAATGGGTGAAAAACTTTGTTGACGGAATTAACAAGAAAATTGAATCAGTCAACAAATAGTTAATTGATTGGAATGACTACTAAGATTATATTATTTCTTGTTGTATTGGTTTCTCAAGGTTTTGGTCAGCCAGAACTCAAACCATTCTTTTTTGATTTAGATTCAAATAAAGTACAGAAAATATTCCAATGGAAATACAAATATGGTGACCAAGCTGATTGGGCACAGTTGTGGTATAATGATAGCTCCTGGGACAGGTTTGAAAAAAATATAGGGAGTTCTGAAAATTCTGGCATACGCTGGTTTCGAGCACAGGTTATTTTAGAAGGTGAGCGGCATGATTCTGACGTTTTAGCTATTTTCTTTAGCTTGTTGACTTCAGCGTATGAGGTTTACTGGGATGGAATGCTTGTTTCAAAAAATGGTCAGGTTGCTGAAGCAGCATCACAGGAAATCCCCGGTAAAATATACAAAATTGTTGAATTGAAACACAAATGGACCGAACCGGGTAAACATCTAATTGCAGTTCGATTATCCAGCCATTTTATAGATCAATCGTTTGAAATTTTTGGTACACAGTTTGGATATCTTCAAGAATTTGAATCCATGTTTATGGAAGCTTTATATGTTAACCTGTTCGAGATCGGTGTAATCTTTTTCACCGCACTTTTTAGCTTTGCAATTTTTCTGGGTGGCGGCAGACATCGGTCATATTTACTGTTTGTTATTTTTTGTCTGGTCTATATGACTTATTCTGTTTTCGAAGTTTTATCATATACGAAATACTTTAATATAACTTTAATTTCCTATTATAATGCCTTTCTATTTATTGGCATCCCTCTGCTTACCTTGTTTTTGAATTTGTTCGTAATATTCAATTTTGAAATACCACGAAAATTAGTACATATTGCTGTGAATGTAGCTTTAATCCTTTCAATAATACTGATTTTACTGCCTGAGCGTTCAATATGGATGTTACTATATTCCATTGGATTACTTTGTTATTCAGTATACAAGAAAGAACCCGGCAGTGTCGCTGCATTAATAGGGATTTCAGTATTTACATTTGTAATAATACTATATTTACAGTCCGGGTTTCTGTTTGTCTATATCAGTGGAGAAGTGGTCTTCCTGTTTTGTATCACTTTATCAATTAGCAGACAGATCAGAGAGCAGAAGCGGTTGCAGGAAGCCACCAGTCTTCGCTCCGTCCGATTAGAAACGCAACTGCTTAAAAAGAATATTCAACCCCATTTTTTAATGAATACCCTGTTGTCAATTATGTCCTGGATTGAAGTAAATCCTAAAAAAGCAAAAAAGCTTATTCAGTCCCTGGCTGACGAGTTTAGAGTGATAAATAAGATTTCATCAAAGAAGGAGATTCCAATTCATGAAGAAATAAAGCTGTGTGAGACCCATCTTGAATTAATGGGACACCGCATGGATGCTCAATATAAGTTAGTGAGCACGAATCTCTGTGATGGCGAAACTATCCCGCCTATGATATTTCATACTCTGATTGAAAATGGCATTACCCATGCGTATGAGACTGGCGAAAATGGCACTTTTACACTATTATGTGAAAAAAACCATAGCACAATTCACTATAAATTACATAATGATGGCTCATTATTAAAGAAATTATCCCGTCAATCAGACGACCAGATTACTGACGGATTGGGTATGAAATATGTCAAGGCTCGGTTGGAAGAAAGCTATCCTGACAAATGGCAGATTACTTATGGTTTTAATTCTAAGCACTGGGAAGTTAATATTTATTTAGAGAAATAAGTTATGCATTTACTGATAGTTGAAGATGAGCGGCCAATCGCTTTATATACCGAAAGATTATGTCGCTTACTATTAGGAACAAAGATTGAATTGGTTTCTACTAAGTATACTTTAGAACAGGCTTCTTCATTTCTATTTAAACATCATATTGATCTTTGTTTATTAGATTTAAATTTAAACGGCTGCAATGGCTATGAGCTTTTAAAAATGGCTGTTTCAGGCTCATTTCATACGATCATAATATCTGCTCATACAGATCAAGCTATTGAAGCATTCAAATATGGTGTCCTGGATTTCGTACCCAAACCCTTTGATGAGAAACGATTACGTTCGGCATTTGCAAAGTATTTTGGTCGTATACAGAGGCAAGAGCTAACTACTAAATATTTGTCTGTTAGAAAGGGTAATGAATTCAACCTTTTGTCAATAAAAGATATTGGTTATTTCAAAGCTGCTGGAGTTTATGTAGAAGCGCACCTAAAAAACAGCAATATTGAAATATTGGATAAAACCATGGACCGGCTCGAACAAATTTTACCTGCTCGCTTTGTTCGAATTCACCGATCATGCATTGTCAATCTGGAGCTGATTGAGTCCTATAAACATGTGGGTGGAGGAACTTACCAGGTTTGTTTAAAAAACCATGAAGTCTTACCATTAAGCCGTCAAAAATATAAAGAGCTTCATAATCTTATGGTCAGTTGATTGTATTTCACAAGTCTATTTTGCTGTTCGCAAATTTTATCCAACTCTATGGGATTAATTCCTCGTATCTGTTAATTATGTATGCAACGCAAGAAAAATCAGGCCTATTGAAATGATCTACTCTTCGAGATTAATCTAAAACGTACGTTCGTACATCCACAGATTTTGATGTGCTGTTTTTAAGTTCAAAGCAACAATTTATACTTGTAGTAAGAGGAGCCAAAGTTCTTATTTAGAAGGAAGGAGGAAAAATTGATGCAAATTTACATTCACAAGAAATTGTTCTTATCTTTAGCCCTGCCTGTTTTTCTATTTCTTTTATTTGGATGTGACAAGAATCCCTCAGGGAATAATTCTCTCTATCCAGAGGCAGAAGCCCAAAATATCGATAGTGATTTGCTTACTGTAGCATATTTAACGGCCCGCCAGACCCAGGGAATAAAAAGTCTGTTAGTTAATCGTAATGATGTTCTTGTATCAGAAGAGTATTTTGGTGATGGCGGTCTGGACAGTCTGAACCATGTCAGATCAGTAACTAAAAGTGTGATGTCAGCTTTAATCGGCATTGCTATTGATAAAGGGTTCGTTCAAGACGTTAACCGAACATTGACGGAGCTTTTAAGTTCTGTTGTCGACAGCCTCGATGAGGCGAAGGGACAAATCACAATCCAGCATTTGTTAACCATGACCAGTGGTTTCCAATGGGATGAAATGAATAACGTAACAGAATACAATAACTGGGTTCTCTCGGATGACCAAATTAAATATATTTTAAATAGGCCGCTTGTTGACACGCCAGGGCAGCGTTTCAATTATAACACCGCTGCTTCCCATTTGTTGTCTGTAATTTTAACTGAAGCTACTGGAATGAGTACATTAGATTTTGCCAAACAATATTTGTTTACACCCTTGGGTATCGAAAGTGTTGCCTGGGGTAGATTTGAGCAGGGTTATTATAACGGCGGTGCTGATTTGCAGTTGCGACCCCAAGATATGATAAAACTTGGCCGGCTGTATCTGGAACAAGGAATTTATAATAGCAGCCAGATTATTCCGTCAGAATGGATAGCAAATACGACTCAGGTACAAATATCAACCAATAACGCGGTGCCATTTGGACCTAACTATGGTTATCTCTGGTGGATGGGGCGCGAGAATAATCATGATTTATATTTTGCGAACGGTTACGGCGGTCAGTTTATTGTAAATGTCCCTGATTTGAACCTGGTAGTTGTTGCAACCAGTGAATGGCGTTCTTTAGGCGGTCGAGCCGGCGAACAATGGTACAATGTCCTCAATCTAATCATGAGCATGGTATTGCCGGCGGTACGTTGATTTCTCATCATATCTAAAATTACCAGGGTAGACTTATGGCTTATAGTCATTTGTACTACAAACGTCTCGTTTGCGAGATGTCTCAATCGAGACGATTGAGTTACGGGTACAGGTGGGATTTATGAAATATTCAGCTTAGATTTATATTGGAGGGAAAATGAAAAAAACTTTATTGGACTATCGTGTACTGTTTTCAGTATTCATTACTTTGTTTATTATTTTCAATCAAAATATTATGCTTTTTTCGCAATCAAAAAGCACACCAAAGTTTGAAGGGAAATATTTAGGCCAAACACCTCCGGGACTAACCGCGAAAAAATTTAATAACGGAGTTTTAGTCGGGGATAAACGAAGCTTTAATGTCTCATTCTCACCCGATGGCAAAGAATTATTCTTTTCATATTATAAAGGCACTCCAGAGCGTCCCCATCCGGAATATGAAATAAAAACCTTCAAACAAGTTAATAACATCTGGTATGGACCGGAGGTCGCTTCCTTTTCGGGGATATATTCGGACGTTGATATAACTTTCTCTCCGTACGGCAAATACCTCTTCTTTGCTTCTGAGCGACCGCATCCAAAATCCGCTGGACTGGATATTTATTATTTGGAAAAAAAAGCAGACGGATGGTCACAGCCAATATTTGCAGGGACCGAAGTTAACACTGTTCATGGAGAAGTTATGCCGTGTCTTTCCGCCAAGGGTAACCTCTTTTTTCGTTCAGGCCGGCCGGGAGGATTTGGAGGTGCGGATATTTATAAAGCCGAATGGCTCAATGGACAATTCACAAATGTGACCAACCTTGGCCCGGGTGTGAATACCGAATATGGCGAAACCGATCCCATCATAGCACAGGATGAAAGCTATATTGTATACGATACTGTAAGGCCAGAGCATGACAACATTCCTCAAATCTATGTAGCGTTTAAATTAGATGATGACAGTTGGAGCAAAGGCGTCAGTTTGGGTGAGGCTGTTAATAAAAAAGAAGGTACCTCGGCTCCAACCCTGTCTCCGGATGGAAAATATCTCTTTTTTAAACATCGGCAAGGAAACGACAGAGGTATTCACTGGATAAGTACGGAGATCATCGAAAACCTGAAGAAAGAAATCTTGAAATAACAACCTGAAGTCACAAGACATTGATAATTGTTGGAGTAAATATGAAAAACCTACGTGCCATTTTAACCTGTTTGCTTGTCCTGATTTTGATCCTACCATCATTAGCTCAAGTGAAGGACAGCAATAAATCAGCTTCTGTTATTATTGAGCAGTTTTTAGCTGAATTCGGTATTGATGCGGCAGTCAAGAAATATCGCGAACTGAGATCAGATCTCGCAAACAAATTCGTTTTTAACGAATCTGAATTTGATTCTCTTGGCTATCGCTTGTTGCGATCTGATAAAATAAAGGAAGCCATCGAGGTCTTCAAAATGAATGTTGAAATGTTCCCTGAGTCCTGGAATGTTTATGACAGTCTTGGTGAAGCTTACATGTGGATTGACGATCGAGACAATGCAAGGACAAATTTAGAGAAATCAGTGGAGTTGAATTCGGAAAATGAGCATGCTGTTATGAGGTTAAATCAGCTTGAAGGCTATGTGTTTGATGAGCAAAATGAAACACGCGAGCCAAATAAATATTCTCCCGAAGAAAACACTGGTTTGCAAGGACCTTATCTCGGACAAACTCCTCCCGGTCTGGAACCGCAGGTTTTTGCTCCAGGGATTATCTCCACACATGGGAAATTTGAATTCAGTTGTACATTTTCCCCCGACGGGAAAGAATTTTACTTTAATCGCGGGCCGCAAATCTGGGTCTGCCGCTGGGAAAAGGCTGGCTGGACCGCACCTGAACGCGCGCCATTCAATACTAATCATCTCAATCATGAAGCGCACATTACCCATGATGGCCAAAGAATGTATTTCGGGAGCAGCCGCCCAAGGCCAGACCTCAAAGAAGGCGAAAGTTCATATGCTATTTACATGATGGAAAGGACTGGTGACAGTTGGGGAGAGCCGAAAGTTCATGGGCAAGGTATGTATGTAACAACAGCCAGAAATGGCAACTATTATGTCACTGACACTTCACAGCAACCTGACGGCGGGATTCTGGTCAGAGCTCGTTACACTGATGGTGAATATTCCGAACTTGAGCAGATGCAAGGCGGAGTAAATTCACCATATAACGACTGGCATCCATGCATAGCGCCGGATGAAAGTTATATAGTTTTTGATTCATCCAGGCCAGGAGGCCAGGGCGGCGAAGGTGATTTTTATGTCTGTTTTCGCAAAAAAGATGGCACTTGGGGTGAGGCGATTAATCTTGGCGATAATATTAACACGCCGGGTGGAAACATGTGCGCTTATATTACGCCAGACGGGAAATATCTTTTTTATCATGCAACAAATGACATTTACTGGGTGAGTACAAAAATAATTGAACAGCTCAGAACTAAAAAGATGTTTCAATCTAAATGAAGCGGCCGGATTCAAAGTTTAGATAGAATTGTGATATTTACTGGATCAATGCAAAAATCATCGAAGAATTGATAACGGAGGCTTTTATAGAATTTTGCAAAATAGGTTTTAGAGCTTTTATCATGGTTCGACTCCGCTCACCATGAAGTCCTTCCGACTATGATTTTTAATTAGTTAAGCAAAGCTTCATCCTGAGCGGAGTCGAAGGATGATGTGTTCAAGACACAATTTTACAGAATTCTAGAGGTTTTTAAGTAAAAGAGTAATTTCGTGAATAGTCTTGTGAATTATAATGGGGTAGCAAAATGCGTCTAAGAAAAATTTCCATAATACTATTTTTAAGCATCATCATTTCACAAAATGTACTTGGTCAGTACGAGAAAGTAAACAGTCATGGGCTCGATATTCACTACCGAATATTTGGTAAAGGAACTCCGATTTTAATAATTGGCGGAGGCCCCGGAGATGTTTCAGACCGTTATTTAAGTTTATCTGAAGGACTTTCAGAAAACTACCGGTGTATTTTAGTTGACCAGAGAGGAACAGGAAAATCTTCTCCTGCTGTTTATGATTCTTCGACAATCTCAATTGACCTCACACTTGATGATTTTGAAGCAATAAGAATCAAGCTTGGTCTGAATAATTGGAAGGTGCTTGGCTTTTCATACGGGGGATATCTGGCGTCTGTTTATACAGCATTTTATCCATCATCAGTCTCTTCGTTGATTCTTTTAGGATCAATGGGATTTGATACCGATGTCTTCGCTCCTTTTGTTGATAATATAACCTCCAGGCTTAATGCTTCGGATTTAGAGTTGTTTGAATTTTGGAGTGATTCCGCAAGAGTAGCACAAGATGCAAAGCACGCACTTGTGGAAAGAATCCGTGCAAGGATGCCTGGATATTTTTATGATCGTAAAAAATCATTAATAGTCAGTCAGGCAATTAAAGATTCCGACTTCAATTTCGAGATGGGACGTTGGATCTGGGGCGATATTCAGAAAAGAAATTTGGACATGGTAAAAAGGGTGTCATACTTTGACAAGCCGGTTCTTATTCTACATGGCCGCCAGGATCCTTTGGGTGAATCGGTTGCTCAGGATTTAGCCCGGTACTACAATAATTCAAAGCTCATTTTCGTTGAGAAGTGCGGACATTATTCGTGGATTGAACAGCCTGAAAAAGTCTATTCTTCCATAAAAGAATTTCTTTCAGATGAAAAATAAAGGAGAGAGTACATGTTTTACAAAAAAGATGACAGTAACTACAAGGCAGCATTAGAAGGAGTAAAGTATAAAACCCTGACACACGGCAAGAATACACTACTGAGTGAATTCAAGCTTGAAAAAGGCAGCATAGTTCCTAATCATAAACATCCACATGAGCAGACTGGATACCTGCTGTCGGGGCGAATGACTTTTTATATAGACGGTGAGGAGTTTGCTGCCGAACCTGGAGACAGTTGGAATATACCCGGAAACGTTGAACATAATGTAGAAGTGCTTGAGGATTCAGTTGTAATAGAGGTTTTTTCACCGGTGAGGGTAGAATATTTGCCGTAATAGCATTTATAAATAAAGGAAGAAAATCGACTATGCGATATAAAGTTGCTTTTTTTGTACTAATACTATTTAGTATTCTATTAAATATCAATTGCTCCGGCCAAAACGATTTACCAGTTTTAAGCAATCCATATTTAGGCCAAAAACCGCCTGGTTTGATACCTGAAAAATTTGCACCCGGAATAGTCTCGACAGAAGGTATCGAATTTGAGCCGGTGTTTTCACCCGACGGCCGAACCATGGTCTTTACGCGGTTTGATGAGAAGTTCAAAGCCACTATCATGATGATTAAATATCATGAAGGAACCTGGGCAGCACCTGAAGTAGCGGCTTTTTCCGGGGAATATGCCGAGGGCTCTGCTTTTTTCTCACCTGATGGCAAACGGATTTATTTTGAATCATCTCGTCCTGTGCCGGGCACAAATATGAGCTCGAAGACTTCTCAGCTATGGTATGTTGAAAAGATCTCCGAAGGCTGGTCCGAACCACAACATGTCGGATATCCCGATGGTTATATCGACGGTTGGTGGAATCCTACCATGGCGTACGATGGAACGATATACTTCTTCGGTCCCGGCCTGGAAAATAAGGCTGAAACAAAGAGCATATTTCGGGCAAAACTGGTTAATGGGATATTTGCGAATCCTGAGAAACTATCCGATGTCAGCAATGATGTGAAAGCTGTGGATGCGGAACCTGCTTTGGCTCCTGACGGAAGTTACATGATTTTCTATTCGGCTGGAAGGCCTGATCAAATGGGTGAAGGAAAGTTAGGCGATCTGTACATTAGCTTTCACAAACGAGATGGCTCCTGGACTCAGGCACAGAATATGGGTGAAAAAACCAATACGGTTCAGGAAGAGAACTGGCCGGTCATTTCACCAGATGGCAAATATATCTTTTTCTGTAGTAATATAGATTCAAAAACTGGTTTCCCTGATGTCTACTGGGTGGATGCAAAAATTATTGAAGAACTTAGACCTGAAGAAATCTAATTAGAGTAAAGATAATTTATTGATGTATTAAGGAGTAGACATGATTTGTAAATCCGTTTTAAGCGCCGCTTTTTTAATTGTTGTAAATCTCTTATTTGCTTTACACCTCTTTGCAGCTAAATCGCAAGATACTTCCGTTTTAAAACCCATCAAGGTGGAAAAAGCGCCTGTACTCGATGGAATATTAGATGATGATGCATGGCAAACTGAACCTGTTTTAAACACGGACTTCATCACTTATTGGCCATCGAGCGGAGACATCATGCCGCAAAAAACAACTGTTTGGGCCGCGTATGATCCAGATAATCTGTACTTTGCATTCTATTGTTACGACACCAATCCTGATCAAATCAAAACTTCAGTCAGCAGTAGAGATCGCATGTGGGAAGATGATTGTGTAGGGCTGGGGCTCGACGCCATCGGGAACAGGCAGGGTTTGTATGAGCTGTTTGTTAATCCTAATGGTATCCAGGGTGATGGGCTTCGCCTGGCCTCAACAAATAATTCAGATGCGTCTGTTGATTGGGTGTGGCACAGCGGGGCGCAGGTAGTTGAAGGCGGATTCATTGTTGAAATATGCGTACCTCTAAAAAGTATCCGTTTTAAAAGCGGTGAAAACGTTGAAATGGGAATTCTGTTTTATCGGCGAATCAACCGCTTGAACCTGGAGGGCTCATCACCGGAAATCCCAGTCGGGCAGGGCTGGCTCAATTCCTCTCAAAAGATAGTCTATGGAATATTGAATAAACAGCAAAAGATCGAGATTCTGCCTGTGGTTACATCTGGATCGATTTGGGACCGGCAGAGTCCTGATAAATGGTCTTCTGCTGAAACTAACAATGAAGTCGGCGCATCTGTGAAGTATGGTATTACCTCATCAATTACTGCAGAAGCAACCTATAATCCCGATTTCAGCCAGGTGGAAAGTGATGCCTTTCAGATCCAGGTGAATTAACGATATCCTCTTTTCTATACTGAAAAGCGCCCTTTTTTCATGGAATCAACCAACATTTTTAACATCGCTGGAACAGGTGAAGAGAGTAACTTGAGAGCAGCAATGCATACAAGAAAGATCGTGGATCCGCAATGGGGATTAAAACTCACAGGGGAAGTCGGTAAGACAACATTCGCTTTTCTAGGAGCAGGAGACGAATGGGCGGGTAGGAACCTGGAAGATAAAGTGAATTCTTATTTAGGGAAAAATGGCAATTATATGATTGGACGATTGAAAAGAACGCTGAGCGGTGAAAATTATATTGGCGCGCTTTACAGCGGAAATGAATTGGGCGACAGTTGCAACCGGGTGGCCGGTGCTGATTTTCGTTTCCGGTTTAAGGAGCACCATTCTCTCTCGGGTAATTTTTTATATTCAACGTCCAATCAGCCTGCTGAAAAAGGCAAGGTTGACGGAAATGCCTTTCATCTGGAGTGGAACTACAATACAAAACCTTTTGAGGCGATGCTTTTCGCTGAAAATTACGACAAAGATTTTAATATGGAAACCGCTTTTTACAGACGGTCAAACATTGCCAGTGTATATTACTACTTCTGTCCGCTGTGGTACCCCAATTCAGAGGGATTTCCCTGGATAAGAAGACTACGTACATTTACATTTGGTTTCTATACACACGACCGGGTCACGGGTATGGCTGACTATTTCACCCAGATTGTCATCAATCCGTTCATGTCATGGAACGGCTGGTTCAGAGCCGATATCAACCTCCATGGTGAAAGCTGGGGAGGAAAAACTTACAAGAAAAAATTCTTCCGATTCTGGGGTGGAACGCAGTTTACGAAATGGCTCAACGTATTTACACTGCTTCGTGTCGGCGACTCAATATATTATCATGACGAAGACCACTTCATGGGTAATTACATGAACTGGCGAACAGAAATAACCTTGCAGCCGACAGATAATTTTAACCAGTACTTTTCTTATGTTTATGAAACTCTTGAAAATCCCGTAACCCAAAAGAGCCAGTACGACGTACATATTCTCCAATCCAAAACCACCTATCAGTTCAACAGGTATTTCTTTATCCGGGCGCTGCTCCAGTACGACAGTTATCGTGAAGTGGTCCTAACCGATCTGCTGGCTTCCTTCACCCTGATTCCCGGCACCGTGATGCATCTCGGTTATGGTTCGCTGCATGAAAATCTCCACTGGGAAAATGAGCAATGGGAAAACAATGCGACTTACGGAAAATACTATCAGCGTTCGCGGAGCCTTTTTTTCAAGGCAAGCTATCGTTTTAGGCTTTAGACGCCAAAATAATTGAAGCATTACAACAGAAGAACAATGAGCATTTACAGATTTGTAATTCGATAAATATGGAGCTGAATTATGATTAAAACAATAATTCTAGTTACTGTCTTTATTCGTCTGAATTCATGTGTATTTGCTAACGGTGAAAAATTCGTTGAAGCTGCAAAGGCCGGTAATTTAGAAACTGTAAAATCGATACTTGCATCCGATCCATCAAAACTAAACGCAACTGACGAACAAAATTACACAGCTTCTCAATGGGCTGGCATGCGGGCGCATTGGCATATTTTGGAATATTTGATTAAAAAAGGCGCAGATTTGAATATTGTTGGCGGAGATGGCGGTACTGCTATAAATTGGGCGGTGCATCATGATAACAAAGAAATGATAAAACTAATGGTAGAAAATGGCGCTAAGTTAAATATCAGAAACCAGTGGGGGATGACGGAATTGCACACCGCTGTCTGGCGTGGATGTATTAATGTTACGGAGTATCTTCTCGACCATGGTTCGGATCCAAACATTAAAACCAATGAAGGTTGGACAGTTATGCACATGGCTTATCGCAGCGGGCATGACAATCTCATTGAAATGCTTAAAAAAAGAGACCTGTCTTTGACTGAGAAAGACAATATGGGACGAACTCCACAGTACCTTTATTTAAAAAAACCGAATCCAATCGAGTTGTCAGCCTCTGAACTGGCTGAATATGTAGGGAAATACTATGTCCGGGATTACTTGATTCTTGAAATTTGGAAAGAAGGCGGTCGGTTAAAAATCATTGAATTCGGACCTGATGAAATATATCCTGTTGGCAGAGACTTCTTTTATTTCAAGCAGGCTCCCTGGACATTGATATTCAGCCGTGATGCGGATGGAAAGCTCCATCATGCTCAACTGTCTTTTATTCGACGCTCATACACAATTGAAAAACGATAAAGTTAAATGGTGAAATTTACTGGGTGGATGCGAAAATTATTGAGAGATATAAACCTGGAAATGTTAAATAAGGAATTCTTGTATGGTTAATCGAGTAAAACTTAGAAAAAGTCTAAATGAAAATGTAGTAGGGCTCATTGTCGTCCTCTGGTTAGTTCCGTTTTCACAGCGTATTTTAGTTGCACAGGAAGCACTGACATTGCAGCGAATTAATAGTGAAATCATCTTGGATGGCTTAAGTGATGAACCGGCCTGGAATAATATTGAGCCTCTGCCTTTAACAATGTACCAGCCGACATTTAAGGGCACTCCTACTGAGCGTACTGAAATTAGAGTTGCGTACGATGATTATTATTTATATGCTTCAGGGCGGTTTTATGATTCGGATCCGACAGGTATTCACGCAAATTCATTATATCGTGACCGAGCAATTAATGACGATGCTTTTAATCTTATTCTTGATACATTTAACGATAAAGAAAATGCTCTATGTTTCTGGACAACACCTGCTGGAATTAGAGGAGACATGGCAATATCAAATGACGGTGAATTATTGAATGACAATTGGAATACTTTCTGGGATGCCGCTGCAGTTCAAAATGGCGATGGTTGGTTTGCAGAAATTAGAATTCCTTTTTCGAGTTTGGGTTTTAAGAGACAGAGCAATCATGTTACAATCGGACTAATTGCATTTCGAATTATCGACAGAAAAAATGAAGTCCTTATATTTCCGGCTATACCGCCAGACTGGCAGAGACACACTCCGTCTCAGGCAAAAGAAGTCAGCTTAACAAATATTTTAACTCAAAAACCTGTCTATTGTACACCTTATATTTTAGGAGGTTTTGGTCGAAATTCGATAATAAACACCGACAGTACAGGATATAGGTTTGACCGGGAATATGACCGGGATATTGGATTAGATGTAAAATACAATATTTCCCACAATTTAACCATTGATGCCACACTTAATACAGACTTTGCACAGATAGAGGCTGATGATGAACAAGTAAATTTATCACGGTTTTCACTCTTTTTCCCGGAAAAGCGGCGATTTTTCCAACAACGGGCGGGTATCTTTTCCTTTAGTACGTCGGGATTGTATACCAGGGACAGACTGTTTCACAGCAGACGAATTGGAATTCATAACGGTAAAGAAGTAAGGATTTTAGGGGGAGTCAGGCTTGTTGGACGTGCCGGCCCCTGGGATATCGGTGCGTTCGATATGCAAACTGAGAAAAGCGGGGAACTACCCTCTGAGAACTTTGGCGTTGTTCGGTTACGAAGGCAGTCGTTTAATGAGAATTCATATACGGGGGGAATATTTACCAGTCGTATCGGTAATGACGGCAGTTATAATATAGCTTATGGTTTTGACAGTATATTAAGATTTTATAAGAATGAATATTTTACTTTGCGATGGGCACAAACTTTTGAAGATGACAATATTAAGGAAAAGTCTTTTAATTTTTTGGATGCTGCTTCAATTCTTGCATTATGGCAAAGAAGAACAAGGGTGGGATTTAATTATGAATTCTCACTTACCAGGTCTGGAAAGGATTTTTCACCGAGTATTGGGTATACGACGCGCCGTGATTTCACCGATTTTTCCTGGAGAATTCACTATGATACGTATGTGGGAGAAGAATCCCGGCTCAGAAAATTCAGCCTGTTCCAAATCCTTGGTAGCGCCGCGTTTCGAAATAGTGACAAAAGTCTGGAATCGGCATGGGCTGAGTATGGTACCGATTGCGTTTGGAAGTCAGGTGCATTTATATGGGCCGACGCTGAAATATATTATGAAGATTTACTCGAAATCCTTGAATTCCCTGACAATACCGAGATTCCTAAGGGAAGTTATAATTACTATCGATTAGAAGTAGGTGGTATGACTCCACCGGGTAGATTGTTGAACTCAAGATTTTATCTTAGTATAGGAACATTCTATGACGGCTGGAACCAGACAGTAGGGCTGACTCCGGCTTGGAGTATCTCGAGGTATTTACGTTTGCATGCTGATTATTATGTTAATTTTGTCCGATTCCCCAACCGTGATCAGAAATTTAACGCTCACGTGTTTAGCTTGCGTGTTGAAGGTGCCTTAAATAATAGATTTTCAATAAACGGATTTATTCAATATAACAGTATTAGCGACCAATTAACACCCAATATTCGAGTCAGATATAATTTCAGGGAAGGCAA
>CAZIKB010000081.1:0-29669 GCA_964539665.1 uncultured Cytophagia bacterium
TATTACAAAATACTAAATTAAAAGATTGTATAATGCAATATTTTGACACTACGTTCGCCAAAAGGGGGAGCGAAAAATGAAAAAGAGAATCAGATGGCTGATTTTAGCTTTGTTGGCAATAGGCCTATTTGCAAGATGTCAATCAGAAAGTATAGTACTGAGAATTACTGTTGAAAATCCTCTGGAGATCGTCCGAGCCAGCGAAACTATTGTCATTAAGTTAAAAGACATCAAGGATAGAATACCAGCAATTAATCCCGTGCTGTTGCAGATCTCAGAAGCAAATTCAGGCGCTGTCCGGGTCTCACAACTTGTTGATAACGATGAAGATGGTGAACATGATGATCTTCTTTTTCAGGCAGATTTTACGGCTGGAGAAACCAGGACATTTTTAATTCGTGAAAATGCAGAGAAAACAGCCCACAAACCAGAATCCAAGGTCTACGCTAAATTTGTGCCCACCCGAATGGATGATTTTGCCTGGGAAAATGACCGCATTGCTTACCGGATGTACGGGCCGGCGCTCCAGGCTACCGGCGAAATAAGCAGCGGTGTGGATGTGTGGGTAAAAAGTGTCCGTCACCTGATTTTAGATAAATGGTACCAGTCCGGCAATGATTATCACACAGACCATGGTGAAGGCCTCGATTACTACAAAGTTGGCCCCAGTTGCGGTTGTGGCGGCAGTGCGGTATGGGATGGCAAACAGCTCATTCCTTCTAAAAACTTCACTGATTGGAAGATAATTGCTAACGGTCCAATCCGAACGATTTTCGTGCTTGCTTACGCACCGTGGGATTTTAACGGGACTCAAATCTCAGAAGTTAAAAGAATTAGCCTCGATGCAGGCCAAAATCTGAACCGATTCGAAAGTTTCTTCTCAGCAGACGAAGATGCGAAAGAATTGACCTGCGCTATTGGTATTGTCAGACGTGAGGGAGAGGGCGACACCGCATCTGATTTAGCGAAAGGCTGGCTTGGGTACTGGGAGCCAGGTCATAAAAAGTATGGAAACACAGGTTGCGGCATTGTAGTCAATCCATCCAGGATAATAGAAATTAAGGAAATTGACAATCATAACCTGGTAATCGCAAAGGGTGAATCCGGGAAACCTGTTGTGTACTTTGCCGGTGCAGCTTGGTCGAAAAGTGGCGATTTTGCAAATGCACAACAATGGTATAAGTATATGGAGGAATTTGCTTTAAGTTTGCAATCGCCAATAAAAGTACAAATTCAATAAATTGGGTTTGACCAACAAAAATCTTGCTGCTATTTAGTGTCTGAACGAAAACTCGGGAATGACAAGTAAGACCAGTTTTCATCCTGCTGCTATTTAGTTTCTATCTTTCGAAATTTAGACAAAGGGTAAATTTTAGTATAAAGATTTATAGAATATAAAATTCAATTTGAAATTTAGGAGGTACCATGGATGTGAGATATTCACCTAACCCTGAAACATATAAAAGAATGACAACGGACGAGCTTAGAAAATATTTCCTCGTCGATAGTCTTTTTGAACAGGATAAAATTTATACGCTGTATTCGGATGCGGATCGTGCCATTGTCGGCTCGGCAGTTCCGACTCGTAAGCCGTTAAAGCTCGTCAGCAGTAAAAAAGAAATGGCAGCAGACTATTTTGCCGAAAGGCGTGAAATAGGCATAATTAACATCGGCAAAAAGGGTTTGATTACGGCAGACGGCACGGATTATAATATGACCTACCATGATGCCCTGTATATTAGCCGCGGGACAAAAGATATCGAATTCAGGAGCGCTAATCCGAATGAGCCGGCGGCATTTTATATCCTGAGTTATCCTGCCCACGCAGCATACCCTACGACGCATACGAAATTTTCAGATGGGGAGTCAACATTGCTTGGTACAGATGAGGATGCCAACACCAGAATCCTGACTAAGCTCATTCATCCTGACGGCATAAAGAGCTGCCAGCTTGTCATGGGCATAACCGAGCTTCACGAGGGCTGCGTCTGGAACACGATGTCAGCTCACACCCATCCTCGAAGAACCGAGGTTTACCTGTATTACAACCTTGATGAAAATGCCCGCATGTTTCATTTTTTTGGAGAACCGGACGAAACCCGGCACCTGGTCATCCGCAACAGGCAGGCCGTCATCAGTCCGAGCTGGTCGATTCACTGCGGCGCGGCTACCAGGAAATATTCGTTTATCTGGGGCATGGGCGGTGAAAACCAGGCATTTGCGGACATGGATTTTGTTGACATGAACAGGTTGAGATAGGAGAAAGTAAAGATGATTTTAGATAAATTTAAACTCGATGGCCAAACTGCCCTGGTGACGGGCTGCAATCGTGGAATTGGCAAAGCTTGTGCCCTGGCTCTGGCCGAAGCTGGCGCCGACATCATTGGTGTTTCCCGGAGCGGGGAACTTGACACCACGGCTGCCGATGTGCAAAAAATTGGCAGAACTTTCAAAGGATATAAATGCGATTTTGCTAACAGAAATGCGCTTCATTCATTTATAAAATCAGTAAAATCTGATTTTTCCCGCATCAATATTTTAGTAAATAACGCCGGCACCATTATGCGCAAACCGGCCGCTGAACATCCGGACGAGTATTGGGACAAAGTAATTGAAGTGAATCTCAACTCGCAGTTCGTGCTGAGCCGGGAAATAGGTAAAGAGATGGTAGCCAGAGGAAGCGGAAAAATCGTCTTCATTGCTTCCATGCTTTCATTTCAAGGCGGCATAACGATTCCGGGATACGCTGCCAGTAAAGGCGGCATAAAAATTCTGACCATGGCGCTGTCGAACGAATGGGCATCGAGGGGTGTGAATGTGAATGCGGTTGCTCCCGGATACATTGCAACCGATAATACCCAGGCATTACGCGAAGATCCAGTCAGGAACAAAGCGATTCTTGAGCGCGTTCCGGCTGGCCGATGGGGTAATCCCGATGATTTAGTCGGAGCGGTTGTGTTCCTGAGTTCTGCTGCGTCCGATTATGTAAATGGTGCGACGTTCGTGGTTGATGGTGGCTGGATGGGTAGATAGATTTAAGACTCAAATTGAGGATAAAATGAAATCGAACACTACATTATTATTTACGCTAGTAACACTTATTCTGTCATTGTTATGGATTTGTGGATGCAGTAAATCCTCCCAAATCGAAGCAATAAAGCTCGGTCATGGTCTGGACATACAGCATCCTGTGCATCAGGCAATGGTTTACATGGCAGAAAAGGCCCTGGAGAAATCCGCAGGAAAACTTCGAATCGATATTTACCCGAGCCAGCAATTAGGCACGGAGCGCGAATGTGTTGAACTTCTGCAAATCGGCAGTCTTGGCATGACTAAAGTATCTTCGAGCGTGCTGGAAAGCTTTTTACCATCATTTAAAGTGTTTAGCCTGCCTTATGTTTTCAGAGACGAGAAACACAAGTTTAAAGTATTGGAAGGTGAAATCGGCAAAAGACTTTTGTTGAGTGGCGAGCCCTTTCTGGTAAGAGGCCTGTGTTATTACGATGCTGGCAGCCGAAGTTTTTATACAAAAGAAAAGCCCATAAATTCCCCGGATGATTTGGATGGACTGAAAATCAGGGTGCAGGAAAGCGCTACTTCAGTGCGAATGGTAAATACATTAGGCGGCTCAGCCACGCCTATTGCCTGGGGTGAGCTTTATACTGCTTTGCAGCAGGGGGTCGTAGATGGAGCTGAAAATAATTATCCCAGCTTTTACACTTCAAAGCACTATGAGGTATGCAAATATTATTCAATTGACGAGCATACTTCAGTTCCTGATGTGCTAATCATCAGCACAAGCATCTGGAATAAGCTTTCTGAGCAAGGGAAAATCTGGCTGCAGGAAGCAGTGGATGAATCTTATGAATATCAGAAAAAATTATGGAAAGAGGCATCTGAAAAGGCATTGGAAGAAGTTCAGAAGGCAGGTGTGGAGGTAATATATCCAGATAAAGCCCCCTTTGAAAAAAAGGTGCAGAAATTGTATGATGAATATAAAAATGAACCGGCAGTTTATAATTTATTAACAGAAATCAAAAGTGTAGAGTAGCGATGCAAGAACTTAAAAAATCGGTAGATAAAATAATTGAACTGGCGCTGGTTATCCTGATGGGTGCGATGGTTCTGAATGTTTTGTGGCAGGTTTTTACAAGATTTGTGTTGAGGGATCCAAGTACATTTACAGATGAATTGGCGCGTTATCTTTTAATATGGCTTGGCATGCTGGGCGCCAGCTATGTCGTGGGCAGGAGGAGGCATCTGGCCATTGATTATGTTCTGAACAAATTTAAACCTTCAAAAAAGCGGTTCGTGGAGTTGTTTATTCAAGCTTCGGTTTTTTTCTTTGCGCTGTCGGCTATGGTGATTGGTGGGATTAAACTCGTATCACTGACTTTGTATTTGCATCAAATCTCAGCGGCATTGCAAATTGAATTGGGTTATGTCTATTTAATAGTGCCAATCAGCGGCCTGTTGATTATGTTTTATTCGATGGAAATTTTTATGGAGACATTTCGGTCAAACAAAAACAGTTAATTGGGTTCTGTGGCTAAATGTCATTCCCGAGTGCTTTAATCGGGAATCCAATGAGATAATTTAGGAGATGCCTGATGAAAACATGCAGTCATTACACGACGACCGGCGTCAATTTTATCATTTTGCAACAGAAACTAATCATTAAATCTGTTATTAAAATGAAATTTAAAAATAATCGGGATTCGTATGGAACTTACTGAGGTCTTTGTACTCGTTATCAGCTTTTTATTTCTATTAGGATTGGGTGTGCCTATTTCATTCAGCATTGGAATATCAACTGTATTGACGATGTTACTGAGCATCGACACAATTCCAGCTTTGACCACGGTCGCGCAGCGAATGGCAACTGGAATCGACAGCTTTGCACTTCTGGCTATTCCGTTTTTTATCCTGGCCGGCCAGATGATGAACCAGGGCGGTATTGCCCGCCGGTTGATTGATTTTGCCAAAGTGTTGTTAGGCAGACTGCCGGGCGGACTGGCATTTGTGAATATTATGGCTGCCATGTTTTTCGGCGCCATTTCCGGCTCGGCAGTGGCAGCGGCGTCCGCAATCGGCGGTTTTATGGGGAAACGTATGGAAGCAGAAGGGTACGACAAAAACTTTAGCGCTGCTGTAAATATTACTTCTGCCACCACCGGTTTGATAATTCCGCCCAGCAACATTTTAATTGTATATTCACTGGCCAGCGGCGGGGTATCTATTTCCGCGTTATTCATAGCCGGGTATATTCCGGGTATTTTAGTCGGACTGACTTTAATGACAGTTGCCGGAGTTTATTCATTTAAACATGAATATCCCGTTGGTGATAGATTCACTATTAAGGAAGGCATTATTAAACTATTAGATGCTATTCCGAGCTTGTTGTTAATTATCATTGTCATTGGTGGTATAGTCGCGGGTTTTTTTACGGCAACAGAGGCGTCTGCGATTGCCGTACTTTATACTTTCATCTTGTCGATAGTCATTTACCGTGAAGTTAAAATTAAGGATTTACCTGATATCTTATTAGAGAGTGCGGCAACGACATCTGTTGTGATGCTATTAATTGGAGCTTCCATCGCCATGTCGTGGGTGATGGCTTATGCCAATATTCCACAAAACGTGACCGCTGCTTTGATTGGATTAACCGACAACCCGCTTATCATCCTGCTGTTGATAAATTTTATTCTGCTGGCTGTGGGTACATTCATGGACATGACGCCGGCGGTGCTTATTTTCACGCCCATATTTCTACCGGTCGTTACGGCTCTGGGAATGGATCCCATTCATTTTGGTATCGTACTGGTTCTTAATTTAAGCATCGGCCTGTGTACGCCGCCCGTCGGGAGTGTTTTATTTGTTGGATGTGGCGTGGCAGATACGACCATTGAGAAAGTCATCAAGCCGCTTTTACCGATGTTTTTAGCAATGCTTGTATCCTTGTTGCTGATTACTTATTTTGCTGAATTGAGTTTGTGGTTGCCGAGAGTTTTTGGATTATTGAATTAAATATATTATCTTGTGAATATGGTCTTCGTGAGAAATTGACAAGAATTATTCCCCAGAAATAAGGTTAGATTTTATTAGTGTGGAAAATTAGAATATAAGGTAAACATGAACAGAGCGCAAATTATCCAAAAAATCTTTATGGATGGAGCGGTCGCGGTTATCCGGATGGCCGATTCCAACAAATTGATGAAAGTTGCCGAGGCCATTCATAAAGGCGGTGTTTCTTCAATTGAAATTACGATGACCACCCCGAATGCCTTGCGAGTTATTGAAGAGTGCAGCCGGGAGCTGGCTGGCAGCATTCTGCTTGGTGTGGGTACAGTTTTGGATTCTGAAACTGCCCGCCTGGCTATACTTTCCGGTGCAAAATATGTGGTGAGTCCTGTTTTAAAACCTGAGATTATTCAGACCGCCCACAGGTACGACATTCCCTGCATTCCCGGCGCTTTCACCCCAACTGAAATCCTGCAAGCTCATGAGCAGGGAGCAGACATAGTTAAAGTTTTCCCGGCTGATGTGGTGGGTATGGCCTTTTTTAAAGCAGTAAAAGCGCCTATGCCACATGTTAATTTAATGCCCACGGGTGGTGTATCTTTAACCAATGCCGGCGATTGGCTGAAGGCCGGGGCTTGCGCCGTCGGTGTTGGCAGTGCTTTGTTAGATAAAAAAGCCATCGCCGGGGAGAAGTATGAGATTTTAACGGAAAATGCCAGAATTTTAAAACAAAGTATTTTAGAAGCTCAGAAATAAACCGGCAGCTTATACACGGATTATAGCAATTTGTATAATTTATGTCCTGTTTACTATGCCTGCGTGGACGAAGTATCCTCATCGCCACTTACCCTGACCGAATGCGCAAAAATTATTATTGTTCTTGATTCTTTACTAATTTATATTTATATTACCGAACCGATTCAATTAATAGTATGAAAAAACTTATAAGCTATTAAAAATATTGAATATAAAAATATTATAACCGTTTTAGTGAGATGGAAATAAAAATCGACGATGTTGCAAAGTTGGCGAATGTGTCAAAAGCCACTGTCTCGGCTGTCATGAACAACAAACCGGGTGTGTCGGCGCAAACCCGTGAAAACGTTCTGAAAATTGTAAAAAAATTCAACTATCGACCCAACCAGGTGGCACGCTCATTGTCTATTCGTGCTACTAAAAGTATTGGACTGGTTATTAAAGAAATTGACAATCCCTATTATGCTAAAATCATGCGAGGCGTCTTCGATACCTGTACCAAGAAAGACTATACTGTTTTATTGGGGAGTTCAGAGTTAACGTTTTCCCAGGAGTTGCAAAGTATTGAAACCCTCGTTAACCAGCGTGTGGATGGCCTGATAATTTCACCACTACAAGGCGAAGGTAGTGATTTTAGTTGTCTGGCGGAGTTGATTAGAATGAAGTATCCGCTGGTTATGCTTAATGAGGTGATTAACTTTCCAACGAATGTTGTTAACATTAGAAATGTTGATGCGGCTTACAAGGCCGTTTCTTATTTAATTACAAAAGGGCACCGCAAAATAGCCTATTTTACAGGGCCCGAAAACTCTTCCCACAGTATTGACAGGATGGAAGGTTTCAATAAGGCATTAATCGAGCATAATCTTCTATTAAATAATAAGTATCTTTTGGCTGCGGGATCATATATAGAAAACGGTTACCAAAAAGGCAAAGAGTTCTTTCAAACCATTAACGATTCGCCGACAGCCGTTTTTTGCTATAATGACCTGGTGGCGATAGGATTGATAAACGCACTTTTAGAGATGAACATTAAAGTACCTGAAGACGTTGCTGTAATTGGATTTGATAATATTGATTTTTGTAAGTCTGCCAAGATTCCACTCACAACAGTCCTTAATCCCGCCTATAAAATTGGAGAGGCGGCCACGGAGTTGTTGATAAAACAAATTAATTGCAAAGAGCATACTCTTTCTGAAAGCATTATTCTTGATACTTATTTAGTGAAGAGAAATTCTGCTTAAATCTGTCACGCAAACCGGAGAATTAAAATGCTAACACATGAAATAATTGGGCTACTAAGGGATTTTAAATTTGATCACCAAAATCCAAAGCAGACGGTGACTTTTGACGAGGATCTCAGAATTGAAGTTTATTCGAACTCAATTAACTTAAAGGATTCGGATTGTTTTTTTGTTGGCTGCTTAAAAGGAAAGAAATATCTCTGGATTTTGTCGCCAATGCAGCATACTGATAATTTTACCGGTGAACAATATCAAATATCAGATAAATCTGGTTATTTAGTGAAGTGCCCTCTGGCTCATCAAAACGCAAAAGCTGTTCGTCGTTTATTTGATTTTACCCGGCCGGTGTTGATAGGTTTGGATGATTCTTTTGGATTCGGCGATAGATTTGGCATTGCGAATCCTGCGCATGTCAGGTCTTTAGCCTCGTCAAAAATGAAGCCGATTCTGGCTCAGCAATCCATTCGCGAATTAGAACGTACCCAACGCGAAGCTGAAGAAGTCATAGATGCCGCAACCTGGGCGGTTTTTCAGGAAGGATTTAAAGCGGGCTTTGGCGCCGACGCCGACCATTTGAAGACAACAGAAGATATTGACCGTATGGCAAAAGCCGGCTTTACATTTTTTACATTCGATCCCGGCGACTATGTGGTCAATGAAGCTGATACGCTTTCCATGGCTGAATTGCAGGAAAGATGTAAATCGTTACCCTGGGACGACCTGAAGGCGAGCTTTGATGGTATCGTTGCAACCTACGAGACCAACAAGTTTGAGATTGCAAATGACTTTATTTTAAAACCGAACAAAGAACAAATTTTGAGAGCGCTGGTAAAATATGGCGGTGTGCTGGCTCACACGGTTAAAATGTGTAACCATTTAAAAGAAACTTATCCTGACCATCCCGCAGAGTTTGAGTTGTCGGTAGATGAGACCGAATCGGTTACTTCGCCTTTTGAGCATTTCATGGTGGTCAATGAACTGAAGAGGCTGGGTGTAAAATTGGTGAGCTTAGCGCCCAGATTTGTGGGCGAGTTCGAGAAAGGAATTGATTTTAAAGGAAATCTTGATGAATTCAGAGAAGAATATATTAAGCACCTGAAAATTGCCCGAATGCTGGGGCCCTACAAAATAAGCATCCATTCCGGCAGCGATAAATTCAGCGTGTATAAAGTCATCGGTTCTCTGAAGCAAAGGAAGGTGCATGTTAAAACCGCGGGCACAAGTTATCTTGAAGCTTTACGAACAATTGCTGCAAAATCTCCAGCTTTGTTTCGTGAAATTCTGGATTTTGCCAGAGAGCATTATGAAATTGAAAAGAAAACATATCATGTTTCAGCAAAATTACACAATGTACCATCATCGGCAAAATGTTCAAATGAGCAGTTGCTGGACTTGTTCGAACAGGATGATGCTCGTCAATTACTGCATGTCACATTTGGTAAAGTATTGACCACCAAAAACTCGAATGGCTCCCTGGTGTTCAGGAATCGGATAATATCATGCTTGCAGGAGAATGAAGACGCACACTATGCAAATTTGGAACGACATTTTATTAAACATGTAGAACCATTTAAACTGAATAATTAATTAACCACCGAATTAAACGAAATAAGAAACGGAAGCTTTGAGGTTTAAATAATGGACATTGAAGGACTCTTTACAATTAATTTAAAGTGAAAAAGTAACTGTTTTAAATTATAATTGTTATGCTGTGTGTTTCTGTGGTGCATACTTCGGGTAAAAAAGTGACAAGAATTCAAAAAAAATACAATTAAAAAGAATATTAACAAAACGTGGATCGGTAAAATGAATTTAACTAAACTTAGTAAAATGTATGATTTTAAAGACCGTACAGTTGTGGTCACAGGCGGCTCCGGTGTGCTATGTGCAGAAATCGTGCATGCTTTAATTGGATGCGGTGCTAATGTGGCAGTTTTAGATATTGACACAAAGCACGCCAGTGAGTTGTTTAGTGAGGACGATTTGAATGCTGGTAAAGTTATAATTGTAAAAGGAGATGTTTTAAAAAAAGATGTTTTAAGCCATGCTGCTGAAGAAATCATCAATAAATTTGGAAAAATAGATTGTCTGGTGAACGGAGCGGGCGGCAATCATCCTGGTGCGACTACAAATCCGGAACAATCTTTCTTCGACCTGTCGGTGGAGGCCTTCCGCTTTGTTCTGGATTTGAATTTATTGGGTACGGTGCTGCCGTGCCAGGTTTTTGGGAAATATATGGTTGATTCTGGCGAAGGTGTAATTTTAAATATTTCTTCCATGAATGCCTTTCGCCCGCTGACCAGAATCCCTGCATATTCAGCCGCTAAAGCTGCCGTGAGTAACTTTACACAATGGCTGGCGGTACATATGGCGCAGGAATATACTCCTAAGATTCGCGTGAATGCCATTGCTCCGGGTTTCTTCTCTACAAAGCAAAACCGTTTCTTGCTTTATGATGAAAAAACAGGTGAACTAACTAATCGCGGACAAACGATTATCAACCATAGCCCTGCAGGTCGGTTTGGCATACCAGCAGACTTATTGGGCAGTGTTTTATGGCTGCTTTCCCCCGCCTCTGAGTTTGTGACCGGGGTGGTCGTGCCGATTGATGGCGGCTTTTCAGCATTTAGTGGTGTTTAAAAATAAGATACTAATTTTCAAAAATATTGTGCAGTAATCATACGATAAACTGATCTAAACTTAACAGAGGAGATAAAAGATGAGTAATAATGACATCGGGCTAATTGGTCTGGCTGTGATGGGCGAAAACCTGATTCTTAATATTGAAAACCATGGTTATTCAGTAGCCGTCTATAATCGAACGGTCAGTAAAGTAGACAACTTTATAAATGGCCGGGCGAAAGGTAAAAATATTAATGGATGTAAAACTTTAGAAGAATTAGCTGCAAATCTCAAAAGACCACGTCGGGTTATGCTTATGGTAAAAGCGGGTCAGCCGGTCGACGATTTTATTGAAATGCTTTTACCCCATTTAGAAAAGGGAGACATCATTATCGACGGGGGGAATAGTCATTTTCCGGACACGATCCGCCGCACTAAATATCTGGAAGAAAAGGGATTCCTTTATATCGGCACTGGCGTATCGGGTGGCGAGGAAGGCGCTTTGAAAGGACCAGCAATCATGCCGGGTGGATCGCCAGATGCCTGGCAGCATGTAAAAGCCATTTTTCAGGACATTTCGGCAAAGGTCGAAGATGGCTCGCCCTGCTGCCAGTGGGTCGGTAGTGACGGAGCAGGTCATTTTGTGAAAATGGTGCATAATGGCATCGAGTACGGCGATATGCAGATGATTTGTGAGGCATATTCTTTGATGAAAAACGTACTTGGCTTAACTGGCGAAGAAATGCACGATGTTTTTGCTGAATGGAATGAAGGTGAATTGAACAGTTATCTGATTGAGATAACACGAGATATCATGGCTAAAAAGGACGATGAAACCGGTAAGCCAATGGTGGATGTAATACTCGATCGTGCCGGCCAAAAAGGCACCGGGAAATGGACCAGTCAGGCGGCTCTGGACCTGGGAATCCCTTCACAAACCATAGCAGAAGCAGTATTTGCCAGAGCTTTAAGCGCTATAAAAGACGAGCGGGTACACGCGTCCAAAATTTTAAATGGCCCCGGCGTTAAATTTGATATCGATAAAAAAGAATTTATTGAAATGATTCGTAAGGGTTTGTATGCCGCCAAGATTTGTTCTTATGCCCAGGGATTTCAATTGTTGCGAGCGGCGGCTGCAGATTACAATTGGGATCTTAAATACGGTGAGATCGCGCTCATGTGGCGAAATGGCTGTATTATCCGCGCCCAGTTTCTTGGTGAAATTAGAGACGCTTATGATAAACAACCTGATCTGCCAAATTTACTTTTGGATCCTTATTTTAAGAATATCATCGAAAAAAACCAAACCGCCTGGCGCAAAGTAGTTGCCAAAGCCGTCGAATTTGGTATCCCTGTGCCTGCTTTCAGCAGCGCAATTGCCTATTATGATGGCTATCGCAGTGAAACCTTACCGGCAAATTTATTACAGGCCCAACGTGATTATTTTGGTGCGCATACTTATGAACGCGTCGATAAACCGCGGGGTGAGTGGTTCCACACCAATTGGACTGGCAGAGGTGGTGATACTGCTGCTGGTACGTATAACGCGTGATTAATATACCTGCGGAGAATGGCTTTCAGTATTCCTGGCGAGAGGCAAGCCGCAAATGATAAATAACAAAAACCAAATGACACATAAATTGTAGTGTGTAGTGTCCTAACAAAAGTTGTCAAAATTAGTAGTAGTAGATTTGATTTTTCTTTACAAAAAAAGTGTCAATAATGAAAAGTAATTTATAGAAATGGATTATTGGAGTAATGGAAATGGTTATCGGTAAAGGTTCGCAAACAGAATTGCTCAGTGAATCAGAAGTTCTCGGATTATGTACTGAGGCTTTTGCGAATAAAAATTTAGACAGTAAGCGTGTTCTGGCAATTATTCCTGATCATTCGCGCACCGCTCCAATTGATATGATGTTCAGGGTGATTTATTCACTATTAGCGGATCGGGTTCAATTGTTAGATTTTATCATTGCACTGGGAACTCATCCGCCCATGAGCGAACAAGCACTGAATGATCGGGTGGGTATAACACATGAACAAAGACAGACGAAATATTCAAAAGCGCGTTTTTTTAATCATGAGTGGAAAAATCCTGAACAACTGAGATTAGCAGGTTCTATAAGCGAGGATGAAGTCGCTCAGATTTCAAACGGGCTTTTGCAGCAAAGAGTCGATGTAACCATAAATAAAATGGTTTATGATTATGATCTTTTATTGATTATTGGGCCGACATTTCCTCACGAAGTGGTTGGCTTTTCCGGCGGCAATAAATATCTCTTTCCAGGAATCGCCGGACAGGAGATAATCGACATGTTTCATTGGTTGGGCGCTTTAATTACTAATCCATCTATTATCGGCACTAAATACACACCCGTTCGGAAAGTCGTTGACCGAGCCGCTGCCTTATTGCCGGTTGAACGTATGTGTTTAAGTCTCGTGGTCAAGGGTAGTGACCTCGCCGGCCTGTACATCGGTGCTCCGGAAGAAGCCTGGAGTGCAGCTTCTGATCTGTCGGATAAATTGCATATTGTGTATAAAGACCGCCCATTTAAACGAGTACTTTCATGCGCGCCAAAAATGTACGATGATATCTGGACTGCCGGGAAATGTATGTACAAACTGGAACCAGTTATAGCAGATGGAGGAGAGCTCATCATTTATGCCCCGCATATTAAGGATGTTTCTGTTACGCATGGTTCTATCATAGAAAAAATCGGCTATCATGTACGGGATTATTTTATCAAACAAATGGACAAATTCAAAGACATTCCGGGTGGCGTGAAGGCGCATTCAACTCATGTCAAAGGCATCGGTACTTTTGAAAATGGGATCGAATCGCCGAGAGCGGAAGTATTTTTAGCCACGCAGATACCAGAGGAGACATGTAAAAAAATAAATCTTGGCTATTGCAATCCTGATTCTATTGATATTGCAACCTGGAAAAATCGTGAAGATGAAGGTGTGTTGTTTGTGCCCAAAGCCGGGGAAATGTTGTACCGGCTGAAAAACGATCCTTTTAGAAAATGCTGACCTTCTTCAGGAAGGTTAGTGTTTGTTCGGGAAAATAAGAAACTAACCTTTTTTAAAAAGGTCAGTTTCATGACAACTTTTAAAAACTGAGTTACTACGTGAAAAATGGAGATTTAGTATGTCTAAAAACAAAAATGCTGTTGTTGCACAATCTGGCGGTCCCTCACCGGTAATCAATAATTCGCTGCGAGGCATTATTGACACCTGTCGTATGTTTCCTGATAAATTTGCAAAAATCTATGGTGGTTATCATGGAATAGAAGGGATACTGCAGGAGGAATTGCTGGATATTTCAGCGCAGTCAGAAGAAGAAATAGCATTGTTACGCACCACTCCTGCAGCTGGTTCTATTGGCACCTGCCGCTACAAACTAAAATCACATCAGCAGGATGATTTCAAACGAGTTATTGATGTTTTTAAAGCACATAACATCGGTTATTTTTTTTACATCGGCGGCAACGACTCTATGGATACCGCAAACAAAGTATCGCAGTTAGCACATGAAAGCGGCTTAGACCTGGTGGCGGTAGGCGTGTCAAAAACCATTGATAATGATGTTGGCGATTCTGAGTTTAAACTCATTGATCACACGCCCGGATATGGCAGCGTTGCCCGCTATTGGACTAATGTCGTGCAAAATGCCAATGAAGAAAATATGGGTTCATCACCCGCTGATCCGGTCATTGTTATGCAGGCTATGGGCCGTAAAATCGGCTTTATTCCGGCAGCAGCCAGGCTTGCTGATCCTGAGCGGACCATGCCGCTGCAGATTTACATGCGCGAGTCCGGTCTGAGTGTGGCAGAATTGACAGACAAAGTCAATGATGAACTAAATCGTAGTGGCAGGACTATTATTGTCATTAGTGAAGGTTTTGAAGTTGGCGATATTGGGGAGTTGAAAGATTCCTTTGGACATACTGAATTCAGTTCAAGCTTGCTTACTGCGCAACAAGCAGTTGTGAATCATTTAAACAAAGTTGGCATAAAAGCCCGCGGTACAGCAAGGGGTCAAATTTCTGGCACGGATCAGCGTGATGCCATAATATATGCGTCCACAGTCGATTTGGAAGAAGCCTATAAAGTTGGACAAAATGCAGTGGTTATCGCTGTCGAAGCAGGCGCCGGTTACATGTCCACAATCCTTCGTCGTCCGGGGCTAATCTACAATGTGGACTACGATAAAGTAGATTTAGAATTGGTAGCAAATTCCGAACGTGAATTTCCTGAAGAGTGGATTGCACCCAACCGGATAGACGTAACAGACGATTTTGTCCGCTACGCTCGTCCGCTAATTGGAGAAGATTGGGTGAGTGTGCCCATAGTAAATGGCCGCCAGCGTTTTGCACGTTTCGAGCAGATATTTGCTGAGCAGAAATTGCCCAATTATGTACCACAGGCCTTTGGTAATTAGTGAAACAGTTCCTGAGTATCATGGCAATTGTCAATGACCTGCATTATGCCTGAACATTTGAAACAGTCATTGTAGCATTAATGACCGTTTAGAATCAAAATTTGAAGATTCATTTGTGTGCATTCTACAACCTGCATTACTTTTGAAACACTCAATTAAAATTAAACTGGAGGACAATCATTATGACCGATCCACAAGCAGAATTGCGGAATTTAAAACCGCAACGCGATTATTTAATTGCCATCGATTCAGACGGATGTGCATTTGACACCATGGAAATTAAACACAAGGAGTGCTTTATTCCAAATATTGTAAAATACTGGGATTTACAGCCGGTTTCGAAATACGCGCGAGCCGCTGCAGAGTTTGTTAATCTCTATTCAAAATGGCGCGGGATAAATCGCTTTCCGGCGCTGACCATGGCTTTTGATCTATTGAACGAATGGCCTGATGTACAAAAACGTCAGGTGAAGATCCCGGCTGCTACAACTTTGCGTGAATGGATTGAAAGAGAAACCAAATTGGGGAATCCTGCTCTCAAAACAGAAGTGGAAAGAACTGGCGATGAAATTTTGGGTCAGGCGCTTCAGTGGAGTGAGGCGGTGAATAGAACCGTGGCTGATATGGTACATGGTGTTCCGCCTTTTCCCTACGTGCGAGAGAGCCTTGAAAAGATTTCGCAATGGGCTGATATCATCGTTTGTTCTGCCACCCCTGATGAAGCCCTTCGTCGCGAATGGGAGGAGCATAATATCGCTCAATTTACCCGTTTAATTGCTGGTCAGGAGATGGGCAGTAAAAAGGAGCACATTCAACTGGCTTCAGAAGGAAAATATCAAAAAGATAAAGTGCTTATGATTGGTGACGCTCCTGGAGATCTAAAAGCAGCAAAAGGGAATCAAGCCTTCTTTTTCCCGATCAATCCTGGGCAGGAGGAAAAATCGTGGGAACTTTTTTTTAAGGAAGGAGCGGAGAAATTTTCCAATGGCCAATATACTGAAGCTTACGAATCTAAGTTAATTGCTGAATTTAGTCTACTGCTTCCTGAGGTACCGCCCTGGAAGAAATAAGATTTCTTGTGTGTGAATATACTTAACTTTACTTTTTTTAATAATTTAATAATTAACTTCACTTGACAGCCCTCAATTCTTCACAAAAAAAATCTTAAACTCTACTCCGCATAACTGTATCTTCGTTCGTAATACTTAAATAATTAAAGAATGATAGGGGGCTGTCCATTCTTCTTTAACTATTATATTTGAATGGATCTTTGAGCATTCTATCATAAAGTAATTATTTCAGACCCTCAAAGGTTCTAATGCTATGATTTGAATTTAGGGTCTGCTTTCCGCCACCGTGACTCACAAAACAAATACACTTTAGATATTGGTTGATTGATATTTTTAATATTGAATAGACTATATAATTATGAACCTGTCTATGGATTATCAGGAGAAATTAATGAGTTATAGTGTGAATGAGATTATAAATAATGGAGAAATTGTCAAGGCTATTAGAGTATTTCGTTCAAAGAGTCTGATTTTATTAAGTTTTTTAATTGCTGTTTAATGAGTCATTCTGCGAAAATTTATGCTCAGCCATGCGTATCAACACCTGTTGAAGTTGGTTACCGCACGATTAACTATACGGGTAGTGGTCTTACTGGCTACCCCACAGAAACAAAATCAGAAAGTAAATTATGGTGGAATGATGGTTCCTGGTGGGGAATTTTATGGGATCCGGATCGGCAAGAACACAGAATTCAAAAATTCGATGTGAACAATCAATGTTGGACCAGTGTTGGGCCAGACTTAGATAGCCGTCCTCACTCCAGTGCCGATGTGCTCTGGGATGAATCCACGTAAAAACTATATATTTCTTCCCGCGCTAAACTTGAACATTCTTCAGGCCAGGGGCCACTCACAACCTGGTTTTTTCGCTTTAGTTACAATTCAAATTCACAAACATATTCACTGGATAGTGGTTTTCCTGTTGAAATACATGATGAGAAGCTCAGCGCGTTAGTAATTGCCAAAGATTCATCCGGACAATTTTGGGCTACCTGGCAAAAAGGTGGTGATATAATAGTAAACCGAACTTTAGGTGACGACCAGACATGGGGAACGCCATTTGTATTGCCAGTACAAGGAAATAGATCGACAAGTGATGATATTTCGTCGATTATTGCTTTTGGCGGCAATAAAATTGGTATTATGTGGAGCAATCAGAACAAGAGAATAACCTATTTCGCTGTTCACCTGGACAACAATGCTGACACAACCTGGGAACCAAGAGAAGAGGCGTTGTCTGATCCAGATGGCGGTTCTATTTCGGATAATCACATCAATTTAGCTGTATCTGGTACGGATGGTGGCAACACGGTTTTTGCAGCAGTCAAATCAAGTTTTACAGCAGACGACAAACCCCTTATATACTTGCTTAAACGTCAATCCAACGGTGTTTGGACTAACTATGTTTTTGCGCTGAAGAAGCAGAATCATACTAGGCCGATAGTTTTAGTCAACGCATATAATGACAGTATTTATGTGATTGCTAAAGCCAAAACCAATCCAATAAAAATTTACATGAAAAGAACTCATGCTGATAATCCTAACTTTGAACCTGGATTTGGTGAATTATTTATAAAAAGCAATGCAGATGACAACATGAATGACCCAACAGCTACAAAGCAAAATGTAACTGTTGAGTCTGGATTGTTGGCATTAGTCACTGACAAAGAAACAAAAAACTACTTACATAACTATTTCGAATTGCCAGGTGATGTGCCTATTATAAGTTATTTTACGCCAATAATTGGTATAATCGGTTCTCAGGTTACAATTAGTGGTAGCAACTTCACCGGCACGACGAATGTGTCATTTAATGGCGCCCCTGCTACTTCTTTTACGGTTGATTCTGATAACCAGATACGAGTTAATGTACCCCCTGGTGCTACTACTGGCCAAATATCTCTAACCAATTCCGATGGTACACGGTTTAGCCCTGAGGATTTTACGGTCATATTAAATCCCGAGATTACTTCCTTTTTTCCTGCCAATGGTCCTGCAACGACGGAGGTCACCATCACCGGAAGTAATTATCTGCAGGTAAGCGACGTGGCGTTCAACGGTTCCTCCGCATCAAGCTTTATTGTAGATTCGGCAACTCAAATACGCGCGATTGTACCTTTAGGAGCGAGTACCGGTCCGGTGAGCATCACGAATAGCGCGGGAACAGGGAATAGTGTGGATGATTTTACATTGACATTAGTTCCGGATATAACCTCATTTACTCCGTCGAGTGGAATTATTGGCACGCAGATAACGCTATCCGGAATAAATTTCATCGGAATGACTGATGTCGCTTTCAATGGTATTTCAGTATCGAATTACATTTTGGATTCGGACACGCTAATCTATGCAAATGTACCTTTGGGCGCCTCGACAGGCAAAATATCTGTGACAAACGGTTTAGGTATGGGGGAAAGTGTAAACGATTTTACGGTTGTCTTGCTACCTGATATCACTTCATTTAGCCCGGATACTGGCTATGAGGGCCTCGAGATAGCCATTACCGGTAGCAATTTTATTGAAATTAGTGAGGTTTCTTTCAACGGCACTTCTGCCTTAGATTATACGGTTGATTCGGATACTTTAATTCGAGCCGTTGTGCCTGCAGTCGCTACAACCGGCTTGATTGAGGTAATCAATGCAGCAGGATTTGCGATAAGTTCGGTGAGTTTAATAGTTGTCGATCCTCCAGTTGTAAATAATTATATTCCAATGGATGATGCACGTGTGTGGTCTTCAAATCCAACGAATAATTATGGTACCTCAAGCGAATTGCGCATAAAAAAAACTACTTCTGCATTATTAAATTCGTTCTTAAAGTTTGACGTGACAGGTTTAGGTGGCAACGTTAATAGTGCAAAAATACGACTTCATGTTGTCGATTCGAGTGATGACGGCGGAGAGATTTACTTAGTTTCAAACAATTATGTAGGGACCAGCAATCCGTGGGATGAAAATGGTTTAATTTGGGATAATGCACCAGATATTACAGGAACGCTTTTGAGTTCAGTCGGAGCCATTAATGTGGACGAGAATATTGAGTTTGATGTAACATCAGTCCGGTTATCCACTTAACTCCGAAAATGTCCTTCTGAAGGAGAGGAGCGACTGAAGAATCTATGACCACTATTCATTATTCTCTGTGTCAAGCCTAATGGTATGAGATTCTTCGCTCCTTCCAGTCGCTCAGAATGACAATATTAGAAGATTGCGGAGCAAAATGGATAACCGTGTAACATCAGCTATAACTGGAGACGGAATTTATAGTTTTGGTATTAAAAATAACTCTTCGGATGTAGCAAAATACAGTACCAAAGATGGCAGTCAGGCTCCAGAATTAATTGTTGAAGTATTCATCGCAGCCGTGCCATCAATTACATCATATACTCCTGCAAATGGTCAGGTAGGTGCTGAGGTCACAATCACCGGCACTAATTTTTTAAGTACAACGGATGTGTATTTTAACGGGACACCGGCTTTAACTTATACCATTGATTCAGATACCCAGATACGTGTCATTGTACCTTCTGGTGCAACGACTGGCAGGATAGCTGTTACGAATATTGAGGGCACAAGTCAGAGTAGTACGGATTTTACGGTGAACAATCCGCCGGTCGTGAGTTCATTTACTCCTGACAGTGGACCAACAGGTACAGAGGTGACGCTAACTGGCAGCAATTTTACGGGTGCTACCGAAGTTGGATTCAATGGGATGTTGGCTTCAGGTTTTACAATAGACTCTGACCTCCAGTTACTGGTAGCTGTGCCTTCGGGTGCAAGTACAGGGCCTATTAGTGTGACGAATATAGTAGGAACTGGAGTTAGCGTGGCTGATTTTACCGTGTTGTATCCTCCAATGTTGACTTCATTTACTCCAATTAGTGGAGTAGTAGGGACTGAAGTGACCTTGATTGGGAATAATTTTGGTGGAGTAACGAATGTTTCATTCAATGGAACCGGTGTTAGCGGATTTATTGTAGATTCGGACGCGCTGTTACGTGCTATTGTTCCTGCTGGAGCTATAACAGGCAAAATTAGCCTGAGCAATAATGACGGTACCGGCGAGAGCGTGGCTGATTTTGTAGTGATTCAGCCGCCGGTCTTGAGTTCATTCATTCCCAATAATGGGCCTGTGATGACAGAGGTGACGCTAATAGGTAGTGGATTTACTGGAACGACTGATGTTCTGTTCAATGGAACCTCGGCTTCAGTTTTTACGATAGATTCGGACACTCAGCTACTTGCGACTGTACCTTCGGGAGCGAGTACAGGGCAAATCAGCATAACGAATGATGCCGGTACAGGTATGAGTGGATTAGATTTTACGATTACCTTCATACCCAAAATTACTTCTTTTGAACCGGATTTTGGTGCGGTTGGCACTCTTGTTACACTCACAGGGATAAATTTTACGGGCATGACATCTGTATTCTTTAATGGTATTGCCTCTGCTGGCTTTACGGTAGATTCGGACACTCTGGCAAGAACCACCGTCCCTGCCGGTGCCACAACTGGCAAAATTAGCGTGACCACTGCATTTGGCGCTGGTGAGAGCACGGCAAATTTTGAGGTGATTCATCCACCGGTGGTTACTTCATTTACTCCCACAAACGGACCACCAGTGACGGAAGTGACTATTTTGGGTGGCAATTTTGTGGATGTCAGCGAGGTGTCGTTTAATGGGATATCAGCGACAATATTTACAATAGATACTGAAACCCAGCTTCGTGTGGAAGTTCCCTTTGGAGCGGTGACAGGTCCTGTAAGTGTAATGAATTCTGCGGGAACGGCTACAAGTGTGGATGATTTTACGGTGACCGTGCCCCCGAGCACGGTTTCATTCACTCCCACGGATGATTCATTTGGTAATTCTGGCAGTCCGAATAAGCTATATGGTTCATCTTTAGAGTCGCGGGTACGAAAGACCACCACGGCAGAATCGATCAGTTTTTTAAAGTTTAATGTTACGGGATTAGGGGGGCCGGTTCAGAATGCGAAGTTGCGTCTAAAAGTTATCGATGACAGCAATGATGGGGGTTCGATATATCTGGTCTCCAACAATTATGATGTCACGAGCGATCCATGGGATGAAGGGGGTTTAAACTATAATAATGCGCCGGCAATTACTGGCACCGCTTTTAGTTCGTTGGGTGCAGTGAGTATAGATGAGATTGTGGAGTTTGATGTAACTGCAGCGATAGTCGGTGAAGGAATATATAGTTTTGCCATCAGGAATAATTCTACAAATGCTTTAAGATATAGTTCTAAGGAGTTGGAATCGGCTACGGAGTTAGTGGTTGAGATAGTTACTTCACCTGTTCCTTCGATATCTTCCTTTAGTCCTGTTAGTGGTGTGGTTGGCTCTGAGGTGACGATGACTGGAGTAAATTTCAGCATAGCGACGGATGTCTCTTTTAATGGGATTTCAGCTTCAAGCTTTACGGTTGACTCTGATACCAAAATACGTGCGAGTGTTCCATCTGGGGCGACGACTGGTAAGTTAAGCGTGACCAATGTTCATGGAACCGGGCTGAGTGGGACTGATTTTACGGTATTGAATCCGCCATTGGTTAGTTCTTTTACACCAGCAAGCGGTCCTGTTGGCACCGAAGTTACGCTCACGGGCAGCAATTTTGCAGGAGCGACCGCGGTTAGTTTCAACGGTACGTCGGCATCAGTATTTACGATAGATTCAGGCACTCAGCTACGCGCGAATGTTCCTTCTGGAGCGAGTACTGGCCCAATCAGTGTGACTAATGTTGCTGGCACGGGAGTTAGCGGGAGTGATTTCACGGTAACGTTTATCCCAGGCATTACATCCTTTACTCCGGAAAATGGTGCAGTAGGTACCTCTGTTACAATATCGGGTGTAAATTTCACAGGCAGTACAAATGTATCATTTAACGGAACGCCTGCTTCAGGATTTACCATAGATTCGGACACCCAGCTTCGTGTGGAGGTTCCGTTTGGCGCAATCACTGGTCCTTTGAGTGTAACCAATTCTGCGGGCACGGGCACGAGTGTGGATGATTTTACCGTGACGGCACTACCGAGCAATGTCACATTCAACCCGATGGATGATTCGTTTGTACGCGCTGCTAAAGCCTCGAACAATTATGGCTCAGATGATGAGCTTCGGATTAGAAATCCATCATCAGGTGGAGTGAATGCTTACTTGAAGTTTAACATTGCCAATTTAAGTGGTACGGTGCAAAATGCCATAATACGTCTCAAAGTCATGGATGCAAGTAATGATGGAGGAGCCATATATTCCGTATCCAACAATTATGAAGGCAGCAACGATCCCTGGGATGAAACTGGTTTAAACTTTAATAATGCTCCAGTTATTACAGGTAGCTCTTTGAGTTCAGTCGGTGCTATTAGTGTTGGAGAGACAGTTGAATTTGATGTGACAACAGCCATTTCCGGTGAGGGTATATTTAGCTTTGCGATTAAAAACAATTCTACAGATATTGCGAAATACAGTTCTAAAGAAGGTACAGACATCCCAGAATTGATAATTGAATTTAATTCAGGTTCGGGATCATCTTCAAAAATTTCTGATTCTAATTTCAAAACAACTGAATTATGTGAAATAACGGAAAGTTATTTACCTGAACGTATTAGTTTGAGCCCAAATTATCCAAATCCGTTTAATATAGAAACAACTATTGAATATGCTTTACCAAAAAATGGCAGAGTACGCTTAGGAATTTATAACGTAAAGGGTCAGGAAGTTATTAATTTAGTAGATGATAACGAGATTGCTGGATTTAAGAAAATCAAATGGAATGGCAGAAATAATTCTGGTAAAGAAGTCGGATCCGGAGTTTATTTTATACAGCTAAGAATAAGTGAAAAGATTTTAATAAGGAAAGTCACACTACAAAAATAAGGTCATCTATTTGTTCCAACGTTTTGAAGAAAATTGAATAATTTGAATCAGTTGTTAAAATGTATTTAACCAAATTAGTCAAACTATTTGTTTACTTACTGTATCATATTTGAGACAATGACTTTATTAAATACAGGATTAATCAATTTAAATAATAAATAATAAAACTATATTGATCAAACTAAAGGATATAAGTTATTAATTATTAATACTATAATAATAATATAGATAGATTTATTAAATTTGGTATATAAGTTGTATAGACAAAGAAAGTAAATCTAATAATCTATTGATTTAATTTTGTAAAATTGAAAAAGAGGCCACACATCTTCAATTAGAGTCAGTGCTGTATTCGATTGAAGATGATTTCTATGTTTAGAGGATAACTGTTTCTAATCATAGGAATGTGGCCTCTTTTTCATTTATAGGATATCTGTATTTTAATGATTTTTGCAATAATAAAAATAAAAAGAATGATTAACATTAATTTAAAATTATTTGAAATGATGAGAAATAAGGAAATTTCTCAAAACAAAATAATTTTAAAAGTAATCTATCCATTGGAGGTCATCAGTGCTGTTAACAGATGAATGTTTAAGTAAGAACAGCCACTTCAGGAAAAGCAGCAATACTTTAAAATACATCTGCTTTATTTTATGTGCTGTTATGAGCTTATTATCTTTAAACTCTGAAAATGCCTGGGCGCAACAGTGCACTTCTGAACCAGTTTTGGCCGGTTACCGTGATTTTGATTATTCCTCCGGTGGGCCAACCAGCGAGCCGACTGAAGAGAAGCCTGAAAGTAAATTATGGTATAATGATGGTTTTTGGTGGGGAGTTCTTTGGGACCCTGCGGCTGAGGTATATAGTATCTATCAATTTGATCTCGCGAATCAGTGTTGGATAAATGTAGGACCTGCCGTGGATGATCGGGGAAGATCTTCTCAGGATGCGCTATGGGATGAAACCAATCAAAAACTTTATGTAGCGACGCATGCAAAACTTTCTATTCAATCCTCCGAGTCAAAAGATGCACGGGTTTATCGTTTTAGTTATAATTCGAGTACTAATGCTTATTCACTTGATAATAGTTTTCCTGTATCTATTGGCAGTAACAAGACTCGTGCTTTAGTGTTAACAAAAGATTCGACTGGTCAACTCTGGGCGACCTGGACGGACAATGCAAAAGTCATGGTCAATCGATCGACTACAAATGATTTGACCTGGGGGACACCATTTGTTTTACCTACCCAGGGAAATGATTTGATGCTAGAAATTAGTGGTGACACAAAGGATATTTGTAGTGTTCATCAATTCGGAGGTGATAAAATTGGTTTACTATGGGGTAACCAAATAGATGAAAAATACTACTTTTCGGTCCATGAGGATAGTCAGAGCGATCAGAATTGGGAAGTAAGAGAAACTGCCTTTGAAAGCTTGATGAGTCATGCTGCAGATGATCATATAAACATGCATAGTCATAATGGTATTGTGCTTGCTGCAGTGAAGACTGGCATAACCGGAGGAACCAATCCCCTCAATCTTGTCCTTAAACGAAACTTAACAGGAATTTGGTCTGAACATACTTTTGGATTAAGATCAGATGATCATACACGTCAACTCCTACTGCTTGATTCGGATACCGATAGTGTTTATGTGTTTGCAAAGAGTAATGATGTACTACCCCAATCAATCTATTATAAAGTTGCTCATTTAGACAATCTCAACTTTCCAACAGGATTGGGCCGCCTGTTCGTGAGCAGTTATGTTGACGATAGCGTTAATAATCCAACCTCTACCAAGCAAAATGTAAATGCTACTACTGGATTGCTGGTACTTGCCAGTGCTAAAACTCAACACCGCTATATGCACAATTATTTAGCTTTAGGCGGGAATGTCACCCCAATTGCTGTTGATGATTCTGCTGTTGCTCATGAAGATACTCCAGCTGATATTGACGTAACTGAGAATGATACTGATGCAAATGGAACGATTGATGAAACCACGGTTCAGATAGTGGACAATCCGAGTGACGGTGTCGTAACAGTTAATTCAACCACTGGAATTATCACTTATACACCAAACACGGGCTTTACGGGCACGGATAGTTTTAAGTATACTGTCCAGGATGATGATGGAGAGAGTGCTATTGCTGCTACTGTAACGATTACAGTGAATATACTACCCGTTGCTGTGAATGATGCAAAATCTACTAACGAGGAAACTGCGGTTGTTATCCCGGTCACTGCGAACGACACTGATGCTGATGGCACTCTTGATCTCACAACAGTTGCTATAGCATCCGCTCCATCAAATGGCACAACATTAGTGGATGGTACGACTGGTGACATTACATATACTCCAGAGCAAAACTTTACTGGCAATGATTCTTTCACTTATACAGTTAACGATAACAATGGCGGGACTTCAAATGCAGCAACTGTTACAATAGCGGTATCCAATTTAAACGATCCACCCATTGCCGCTGATGACGCGGCGACAACGAATGAAGACACTCCAGCAGTGATAGATGTTTTGGCAAATGATTCAGATGTCGATGGATATCTTGATCCAGCCACGGTTGCGGTGACTAATGGGCCAGGCAATGGTTCGACCACACTGAATGCGACAACTGGTGAGATCACATATACGCCAAATCCAAGCTTTATTGGAACGGACAATTTGACCTATACGGTTGACGATAATGGCGGCGCCACATCAAATGAAGCGACCGTTACTGTAACGATTAACGATTTGCCAATTGCGGTAAACGACGTAGCTTTAACCAATGAAGACTCACCAATGGATATTAACGTTGTGGCCAATGACAGCGATCCTGATGGTACAATCGATCCGACTACGGTTACCATTGTCTCTGGCCCGAATTATGGAACTGCCACAGTTAATGGGGCAACAGGAATAGTTACATACGCGCCTCAGAGCAACTATTTTGGTACAGATACTTTTACTTATACTGTTAATGATAATTATGGTGAAACATCAAATGAAGCGACGGTTACAGTTGAAGTAAATAATATACCGATTGCCCTGAATGATGCTCAGACAACAGATGAAGATACACCTGTTGATATAAGTGTTTTAGCTAATGTTTTTGACGTGGACGGCTCTTCTGTTCCGTCATCGGTTACCGTGGTGAGTGGACCGGGTAATGGGTCGACATCAGTAGAAGGCGCGACTGGCGTGATTACATATTCACCTGCTGCGGACTATTTCGGGACAGATACGTTTACCTACACAGTCAATGACAATGATGGCGCCACCTCTAATGTGGCAACTGTTACTATTACGATAAATCCTATAAATGATGGACCGAATGCAGTCGATGATGCTGTGTCCACAGATGAAGATTCACCTCTAAATATAAATGTGTTAGCTAATGATAACGATGTGGACAGTTCTATCGATCCAAACACGGTATCAATCCTGAATGGGACGAGTAATGGTTCTACATCAATAAATGGTACAACAGGCGAGATTACTTATACGCCCATTCAGGATTATTTTGGTCCAGATACGTTCACCTATACTGTCAGGGATGACCAGAATGAGATTTCAAATGCAGCAACCGTTACGATTACGGTCAATGATGTTAACGATGCGCCTGTTGCAGTGGATGATGCCTCGATTACAGATGAAGATGTACCAGTTCAAATTGATGTATTAGCCAACGACAGTGATTTAGATGGGAGTGTTGATCCGACAACTGTATCTGTTACGACTCCGCCAACTAACGGTTCGACCTCGGTGAATGGGACGACGGGCGAGATTACCTACACTTCTGCTCAGGACTATTTTGGTACAGACAGTTTCCTCTACACCGTGAATGATGATGATGGTGCGACTTCGAATACGGCGACAGTAACGGTAACCATCAATGACGTAAACGATGCACCAGTTGCAGCGGATGATGTTGCATCGACGAGTGAAGAGGTCGGTGTTCAGATTAATGTTTTAATCAATGATAGTGATGTAGATGGAACCATGGATCCCACGACCGTTTCAGTTGTGACTTCGCCTTCGAATGGAACAACGTCGGTGGATGGCGCCACCGGTGAGATTACGTTTGTTCCAAATTTGGACTTTACAGGAACGGACAGTTTTACATACCAGGTAAATGATGATGAGGGTGCGAGTTCAAATGCCGGGACGGTTACTGTAACGATAACCGGGCAGAATGATGCGCCGGTAGCGGTTGATGACGCCGGCACAACGGACGAGGATGTTTCAGTCCAGATTGATGTTTTAGCCAATGATAGTGATGTCGATGGGACTCTGGAGCCAGCTACGGTTACAGTTGTGACATCACCTTCGAATGGTGCGACGTCTGTGGATGGAACTACTGGTGAGATTACTTATACTCCGAGTCAGGACTATTTTGGTACAGACAGTTTTACCTACACAGTGAATGATAATGTTGGAGCTGTTTCGAATGCAGCAATGGTGACGGTGACAATTAATGATGTAAACGATAATCCTGTTGCCAATGACGATGCAGCGACAATAGATGAGGATAGCAGTGTTACAATTGATGTTTTATTGAACGACTTTGATGTTGATGGCACGTTTGTTCCGTCTTCTGTTGCAGTACTGATTGGACCGAACAATGGCACGACTTCGGTGAACGGAACAACGGGTGCGATTACATATACTCCCAATTTAGATTTTTCTGGTACGGACAGCTTTGATTACACAATTAATGATGATGATGGTGCTACTTCAAATGCAGCAACAGTTAATATTGCTGTCAACGATGCACCTGTGGCTGAAAACGATGTTGCCTCGACTAATGAAGACACACCAGTGAATGTTGACGTGTTGGTCAATGATAGCGATTCTGATGGTACTATCGACCCATCCACGGTTGTCGTAGTAACTGGTCCAAATAATGGGACTGCCACAGTTGATGCTACAACAGGTGTTATTTCCTACACGCCGCAAACGTATTTCTTTGGTACAGATACTTTTAATTATACAGTTGACGATAACGAAAGTGCAACTTCAAACAGTGCGACTGTGACAGTTACGGTTGGATCTGTGAATAATGCTCCAGTTGCAGTAGATGATGCGATAACAACAAATGAAGATGTAGTAATTGACTATGATGTTACGGTAAATGATTACGATGTAGATGGTACAATTGATGCGACATCAATTTCTGTGTCGGGAGCAACAAACGGTTTAGCATCTGTTTTACCGTCCTACAAAATCAGGTATATTCCAAACTCTGATTTTTCTGGATCAGATAGTTTTACTTACACAATCAGAGATAACAATGGCAGTCTGTCAAATGCAGGAACAGTAACAGTAACCATCACAAGTGTGAATGACTTTCCAATTGCAGTGGCTGATGTGGCGTCCATAAATGAAAATTCAACAATAAATATTGATGTATCCTCCAATGATTATGACATTGATGGTACTTTGGACCTTACATCGGTTGCAGTGGTAACGCCTCCGCACTATGGTTCAACGTCAGTAATTCAAGCTACCGGAGAAATTACCTACACTCCAAATCCGGGATATTCAGGACCAGACTCGTTTACATATACAGTTGCCGATAATGCTGGAGCTACATCAAATTCAGCAATGGTTACTATTACGGTCGACGATTTACCGGTGGCAGTGGATGACGCAGCTTCGACAAATGAAGATATACCAGTTGCGATTGACGTTTTAGCGAATGACACTGATTCTAATGGCGTTCTCGATCCGACTACGGTTACCGTTGTAAATAGTCCCAATAATGGTACTATTACTGTGGATGGAACTACAGGTGTTATAACATATTTGCCTCTACCAAATTTCTCTGGTAATGATTCTTTTACTTATACTGTTAACGATGACGCGGGTGGAATTTCTAATGAAGCCACGGTATCCGTTCATATTAACCGCTTTCCAGTTGCTGTGAATGATACAAAAACAACGGATGAAGACATTCCAGTTGAAATTAACGTCATGACTAATGACATTGATTTAGACGGTTCAGTTGATCCATCGACCGTGACAATCGTGACTAATGTGATTAATGGTTCGACTTCTATAAATGCGACAACAGGTGTGATTACCTATACACCAAATGCAAACTTTTTTGACACTGATTCCTTCACATATACTATAGATGATGATAGAAATGCAACATCAAATGAAGCGACAGTAACAATCACCATTCTAGGTGTAAATGATCCTCCTGTTGCAGTCAATGATACTGCTAATACAAACGAAAATGAGTCCATTGTCATAAATGTGATTGTGAACGATAGCGATATCGATGGTTCGATTGATCCCACAAAGGTTACTGTATTAAACGGGTCTGGAAATGGTACAACCTCGGTAAACACCACGACTGGTGCGATTACCTACACACCGAATCAGGATTATTTTGGTACAGACAGTTTTACCTACACAGTGAACGATGATGATGGTGCTATTTCTAATGTAGCAACAGTGATAGTTACAGTAACTATCGCGAATGATGCGCCAGTAGCTGTAGATGATGCGGCTACGATGGATGAAGATGTTTCTGTACAGATTGATGTTTTAGCCAATGATAGTGATGTAGATGGGACTCTGGATCCAACTACGGTTACAGTTGTGAC
>CAZIKB010000082.1:0-29018 GCA_964539665.1 uncultured Cytophagia bacterium
ATATTTAATGTATTTAACAACTTATACCATGTTTTTCTAAGTGAGAAATGTTAGTCATAATAAATTCTCTCACGTTTATTTGCATTACGCAAACTTATTATACGGATTATTGGGGCACGAAAAGTATAGACCATCACGAGAAGCTTCTTACCGATGAAACCAAGTGCCACCCATCGTTCTTCTCCGTAATCAAGACGATCGTCAATGGTTTCAAGAGCAGTATCCCATTCGAAATCGATAGCATCAGCAAAATCAATGTTGTGTTGGATAAGATTTGCAAGTCGCTTATTTTCGTCCCATTCATATTGCATTGGTTTGAATATACGAAGAAATAACTTGATTGTCAACTAAATTGTACATACAATTAAATATACTTACAGCCTAAAATTGAGTGTTCTGGATATTAATATCGGCAGAAAATTAGGAAACCTACTTTGTACTGTATGTCACTGGTCGCTCATCTGCAGCGCATTCTTTAAGCTTGATTCTTCTTTTGCTCAGGAGGTGCCACTTCGAATCTCAGAATTAGCAGATTCAGAAATTGTCGATCTCAAATCTTAAAATCCCAATCGCATCCATTAGTAAAAGCATCACTGCCTGCACTGCACTTCGTCTAATAGGCCAGGGTAAACTTTCGCTCGACGAGCCTGTTCATGTCCATCTGAAAAAAACACGGAATTGATTTTAATGATTAGGCACAGATTCTTTGGAAGAACCCTGTCAAGTACTCTTGCAATCCATTCTAAGTTATCCCCGGGTACCCGCATAAGCTGAACCAGGATTAATCTTCCCTGGCAACACGAAATATTACTTGATTTTTTTATTCAATATCGCTACGATTACAAATTAACTTTTATGCAATCATTAACAACAAAGGAAAGTAAAATGTACAGACCATTTTCGACACTCAGATATGGATTGACAATGTTTATAATTCTATTTTTTATTTTACCAAAATCATTTAGCTTTGGAATTGAAAATGAACAGGAAACCAAAAAGGTAGCAATCTCTTCCTGGATAAAGTTAGGCCCGATACGGTCATATTTTCCAGTTTTCAAGAATATAAAAAACATTAAGGGGAAGGAATTCAATATACGGAAAATATTGAATGATGAACAGGCTGATGTAGAAAACTGGCAGCCGCAAGAAGGCGGCCTGGTAAAATGGAATCACTCAAATGCCTTAAAATGGTCATCGTTAACTGCTGATTCAAACCACATTGTATTCAAACCACAATTTGATGAAAAAGAGCCTGAAATTATCTATTTAGCCACTTACATAGATGTAGCAAGATGGATAAAAGCAAAATTAGAAGTACATAGTTTTCATTTATTACAGGTTTATCTCGACGGCAAGGTAGTCACATCCAAGACTTCATCCGAGAAAACGAAAAGTGATACGACTAAAGCAGAACCCGGAAAAATTGCTCATGATTTAAAACTGGAAACGGGTAAACACCTGCTGTTAATCAAAACATTACGGGATCCTGAAAATAATTCAAACTGGGATATCAAAGCTACACTCCAGATTGCCGCGGAAATTCATAAGGATGATATTAAGGTAGGGACGGACTCAAAATACCGCATGGATATAAAGCATTTACTTGACGGACCCAAAGTTGCAAATGCTTCAATCTCTCCAGATGGCGAATTAGCGGCCATAACCATCAGGCAAACTTTACCGCCAAGCGATAAATCTGAGACGTGGTTAGAGTTGCGCCAGACTAAGGATGGGACTTTAGTACAAACTTTTCGTGGTGGAATGAAAATATCAAACATACAATGGGCTCCAACTGGACAAGAGTTTTCTTATACAAGTTCAACCGATGGGAAAAATACGCTCTGGATTGTAGACCTGGAAAAAGGAACTACCAGCCAACTATTGAAAGACATCGAAGATTTTGGCAGCTATAGTTGGGCTCCGCAGGGAAAATTTATAATCTATAGTATTACTGAAAAACCTGAACCTGATGACAGCGGCGTGAAACGCTTAGAAACGATACCTGCGCGTTGGCCCTGGTGGTACAACAGATCCTTTTTATACCTGGTCAACGTACCTGAAGGCACAAAGAGAAGACTAACCAGCGGCAAGCTATCAACCCAACTAAGCAGTATAAGTCCTGATGAAAAAAAATTGCTCTTTACGCGTTCTATTGTTGATTTTTCTGAGCGTCCGTATTCGAAAACAGAATTTTTTACACTCCATCTGGAAACAATGGAACTGGATACGCTCTGGACGAGTAAATGGGCAGGTTCAGCGCAGTGGTCGCCCGATGGCAAAAAGCTTTTAGTAACTGGTGGGCCATCCATGTTTGGCAAAATCGGCATTCAATCCGCTGATATATTGACGCCGAATGATTACGATACCCAGGCATATTTATATGATCTGAAAACTAGAATTTGTGAACCAATTACACGAGATTTTAATCCGACAATTGGCCAGGCAATATGGAGTAAAACCGATAATAGCATATACTTTAATACTGTAGATAAATCGTTTCGACATCTATATCAATACAATGTAACCCGGAAAACATTTAAATTCATCGATACCGGCGTGGAAGTGCTGAATAGCATTGACATAGCTCAAAACCGTTCCGTTGGCGTTTATATTGGCTCCAGTGCAACCGTACCGCAGAAAGCATTTGTCATCGATTTGAAGAAAAAGAAATTCAGAATATTAGCCAATCCCAGCAAAGATGATTTCAAAAATGTTGAATTTGGCAAGGTTAACCGATGGACATTCAATAATAAACAAGGGATTGAAATTGAGGGACGTATTTACTATCCACCAGGATTTGATCCTGATAGGAAATATCCCTGTATTGTATATTATTATGGCGGCACTTTTCCAACAACCCGTGATTTTGGCGGACGTTATCCTAAAAATTTATACACGGCACAAGGCTATGTCGTATATGTGCTGCAACCAAGCGGAGCAGTAGGTTTTGGCCAGGAATTTTCAGCTTTGCATGTAAATGATTGGGGAACCATTGTCGCTGACGAAATTATTACTGGCACAAAAGAATTTTTAGCGGCACATCCTTTCGTTGATAAAAACAGAGTCGGTTGTATTGGCGCCTCTTTTGGAGGATTCATGACCATGTTATTACAAACACGTACGGACATTTTTGCAGCAGCCATATCTCATGCTGGTATCAGCACAATTTCAAGCTACTGGGGCGAAGGGTATTGGGGATTTTCATACAGCGCAGTTGCCACTGCAAATAGTTTCCCATGGAACAGAAAGGATATATACATTGAACAGAGTCCGTTGTTTGCTGCAGATAAGATCAACACACCTTTATTGTTATTACATGGCATGAGCGACACAAACGTCCCACCAGGAGAGAGTATCCAATTATACACAGCTTTGAAATTATTAGGAAAAGATGTTGAATTTGTTCAGGTCAAAGGTCAGAATCATTTAATTTTAAACTATAACAAACGTATTCTTTGGTTAAAGACAATATTATCCTGGTTTGATAAATGGCTTAAAGATCAGCCGCAATGGTGGGACGATTTACATCCCGCAGAATAGAGAATAATTGAATTAGTGTTGGAAGAAAAACACCGCCTTTTGTCATTTCGAATGAAAGGGGAAATCTGTAACTCCAATAATTTCGATATAGCAAAATTTCTCACTTCGTTCGAAATGACATTTTTAACTAATTTTAAGAAAATCACTAATTAATAAGAATGCAGGCGTGCTGTTTGTGGATCAAACTTCATTCCTTCCGTTGAATATAATTAGTTTTAGTATAAGATATGAACATCAACTATTTGAAACGAAATTCTACAAAATTACTATTTGTAAGCATCCTCTTTAAATTTGTCGTTTCTCAAAGCTGCCTGTTTGCACAGGCATTTGTTCAAGATAGTCTGTTTATTTCAATTCGAAAATCAGACAAACTATCACCGCCAGCATGCGTCATCGACACCATTCTCGACCATCGTGGTGAACATCCTCACTTTCTTAGCAATTATGAAGTCAATAGATATATTTTTGTGCCGGTGGATTTGGTAATTGTTGCAGAAAGACCGCTCACCACAGCCTTATTCAAAAATTTGCAGACGCCACCTGTTAGCATTGGCTTGCCCAGGTTCAGACTGGAACTGGATGAATTCCGTCTCCAGAAAAAGAGTAACTGGTTGTTGTACCATCAATTTGTGTTGAACGCATCATTCAAGCTTTTCAAATGCCTTCCGGACAGACAACCTGAATATGCAGGTCAACTTTTGTATGAATCCATATTCGATAAATTTTTAATCAGTGGTAAGTTAAAAAACGGCTATGAATCGGCAGTAATGGTGTTGCAAGACGAGCTGGCGCAGGACCTCTCAAAATTCGTCGCTGCACATTCATCCAGCCAGCCGCCTGATTTACATAATTTAAGAACCATTCCCTACCATGGCAAAACAATTAATTTGCACGCTGGAGTGGATTATATCGTTGGGACTTACGGTACAATAGTGGACGGCGAGTTGTTATTTTCACATCGGGAAGCCAGGAAAAAATTTATCCGAAAAGGTTATTCTGTCCGCTATCGCAATGAAAAAAAATTCGACGCCATTGAATTTGGCCTGTTGGTTGACAACCTGTTTTACCGGCTCAATCACAAAATGATACTGAAAGTGAAATCTCAACTGCTTCTGGGCGTTAATCGCTGGAATGATTCAGAAAGAAGCCAACGCAAACTCTACGACGCCCTGATTGTTGATTATGCCCTGAGTCAAAGCATAACGTACGATCCACTGGACCACAGATCTTTTGTAATCGGTCTGGGATTGTCGGAAAGTATAAACTACATATACAACAGAGGAATCAAACTAAACATCGGGCTATTGATCAAGGCAGGCATTAAATTATGAAGTGGAAATTATTCTTTTTTGTACTATGGTTTTTAATATCGGGCAGCATTGTTTTTGCCCAATCGCACACGATCTCCGGCTATGTGGTCGATCGGAAAACAGGTGAAACCATAATCGGGGTGAATGTTGTTGTGCGTGATACCCAAACCGGAGCAGCCGCAGACGGCAACGGCTATTTTCGAATTACCGGACTACCTGCAGGAAAATACACGTTGGATTTTTTTCACATTGCTTATGCAAAGCACGAAGTCCAGGTAACAATTCAGGACAAAAGCATGGTATTAGCGGATATCCAACTACAGCCGAAACCAGTAGAATTGCAGGAAGTTGTGGTAACGGGAAAGAGATCCGAGATAACCGATTATGATGTAGAGACCAGTGTGAAGGAATTAACCCCGCTGGCCATTCGCAGTATCCCCACCAGTCGAGGAGATGTGTTCAAGGCTTTGAAATATCTGCCTGGTGTTGAAAGCGTGGAGCCCTTCTCCCCTCTCTATTCTGTAAGAGGCAGCGACCCCGGCGAAAATCTGATTTTGCTAGATGGAGTTACGATATATAATCCTTACCATTTTGTCACCTCCACCGGCATGTTTAATCTTTACGCGATCAAAAATGTTGAATTACTCGTAGGCGGATTTGGCGCGGAATATGGCGGACGAAATTCATCTGTCTTATATATAACCACCCGGGAAGGGAATAATCAAAAGTTACACGGTGAATTTGAACCAGGCATCATGGCGTCAAAGGCAGTATTAGATTTCCCAATTGGCAAAAGTGCAACCATGATGGTCTCGGCGAGGTTTCATTACGATCTCCTTTCCCGATTCCTGTTCTATTCGCCCAGCTATTTTTACGACATGAATATCTCACTGAATTGGAAATTAAGTCAAAGAAACCGACTGAGCTTGCGCTATTTCAACTCCCGGGATTTCTTTGATTACAGTTTTGCCCGCTATTCATCTTACTTTTCAAACACGTTTGATACAGACGACCAGGAGCTTTCGGATTTCCTGGATGATTTCGATGTGATTTATAATATGAAATGGCGAAACCAGGCTGCTACTGCAATATTGAAAACTGTTCTCCATCCAAGCTTGTACCTGAAAACCCAAATTTCCGGTTCCTTCTTTTCATCGACTAATCTATCTGTGCTCAACTTTGAATACACAGATGAGGAAACCAGTGAATCGGTAAAATTATCCTATCAGACAGACATCAGCAATAAAATAACAGACCTGGGATTAAAATCCACCTTAAGCGCCATGTTAAGTTCAAACAACACCCTGAAATTTGGAGGCGAACTAAACCGTTATTTTTTTGGCAATGACGTCAGTATTAATCGATTCAGCGCTGGTAAAACGGAACGCACCCCTATTTTATTTGCCGGTTTCATTGAAGATATGATAAACATAGGCCGACTGGCATTGCGGCCTGGAATTCGTTTCTCCAAATTTAATTACTCAAAAAAATGGTATCTCGAGCCCCGGTTCAATGGCACACTCAACTTCACAGACAACACGAAGTTGAAAGCGGCAATTGGCAAATATCATCAATACATAGTCAGCATAAATTCACAGGAATACGAGCTCAGCCAGTTTGTCGATTATTATTATCCACTGCAGAATAACAAGCCAAGTCTATCAACGCATTATATTCTTGGGCTGGAGCATGCATTAACAGAAAATTCTCAACTTTCTATTGATCTATATTACAAAGATATCGCCCGCACCTATACCTTCGACCATAATGTCAGCGAATTAGATATCTATCAGTTTTCGGATAAACTCAAGCAGGGATCAGGGAAAGCCTACGGAGTGGAATTGTTGTGGCAAGGAAAGTGGCGCAACTTTTCAGGCTGGGTGAGTTATGGCGTCAGCCGGGCGAAACGGCGTTATCCTCACATCATGAATGGTAAATCAATCTTATTCGATTATGATCGTACCCATTCATTTAAAACCGTGATCCATCATCAAATCCATCCAGCCCTGTCTTACAGCGGCACGTTAAGAATCATCTCTGGTGTTCCCAAAACGTTAGAGAACTCGACCAAATCTTATTTCTATTACAATCCACAGAACAATGGATATGCTGTCTACCCGACTTATGTGACCGAGCGTAAAAACAATGTCAGGCTTCCCCTGTTCATACGGTTGGATTTGGGCTTGAAAAAACGCATAAGAAAAGGTCTAGCCGCTGAATTAGCTGAATTTATAGGAGCGAAAGAATCTTATTTAAATGCCAATTTTGGAAACCTGTTATTTCTTTTTCATAGAAATGTCTGGTTTTATATGCCGGTTAGCGATAACAGGCTTTATGGTATTGGCACAAATTATTTACCAGATTTTAGTATTGGATATACGGTTAAATTCTAAGGAACGCCAAAGAATCGAGGAATAATAATATGCTTATTTCACTCTTCAATCAGCTTCTTAATAATAACATTCATAGAAAACATGGCGAATTGAGAACTATAATACTGACAGCATTCATTTCATGGATTTTGCTAAACATGGGCTGCAAGAATCCAATTACTGACGACGGTCCGCAGCCATCCTATCTTGAAGAAGTGCAGCACAAACCCATGTTGAATGTGTTTGGCATTCTGCGACCTGTGGATCAAAACGAGCTCCCTTTGTCCTTTGTTCACCTTGAAAAATCTTTTCCATATACTACTTATCCAGATACGATTGAAGTGCCAGACGCCGAGGTTATATTAGCTCGACATATTGATAGTTCAAGTGTCGAATTAACCGGTTTTTTCTACACGGATTTTAACGCGCAGTTCTCGTCTTTTGAATATCGTAACCCCAATTTTTTTCCACGGGCAGGACAGACCTATGACATAACATGTCGTAAAGAAGGATTTCCGACTTTAACCTCGAAAACAACAATACCATCGATTCCCCTTATCGCTATCACTTCTGTGATTATTACTGAGAATGAAATAACATTTGCTATTGTGCGCGACTCGTTAGCCGCTCTGTATGATATCTACCTGGAAATCGGGGAAAAAGAATATAGTGTGCGTGAACGGCGGCCGGAATCCGGCGACACACAGGTGTTAATTAAATATGATAAGGTTGAAGCCGTGCAATTTGAATTAAAAATATATGCCTACGACCTGAATTTATCGGAATATATCACCTACAATATTTCCATTAAACCAAACACCTATCGATTGCCATATAGTACGGTTGACAACGGTTACGGCTCATTTGGCTCGTTGAATTATTTGAAGCTAATAATTCAGTTTTAAAGTCATTGTAACACTAAATTAATTCATTAACCGCAGAGAGCGAAAAGTTCACAGATAATTATTTGATATTATTTAACTCCTGCGCTCTCAGCGACCTCTGCGGTGAATAATTCAGGAACAAAATTAACTGGAGGTGAAGTTGAAGAGACTAACTATTATTATGCTCATATTTGGTTTGGTCTTCGCCTGTTCGACCCGGGTCTCTCAGAAAGAAAAAGAACCTTTTGAGGATTATGAATTGGGGCCGTATGATCAAACATGGCAAAGAAAAATGCAGGTCAATCTTACTGATGTTTATTCTAAAAGTCCGAAAAGCCAATTACGTTATGCCAAACACGCGGCAGCAGAAGGGGACTATGATATTGCTATCGCGGTGTTTACCAGGTTGCTAAAGACTGAAGAGGAGGATTCAGGCGTCAGAGCTGAAGCTTTATACCTGTTAGGCAAAATTTATTCAAACATACTCTACCCTTATAAAGACTATCAAAAAGCTATTTATCTGCTTGAAAAGTTTATCGCTGAATATCCAGACTCGGAATTTCGTTTGAAGGCAGAACAATCATTGGAGAATATTCAGAAATTGATGAAAATGTAAAAAATGAAGAGTTGATATTATTCAAATAAATGTTATATTGTTTTGAGAGTTGCATTGAATTCATATTAATATTGAACACTTAAAGAATAATTTCAGTTATTATATAATAAAAAGTTATTGTGAAAGTAAGAGAAGTTATAAAAATGATCGAAAAAGATGGCTGGTATTTAATTAAAACCAAAGGGGATCATAGACAATATAAACATCCTGCGAAAACTGGTAGAGTTACTATTTCTGGGAATCTTGGTAGAGATATGCCACTAGGTACCTTAAATAGTGTATTAAAACAATCTGGTTTGAAAGGAAATTGAACATGAAAAAATTTTTAATAGTTATTGAGAAGAGTAAAGATGGATATGGTGCCTATTCTCCTGATTTACCTGGATGTGTTGCTGTTGGTGGGACACGTGAAGATGTTGAGAATAATATGTTTGAAGCGATAAATTTTCATTTAGAAGGTATGGAAGAAGATGGGCTTCCGATTCCAAAGAGTGAAAGTTCAGCTGAATATATGGTTCTACCATAATTTTGATAAAAATTATATGCATATTAAATCAAAAATATCAGGAAGTTTTAATTGCAAGTTTCCACAATCGCTACTCATATTTGGTTGGCCAATTGGATGCAAACGCAAAACATTGAACTATGGGGCGCGGCTGACCTTCGAGAATTTTCGACACCCAAAAACGTGAATGGCCAAAGATACCCTTTCGCTATTTCATGGGCAATTGCCATGAATCCGCAAATCATGGCGAGTTTACATCACACTCCTAATCAAGCCTATGCTGATGAGTATGCCGAGGTTAATTGCCGAATAACCGAACTGTCGAAGGCGCTGGCAGAAGAGATCAGAAATCGAGGTTTTCAAGCCCATGCTTTGGCTGCTTCAAATCGGACAGATAAGGTAAACATCAAGGGAGACTTTCCTCATAAAACGGCCGCCACTCAGTCGGGACTGGGTTGGATCGGACGTCATTGTCAGCTTATCACCCGAAAGTTCGGTCCATGGATTCGTCTGGGAACGGTTTTCACCGATATGGAACTAACCACAGGTTCACCGGTTAAGCGCAGTTTTTGTGGTCGTTGTATGCGGTGTGTTGAGGCTTGTCCAGCAAAAGCGCTAAAGGGCAACGCATGGTATCCAGGACTACCGCGTGAGGAAATCCTTAATGTAGAAGCTTGTGATCTTTGGAAAAAAGAAAATTATTTTCAATATCATCAGGGGCACAATTGCGGTATTTGTTCATCGGTCTGTCCCTATGGACTGAAATTTTTAAAAAGACAAGCTCAATAATATTAAATTCGTTAACTACTGAAAAGTTTTTGTATAACCTGCTAGTTGAGCAGACAGCGAGAACACTGCCGCTAACCAACCTGTTCTCCCCTCGTTTTGTTCGGGAGAACCAGGCACTCGAACCAATGCTCCTTCGGGGCACGGCTCAACGCCGCGTTATGTTAAAAAATATTATTGAATACTTGTTTTATAGATAAAATATGGATACATTATGAATAAAGGTTTCTGGATAAAATATGGATACATTTGATAAAAAATTGCAATTTGGATTCAAAACAAATCAGCGAATTTTAAATATGATTTCTGAGATTGATTTATTTAGAGGTAAATGGGAATACCTGGAAGATCAAAATCATTTAATTTTAAAAGAGTTAAAGAATATTGCAACAATTCAAAGTATTGGCTCATCGACAAGGATAGAAGGGGCAACACTATCAGATACTGAAATAGAAGAATTAATTTCTGATTTAAAAATTAACAAACTTGAAAGCCGAGACGAGCAAGAAGTTTTTGGATATTATGATGTTCTGGAATTGATACTTGAAAACAGTCAAGATATTAAAATAACAGAAAATTATATAATGCAATTACACACTTATTTACTTAAATATTCGACAAAAGATAGTGGACAGAGAGGAGCATATAAAAAAGTTTCCAATAAAGTTGTTGCAAATTATCCTGACGGAACACAAAGAATAATTTTTAATACCACAGATCCGTATCTAGTTCAGAAAGAGATGAGTGAAATAATTAATTGGACTAATGAAAATATTGACAGTAAAGAATATCATCCTCTTTTAGTTGTAGGTACATTTGTTTATGAATTTTTATCTATACATCCATTTCACGATGGGAATGGTAGGCTATCAAGATTATTAACCACTCTATTATTGTTAAAATTAGGTTATAATTTTGTAAAATATATTTCATTTGAACATTTGATTGAGAATAGAAAGAATCAATATTATGCAGCTTTAATGGAATGTCAAAAGAATCGAAAAATAAAAGATGAACATACTGATAAATGGATGTTATTTTTTCTTGATTCATTAAAACTGCTTACAATAAAGTTAGATTTAAAAATGAGTAATGTAGAAACTCAACGAGTATATTTAAATAAACGACAACAAAACATAAAATCATTTTTATTAGAAAATCAACCGTGTAAGGTTGGAGATATAAACAAAAATTTCCCAGATATATCAATCAATACTTTGAAAAAAGATTTACAATATTTAGTTAAAAATAAAATTATCACCAAAGTTGGTGAACGTAAAGCAACAATTTACATGATTTCACCATCACTATAGTAGTTAAGCTATTTTAAATTGCATACCTATGACGAAGTCGAGTATGAAATTGGCGAAAAACTGACTTTTGATAAATATCATACCACCGACCAACGGAGCTTTTAATTACCTGATTCGCAGCATCGATTTCGACATTTACCCCATCCTCAACACTTATCCAGGCGAATTATGAAGCGGCGAGCGCCTTCATGCCTGTTTTAAACTCAGGTTTTGCGAAAGTAGAACATGAATTTCATTCGGAATGTTGTTCACAAATTTAAAATATATATCTGCTGGATAACATTCAAACGATAAATAATATTTTAAAATGATGCAATATTTTTATTGTTTTTTGATAGTACATTAAATATATTAATTTTATACCAATAAAAATGAACTACTTACTTGTTTGGCTCGTTGCTGGTGGAAAGGCGGAACGCAGTAGCGGAGTTAACCAGTTTTTGTTGATCCTTACAAATTGAATGTTTAGCAGAAACTGTACAATCACTGGTTATGTGGGAAAGATGAGCGCAAAAATAATCACAATATTATTTCAAAGGACGGAAATATGAATGATCCAAGAGGTTCAATATGGCGCAAATGGGACTTACATCTTCACACGCCAGCTTCGGTTCTCAACTGGAAAGGTACCGCCTTATACCGACATATGGATTCCCAACAACAACGTGATTCCGTGACTAGAGAAATCATCAAATTTATGGAGTCATTGGATGTTGCGGTCTTTGGAATTATGGATTATTGGACTTTTGACGGATATTTTGAAATAGCCAATCTCTTGTCAAGGGACTCATCACTAAGTTTCACGAAAACAATTTTTCCAGGAATTGAACTACGAATTGAAGCTCCGACCAATTTTAGACTTAATTTTCATGTTTTATTCTCAAACGAAGTTACACAACAACAACTACACGATTTTAAAAGCCAATTAAAAATACGCACAAAATCTAGAAAATTATCATTATCTGATGAAGCATTGGTTGAAACAGCTAAGTCATTAGATACGAGCAAAGCCCAGAAGCGAGGATATGATGATCCTACCAACCTAGATGAAAAGAAGCTTCTAAAACTGGGCGCAGAAACAGCTGAAATCACTAAAGATTCATTGGAAACTGCACTACAAGAAATACGAAGAGAGCTTTACTTGATTATCCTTCCATATGACACTTACGGGGGGCTGGAAAAACTAAATTGGGAACAACACCCTTTGGCTGATAATTACTTTATGCAATTTGCTGATATTTTTGAGGCTAGGCATGAAGATAACATTAATCTATTTCTTGGAATAGAAACGCTAAAGAACAAGGATTTTCTCGCTAACTTCATGAAGACTATTGGAGGTAAACCAAAGCTCCCAATTTCAGGAAGCGATGCCCATCGGATCACCGATATTGGAAATTTCCCCAATAATAAAATAACCTGGATCAAAGCTGATCCTACATTCGAAGGATTGAATCACGTTTTAGTGGATCCGAGAGCAAGGAGTTTTATGGGAGGAAAGCCTCCTGAACTTCAAAAGTGCGAATTAGATAGGAACAGATATATTGAATCGGTAAAAATTGTAAAAAAGGGCTCTCAATACAAAGAAGAAATTTGGTTCGACGATGAGATTGAATTTAATGCGGGATTAGTTGCCATAATAGGAAACAAGGGGATGGGTAAAAGTGCGATAGCCGACATTGTAGGCTTGCTCGGAGGTACTCATCGAAATCAAAAACTCTTTAGCTTCCTAAACGAATTCAAATTTTGCCAACCGCCAGCAGTCAAGGCAAAATATTTTGACGCAGAACTGCACTGGAAGAATGGTTCAATAGACAAGAGAAATTTAAATGATTTTCGCAATGCAAATGTTGAAAAAGTTAGATTTGTCCCGCAGCATTTTTTTGAAGCGATTTGTAATGAAACAGAAGCAGGTGGTGAATTTGACAAAGAATTGAAGAAAGTCATCTTCTCGCATGTGAAGGAGTACGCTCGTCTTGGCTGTCAGACGCTCGATGAATTGACAACAAAAAAGACAAATGAAATTGAAGCAAATATCGCTGTAATTAAAACAAAAATCGAGGATATTAGTTCTCAAATCGTTGAGTTGGAAGAAAAAACATCTAAGACAAGTAAAGCAATCCTGCAGACACAATTGAATGACAAAGAGAGAGAACTAAAACTACATCTAGAAAATAAGCCGACTGAAGTAAAAAAGCCTGCGGAAGATTCAAAGACTTCACAAGAAATCACAAAGTTAACAGAAGAAGTCTCTACCCATGAGTCAGGTCTTTCAACCAAAAGAGAAAAAATGAAGCAAAATGAGTCAAGACTTGTAGTAGTCGAAAGGCTACTAACTGCAATCGAGGGATTTAGGTACCAATTCCTGAGTTTGAAAGAAGAACATGCTGACGATTTAAAAGAAATAGGGCTCAAATTTGAAGATATAATCAAAGTCGAAATTGATACGAGTATTCTGGATTCACAAGAATTAGACGTTCGATCTTCATTAAACACTGACGAAAAGGAAATCAAGTTAACGGAAAGCAAAATTACAGACTTGGGAGAAAATATTGAGAAACTCAAGAATACTCTTAAGCAATCAGAACTCAAGTATCAAAACTATTTGTCTGACTTAAGGAAATGGGAAACCAAAAAAACTGAACTCGTTGGTAATTCGACCCGTGATGGATCAATAGAAAATCTGAAGAAGAGATTGACTGACATCGAAGATCTTGTGCCCAAACAATTACAACTGAAAAAGACAAAACGAACTAAATTAATTAAAGAGATTTATCAGAGAATTGGTCACCTTTCCAATGTGTTCTCCTCACTATACAAGCCGGTAAAAGAATTCATCATGAACCATTCTTTGGTGAAAGACAAATACAAACTTCAGTTTGATGTATCAATCGATATCTCAAATGACTTCGTAGATGATTTCTTTTCTTTCATCCGCCACGATGTAGTTGGTAATTTTCAAGGAATTAAAGAAGGTCGAAAAAGACTAGCAGACCTGATTTGTAATTATGACTTTAATGAGAAGAAAAATGTAATCGAATTTGTAGACAAGCTCATTGCAGAGCTTACCACGATCAGTCGTTTAGGAAAGACTGAGTTGCTCGATATAAAAGAACAACTGAGGAAGGAAAAAGAACCTACACATTTCCTCGATTTCTTATATTCGCTTGACTACCTCCGCCCCAATTACTCTCTCAAGTTCGATGACAAGAACTTATCTGGACTTTCACCCGGTGAAAGAGGTACCTTACTCTTGATTTTCTATCTTCTGATTGATAACGACGAGTGTCCTCTAATCCTTGACCAGCCTGAGGAGAATCTAGACAATCAATCGATCTATGAATTACTTGTACCTTGTGTGAAAGAGGCCAAGCAAAAGCGACAGATATTTATGGTGACTCACAATCCGAACTTAGCGGTTGTCTGCAATTCTGATCAAATTATTTATACCCATATTGATAAATCAAACAAGAATGAGTTTTCGCATGTTTCTGGGGCTATAGAAAATCCCGATATGAACAAGAAAATAGTAGACGTACTGGAAGGTACGTGGCCAGCACTTGAGACTCGCGAAGCAATGTATCAACGCAATAACTAAGAAGGAGCACATAACAACCCGCTTGCACAACGACGGCGGGGCGCTGGCGATGTGGGTTAGTTTTTGTGCATTTGTGTAAGTTATTTTTTTCAGAATGCTCCGTGCGTTGAAAACCCGCCGCGCGTGAAGCGGAGCGTTTGACTTTTAGAAACGAATCATGCAATAAGACAGGATGAATAATCGAAAACAGAAAGTATCCGACTTCGATTACTTGCGGCATCTTAAAGAACAATATGATTTCCTGAAATCTGATATTGCGCAATATGAAGATGGCAAGCCCCATTTCGGAGTAAAAATAGCAAGTACGTTAAGAACTATATTTCATAACACCCGGAAGTCCATCGCTATACTTCCGGGTCTGTCAAATAGGCTTGGAATAGATCTTCATTTCAAAGATCGAGCAAATCCCTTCGTGAATGATGAAGAAACAACTTGCTACATGGGATTCATGTTTGGCTATCGCATCCTTGAAAGCGACCACTTCCAAGCTCCATTCTTCACAATATGTGATTTCGAAACGTATTGGAATTCCCCAGTGTTTAAAGAGGGACAGGTCATCTATACTAGACAGCAAGTGATTTTATTCGCGGCAAATAAGCATGGTGGTTCCCACGTCGATCCGGAAATACCTGCTAAGTTTCTACTTCTCGTAGATGATTCTGGACCGAAGTTGATATCTGAACAATGTGGGGAAGAAGTCATAATTACTCGGGTTGCGTATGAGGCTGGAGTTCAGATTTCGTTGATTTTAGAGGAATTGATCCCCGAACTTGAGAAAAGAATATGTATTTGATTCTGAATTATGACCAATCAAGACCAAACATACGAAATTGAGTTAAGCCTGCTGTACATGCATTTGAGGGATGCTCAAAAATTTCACGACTTGGCAAAAAGTGAGAAAACAAAACTGAGAAGTCTTTATGCGAGACATTCAATTCTTTCGGTTATTTTTGCGCTGGAAGCCATAATCAACCGAGTATATGATGATTTCTACCTCAATCAGGTAAAACCAAACCCCTTTGAAAAATTGAGATTGTTTGAAAGGTGGATAGTTGCGCCTCTCGTATGTGGCAAAGACAAACCAACAGGCAAAAAATTTGACCGCTCAAAAGAACCTTTTCAGAGTTTCCAAGAATTAATAAAAATTAGAAACTGGTTTGTTCATCCGAAACCGGGCGATTACGTCCCAGCCGTCGAAACCCCATGGACGATTATCATTGAAACAGACAATTTAGAACTTCAAGGTATTGAAATTAAAGTAGGTCCTACTTGGTCTCAAACTCAAATACCTAAGAATCCTTTCGAGTTGACCGGAGAACATTCGAATACGGCACTGAAAACATTTGACTTGATGAAGAAAGAACTTCTTGAAGCCTTCAAAGGCATCATCGATGAGAAATGGCTGTGGAAAATTCGTAAGAAAAGCATCAAAACTGATATGGTAGATATCGATAACTTGTGGGGCGGATATACACCAGAACCGGAGGACGAGTAAACCACTATGAGCCTAACTTCAACTGCAGTGGACACAAGGGCGCTGGCCCAATTTGTGAGTTCCGTGCATTTGGGCAGTTTTTTTGCCCTCACAAATCAGCCGCCTGAAACCCTTGTGCCACTGGGTTTCGTGTTGTGGATATATTTCTAAACTGAATGATTTGAAGACTCAATTCATACAATCCTGAAACCGAGAAAATGAAAACCTGAAATTTGAAAATATTTTAATCATTAAATAAAAAGGAAATTTAACAATGAGAACAAAACATCTTTTACTTCTGTTGGCCTTTGTATTTTTGTTTAACACCAATATTTACCCACAAAGCTATGGCGCCCCTGTTAATGATGCAAAAAAAGAAGCAAAAAATGACACAACCTGGTATACCGTTAAAGGAGAAAGACACGGTATTAGCTATTTTAAACTGCATACCTATGATGAAGTCGAGTATGAAATTGGCGAAAAACTGACTTTTGATAAATATCATGCCAACGACGTGATGTATTCCTGGCTCGATCGCTGGGTGAATAAATATCCGGACATTATGGAAGTATATGAAGTCGGTCGCAGTTTTGAGGGCAGACCTATCCTGCAGGTTACTATCACTAATAAGAAAACCGGCCGGGATACCGACAAACCTGCGGCTTATTTTGAAGGCGGCAGACACAGCGGAGAAGTCACCAGCAGTGAATCGGTGCTGTGGCTCATTAAACATCTGCTTGAAAATTATGGAAATGACAAAAAGATCACCAGGCTCATAGATACCAAAGCGATCTACTTACGACCCAAAAACAATCCGGACGGATCAAATTTATATCTTCACACCGCTCAAAGAAACCGAAGCAGTGTGAGACCGCATGACAATGACATGGATGGCTTGTTTGATGAAGATGCAAATGAAGATTTGGACGGCGACGGCATCATTTTCAGCCTGCGGTGGAAAGTGAAAGACGGTGAAGAAGATAAAGGAAATGCTATCTTGGATCCCAGAGATCCTTCGGGTCGTCTAATGAAAAGTGTTCCGGAAGGAAAAGGCGATTGGCGGGTTGTGAGCGAAGGCATTGATAACGATGGTGACGGCAAATTTAATGAAGACGGAATCGGTGGACTCGACCTGCACCGGAATTATCCTGAAAACTGGCGCCCTGGCAAAGGTAAGGATTATACCAAAATGGGATACACTCAGAACGGCGCCGGCGCATTTCCATTGAGTGAGCCGGAAACAAGAACGGTGGTAATCTGGCTGCTCACCCATCCAAATGTTTCTGTCTGTAATTCAATGGATACGAGAGTGCCCATGCATCTGCGTCCACCTTCAACATCAAAAAGTGCAGAAAGAATGTTCCCGGAAGATCTTAAATATTATGAACTGTTTGACAAAATTGGCATGGACATTACTGGCTATCCCTGGGCGGGCGATGTCTACGACACCTATAGGACGCGAAATCCAGTGAATCAGAGGACGGGTGATCCTACGCGGCCTTCGCCGCTTTTCGGTCATGGACCGGATTTCGGTTACTTTTATTACGGCTCCATCTGGTACGGTGATGAACTATGGAACGGTGGCAGGATGGAAGATTACAACCAGGATGGACTTTTAGACGAAGTGGATGCGCTAACCTGGGATGACAAAGACAACGGAGGAAAGGGATTTCGGGATTGGCAACCATTCAAACATCCAGATCTGGGTGAAGTGGAAATTGGCGGTTTTCGACCTAAATTCTTTTCTCAAAACGGACCACCCAATTTGTTAGAGGACGGGATTAAAAAACAGGCGTTGTTTAATTTAGAGATGGCATATCACTTACCGCAGTCGGAGTTAAAGGATTTATCGGTGAAATGTACTGAATCAAATTCAGACAGCGCTACATTTTCGATCTCGATAACCTGGCAAAACACCGGTGAGCTTCCGACGGCCTTAAAACAGGCGCAACTGGTCAAAATCGTCCAGGAAGATCGGGCGGAATTGGAGTTTGACAAGAAATTACTTAAAGGCAAATCTCCTGATGTGAGAATCATCACTCCTCAAACTTATGACAAGACCGTACGAGCGGGATATACAGAACCGGGTGAAACAAAAAAGGCGTCTTTTGAAGTACGAACTTATTCTCAAAAGAGTGTAGAAGGTAAAATTAAAGTATTATCCACACGCGGCGGATTGATCGAAAAATCAATTAAACTTGAGAAAAAATAAGAATAACGACTATATTTTTTACTACCGTACACTTTTTAAAATGTTATTATTTGCATAAAATGTCATGCCCGAATGTTTTTTCGGGCACCCATTTGGCAGTAAAGCAATGGATTCCCGCTTAAAAATGCGGGAATTACATGAAATTAAAAAGATAGGAAAAAGTGTACGGTAGTGAATATATTTTTAAAAAAATGTACAACTACCAGAAAACAAATCGTTATTTTGCTCAGGTTGCGGATGATATAAAGGACATTGCGGAAGAAGAGCTTCAATCCCTGGGAGCGGAAGAAACAAAACAGGCTTACCGGGGAATTTATTTCAATGCCAATCAAAGGGCGCTTTATTCAATCAATTTCCAATCGCGCCTGGTTAATCGCGTTCTAGCGCCGTTGATATCATTTAACTGCCATTCGGATAAATATTTATACAAAACATCATCACAAGTCCCATGGGATGACTTCCTGGATTCTTCCCAGACATTTGCAGTATTTGCAACAGTGTTTCATAGCTCCATCAAACATTCAAAATTCGCTGCTCTTCGTTTAAAAGATGCTGTTGTCGATTACTTTCGAGACCGCACTGGTGAACGTCCCTCGATTGACACGAAGAATCCAGATGTTTGGCTAAACCTGTACATTGAGAACAACGAAGCTACCATTAGCCTCGATACATCCGGGGGCTCTCTTCACAGGCGCGGATATCGCAAGAAAACTGTACAAGCGCCTATGGTAGAGACGTTAGCCGCAGCAATCATTAAACATTCAGGATGGGATGGCACTGTTCCATTGTATGATCCATTCTGTGGTTCGGGCACTTTACTTTGTGAAGGCTTTATGCACGCATCCCACCTGCCGGCAGCTATGCTGCGCCGTAAATTTGGCTTTCAAAGACTTCCTGATTTCGATTCTTCCCTGTGGGAGCAGGTCAAAAACGCAGGGTTGCAAAAAATAAAACCGTTATCAAAAGGCGTCGTTGCTGGCAGCGATATTTCTTCAGAAGCCATCAAGTCATCAATCCATAATTGTGCATTGGTTGATGCAGAGAATGTCATCGGGATAGCGCAGCACGACGTCTTTAATATCGAAAAAATCACTGGAAAAGTGATAGTCTGCAATCCCCCCTACGGAATCAGAATGGACAAAGATGCAGACCTTGCTGATTTCTACAAACGATTTGGTGATTTCCTTAAGCAGCGCTGCAAAGGTTCAACTGCCTATATTTATTTTGGCGAGCGCAAGTACATAAAGAATCTTGGCTTGAAAACATCGTGGAAGAAGCAGCTCGCCAATGGTGGTCTTGATGGCCGATTGGTAAAGTATGAGCTTTATTAAATAGCTATCGCGTAAATTTAGACAATCAATTTCGCTAGTATTTGCGAACAAATTTTTGACTATTGGTTTATAAAAAATAAGATCTGAGGAATAGCATGTCCATCTCCGTGTCAACCAGATTAGTGTTAATTAATATTCTGTTATTATTTGTTATATTTCTCTCATGTGCTCAAAAAATTAAAAAAGAAAATCTAATACATCCCGACGCCCCTTCGTCACAAACATACCAACAAAACTCAATTGAACGCCCAAATTATTCCTTTCGCGAAGCAATAATAAAATGGAAAACGATTCAAGATATAAACGATTGGATTGCTAATAATTTTGAGTACGACATGGAAAGAGCGCTGCAGTTAGCAAGTAACAGTAAAACACGGACAGAAACTAATATATACAGACCAGACGAATTATACGACTACAAAAAAGGCGTTTGTATCGATTTGGTTAGGTTCGCATTTGAAACAATACAGGCGATGGATTCAACTATTTTTGTCAAATATCTGATGATTGAATTCGAACCATTAACAATTGGTAATAGAATTTTCAAACGCCACTGGTTAGTAGTATATGAGGAAAATCATCAACTGTACGCATTTGCTGATACAAAAAGACCTGGATATATAAGCGGCCCTCATGAAGATATTGCTGACTTCACAAATGAATATGAAAAGTTCAGGCAAAGAAAAATAGTCACTTTTAAATTAACAGACACTTATAAGAAAAAACTTAAATCACGATTATTAAAGCAACACCGATGAATAGCAGTGTTTTGCTGAATTTTGAAATACATTTCTAACGGGTCATGTGAAGATTATCGTAGTAGGCGCCACCCGAATGTATTATTTTCTTGATTTCATTACAAAGATTAATTATTTTAAACAATAGTTTTCAGAATCAACAGACGTCACCCTGCAATTAATTTAGGAGAATAACCATGAAAAAAGAATCGACTGACAGAAATGATAAGTCGAAAGAAGGAATCAGCCGAAGGGATTTCTTAAAGTATACCGGTGTGACCAGTGGAGCTTTGTTATTAGGCATGCAAGGAACCTTATGTGCACCACGTCCTACAAGTCAGGTGGCGTTGCTAAATACGGAGGATCGAAAATCGGCAGTTAGGACGTCCATTGCTGCCTTGAACTTCAATTCTGTAAAAAATAAAGATGTTCTAATCAAACCAAATTTCAACACCGCTGATGTGACACCCGGATCAACTCACAACGATACATTAGTCGCACTGGTGGACGAAATCTGGAATATGGGAGCCAAGACTGTCAGCCTTGGCGAACGAAGTTATCCCCCCACGCTGGAGGTCATGGAAGAAAAAGGTATCCTGCCGCTCCTGCAAGAACGGGATGTAAAAATAATCAACTTTGATGATCTTGACAAAAAAGACTGGGTAGAAATTAAACCTGAGGACAGCCACTGGCAGAACGGATTTCGCATTGCTCGTCCGATACTTGAGGCTGAATGCCTGATTTGCACATGCTGCCTAAAAACCCACCAATACGGAGGTGTGTTCACATTGTCGCTCAAACTCCAGGTCGGGGTGGTCCCCACACGTCGGCATGGTTTTGACTACATGAGAGAACTCCACCAGTCACCCAACCAGCGCAAGATGATTGCGGAGATAAACGCTCCAATTAAACCTGATCTCATCGTTTTGGACGGAGTTGATGCCTTTGTGGACGGCGGGCCATCAAACGGAAAACTGGCCAAAGGCAACGTATTCCTGGCATCAGCTGATCCGGTCGCTATTGACGCAGTAGGTGTTGCTGTTTTGAAGTCACTCGGAAGTAACGAGCAGATCATGAAGCCAAAGATTTTTGAACAGGAGCAGATTGCCCGTGCGGTTGAACTGGGCCTGGGTGTAGCTGCACCTTCAGGAATCGATTTGATTGCTGCTGATGACCAAAGTCATGGTTATCGGCAACGTGTCTTAGACATATTAAACACAGGTTAATATGTAATGTTGTAATCATACAAATTCAGTAACCTCGCATTGACTATGAACACAAAACCAGCTCCGGAATTACGTCGGGCAATAGGTCTGCCGCATGCAACAGCTTTGGTTGTGGGTACAATAATTGGTTCTTCCATTTTTGTCCAGCCGTCGGCAATTACCAGTTTAGTACCTTCCATTACAGGAATTATTCTGGTATGGCTGGCCTCTGGTATCCTAACTATGTTCGGAGCCCTGGTGTGTGCAGAGTTGGCGTCAATTTTTGTTCAATCCGGCGGAGTTTATGTATACCTTAAAGAAGCATTTTCCCCGGCATTAGGATTCCTGTGGGGCTGGGCCATGTTCTGGGTCATGCACTCTGGAATTATAGCTGCCATTTCCGTCATTTTTGCACGATACTTTGCCTACTTCTACCCAATGAATGATATCGGAATTAAGATAGTGGCAATTGGCTGCATTTTAACTTTAACTGCTATAAATTATGCAGGAGTAAAGCTCGGCAGCATTCTACAAACACTTATCACATTCGGTAAAATACTCGCCATTGTTATAATTATAGTCTTTGGATTTATATTGGGCTCGCGTCTCCCGGAACACTTTGTTACAGATCATCTTGTAAAAACAGAAGTTTCCATTGAGAACTTTTTACTGGCGATGATCGCCGGACTGTTTGCATTCGGCGGATGGCACATGGTTACCTACAATTCCGAAGAAACTATTAAACCACGCAAGACCATACCCCGCGCGTTGATCGTAGGAACCATCATCGTTACATTGTGTTATGTTGCAATGAATGCAGTGTATATGTATGTACTGCCGCTCGATAAAGTAGCTTCGTCTTCAAGAATTGCGGCAGATGCTGCAGATGCTCTCATTGGATTTGGCGGTGGTGCGCTGATGTCTGGATTGGTCATATTTTCAACATTTGGCGCTCTTATTGGTATAATACTGGCTGGCCCGCGAGTGTATTATTCCATGGCGCGAGACGGTCTGCTATTTCAGTGGATGGGTAAAATACACCCCCGCCACCGGACACCTGCAAGGGCCATAGTGATTCAGGGATTGTGGTCTTCAATTTTGGTTGCCAGCGGCACGTATCGCGAATTATTTACCCGGGTTATTTATACCGAGTGGCTCTTTTTTGGTTTAATGGCAACAGGACTGTTCCTGCTTCGACGACGGCCGCAAATTCGCCGTGATTATCAAATCTGGGGCTATCCCGTTGTCCCAGCGCTATTTATAATTTTTTCATTTGTCATCGTAATTAATCAAATCATCTCCAACACAAGCGAAAGTCTGGTTGGACTTTCTATTGTTTTAATTGGATTACCCGTCTATTATATCTGGGCAAAAAAAAGAACATGATAAGGAGAAACACTATGGCTATTATCGATTTTCACAATCATGTATATCCCACAGAATATGTTGAAGCAATTCAAGCAGGCCCCAGCGCCTATAAAGTAACATTCGATTCTGATAAGAATCCCGTGCTGCATTCCCCCGGCGATTACAACATTCTGGTTCCCGGGCACAGAAATATGGATTTTCGGAAAACTGTTCTTGAAAAATTCGGTGTAGACAGACAGGTAATCTCCTTCACCGCGCCAGGCACACTGATTGAGACGCCGGAACGTTCTGTTGAATTGAGCCGGAAAGTAAATGAGCTCTATGCTAATATCCAAAATGATTATGGTGATACTTTTCCAGCTCTGGCAACGCTCCCTCTGAACAATCCTGCAGAGTGTGTTGCTGAACTTGAACGTGCGATTTGTGAATTGGGCTTGAAAGGAGTCACCTTATTCAGTAATGCGAACGGAACTGCCCTTAGCGATCAGAGTTTTTGGCCGCTTTACGAAAAGGCCAACGATTTGAAAGTAGTATTTTTCATTCATCCAACATATCCAATGGGCGTGGAAGCGATGACAGACTACATGCTCATGCCATTGGTTGGCTTTCTTACCGACACCACTTTAGCTGCCGCAAGTCTAGTTTTTAGTGGAGTCATCGAAAAGTTTCCTGATATCAAGTGGGTTTTAGCACACCTGGGCGGAGCTGTTCCATATCTTGCAGAGCGATTCGACCGGGGATACGAGGCCTTTAAACAATGCCGGGAAAATTTAACTAAACCTCCGAGTGAATACTTGAAGGACTTTTACTATGACACAGTCAACTTCGACGTTAACGCCTTGCAGTTTGCACTTGATTTTGCCGGAACAGGGCAGCTCCTGGCAGGGAGCGACTATCCGCATCAAATCGGCAGTCTGGAAAAGATGCTTGCAAGTATTAAACAATTGAATATTTCGGAGGAGGATAGAACGGACATTTTAGGTGCAAATGCAGCCCGTTTGCTCGGATTGTAAAATTAAACTAATTACGGAAAGATCCCTTTAAATTACACTTTGACATCCTGGTCGTACTGGGGGATTACTGTTTTTTTTGATTTGTCACAATAAACTCGGTATTCACAGACCTTACCCCCTCACACCTCTCATTTCTTCTGAATAAATTATCTAATTAACCTGACAACAAATCAAATTGATGCAATTTTACATTTTTTTAATAAAAGACCTTGACAAACGTTTTTTTTTTACTATACTAAGCATATCATGGAAGCACTTCCACGATTAAATTCCATTCACTTATGGTGCCGTTTTAATAAAGCCAAAAAATAATAAAATGCCTGCAACAATCTACGATGTAGCTAAAAAAGCTGGTGTAGGAATTGGGACTGTATCTCGTGCAATAAATGATAGTCCGCAAATCGCCCTGAAAACCAAAAATAAGATTATGAGGGCCATTAAAGAATTGAATTATCAACCTCATACTGTTGCTCAAAGTCTGGCCAGAAAAAAAACAAACACAATCGCCTGTATCATTCCGTTTTTTACAGGCTATTTTTTTGTAGAATTGCTGCGTGCAATTCAGCGAAAAATTACCGAATATAAATATGACCTAATTCTATATAGCGTAGACATTGCTCATAAAAAGGAGACTTTTCTTCAACGCACAATAGAAGAAAGACGAGTTGATGGTGTGTTATTGGTTTCTTTGGAAATCACCAAAGATTATGCAGATAAATTCACTCATAGTCAACTTCCAATTGTATTAGTGGACAGTAACTTCACTAACCTGGATTCCATCTCAGTTGATAATATAGAAGGAGCCTATTTAGCCACCAAGCATCTTGTTGATATCGGTTATAAAAATATTGCCATGATAGATGGACAATTAAAAAGTTACCCTGCCAAATTACGCCTTGAAGGTTATAAGAAAGCACTAAGGGAGCATAATATTTATTTTGATGAAAATTATTTTGTTGCTTGTGATTTTGCCAATGAATCAGATGGCTTTAATAAGCAGGCAGGTTATACAGCGATGAAGCAATTTTTGCAAATGGGAGATAACATGCCAAGAGCTATTTTCGTTTCAAGCGATATTCAGGCGATTGGGGCTATGGAAGCTATTAAAGAAGTGAATTTGAGAATACCCAAAGACATTGCCATAATTGGATTTGATGACATTGAGTTAGCTCAGTATGTTGGTTTGACTACCATGCGCCAGCCAATCATGGAAATGGGTGAACTGGCTGTTGAACGATTGATGAATAAGATTTATAATCAACCAAATGATGAATTCAAACAACAATTTCATACAACAATAGTTGTGAGAGCAAGCTGTGGGGGATAATTACGCACGGTTTACTATCATTTTTAACGATATGAATATTATTAAAAAATTAAGTTTAATATTTTTAGTCTTAAATTGCTTAATAGCCTGTCGAGAAAAAGTCTCGACCGTGAACAACCATGCAAATATTCCAGAATGGTCTAAAGAAGCAGTTTGGTACCAGATATTTCCCGAAAGATTCAGAAATGGTGACCAGACGAATGATCCTCAATTAGAAGATATCACGGGTTCATGGCCGCATGATTTAGATAGTCCCTACAAGATAGCCTCCTGGCAAAGTGATTGGTTTGCATTTCAATCATGGGAAAACAGAGCAAAAGATTTTTATTTTCATGTTCAGAGACGGAGATATGGTGGTGATTTGCTGGGAGTACTGGATAAATTAAATTATTTAAAAGATTTAGGAATCAATGCTATTTATTTCAATCCGCTTTTTGAATCACCTTCTTTGCATAAATACGATGGAGCAACCTATCATCACATTGATGACAATTTTGGCCCAAATCCTGAAAGGGACAGGGAACTCATTGCGGCAGAAAACCCCAACGATCCAGCTACCTGGAAATGGACAACTGCCGACTCCTTATTTTTAAAATTAATCGAAGCCTGTCATATTAATGGGATTAAAATCATTATTGACGGGGTTTTTAATCATACAGGCATAAATTTTTGGGCATTTCAAGATGTGTTAGAAAATCAAAAAAAATCGCCTTTTGTCTCATGGTATACAATAAACGAATGGGATAATCCTGCTACCCCGGAAAATGAATTCGCCTATGAAGGCTGGGCCGGAGTAAAAGAATTGCCGGAAATTCGAGAAGAAGGGAATGGCCTCATTCCAGAAGCACGTGACTACGTATTTAATTCAGTAAAACGCTGGATGGACCCAAATAATGATGGCGATCCATCCGATGGAATAGACGGCTGGCGTCTGGATGTTGCTGAAAAAATTGACATACAGTTCTGGCGTGAATTTAGAAAAGAGGTTAAGAAGATAAATCCAGAAGCTTACATTGTGGTGGAAGTCTGGTGGGAAGATTGGCCCAAAAATAAAATGTTTAATGCACGTCCCTGGCTTGAAGGCGATGTATTCGACACCGTCATGAATTATCGATGGGCCAAAGAAGTTATCCACTATTTTGTTGACAATAAAAATAAAATTACTGCTTCGGAATTCGATAATCGATTAAAAAAAATGAGAAATGATTATCCGTCTGAAGTGAATCAATGCTTAATGAACCTGATGGATAGTCACGACACCGATCGTTTAGCCTCTCAAATTATCAATTTCGATGATGATTACGATCATAGAGACACCCCAAGAGATAACTCCAATTATCAAATCCGAAAACCCACCGAATAAGAAATTCTGATTCAAAAACTCATCGTTATTTTCCAAATGACCTATATTGGGGCGCCAATGATTTACTATGGTGATGAAGCGGGAATGTGGAGCGCCGATGATCCCGATTGCCGGAAACCCATGCTGTGGCCTGAATTGCTCTATGCAAACGAAATATCGCATCCCATGGCCCAAACAAGACCTGTTGACGAAAATCGGTTCAATTGGGATTTATTTAATCATTATAAGATGCTTGTCAATATTCGTCGTTCACATTCCGCCTTGCAAGCCGGCAGGATCGAAACTTTATATATGGACGACACAAACGACATTTATGCATTTAAGAGATTCAATGAGACAGAAAACCTGATAATCGCTCTAAACAATTCTGATTTATCACAAACAATATCGCTGTTGCTTAAGCATCCAGTTTTTAAAAAAAGTTGGATTGATCTGATAAGTCAACAATCCTATCAAACAAATGAAGCAAATTTAAGTTTTGAGATTCCACCGAAAACGGGTGTAATCCTGAAGTGAGACAATGCAAATTTTAAAATATTTAAAACAGACAAAACAAGATTTTCGCACTTACCATAACACAGATGATATCAAATTATCATGCAAATGATACAGTTAAAAATCATTACAGTTTGTTCCATTATTATTATTCCATTAAGTTTCTGGCAATGTGCACAATCTAATCAACAATATCTTGCAAAATTTGAGGACAGAAAAGTCACTGTGGATGATTTTTCGCAAAGGTATGCAAAATTAATGCAGCTAACAAATATAAGAGACAATCTTCAAGCGCGCACCACAGTGTGCAACAGTCTGATAAACGAAGAAATTCTAATATATCAGGCAAAACGTACCGGAATTGATAAAAGCGAAAACTTCCAAAGGGAAATCGAAGCAATTACTCAGCAAACCCTTTTAGATGCTTATGCTGAACATACGGTACAGAGCCGGATGCAAATTACAGATGCCGATATTCGAAAGGCGTTTGTAAAGTTAAAAACGCAGGTCAGCGCTAAACATCTTTATGCTCGTACGAAAGATGATGCCGATGAATTGTATGCTAAATTACAGGTCGGCTATTCGTTCGATGACTTAGCCGCCATGACCTTTAATGATCCGCTGTTAAGTTCAAATGGAGGCGACTTGGGCTATTTCACACTCGGAGATATGGACCCTGCATTTGAAGAGGCAGCATACAGCCTTAAAGTGGGAGAGATTTCTAAACCCGTCAAGACTAACTTTGGCTATAGCATCATAAAAGTTGAAGACAGAAAAGCTAATCCTTTCATAACAGAATACGAATACCAAAAACGAAAGAATAAGATTGAATTGTATCTGCTCACAGTGCAAAGTAAAACAGCGATCAAGGAATTTACCAGCGAAATTGACCAATATTTAGAATTTAAGTTCAACGAACCAGCCCTGAAACTATTATTTAGTAAAATCCAAAATACCAGCGAAAAAGATCTGTTTACACCCAAAGACAATCAAAACGATAAATCTTTGACTCTGGCAGACAACGGTTTACAGGCCCCGATTGTTGCTTTCAAAGGTGGAGAATGGAACCTGGAAACATTACTTCAACTGACTGGTTTCACCTCAGGCCGTCAAAAACAGTTAATCACAAGTGAGCAGAGATTAAAGGATTACATTAAAGGACTGGTTGTACGGAAATATTTACTTGAAAAAGCAAAGGAACAAAATCTTCAGAATAATCCTGAAGTGAAAGATGTTACGGCTCGTGAAATAAGAAATTATACTTTAAAGAGAATGAAAGAGGCCATTACCGATACGGTGACAGTACCCCTCGCTGCAATCAGGCGCCATTATGACAAATTTTCGGATCAATACTATTTCCCGGAAGAAGCAAATGTAAGAGAGATATTAGTAGAATCAGAAGAAAAGGCAACAATGCTTTACGAGAAGCTGCAAAACGGAGCAGATTTTTCGGAGTTGGCCAGAAAACATTCTGTAAGAAAATGGGCCGCTGAACGTGGCGGCGAATTGGGATTCGCGGTAGTGTCAAAATATTGCATTATACAATCTTTTAATTTAGTATTTTGTAATAGG
>CAZIKB010000083.1:0-27932 GCA_964539665.1 uncultured Cytophagia bacterium
TAGATTCGGATACCCAAGTTCGTGCGAATGCACCTTCGGGCGTAACCACGGGTCCAATTAGTGTGATCAACTCAGCAGGAATGAATATCAGTATAGACACTTTTACCGTGACTTCTTCCTCGCAAACACTTACTTTCTTATCCACCGATGATGCGTATGTTCGTTCTTCGAGACCTTCGAATAACTATGGTGATGATAATCAACTAAAAGTGAGATTGTCTTCTGCCTACCGTATTACATACTTGAAGTTTAATGCCACTGGTCTAACTGGTCCGATACAGAGTGCCAAACTTCGACTTCAGGTCATTGATGGTAGTGCAGATGGTGGCGGAGTATATTCAGTCTCAAATAATTATCAAACCACTGCCACCCCCTGGGATGAAATGGGACTTGCCTGGGAAAATGCTCCTGAAATTACGGGTGCTGCCTTGAGCAGCCTGGGAACTGTAAGCCCTAACGAGTTTGTGGAATTTGACGTGACCGCCGCAATAGTCGGGGATGGTATTTACAGTTTTGCATTGAAAAGTAATTCAACGGATGCTGTGAAGTACAGCTCGAAGGATGGGGAGAAAGCCCCTGAGTTGATTATACAAACAGGTGAAGCGCCCTCTACTTCACCAACAATTACAGCATTCACGCCGACTACCGGTGGCGTTGGAACAGAGGTAACCATAATTGGCACAAACTTCATTGGCTCCATTAGCGGGAATTCAAATCAAAGTGGTACTTTACGAATTATGCCTTTAGGAAATTCAATTACTCAAGGCGTGCATGGCTCAACAGACAATGCAGGTTATCGAAATGACCTGGCTGAGCTATTAGATTCTCAGGGAATTGAGTATAATTTCGTGGGCTCCAAAAGTAATGGTTGGGGTTTCGACAAACATCATGAGGGCCACAGCGGTTACAGAGCCGATGAGCTGCTTGCAGGATTAAATGGCTATTTGACCCAAAATCCGCCAGATATGATTCTTCTCCACATCGGCACTAATGACATTTCTGAATTTCAAACACCGGAAAGTACAATTAATGAAATCAGCAATATCATGGATGTCATTAAAAACTTTGATTCTAATATCATCACTCTAATTTCAAGTGTTATACCAAGAATAGGTAACAGAAATGCAAAGACAACCACTCTAAATAATTATATCAGAGATCTGATAACGGTCAAGAGGTCTGCTGGATATAATTTATATTATGTTGGTAACAGTGAAGCATTTAATGCCAATCCAAATTGGCAAACTGATTACATGGACGATAGTGTCCATCCAAATGATACGGGATATGCAGTTATGGCCGGGATTTGGTTTGATGGCATTGTTGATGTGCAGAGTGATGCAGATATCCTCAATGTCGCTTTCAATGGAATAGACGCCGAAACCATAAGTATTGATTTACAAACACGCATTCGGGCTCTGGTTCCGCCAGGAGCGTCAACCGGCAAGATTAGTGTGACTACCGACTTTGGGATTGGATTTAGTGAAACAGATTTTATTGTAGCCGGACCCGTAGTGATTGCACTAACAGTTCCTAAAGGCGGCGAGCAATGGACCGCTGGCAGCACCCATATTCTGACATGGCAATCGGCGGAGACTACTGATTATATTAGATTGGGTTATTCGCTAGACAACGGGAGGTCCTGGTCGTCAATATCTGCTCGAGCTGCGAATACTGGCAGGTTTATCTGGAGAGTGCCAGACTCTGTTTCAGATAATTGTGTCGTTAGAATTTCTGATGTATCTGATCCAAGGACTGCAACGGTAAGTAATGATGCTTTTTCAATTTTAGAACAAACTGAAAAGACAATTGTACCAAATTTAGCAGAATTAAAACAAGCTGCTTTCGAACAGATAAATCATGATCCAGAACTATTGGGCCGGGGAGATATTGATAAAGATGGGGATGTCGACTTATTTGATATTTTAAATATATTAGATTTAGATATTGAAAAAAATAATGTGGAAGTTTTGGCTAAACAGTCAATTAATGAACGCGAGAATAAAACTCTTGTGAAAATATCTGTTGCTGAACCGAAAACTTCGACCAAAGATTCTGTATTCATACCAATTTTTGTAGAATGCAAGGCTCCTGTTCGCGGTTTCCAGATAAAACTCAAATTTGATGCTGCAAAGATTAAGTTCTCAAAGCCATTTATAAAGCAAAATAAATTCAATTTGATGATTAGTTCACACATCTCTGCAAATTCAATAGAGATATTGGGCTATTTAAAAAAAGAAAAGAGTGCGGTTGATATAACTGCAGGATTAATAGAGCTTGCGGCACAACTGCAGCCTGATTTCGATGCTGATTCAGATATTCAGATTACAAAAGCAATGTTTGCATCCATAGACAATACACCACTGAAAGTGCAAATTGACCATGTCTCAGATAATTTAGGCAATTTACCTCAGGAATTTCAATTATTCCAAAATTATCCCAATCCATTCAATTTGAAAACTAGAATTAATTTTAATCTGCCTGAAAAAACTCATGTTAACCTTCAAATTTATAATTTAAAGGGCGAACTTGTACGGACATTACTAAATGAAGAAAGAAAGGCCGGGCAGTACAAAATTATGTGGGATGGTAAAAATAGTCTCGGGCTTGTTGTAGCCTCCGGAAATTATGTTTATCGTTTGAAAACAGGTAAATTTGAAAGGGCAAAAATGATGGTTTTGCTAAAGTAAACAAACGGACGCCCAAATTTATTTGGTTTTTACCCTCGATGAATCGAGGCTTCCACATGATTGAATGGGTCATTTAATCCAAATGGAAATAGCACTAATCGAACAAACCTTCACTGTTATACAGGCTTCACGTAAATTCCAACTTTTTTCTTGACTTTTATACGAATATTGTTATACTTAATCTTCGATTATTTGAACAAACCGTTCTTCTTCAATTTCCTTGCAACGTAGTTCTTTTTTTCTACCTTGAGTTAGAAATTAAGAATAAATCAGGTGTTCAGTCCCAGAAAGAAAACGATTTTATTAATGATATTGCCCAATTAATTTATAAAAGTAAGAATTTTCATGCGAAATTTAATTTATCCAGTCGTTATAATTTTTCTGCTATTATCTTTATCATCAGTTTTTGCTGTAAGTATTGAGGGATTAGAAGAACAAGAGCATGGGAAAGCAGCAGGAATTGGCTCTGACCTTGCACTTTGGAGCGTTATTCCTTTTGTTGGAATATTACTTTCCATAGCTGTTTTGCCTTTGGTCGCTCCTGAATTCTGGCATCATCATTTTGGAAAAGTTTCTGCTGCCTGGGCCGTCATATTTGCCGTGCCTTTCGTATTTGCATATAAAGGAGAGGCTTTCTATGAAATACTGCATATTTATATTGTAGATTATTTCCCGTTCATTGTGTTACTTTGGGCATTATTTACTGTTGCCGGGGGAATATATTTAAAAGGTTCGTTGTGGGGATCGCCTGTATCAAATACAGTAATGTTATTAATTGGCACCATGATTGCCTCCTGGATTGGCACAACCGGCGCTTCCATGCTACTCATTCGTCCTGTTTTGCGTATGAACAATCAAAGAAAAAGCAAAGTTCATATCGTCATATTTTTTATTTTTCTGGTGAGTAATATAGGCGGGTCTTTAACCCCTCTTGGTGATCCACCGCTATTTCTGGGATTTCTACACGGCGTACCTTTTTTCTGGACATTTAATTTGTTTCAACCCATGTTATTTATTTCAATTTCTTTGCTATTAATTTTCTTCCTGTTTGATACAATTATGTATAGAAAAGAAGGATTTGCCGGCAAAGGGTATGGGGTCAAAGGAATTGATTTACATGTTGATGATGAACATGGCGGCACCATTGTTGTTGAGGAAGAGGTTGATGAGCCCAAAACTAAACGACATGTTGCCCACGTAATCAAAAAAGAGAAACTGGCTATTGAAGGATTAACAAATTTGATTTTCCTTGTAGGAATTATTGCTGGTGTTGTTTTTAGCGGCTATGTGAAAATTGGCACTATCAACATTTTGGGAGTTCATCTGCCAGCGGAATTCGTGGCGCGTGATATGTTTCTAATATTGATGGGGCTGGCATCTTTACGTTTTACCGCCAAAGCAACAAGAGAAGGAAACGAATTCACCTGGTTCCCAATTAAGGAAGTGGCCATTCTGTTTGCTGGAATTTTTATGACTATTATCCCTGCGCTTAAAATACTACAGGCTGGCTCCGAGGGCCAGTTAGCGTTTCTGGTTAACCTTGTGAAAGAGCCCTGGCATTATTTCTGGATTACAGGTACGCTGTCAAGTTTTCTTGATAATGCTCCAACATATTTAACCTTTTTTAATACCGCGTTAGGGAGTTTACATTTATCTGAAGCGCAGATCGCAGAGGCTTTAAGATACTCAACCGATGCGTTACATCAGCATGGATTTACAGGAGACCTTATCCAAAAAATGGAGTCGTTTGTACCAATTCTATTGGCTATCTCAACCGGCGCTGTATTTTTTGGAGCCAATACATATATTGGCAACGCTCCAAACTTTATGGTGAAGTCGATAGCCGAAGAAAATGGTGTTAAAATGCCCAGTTTTTTTGGATATATGTTTTATTCAGTTATTATTTTAGTGCCACTGTTTTTTCTGGTTCATCTGATTTTCTTTTAAAAGGATAAAATTGCTTTGATAACGGTTCTTTTTTTCTTATTCGCTGTAATTGCAATTGCTGCAGCAATCATGATGATTGTGCACAGAAATCCCATCTATTCTGCTCTTTTTTTAATTCTCACCCTGTTTATGCTTGCTGGACTTTTTGTTTTACTAAATGCACCATTCATTGCGGCAGTACATATTATTATTTATGCAGGTGCAATAATGGTTCTGTTCTTATTTGTAATTATGCTTTTAGGCTTGACAAGTGATAAAACTAAGGAACGAACAAGTAAGCTGTTACTCTTTTCGGGTATTTTTATAACAGGAATACTACTGATTGAACTTGGTTTTATCTTAATTTCTGACAACGCTATATTTACACAGGAAGCTTCGGTTTTGAAATCCTCAGTTCAAATTGGCGATACTCGATCCATTGGAGAGCTTTTATTTACAAAGTACTTATTTCCCTTCGAAGTTACTTCTGTGTTGTTGTTAACTGCCATCATTGGTTCGGTTATTTTAGCAAAAAAAAGTTGAGATAATTGATGATAATCCCAACCTCGTATTATCTTCTATTGAGCGGAATCCTTTTTACTATCGGGATTGTCGGCGTACTAACCCGGCGAAATGCGATAGTAATATTTATGTCCATTGAACTTATGCTAAATGCCGCAAATTTAACTTTTATTACATTTGCCAGACATTTAAATTCATTAGACGGACAAATTTTTGTTTTTTTTGTTATGGTAGTTGCTGCAGCCGAAGTAGCTGTTGGACTTGCATTAATTGTGGCTATTTTTAGATTGAAGGATTCTGTTTATGTGGATGAGATAAATATTATGAAATGGTGATTATGATTGAATATATTTGGCTTGTCCCTCTTTTCCCACTCATTGGCTTTTTGATAAACGGTTTATTCGGGAGCCGGTTTAAAGAAAAACAAATTGGTGTAATCGCTTCGCTCGCAATTGGTTTTTCATTTTTGTTCTCCATAATTATTTTTTATAATATTTTAAAATTACCTGAAGCGCAACGAGCGATATCCAAATCAATTTATACCTGGATTGCAACTGGCAATTTGCAGGTAAATATAAGTTTTCTGATTGATCCATTGTCCCTGGTGATGATTTTGGTGGTGACCGGTGTCGGATTGCTCATTCACGTGTATTCCATAGGATATATGGCAGGCGACCGAGGCTTTGCTCGCTATTTTGCCTTCCTGAACCTCTTTACTTTTTCCATGCTTATTCTGGTTCTTGCTGATAATTTTCTCCTGATGTTCGTAGGATGGGAAGGGATCGGTCTCTGTTCATATTTACTAATCGGCTTTTGGTTTGAAGATGAATATAACGCCTATGCAGGCAGGAAAGCTTTTGTTGTTAACCGGGTTGGAGATTTTGGATTTTTACTTGGCATTTTTCTGGTTTTTTCAATTTTTGGATCATTAAATTTCAATTCTGTTTTTACTCAGGCTGCTTCAGGTTTGAGCGCGGGAGTGGCCACGGCAATTGCACTGTTACTTTTTGTTGGCGCCATTGGCAAGTCTGCTCAAATTCCGTTATTTATCTGGCTGCCGGACGCCATGGCTGGTCCGATCCCGGTTTCTGCACTTATTCATGCCGCTACCATGGTGACTGCCGGGATTTATATGGTAGCGCGCTGTCATGTGATTTTTTTACAATCTACAGTTGCTTTAAACGTAGTTGCGCTTATTGGCATTGTTACAGCATTTTTTGCCGCAACCATTGCATTGGTGAATACGGATATCAAAAGAGTGCTGGCCTATTCAACCATAAGCCAATTGGGATTTATGTTTTTGGCGTGCGGAGTCGGAGCGTTTAGCGCCGGCATCTTTCATTTGAGCACCCATGCCTATTTTAAGGCGTTGCTTTTTTTGAGCGCTGGCAGTGTAATGCATGCACTGCACAACGAAACAGATATGACCAAAATGGGTGGATTGCGTAATAAACTTCCTGTCACTTATAGAGTCTTTTTAGTAGGGGCGTTGGCTTTAGCCGGGGTACCTTTTCTTTCTGGATTCATTTCAAAGGATGAAATATTATGGAAGACTGTCAGCAGCCCGTTTGGTGGATTTAAACTCTGGTTCGTTGGCGCTGCTATTGCCGGCCTGACAGCGTTTTATACATTCAGGCTTATTTATTTGACATTTTACGGGCGCTCAAAAGTATCAGAAGAGGTGAAACAAAACATACATGAATCGCCGAGAATCATGACCGTCCCGTTGATTATTTTAGCTTTTCTGTCAATTGTCGGTGGCTTCGTTGGAATTCCACACTTATTTAATAAATTTGAGCACTTTCTCGATCCGGTTTTTTCTCAATTTATAGTATTAGAAGTTGCAGAAGGGGGGAATGGATTGTTAAATTTAGAACTAAGTTTCATGGCGATTTCAGCGCTTATTGCATTTATGGGGATTGGTTTCGCTTACTATTTTTATATCTCAAAACCTTCCATACCGGTCGAGATAACATCAAAAATGAAAGGAATTTATTCTTTCCTTTGTAACAAGTGGTATGTTGATGAATTATATGACCTAATAATTGTAAGGCCATTAAATTTTATATCGAAAGTGATTTTGTGGCGCTGGATGGATGTAAAAATAATCGATGGGCTGGTAAACAATGTGGCTGTCTTAGTGGGCAAAAGCAGCAGCCTGTTACGACGAGTTGAAACTGGCATGGTACAAAATTATGCGCTTTCCATTGTTTTAGGAGTTGTGATTATAATTGGTTATTTCTTGTTGAAATGATAATTATGAATATTTTACTATTATCAATTATTACATTTTTACCTTTACTGGGTGCATTAATCATAGTCTTTATTAAAAATGACCGGCAGGAGGCCATTAAACTCACCAGTTTCGCTTTTGCCCTTGTCACATTTATTGTTTCACTGTCGCTTTATTTTCTTTTTGAAGCCAAAGCTGAGATGCAATTTGTAGAACTCATGCCCTGGATTCCAACTTTAGGCGTTAGCTATCATTTAGGTATCGACGGTATAAGTTTGTTTATGGTGCTACTCACGACTTTTTTAATCCCAATAGTAATCCTGGCATCCTGGAACAATATTACCAGGAATATCAAGGGTTACATGATTTCAATGCTTATTTTGGAAACAGGCATTTTAGGAGTGTTCGTTTCCCTGGACCTTTTTCTATTTTATGTGTTTTGGGAGGTCATGCTCATTCCCATGTATTTCATTATCGGAATATGGGGCGGTAAAGACCGAATTTATGCGGCGATTAAATTCTTCATTTATACAATGGTAGGCAGTCTTTTGATGTTAGTTGCTATTCTCGTTATGTATTTTTATCACGGCGGCTTGACAGGCGTCTATACCTTTGATGTTCTTGCACTTCAGCAAATCAATATTCCGTTAGGATACCAGACATGGCTGTTCTTAGCCTTCGGTTTAAGTTTTGCAATAAAAGTACCTATTTTTCCCTTTCACACCTGGCTGCCGGATGCCCATGTCGAAGCGCCAACCGGCGGAAGTGTAATATTAGCAGGTGTGCTCTTAAAGATGGGTACATACGGTTTTTTACGATTTTGCCTGCCATTTTTCCCAAATGCTGTGAGTCAATTTACACCATGGATTTTTGGGTTAGGAATAATTGGAATTATATATGGAGCTTTAGTAGCGATGGTGCAGCCTGACCTGAAAAAGCTCGTTGCCTACTCCAGTGTCAGTCATTTGGGATTTGTTATGTTGGGTATTTTTGCGTTGAACAACCAGGGGATTCAGGGCGGATTGATACAGATGGTTAATCACGGGCTTTCCACGGGAGCCCTTTTTCTAATTGTCGGCATGCTCTATGAACGCCGACATACGCGTATGATAGCAGATTTTGGAGGATTAGCCAGGCGCATTCCAATTTTTGCTACATTTTTTATGATTGTCACGCTCTCATCTATTGGTCTTCCTGGATTAAATGGTTTTATTGGTGAATTTTTAATTCTCGTGGGCGCCTTTCTTAACAGCAAGGTCTTTGCAGTTTGGGCGGCGACAGGTGTAATTTTGGCTGCAGTTTATATGCTGAGAATGTTCCAACGGGTCATGTTCGGGAAACTGGATAAAGAAGAAAATCAGCGCTTACCTGACCTTTCAAGGAGAGAAATAGCAGTGCTTGTACCCATCGTGGTGTTAATAATTTTCATTGGCGTCTATCCAAATGCTTTTTTGAAGAAAATGGAGCCAACAGTTGAAAGCTTAATAGAATCTGTCCAGAGTAAACAAGCACATAATCTGGAGATCGATGGAATTCTTGTAGAAAGCAGATCAAAGTTAAAGCATGAATGAAATTAATCTGACAACCATTGATTTATTCGCAATCGCACCGGCTATTTCCATAGCACTCACCGGCTTTGTAATCATTGGTGTGGGTCTATTGTTTCCAAGGTTGAATAAATTGTTTCACCTGAGCTTAGCTCTTACAGGTGTGGCAGTAACGGTTATTTATACAGTGAAGCTGTGGGGAGAAAATAAATTAGTTTTTGATGGCTTGGTAGCGGTCGATAATTTTACCTTGATTTTCAATGGTATTTTTTTATTAGGCGCTGCCCTGAGCATGTTACTGGCTTTTAACAAATATGAAGAAAGTTATTTACTTTATCCGGAATTTTTTTCTATCGTGGCATTTGCGACTTTTGGTATGATGTTAATGGCTGCTGGAACAAACCTGTTAACTATCTTTTTAGGCTTGGAAACACTTTCAATTTCACTTTACATATTAGCCGGACTAAACAGGTCTGAAGCACGATCATTGGAGGCGGCATTTAAATATTTTTTGCTTGGCGCTTTTGCCAGCGGATTTTTGTTGTATGGTATTGCTTTTGTCTATGGTGCCGCCGGCAGCCTCGACTTGCATGAAATCGCTGATAATGTGGCTGGTACATCGCTGTCAAACAATCCATTGATGATTTTGGGAGGGGTGCTCATTGTTGTCGGATTTGGATTTAAAGTAGCACTGGTACCGTTTCATATGTGGGCGCCGGATGTTTATCAGGGAGCGCCAACTCCAATCACGGCTTTTATGTCAACGGGGTCCAAAGCTGCTGGATTCGCTGCAATGCTGCGTGTACTGCATTCAGCAACTGATGGCGCAGATACAGACTGGATTATTATTTTTTGGATATTAGCCGTTTTAACAATGGTGATCGGAAATGTCTCAGCTTTAATCCAGTCAAATATAAAACGAATGTTAGCATATTCGTCTATCGCACATGCTGGTTATATTTTAGTGGGCATTGTAGCCTGGAATGAAGTAGGGACTTCAAGTGTGATATTTTATCTGCTCTCCTATACTTTTATGAATATTGGCGCTTTTGGTGTGCTTTCATATTTAAGTACAAAGGAGAAAGAGTATCTTGAAATAAACGATTTCAAAGGGTTGGGATTTCAAAAACCCTTCATTGCAATAGTAATGACAATTTTTATGTTTTCATTAGCCGGCCTTCCGCCAACGGCAGGTTTTGTCGGTAAGTTCTATTTGTTCTCAGCAGCCGTCAAAGCCGGTCATATTCCTCTGGTGATTCTCGGGGTGATTAATTCAATGATTTCATTGTACTACTATTTAGGCATTGTAGTCGTGATGTTTATGAAAGAATCGGAGCGAGAATGGGGACCTAAAGTAATGCTGCCAACAGTATATTTTAGTTTAATCTTAGCTGTTGCAGGGACTTTAGGCTTGGGACTTTTCCCTTCCCGATTCCTGGCTGAATTCCAACAACTGGTTAGTCAATTATTATAAACTTGGGGGATTGATTAATAAAATTTTGAATAAAAGAGCCGATAAATGGTAGGGAGTCTTAAAATTCCTTTTTAATTTCAGGGAGAAAAATGAGCAGAAAATATCTTAAAATTTTAGAAAACATAAAACATGACCATAGTTCAGGCGCCAGAGTTGTTGCACAGAAGACCATCGATTGCTTGGAAGCCTTGACTAAAGAGATAGTAAATGAACAAGTTAACACTCTAATTTTAGAGGTAGAAAAGGTCGCTGGTGAGATAATAAAAGCCCATCCAAATGTGGCACAATTGACCAATTTGTTTAATGCAATCTTTATTACTATTGAAAATGAGACTTCTAATGATCCTATAATGCTATCAAGAAAAATTGCTGGTGAGGCCGCGAGATTTGATGAAAACTCAATGAAAGCCGTAGCCAGGGTTGCTGAATTTGGGGCCAACTTAATTAATCAGGATGCATTAATACTAACCTACAGCAACAGTAGTACTATTCTTGAAATAATAAAAAAAGCACAGCAAGAAGGAAAAACATTTCAAGTAATTCTTTCAGAATCGAGGCCGGTTTATGAGGGGAGAGAGCGTGCAATCGAACTTTCTGAGTTGGGAATTCAGACTTTTTATCTTGTCGATGCAGCAATTAGCATGGGGATAGAGAGGGCTGATGTTGTCTTGTTGGGCGCTGATAGCTTATCAGAAAATACAATGGTCAACAAAATTGGCACGAAAGCTATATCGTTGCTTGCCAGAGAGGCGATCGTGCCTTGTTACACTGCATGTGAATCAACCAAATTTACTCCTCAAAAACTCGTTCCTAAAAAGGAACCATTGAGAGATCCAAAACAAGTTTGGGAGAATCCCCCGCCAGAAACTTCGATTGAAAATTATTATTTTGATGAAGTACCTTTGGAACTGTTTACCGGTATAATAACAGAAGATGGAATTGTGCTGCCAACGGAGATGCCAGGCAAAATCAGGTCTCAAAAAATGAGCACAAAACTGCTTGAAATGTTAAAATAAGTTGTGATTAAATGGTAATTAATTATAGACAAGCTACTTTAGAAGGTGAAGTCTGTGATGTCATAATAGTTGGAATATCGCAGAATAATTTAAAATTACATCTTACTGGAAATGACCACCTGAAAAAAATCTGTGAAGAGTATTTTACGACTAAAGATTTCAGAGCAAAAATAAATGAGATAGCTTTACTTTATCCTCAAAATAGTATTGTAGCTAAGCGATTGCTTTTAGTCGGTTTAGGAGAAACAGAGAAATTCGATTTAGAAAGAGTGCGTCAGGCTGTTGGTACCGCGACCAGGTCACTGATGCGTTTAGGTCAAAAGCATATTACTTTAGCAGCTGAAACCTTCAGCTATGAAAATATTAACACAAAAGAGCTTGCCCAAACAATCACAGAAGGAGTGGTTTTAGCCGCCTACCAATTTTTAAACTATAAAGAAATAAAGCAAGAAGAGAAAATTATTTTGGAAAGGATTACTTTACTATTCCCTTCCGCAGAAATTATAGAAGATGTGGAAAAAGGAATTAAATTTGGTCAAGTTATTGCAGAAGCCGCAAATTTCACCCGCGATTTACAGAATCATCCCGGTAATTGGGTAACTCCTACGCGTCTGGCAGAAACCGCACGAGAAATGGCTAAAGAAGTCGGATTGAAATGTACAGTATTAGACCAGCCTGCCATGCAGAAACTCAAGATGGGCGCTCTGCTGGGAGTCGCCAAAGGTAGCACAGAACCTCCAAAATTTATCATTTTAGAACACAATGCGTCAAAGTCTGAGCTAAAATCCATCGTGTTCGTGGGAAAGGGAATTACATTTGACAGCGGTGGTATCTCCCTCAAGCCCAGTGATAAAATGGATGAAATGAAATTCGACATGTCTGGAGGTGCGGCAGTGATGGGAGCTTTGAAAGCCATCGCTCAACTCGATATCCCTTTGCATGTGGTGGGTTTGATTCCTGCGACAGAAAATTTACCAAGTGGCAGCTCTATGAAACCCGGAGATATTTTACGAACCAGTTCAGGCAAGACGATCGAAATTGTCAACACCGACGCAGAGGGTCGCCTGATTTTAGCCGATGCGCTTGTTTATGCTAAAAGATACAAAGCTGAAGCTGTAGTCGACCTGGCGACTTTGACTGGCGCCTGTGTTGTTGCTTTAGGCCATTATGCCACCGGTCTATTTGGAAAAGATTCGAACTTAGTCAACCGACTTAAACAAGCCGGTGAAAAAACTGGCGAACGACTCTGGGAACTGCCTTTATGGGACAATTACAGTGAAGATATAAAGAGCCATTATGCTGATATTAAAAATTCATCCGGCCGGTGGGGGGCAGCCATAACTGCTGCGGCATTTCTCGCGGAATTTGCTGAAGGCTACCCCTGGGCACATCTTGACATTGCTGGCACTGCCTGGGCGGACAAAGATTCTGCATACATCCCAAAAGGAGGTACGGGTTTAGGAGTGCGATTATTGGTTCAGTTTTTGAGGGATTGGTTGGAAGTATAACAACAATCTTTGTTATCAGAGGATTAAGGATAACTGACTTCTGAAGCTTGCCTCGAAAGAAAAGCGCTACTTATCTGTTCTTAAGAAATAATCTTAAAAAATACTTGCATTAAGCCTGATTTTTATTTATATTTCTGTGCTTAATTTAATTCGAAATATGTGACTCTTATTATTAATTCACAGTTTAAGTCTGTGAATTTTTATTATAAATTGATTCTTAAATAAATGTTTCAGGATTTAACAGAAAAATTAGAAGTTGTTTTTAAAAAACTTCGTGGTCACGGTAAATTAACAGATAAAAATATTGCAGAGGCCATGCGAGAAATTCGCAGGGTTTTATTGGAAGCGGATGTTAATTTTAAAGTGGCTAAGGATTTTATTTCAAAAGTTCAGGATAAGGCCCTGGGATATGAAGTATTAAAGAGCATCACTCCTGCTCAGCAAGTGATTAAAATTATCCATGATGAACTTACTACATTATTAGGTGATGTAGATTCGACGCTTACGACAGCAAGCCAGCCGCCTACGATCATTATGTTGGTGGGATTACAGGGTTCAGGCAAAACGACTCTATCTGCTAAACTGGCCAAATATTTAAAAAATAAAGGTCGTTCTCCAATGTTAGTTGCAGCAGATCTTCAGCGTCCTGCAGCCATTGACCAATTGAAAATAGTTGGTGAGAATGTCGGAGTAAGTGTTCTTACTCAATCCAACAGCACGCCTGTTCAGGTATGTGAAGATGCAGTAGAAGAAGCCAGGAAAAAAGGACTTGACACTGTTATTTTCGACACAGCAGGTAGACTGCATATTGATGAAGAGTTAATGAATGAACTGGTGGCAATAAAAGAGAAAACTCTTCCTGATGAAATATTATTTGTTGCAGATGGGATGACTGGTCAGGATGCAGTAAATACTGCGAATGAATTCGTTAAACGGTTAGATTTTACAGGTATTGTTTTGACTAAATTGGATGGGGATGCAAGAGGGGGAGCTGCTCTTTCAATTCGGGCAGTGACGGGTAAACCTATTAAGTTTATTAGTGTGGGCGAAAAATATGACGCTTTAGAGATATTTTATCCTGAGCGAATGGCTTCCAGAATTCTCGGTATGGGAGATGTCGTTACTCTTGTTGAAAAAGCTCAACAAGTAGTCGATCAGGAAGAAACCAGAAAGTTAGAAAAAAAATTACGAAGACAAGAATTTACCCTTGAGGATTTTTTCGATCAACTTCAACAGATTAAAAAAATGGGTCCCCTTGAGGAGTTGATGCAGATGATTCCCGGGATGGGAGGGAAGGTAATGAAGGGATTGAAGGTGGATGAACGTGCACTTGTTTATACAGAAGCGATTATAAACTCAATGACTCCGTACGAAAGGCGACGGCCAAATATCATTAACGGTAGCCGCCGGAAACGTATTGCTTATGGAAGCGGAACGAGCGTGCAAGAAGTAAATAAACTTCTGAATCAATTTCAGATGATGCAAAAAATGGTCAAAAAAATGAGTAAAGTCGGTCTGAAGGGCATGCCGTTTCAATTCTAATAATTCCAAGAGTGAAATCATTCATTTAGAAGGAGGTTTAATTTGGCGGTAAAATTACGTTTAAGGAGAATGGGTAAGAAGAAGCAACCGTTTTATCGGATAGTGGCTATAGATTCAAGAGCTGCAAGAAATGGTCGATACATTGAAAAATTAGGTGACTATAATCCGTTATTGGAACCAGCAATAGTTAATATTAATGAGGACAGGGTGTTATATTGGCTCCAGAATGGCGCTATCCCTTCAGATACACTCAGGAGTTTTTTAAAAAGGAAAGGGATTTTATTTAAATGGCATTTAATTAAAAAAGGAGTTGATGAAGCCGTAATTGAAGAAGAAATCATTAAATGGCAGGGTGAACAATTAGAAAAACATAAAAGGCATGAAGCTCTCGCTGAACAGAAGAAGCGCGAAAGCAAGCAGGAATCACCTGAATCTGAAGCGCCTGAAGCGGAAGAAAAAATTGTAACTGAATCAACAGTAAGTACTGCAGAAAAAAAAGACCAGGTTGAAGAAGTAAAAGAATCTGAAGCTGCGAAAAAAACAACTGCTGAAACCAGCACAATTGAAGAAAAAGGAGATACCAAGGAAGCTACCCCCGAAGTGGGTGCAGGCAAGGAAGAGGAAAGTTCAAAGAAAGATGATGAAACGGACAAATCGGAAAAAGTAGAAGTGACTGATGCTATAATTGAGGACGATGCAGATAATAAGATAAAAGATAGTTAAGAAAATCCAGGAATTAGATTACCCAAAATGTGAAAACGTCTCCCAAATTTTTTACATTGAAGCTAAAATGTATGATGGTTTAATTATATTGATCCGGAAAGCGAAATTAATTAACTAAAGAACCTGATATTTAATTAGAAGGTATGGATTGATACTCAATTGGAGGTGACGTTATGAAAGAATTCATCGAATTTATCATTAAGCATTTAGTCGATCATCCTGATGATGTTCAGATCAATGAAGTTGACGGTGAACGGACGGTGGTTTTCGAAATTCGTGTTGGACCGGGTGATATGGGTAAGGTAATTGGCCGTCGTGGTCAAACGGCTAAGTCCCTTAGAACCATTTTATCCGCAGCGTCAGCAAAAATGGGAAAACGTGCTGTGCTCGAGATTCTCGAATAACGATCAGTAATTATTAGTGCGGAGACAACAAACAGAATACGTTGTCATTGGGAAAATAGTAAAAGCCCATGGACTCAAGGGCGAAGTTAAAGTTAAACCATTAACAGATAACCCGAAAAGATTTAAACGATTAAGCTCAGTTATAATTGAGCGCAATCGCGGGGAATTGGAAGAACTTGAAATTTCCAGGGCTGTTGTTCAAGCTCATGAAGTATATCTTTCTTTTAAAGATATAAGGAATCGGGAAAAGGCACAAAACCTAAGAGGCGCCTTCATCTGCATTAAAAGAGAAGATATCTTACCTCTTGAGAAAGGGCGCTTTTACCACTTTGAAGTAATCGGTTTTGAAGTAATTACGGTTTCAGGGAAAAGTTTGGGTTTTGTTGAGGAGTTTATGGATCTGCCTGCAAATGATGTTCTTGTTTGCAGGAAAAATGAAAAAGAGTTTCTAATCCCTGTTATTAAAGACGTTATAGTAGATATTGACAAAGAAGCTGGAAAAGTAATCATCCAGCCGATGGAAGGGCTCTTTGATTAATTGCGAGGAAAATGAAAATATTATTGATTACAGGTTTCCCTGATTTATTTGATGGGCCATTTAATGAAAGTATTTTAAAAAGGGCTCAGGACAAAAATATTGTCAATATTAAAGTTTCTGATTTAAGAGATTACACTACCGACAAACACAGGCAAATTGATGATTATCCCTATGGCGGTGGACCGGGGATGATTTTAAAGCCGGAGCCTTTTTTCAAAGCTGTGGAATCTGTAAAAAAAGAAGAACGTTTAGACAATCCTTATGTTATTTTAATGACTCCACAAGGCAGAACGTATAATCAAAAAATTGCCAATGAACTGACGAATAAGAAAGAGTTTATCTTTCTATGTGGACATTATAAAGGAGTGGATGAACGTGTAAGAGACTATCTGGTCGACGAGGAACTTTCGATTGGTGATTACATTCTTACCGGTGGAGAATTAGCAGCTATGGTGGTAATAGATTCAATAGTGAGACTGCTTCCGGGTGTTATCGGTGATTTTGAATCTGCTAAAACTGATTCTTTTCAACAAGAAATTTTTGACTGTCCATATTATACTCGCCCGGAAAATTTAAATGGCATGAATGTGCCTGATGTCCTTCTTTCTGGCCATCATCGTGAAATAGAAAAATGGCGTAAACAAAAAGCACTTGAACGTACCAAAGAAAGAAGATCTGATTTAGTAAAATGATTGATACATAGAAATATATTTTAAAAATTGAGCGGAGGTAACGCATTATGCATAAGGTAGATACATTAGTGGCTGGTGAATTAAAAACTGACTTACCCGAATTTGGCCCTGGGGATACAGTTGCCGTTCATACTAAAGTTATTGAAGGTGACAAAGAGAGAATTCAGGTTTTTGAAGGTGTCGTGATTAAAAGAAAGGGCAGCGGTATTAATGAAACGTTTACTGTACGAAAAATATCAAATGGTGTTGGCGTAGAGCGAATATTTCCGGTACATTCACCAAATATCAATAAAGTATTAAGATTAAGAGCTGGTAAAGTTAGAAGAGCAAAACTGTATTATTTAAGAGAATTAAAGGGAAAAGCTGCCCGAATTCCTGAAAAAAGATAGCTTCTTTCAAAAACATATTTTTAGAGGAACTTATAACATTTCGTTTTTACAAGAAAAAAGGCAACTTTTATAGTTGCTTTTTTTTTGCAATCTGCTGTAACTTTGCAAACGAATCTGATGAAAGTTAAGGAGATGGATGAAAAATTGCATCTAATTAAAGCTCATAAGCAATCGTTTGTCAAAATGTATAGCAATTTAAATTTGCGTCGTATTTTAGCCAATCCCCTAAATCTTCGTTTTTATGCTTTATTTCTTGCCTTTAAAATATCTTAAATTTGAACTTCAAACTTTAGTCACTTTAAACTTTGCACACTACGCAGTAGCGCCCAGGAAAATTTCGCTAAACGTTTGAAAAATTATGTTTGATTAGTAATAAATTCTTGACATTGTGATTAACTTTTTGTAATATTATCTGTGACTTTATAGTCTTGCCTTAATAAGAATCCTTGTAATAAAACAAATTCATCCAAAGTCATGGAGGAACCCAGATGCAACTCCAAACGGTTAAAGTTGATAATCCGGATGGTTTAAACGTGATTATGGGGCAATCCCATTTCATCAAAACTGTTGAAGATATACACGAAGCTCTGGTTGGAACTATTCCTGGCATTAAATTTGGACTTGCCTTTAATGAAGCTTCCGGGCCTAGATTGGTAAGGTATTCAGGAACAGATGACGCATTAATAGAATTAGCAAAAAAGAATGCTGGAAATATCGGCGCCGGGCATGTTTTTATTTTGTTTATGGAGAATGCTTTTCCAATAAATGTTATGAAGGCTTTGAAAGATGTGCCGGAAATTTGTTCAATTTATTGTGCGACTGCAAATCCTGTGGAAGTTATTTTGGCAGAAACAGAGCAAGGCCGAGGGGTGATGGGACTGGTTGATGGCTATTCACCTGTAGCAGATGAAAAGGAAAAAGATATTAAAGAAAGGAAAGGCTTTCTAAGAAAGATAGGCTACAAACTATAAAATATTTGCTGTTTACAAATATCAAAAAATATCACCTTTCAACTATCGGATAATTTTGGCAAATCCGAAATCCCGATTTACATTTTACAATTATTACGCCTTTTTATCGACATCAGTGACATTCAGTGTCCAATAAAACAGGCTACTTAAATGGTAAATGACTTTTCAGAAACCTATATTTATACTCCTAAATCTGAGTTAAATATAAATTGCTTTTTGAAGCCTATTGAATTAAATTTGTGTATCAATAAATTTATACATTATTTATGTGTGCTTCAGTAACCAAATAAAATTCAATATTGGGTGAGTCAATGGTTAAACCGGTCCTGAAATTTCATCAGGGTACTTTGGTACTGACAGAGTATAACCTTGAATCCGATCCGCCGTTCTTTCTGTGGGATACCCGCTCCAAACAGTGGCGCGCCAAAGCCATGTATTATCATGAAATCCTTCAATGGTTCAAAACACGTAAAATTTCATTTGACAACCAGGCAGTTAATTATTCTACAGTAAAACTCCAACTACGAATGCGACTCATATTACGCCTTTATCAGAAGGAAGCAGTTCAGGCCTGGCTCAATTCGAAGGGTCAGGGCAGCATTTGTTTACCCACTGGCTCCGGGAAAACCTGGGTAGCCCTGAAAGCAATGGCGCATGTAAAAAAAAGCACCCTGGTAGTTCTCCCCACTCTTGATTTAATGAATCAGTGGTATGACCTCATTTCTGATGCATTCAGAATAGATGTTGGGATTCTTGGCGGTGGCTATCACGAAATTCGCGACGTAACAGTTACGACTTACGACAGCGCATATATTCACATGGATAAATATGGCAATCGTTTTGGCTTGTTAATATTTGACGAAGTACACCATTTGCCGGCAGCTACCTTTTCGCATATTCCTGAAATGAGTATTGCGCCTTTTCGGCTTGGACTAACTGCGACTTACATGAGGCAAGATGGGCTCCATAGTAAGTTAGAAAGGCTTATCGGGTCACAGGTTTACGAAAAAAGCATCAAGGATTTAGGAGGAGAGCATTTAGCAGCGTACGAAACCATGAAAATCTCGGTGGATTTGACGCCAAAGGAAAAACTAAACTATAGTAGAAATCAGCAAATTTATGAGAGTTATGTCAAGGAAAAAGGTATTAAATTTTACGGAGCGGATTTAAAGACATTTCTACAAGAAAGCGCTTATAACCCAAATGCCCGAAAGGCTTTCCTGGCTCGTATGGAAGCCAGGCGTATTATGGTTAGCGCTGAACGAAAATGGCAAGTTTTAGAGTCGTTATTAAAGCTGCATCATAAAGATCGCGTCCTGATTTTCACTTTCAGCGTTGAATTGGTTTATCAAATATCTGAGACATTCCTGATTCCTGCACTAACCCATCACACAAAAACAGTGGAACGTAAGTGGATTTTGGACAACTTTCGAAATGGCGTATATTCAGTTCTGGTTACATCCAGAGTATTGAATGAGGGTGTGGATGTACCTGGCGCAAATGTCGCCATTATTCTTAGCGGCTCTGCAAGCCCTGTTGAACATCTCCAGCGCCTGGGTCGCATTCTCAGGAAGCAGCCAAATAAACAGGCGTTGCTTTATGAGCTGGTGACCCGCGGCACCAAAGAGAGCCAGATTTCATATCGACGGAGGCGGTCCGATGCTTACCAATGAGTTGATGCGTTTCAAAATTGACAACAGTACTATCAGCCCGCGTTACCTAACTCGTAAACACGCTAATTATTATCTTACTATTGCACAAAAATTAATTCACCTCTACCAGGACCATTTAGGAAAAACACGCGGCGAGTTGGACAGGGCTTTGGACGCCTATGAAGAAGACCGGGTCGGATATAAAATTTTGCGTGGTTTGTGCAAGGTATTAGATGGATTCGCCGAATTTGAACCAAATCAGGATTTTGAATATTCGGATATTCGGAAACAATTCTTTGAGTTTGTAGAAAAATTCCGACCTGTTGTTCGGCATGCTGATCTGGTTCATCAAAATACCCGGGAACTTGTTTTAAATCGTTTTTCTGAAGAAATGGCCGCTTTACCGAATTATTTGTACGGGGATTTGCCCGACCAACAAGTTCTTGTTAAAATGGAACAAAAAAGTGAACCAGATGAATTGATTCGAAGGTATAATTTGGCATTAGCCCAGGGCATTTTATATCGGTGTAAACAAATGCATGTTAAGGTTTGGGACAGCTATAAAATCGTTTTTCAGTACCTGAAACTGGCGCAACTAATACATAAAATTCAAAAAGAAGGTGACGCCTATCATATTCTAATTGACGGTCCCTTTTCACTTTTCAGGAAAACACAGAAATATGGAGTGAATCTAGCCAGGTTTTTACCTGCGTTGCTTTTGGCTCAAAAATGGCAAATGACGGCCTACGTGAACACGGAAAAAGGACAGCGGAATTTTTACCTGGACCAGGATTGCGGACTAACAAGTTATTATAAGAGGGATAAACCATTTGACAGTTCAATTGAAGAAGCTTTTTATCACGGTTTCCAAAAGCGAGAAACCGATTGGGAAATCCAAAGAGAAGGTGAAGTTTTGGACCTGGGTGAAACCGTACTTATACCGGATTTTAAATTTACACACCCCGGTGGTGGAATAGTTTTATTGGAAATTGTTGGATTCTGGACGCCCGAATATTTGCATAAAAAGTTGGACAAGATAAAAAAGGCAAATCGAAAAGATATGATTGTAGCTGTAAAAGAAAGTCTGAATTGCTCAAAGGGTGATTTTGTTGGTCCGGTTATTTTCATTAAAACCAGGTTGAAAGTTGGGGAAGTGTTGAAATTATTAAATGATAATATAAAAAGGTAGTTACTATTTTGAAAGTTAAAATAATCTCGATTGGAAAAATAAAAGAAAAGTGCTGGCAATTAGCAGAAGTTGACTTTACAAAAAGAATTCAGCGATATGTCAAATTTCAACAAATCTCGGTCAAGGATGCTTCAGCGGAGGCAAAAAATTTAGATACAATTAAAAAAATAGAGGGTCAAAGAATCCTGGACAAAATTACTTCGGATGATTTTGTGATTGTTTTAGATAAGAGTGGCAGTCAGATGGAATCAATGAAATTTGCTGAATTCTTGCAGAATAAAATGCTGCATGGAATCAGTAAATTTACTTTCGTCATTGGCGGTCCTGAAGGGCTAGCAAAAGATTTAATCGACAAAGCCAATTTACATCTTTCGTTATCTAAAATGACTTTCCCGCATGAATTATTTAAAGTAATGTTATTGGAGCAGATATATCGATCTCTCACAATCATAAAAGGAGAAAAGTATCACAAATAAAAATAATTCTGAAAAATTCATATTAAGAAATACGGCAAAATAATTAAGGACAAAATGATTATTATTATTAAATAAAAGACTCGTGTAAAAATATGAAGATATCATACTAAGAACGATTGTCTAAAATTAAAATCCAATCTCTCATTCAAAGGGAATCATGTCAGTATTGTTGTGTAGAGTTGGCAAATATTTATAAAAACAGCACCTTGTCGCTAAACTATTAGGATTTTTCCAGTCAGATATAAGCAGTTTTAGGAAAATGATAATTATTCTCCCAATAAAGCTTTTTATAATTATTTTGTCCCAAATAATTTTGCTGATATTAGCACTATAAATTTGACTGTTTTTCTTTGACTTTGTTTAATAAATTCCTATATTTTCTGTCATGAAATATTATTCTGATCCTTCTCTGGAGACAACTAAGAAAGGTGCAGCATTGATTAAAACAGAGGACACAAATTCTACTCATTTTTATCCGCGAGGATTGGGGCTCAAAAAAGAAGTCCAACACATCCTTAATAAAGATTACTACAGCAATTTGGTGACCTATCTCCGTGCCCATGGCCATCAATTGCATAAAGACGATCTGACAATATACCTGGCGAAAGAGTTCGGTTTTTGCTATGGTGTGGAAAGGGCAGTTGACTATGCCTACCAGACCCGTGAAAAATTTCCCAAGCGAAGAATTTTATTAACAGGTGAAATTATTCATAATCCGCATGTAAACAACCGCCTTATAGACATGGGGATTCAATTCCTGAGCGGAAAGTATAGCAATGGCATTACAACAGACAGTCTAAACTCAAAAGATGTCGTTATTCTACCTGCCTTTGGTGTGTCTGTTGAAGAGTTTCAGGCTCTAAAACAGCGGGGGTGCATTTTGGTGGATACAACCTGCGGTTCGGTTTTGAACGTTTGGAAAAGAGTTGAGTACTATGCTAAAAATGGCTACACATCCATAATACATGGAAAATACTACCACGAAGAAACCATAGCCACAAGTTCGCAAGCGCTCAAGCATACAAATGGGAAATATCTTGTTGTCCGTGATATAGCGGACACCCAGAAAGTCTGCGACTTTATTTCAACAGGCGGGAACAAGAAGAGCTTTATGCAGCACTTTAAAAAAGCAGCATCATCGAATTTTAATCCAGACAGGGATTTAACTAAAATAGGGATTGCCAATCAAACCACCATGCTTAGCAGTGAATCGATGACTATTGCTGAACAATTTAAAAAAACTATGATTAATAAGTTTGGCGGACAAAATTTAAACGAAAACTTTCTTACATTTGATACCATTTGCAGCGCCACCCAGGAGCGGCAGGACGCGGTTGTCGAAATGATGAACAATCATAAATTGGATTTCATGATTGTGATCGGTGGCTACAATAGCAGTAACACTAATCATTTAGCTGAAATCGCTTCTCAATTCACCACGACCTACCACATTGATGATCCCTCTTGTATATTAGATAAAGATAAAATCAAGCATAAAAAGATTGACAGTGAAGGAATTATCCTGACCAGCGGCTGGCTTCCAGATGGCAAATTAGAAATTGGCATAACTGCAGGCGCTTCCACTCCCAACAACAAAATAGGGGAGGCCATTGAAAAAATTATGGCGTTTCGAGCAGTCAATTTAAAAGAATTAATATCATCTTGAAATATTATAGAAATCGAAAAACAAAGATAACTTTATTAAATCAATTCGGGAATCTCAAGGCAAGTATGACGCTCTACTTGCCTTTTATGTTGGAGTAAATATGCACGACATTATCCATGAGTTAAGAAAACACGTTGAAGGAGAAGTTCGTTTCGATAAATATTCTCGAATTCTGTACAGTACGGATGCGAGTATTTATGAAATTGAACCGCTCGGGGTGGTCATCCCGAAGTCAGTTGATGACGTTCAAGCTTCCGTGGGTATTGCAAATAGACATAATGTACCGATTATTCCCAGAGGTGGTGGCACTAGTATTGTCGGGAATTCAATCGGTGCAGGTATCATTCTTGATTTTTCAAAATATTTAAACAAGATTCTTGAAGTCAACAAAGAAGAAAGTTATGCCCGGATCCAGCCAGGTGTTGTGCTGGACCAATTGAATCGTAATTTAAAAAATTTTGACCTGCTTTTTGGCCCCGATGTGGCTACCAGCAGCCGGGCAAACCTGGGCGGCATGATTGGCAACAATTCGTCGGGAGCGCATTCAATTTTATATGGAAAAACCCTCGACCATACCCTGGAACTCAAGGTGATTCTGTCAAATGGTGAAGAGGCAACCTTCACCTCTGTATCCTCCGGTGACTGGCAGAATAAATTGCAAAAATCAGATTTTCTAAATTCAATCTACACCAGAATTGAAGAGCTGGTCACTGAGAATAAAACTGAGATTGAAAAGCGGTTTCCTAAAATTCTCCGACGGGTGGCGGGCTACAATTTAGATGAATTTGTCCAGAATACGCACAATAATCTTACCAAACTAATAGTTGGCTCCGAAGGTACCCTCGCGGTGGTTACTGAGGCTAAAATAAATTTGGTTCCGCTCAAGAAGCAAAGTGTTCTCGGCATTGTCCATTTCAAAGATATGTTTTCAGCTTTAGAGGCTGTGAGTTCGATAATTGAATTTAAGCCTTCAGCAGTCGAGATGCTTGATAAAAACATTATCGATCTAACCCGCGGTACTATGGAATATTCACGCCGGCTATCCTTTGTTGATGGTTTCCCTGCCGCGTTGCTTCTGGTCGAATTTCAGGGCGATTCTAAACAAGAGCTCGTTGCTCAGCTTAATAAGCTTTCTGATTTTCTAACGAAGAATAAAATCGGCTATGCCTGTTATAAAGCAATTGACGATGCACAGCAGGCTGATGTCTGGTATATTCGCAAGGCCGGCCTCGGCTTGCTTATGGGCACGCGAGCAGACAGGAAACCTATCGGTTTTATAGAAGATGCCGCAGTAGCCCCTGAAAAGATGCCGCAATTTATAAAACGGTTTGATGAAATCGTCCAGTCGTTTGGCACCGATGCAGCCTATTATGCCCATGCCAGTGTTGGCTGCTTGCATATTCGACCCAAGTTAAATTTGAAGGATCCACATGACGTCGAAATCATGGCGAAAATGGCAGATGCGGTCAGCAGTCTGGCTCTGGAATTCGGCGGTACCATTAGCGGCGAGCACGGCGATGGACTGGCCCATAGCTGCTGGAATGAGAAAATGTTTGGCAAGCAATTGTACCAGGCATTTCGTGAAGTGAAGAAAGCATTTGATCCGAAAAATATATTGAATCCTGGCAAAATAGTGGACTCCCAGTTTTTCACGGAGAACTTCAGGAAAGCGCCCAGAATTGAATCTCAAACTGTCCAGCCGTTTTTTGATTATTCCAATGAAGGTGGTTTTGAAACAGCGATCGAAATTTGCAATGGCAATGGATTTTGCCGTAAATATGGTGAAGGCACTATGTGCCCTTCCTATATGGTCACTTTGGAAGAAGAACATTCCACGCGCGGTCGGGCCAATGCTTTGCGTGCTGTACTGACTGGAGGATTAGACCAAAAGGAATTTACCAGCAAACGCATGAGTGAGGTTTTTGACCTGTGTATCGCGTGTAAGGGATGTAAAGGCGAGTGTCCCACTAATGTGGATATGGCAAAGCTTAAATATGAATTTCTGTATCATTACCATAAAGCTCATGGTATGCCTCTGCGGGATCGTTTGTTTGGAAATATTGCTTTGTTAAATCGCCTGGGCTGCGCCACAGCGCCCCTGTCTAATTGGCTGGTTAACTTTTTACTCGTGCGTTGGAAATTGCATTATTTTCTTGGAATTGAACTGCGTCGAAAACTACCCCCGTTTGCCAGAGAGACGTTTATAAAATGGTTCAAGAACCATAAACATGAATATGCAAGCTCTGAGAAAAAAGTAGTGTTTTTTAACGATACTTATTTGACCTACAATTATCCTCAGATAGGCGTTGCAGCAGTTCAGCTTCTCACAGCCGCAGGCTATGAAATCATTTTACCAGAAAAAAAGTGCTGTGGACGCCCATTTCTTTCAAAGGGTATGTTAGAGCGAGCCAGGGCGAATGCTCAATTTAATATCGAAAAACTTTATCCATTCGTGGAGCAGGGTTATAAAATTGTTGGCTGCGAGCCAAGCTGTATTCTAACTTTGAGGGATGAATATCCCGATTTGTTGAACGACTCCAGCGTGCAGGCTGTGGCTGAAAATTCGTTTTTGATGGAGGAGTTTTTACTGCAGCAAAATAGCCTGGATTTATCCTTTAAACCAGCAGAAAAAAAATTCCTCTTGCATGACCACTGCCATTCAAAAGCACTAATTGGCGTGGAGCCTACCCTGAACACGTTGAAATTGATCCCGGACGCGGTAGTAGAAGTAGTCGATTCTGGCTGCTGCGGTATGGCGGGCGCGTTTGGCTTTGAAAAAGAGCACTACCAGATTTCTATGACCATGGGACGCCGCGAGTTGTTTGAAGCGGTTGAAAAGAAAGATGATCACTGGCAGATTGTGGCTTCAGGTGTTTCCTGCCGTCAGCAGATTGAACATGGTACGGGCAGGGAAGCAAAGCATCCGGTGGAGGTGTTGGCGGAGCATTTAATTAGTGTTTGACCAATCCTGAATATTATGTAGTCTCCCAAATAGTAGTCTGCTTTTTACAATTTATATTGGATATATTATTATTTGTAACGACAATACTCAGCCACGCCAAACGGTCACCGTCAACGCGCCTAAAAGAAAAACAACTTTGAGAGCCCTCTTGAACTCCAAAAGAAACAGAGTGTTTGGCGTCGAGTGCAGTATTAAATTATGTTACGATAGGCCATTTTTTTTGTAACATTCTTATTTGAAACAAATGCGACAAAATTCAGTTTTAAATTCAAATTGAATAAATCTTATTAAAAAAGAAAACTTATGATTCCAAAATCAGTTATCTTTAAAAATGTTGCCATTATATCTTCTTTTTTCTTCAATTATTATCACTGTTATTTTATAGCCTGCATAATTCACATAAAGTGACAAATGTGCGACGCACTTCTTGAAATAAATGAAGTTATGCCTATTTTTAGCTTCACCGCTAAAAAAACTTAGTTTCCAAGTGCGTCGCACATTTAGGTAATTTATGAATAATTCAGGATAGATTTATAATGTCCACCCAAAGCAAAAATATAAATATATTGATCATTGAATTTATAAATAATCCTATCTTTCTGTGAGAGGCGCCTCGACCATAAACCTGTCAAATTATGTTTTAATGCTTCTGGCTTTCCAAGTCCTTTAGTTGGATCTCCTCGTTGAAGCTCTTTGATAATCTTACAAAGATTTTTATGAAGTATCTTGTCTTTTACACGGATTTCTTCATATGCATCCCATGTTTTACCTTCAAATACTATTGATCTCATTCATTTCTTCATTTGAAGGTTGATATCCATTTTTATTTTGGTGGGTAATTAATGAAGATGTAATTTGATTCATTAATGAAGAATTTTGAAGGATATATAAAGTTTCTTGATCTCGCTCCCAATCTTCTGCACTTATTACAACAAAATCTCTTCCAACTCTACGTTTGACCTTTAATGGTTGATGTTCATTTATTGCTTTATCAACAAAAGTCTTTAGATTAGCACGAAACTTATTTACTGATAATTCTACCATATTAACCTCACATATTTAATCAAAACTTAAACATTTAAATGTACAACATATTGGTACATAATGCAAGTATATTTTAACTATAGAAAAGTAACGATTATGCTAAGTTGCCGCAAGGATTATTTAAGCAATACTTTAGCAGACGCATAAAACCTATCAGAAACTACGGAACGCCCGATTCGCACCATCGTCCTTGCGGTCAACTTGAGCCAATTGTTAGGTGCTTTGTCTTACTGTTCGCTAAGAGGCTGCAATCGGATCTTCACCATATTTATTTGCCCCTACTGTTCCTCTTTGAAAGTAAAGAATGAAGGCCAAATAGATATTGTAAATTGGGATTAGAAGTAGCCAAAAGTGTGACCCCGGTCGATCAAGATCATGGAATCGTTTGATTGCTAAAAAGCACCCTATAATTAAAGATAGCAAACCACTAATGACAAACAAAACGATTGAAATGCCATTCAATACATCAACCACTGGTGCGTTTGATTGCATGTCGGCGTTAATGTAGATGACTAAATACGTAACGATATTAATCAACAATACCCACAAAAGATACTTAATCCTGTTAATTCGCCCGCTCAACTTGAATAGACGACCAATAGTTCCGTCTCTATTTATTAGTAATCCACTTAATACTATCAAAATAAAGAAGGATAGGATACCATCAATAACATAAAGCTTAATAGTCTTTTTTGCACCGATGACTTTTTTTGTATAATTAGTGATTGACCGAAAACCCCTATTTTTCGTAACAAGAGATAAATTAAG
>CAZIKB010000084.1:0-27770 GCA_964539665.1 uncultured Cytophagia bacterium
CAAACTCTTTTGTAAATACATGCTATTAACAATCAATTTACAGTTTCGCCGTGACAGTCATCCGCACGCCCATTAGGTTCACAGAGAGCAAGTCACATGAGAAAATCTAGGAAGGACAGAATGAAGTCAAGGATATCTCAAAACCAATGAAACAGTACAGTTTTCCAGATATAACCAAGGTCGAGATCAAGAATTTTTCGTTATACAAGAAAATACAACATATCTCCCTTGATTTTGACAAAAAGGTTTTCTGTCTTGCGGGAGCAAATGGGTTGGGCAAATCTACTTTCGTTACTATCATCAATTACGCACTAACTGGAATAGTAAAAAAGGCGGAGGCAGATTTTGCATGGTATAAATCGATCCCAGGTTTCTACTCTAAAAGCAAGAATTTTGCAGCGGATTATTTTGACGGCAGAATTGCCGAAAGCGATAGAGATTTAGCAGAAGTTACTTTGCATTTCAATATTGGCGAAGCAGGCTACAAGGTTACGAGGGGTTTCTTTGAACCTGATGAATTGAGATGCTTTGAAAAAGTAGTCAATGGAAGTTCAGAAAGACTGCCAGAAAATCTAACACCGACTGATCTGAATGAACAGTATGAGAAAGATTTGGCTATGGACATCGGCCTTTCCGAGTTCAATCAGTTTGTATTCCTTCAAATCTTCGTTTTAACCTTCGATGAAACTCATCAGTTACTTTTTTGGAATGATAAAGTTATGGAAAGAGTCCTGCACCTTTTCTTTGGATTAGATTCATCGAAAGCAAAACTTGCTGACCAACTCAGAAAAGAGGTTAACAAATATGATTCAAACGCGAGGAACGTTCAATGGGATATCACAAAGGCGAGAAATGAACTAAGAAATATACTTGACCAATTAAAAAATTCCGACACATCTTATGAAAATGCAGATGAATTCAAAATCTATGAAGAACACAAAAATCTGACCGAAGAACTTGATGAGCTATTTGATAAATCTGATATTATTTCCGATGAACTTCGTGATGCTGAAGCATTGATTGCTGATTATTCTCTAAAAACATCCGCACTAAGGTCGGAATATGAGTTGTTTTTTAATCGTACAAATCCTGACGAAACTCCTATTGAAAGGAATACCGAAATAATTGACGTTTTGAATGAACTAAAGGTCAAGATTTTCTCTGGAGAGGACTATCAACCTGCATTAGATCGATTGGTTAAAATAATCCAAGAACTAAAACAAAAGCACTCAGGGGCTGATAATAAAGAGTTTTTGGAGGAGTTGAAGAAAATAGATGAGAAACTATTTAAGTTAAAAAATGAAGCCAAAACTGCCCAAGACCGAAAAAACAGGTTGATAGAAGAAGAAAAATCTGTATTGGTCAAAATTACAGAAGTAAAAGAAAAAATAACACAAATCGAAAAAGACAATAGCGACCTAATCAAAAAATTAAATCGGCCAAAAACTGAAAAGGGGTTGTCTTCTCTTATTGATAGCTTTAAAGAGCAAATCGACCGTTATGTAAAACAAAAGGCGGAAAATATAAAGAAGCGTGACCAGAAGAAAAAAGAGTTGGTACCCCATGAAAGAGAACTTAGCCTGCAGTATAACCAAGCTGAATCAGAGTTCATTCCAATTTTTAACGGCTATGCAAAAAGTTTCTTAGGGTTGAATATCGATATACAACTTTCGATAACCTCTAAAGCGGCATCTTTCAAACTAGACATCAACGATAGCCAGCGAAAAAAATCACACCAATTATCTGAAAGTCAAAGATATTTTATTGATATAGCCTTGCGAATGGCATTAATTCAGTTAGGCACTCACAATTGCACTCTTTTAGTAGATACACCAGAGGGGTCTCTTGATATAGCCTATGAAAGTCGTGCAGGAAAAATGTTTGCCGATTTTTCCAAGAAAGGTTATGATTTAATGCTGACCGTCAATATTAATACATCACAATTGTTATTACAACTCGCTGAAATGTGTAAGGGCCCAGGTATGCACATTGAAAGAATGACTGAGTGGACAATTTTATCCGATGTTCAACAGCAAGAGGAAAAATTTATTGAAGATGCCTATTTGAAAATTGAGAAGGCATTGGCTTAATAATATGGACAGAAAACCAGAAGCGATATTCGACACCCTATATATTGGGTCAAAAATTGAATCCAAGTTAGATGACTTCTCCCTGTATGAAGTTCAATTCTTCTCCTATTTGTCTTGCTTACTTTCCCTGTATGATGGCAATCCGGTAAGTTTTTGGGAATATAGCTTTGTGAAAGCTCAACTCGGAAGTCCATACAGTGTAGATATTAAAGAAGCCCGGGATTTTTTAAAAAGTAAAGTCTCAGTTGAACAGACTACTGAAGGATATTCCAAACTTACAGACAAAGGTAGGAATGAAATTGATTTCTATTTAACTCTATATGCGTTTAAGCAAAGAGTAAAATATTTAGATGCAGCATGTAAAAGCCTCTCACTAATACCGGTCGGATACATCAAAAAAGCGATTCAAAACGAACCTGTTTTAAAGACCGCCAGAACATCAATATCTAGAAAATTCTTGTTGGATGAAAGTAGTCCAGCTACACAAGCGTTGTATGAGCAATTTGGCACGTTGAAAGAAGCACTGATTGATAGAAATTATAAGGACTTGCTTATTCCTGCAATAGTATGGATTGAATCTTTAAATGCAAAACCTGAAAAGCAAAAAATCGGCTAAATATGGATGAAAAACAAATAGAATTCTTCAAGAGCGTGGCACACGATCAATATTCTATAATGATTAGGGAAGATTATGGAGCAGAAGGATTTGAAAGGCTAACATTATTAACAGACACCATAGTCAAAATATATAGGCATTTAGATTTTTCATCCTTTTCCAGAATCGTAATCTATTCGTCATTCGATAATGCTTTGTTTCTTGAAAACATTCAGAATTCCCCCCCCCGTTCAATACAACTCATTTCAGAATCTCTCACAACTCAGCGGCTCCCAGCTAACAATTGAAATTAGAGAGAATTTGGAGTTATTTGTTTTATCAGAATTCATTCCTGACATCAACACTATAAGACCAAATGGAATTATATACAAATGGGAAAAAAATGAAGAAGTCATTTTGGGAAAAATAGAACAAAGGCCCCTAAGAAAAAATCCTTATGCAGACAGTTATTTCGCTATCCCGACTTACAAGAAACTCGAAATAGCGCTGGAAGATTACAAAGTAAGGTTTGCCAGAGTATCAAACTGTCCTTACCTAAAGGACATATGGTTCAATAATGACAGAATCTATTTAAAAGCTGGCCCAGAAGATTTAATGCGTAATTCCTTGCATTATTTCCTCTATAGTCAGCTACGAGATGCCGAGGTCAGACCAGAGCAGAATATTGATACATCCCACCCTGTAGATATTAAAATTACCTGGACACTTACTAATCGGTTGGCAATAATAGAGATTAAATGGCTTGGAAGATCGTTGAATCAATCTGGAGATAGCCTCACACAAAACTACACTCAGGCAAGGGCTGTGAGTGGTGCTGATCAGCTAAAGGATTACCTTGATAGTAATAAGTCATTTGCTCCTGATAAAATAACGATTGGATACTTGGTCGTATTTGATGGCAGAAGAAGGAGGACAGATCCGATTATTCATAGTATCTCGCAGGATAATGCGGAGTATTATAAAAATAGAGAAATCGAGTATAACCCCGATTATAGTACAACAAGAACCGATTTTGCAAAACCGGTGAGGTTTTTTATGGAGACAAATAGTACGAACTAACAATGAGTCTAATAAACGAAAACTATCATCTGAGGGACTTAGGCTATTCAAACGCTGATAATACAATTGAAGCACCTAGGCATAGGTGGTATTTTTATAAAGAAGGATTTTCGCCAAATATTGTTGAACAGGCGATCGAAATATCCGGAATAGTTAAAGATAGTGTAATTCTTGATCCATTTAATGGTAGTGGTACAACTACCATTACTGCAGCCTTAAAAGGATTCAGGTCAATTGGAATTGAAGTAAATCCATTTACATCCTTTTTGTCTTCTGCAAAACTCAAGAACGCTAATCTGAAAGAACTTGGAAAACATAAAGATAGATTACTGTCTGTAGCCGGAAAAGGCGCAAAGTCCAATCTGATAGGCTTTTCGACTTTTTCGAGATCTGATGGGCTTGATAAGTGGTTATTCAATGATGATGTATTGAACTCCTTTGAAGGAGGGTGGAATCACACGTCTGAGATTTCTTCCTATAACATTCGTAAGCTTTTTAGACTAGCATTGATTACTGCTGCAATGAAAAACTGCAATGCTACGAGAGACGGTAAATGTTTGCGTTATAGGCTAAGCTGGAAAGACTATAATTTTAGCAAGGAATCTTTTCTTGAATCATTATCCGCTCAGTTGGATCAAATGATTGAGGATATTGAACAATATCCCCTGCCTCAGAGCGCATCAATAATTAACGCTGATTCAAGAAAGGCTCTTAAAGATTCGAATCAGGTTGAGAGTTTTAGTCTCTGTATTACATCACCACCTTATTTGAACACATTTGATTATACAGACATTTATCGTCCAGAGTTATTTCTCGGGAAATTTGTTACCAACCGACAGGAATTGTATAATCTAAGATTACATACGGTACGCTCCCATGTTCAAGCCAAATGGACGCTTCCTACCTTGAATGATTTTGGGTTCTTATACAACGAAACGATTTCCAAAATAAAGGAAAACCAAGAAAACTTGATGCACAAGTCCATACCTTTAATGATTCAGGCATACTTTGAAGATATGTATAACTTGTTAAAACTGTTGAGAGGAAAAGCAAAGAAGAATGCCTCACTCTGGATTGTAGTATCCAATTCTGCTTATGCGGGCATTGAAGTTCCTGTGGATCTGATTTTTGGCGACATTGGTTCAAAGGCAGGTTGGTACTTGAAAGAGATCGGAGTGCTCCGTCATCTGAAGAAGCGCAAAACTAAATACAGTTCTAATATTACTCAACTTCGTGAAAGCGTCATAATATTTTCGTCTACAAATAACCCTTGATCTAACGCGCTGTGAACGTTTGTTACGGGTTATCGTTGTGTCGGCAGCAGTCGCCAGTTTCCCGGATATGAAAATTTGAGAGTTGGGTGGCAAGTGGCATCAGCCGTGCCTAGCTGCAGGTCGTAAATAAGAAAATGTACCTTACAAAAAAATCCAGCCGACGCAAAAAACGCGCGGCTGATTTTGCCGTTATGTGTAACAAAGAAAATGTAAAAGGAGTGTCAGTAAATGAAAATAAACGCAATTGTGTTTATACCGCTATATTAGGGTCACAAGAATAATTGTTTTTATACACTCGTTAGCGTTCATTGTAAAGAAAAAGCCAGCGCACATTTGTTTTTTTCCTATGCACAAACCAAACGTTAGGAAAAGCCAAAAGAGCTAAATTTGGCAGCAATACTTATCGTTTTTTAGGATTTTTCGAAAAAGAGAATCTGATAATTTTAGTAAGTGCTTTTACTAAAAAATCACAAAAGACTCCAAAACAAGAAATATTATTAGCACAACAACGAAAACGTGACTATTTAAATCAAAGAGGTAAATAATGGACGATCTTGATAAATTTATTAATGAGCAAAAAATATCAGATCCTGAATTTAACAAAGGATTTGAGGAAGTCTATAAAAACTTTAAAATAGGGGTGCTGCTTCGTCAAGCAAGAGTTGATGCTGGATTAACTCAAGACGATATTGCTCAAAAACTAAGAACAAAAAAATCTGCAATCTCAAGAATTGAGAATCATGCAGAGGACATTCGATTGTCAACTTTACATAAATATGCTGGTGCGTTGGGCAAATCCCTGCATGTTTTTATAAGATAACTTTTTCGAATCGGGTACGAACAGGCTTCTCACCTGCCCTCCCCACAACATCCCGCTTGCGGATCCACACGGGGCGATTCATCGAGGATTTACCCCGTTGGGTGATATTCCCCCACGGGGTGAACTGGATAGTGAAACGAAATCCAGAGTTCCCCTACTGAAACTAAACCTTGTTCTTTGAGCCAGGCATTAGTCATGCGCTTTGAGTATCAATTATTAGTACTCTAAACAATTATTATCTTGATTTTAATCTTGTCAATGTTTATATTTAAAAGTATAAACTTAATACGGTATAAAATCATGGAGTTGATATGATTGCTACAGCAAAAGACTTAAGATTTCATTCAAAAGAAATACTTGATACAGTATCTCGCGGGGAAGAAGTAGTAATTACCTATCGCGGAAAACCTCATGCCAGGTTAGTTCCCATAGAGTCGTCAGCAACACCTCATACGGTTAAAAACCGATTATTTGGAATTTGGAAAGATTATGAAGCTGTAAAAGATATTACTAAGTATGTCAGAGAAAAAAGAAAAGGAAGATTTTAATGCTAATTGATACGGATGTGTTAATTTGGTATTTAAGAGGCAATGAAAAAGCCCATGAAATTATAGAAAATCAAAATGGATTTTTTGTTTCTGTTGTTACCTATATTGAACTTGTACAAGGTATGAGAAATAAACAAGAATTAACTGAATTGAGAAATGCATTTAGAGATTGGAAAACAAAAATATTGTACATAAATGAAGAAATTTCAGCAAAAGCCATGTTTTACATCGAAAGACACTTTTTAACTGATTCGCTTCAGCTTGCAGACGCCTTAATTTGTGCAACGGCATTAGTAAACGGGCTACCTGTTTTAACTGGTAACGATAAACATTACAAAATGATAAATGAAGTCGATATAAAAAAATTCAGACCTTGATTTTCTTCAAATAATACAAATTACTTCCTACCTTTAATAATCAAACCTTTTAAAAGTAGTCGTAACAAATAGTAAATGAAGTAATCTATCGGGTAGAGGAAGAACTGTTTCAGACAGAACCTCACGGTTTTGCAGTTGCTTTTCTCTGTTTGTTTCAGTAACTTTACACATAATATGCATGGGTTCAAATAACCTGACCTTCATCGCAGCCGCATCAGCTTAAGCAAGAATACTACAAAATTGAGAATTCAATATTCAGCGCATCCTTGAAAGTTTTGATTATTTCCGAAAGTTCTGTGCGCCCTTATCTTGGCGCCTCATACACCAACCGAAAGCACTTGACATTGTATAGACAATAACGTTATATTTATCAATGATTTTTTGGGATGAAGATAAAAACATTAGGCTAAAGTTAGAAAGAAATGTATCCTTTGAGCAAATATCGAGAATCATCTTAGAAGAAGATTTCATTGACATACTAGACCACCCTAAAAGACCTGATCAGCAAATATTTGTATTAGAGATAAATGATTATATTTATGCTGTTCCGTTTATAATAGATGAAAATGAAAATATTATACTTAAGACAGCATTTCCAAGTTGGAAATTACATAAAAAGTATAATAAAGAATAGAGGTAAAAAATGAAGTTAGACAAATTTGAACAAGAAATTGAAAACAACATTTTAGAATACAAAAGTGTGTCTGAGAAAAAGCAAAAAAGAATAGAAACTATCATTGAGAAAGCAAAGGAGAGAAAGAGTATAAATCTTCGTGTTAATAGTCTTGATCTGGAGCTGTTAAAGCGAAAAGCAGAACAGGAAGGAATTCCATATCAAACATTGATATCAAGTATTTTACACAAGTTTGTTACGGATCAGTTAGTTGATCAAAAAAATATAGTAAAAAGCGTACAATTACTAAAATACGGCTAAGTCAAATCTCACAAAGTCGCTGCACAATCAATTAGTGGGTTGATAAAAAGTAAAATCAAACACAGTGCAGCTGAGGGCAGTTTGGCGGTCTTATATCTATCCTGCTGCTAATCGTTTAAAAGCGGGGCTTTCTCCCGCCTTTACAACAACACCCAGCATGCGGGCAAGAGCAAATAACAGATCAGATGAAAAACAAATTAATTTGCTTTTCATAAATTTACATTATGGTAAAGATTTAGCTGAGCGAGTAAGAAAATATTTGGATAAAATTCAAGGAGGTAATTTATATCGTGAAAATCAAATTAAGCACTGCGGAAGTAAGAGTGCTCGGTTGCCTCATTGAAAAAGAGCTGACGACGCCGGAGTATTATCCATTAACCCTAAATGCGCTCCGAAACGCCTGCAACCAAAAATCAAACCGGGAACCTGTGGTGGACTACGATGGAAAAACAGTCGCGCGCAGCCTGGAAAGTTTGCGTGAGAAAGGTTTAGCTGTTCGCAGCACCGGCGGGGGCAGCCGGGTGCCAAAATACAAACACCACTTTGGCAGCAAGTTTGGATTTAATCCACAGGAAGTAGCTGTGATGTGTATTTTGATGTTACGCGGGCCGCAAACTCCTGGCGAGATTCGCGGCCGCACTGGCCGCATGTTTACCTTTGAAAATCTCGATGCGGTAGAGGCGACGCTTGATGGCTTAATATCTCAACCTGAAGAGCCATTTGTAGTCAAACTTGAGCGCCAGCCAGGACGCAAGGAATCCCGGTATGCGCATTTATTTTCTGGTGAGTTAGAAATAAAAAATGTAGAAACTACCGCGCTTTTAGAACCGGCTACACAGGAAATCCTGGATGAAAATGAAAGAATCACAAAACTGGAAGATGAGCTTAAAACGCTCCGAATAGAATTTGACGAGTTGAAGCAGCAATTTTTAGAATTTAAAAACCAATTTGAGTGATTAACCATGAACCGTCAAAAAATTCTCAGTATCTGTTTTGTTGTCTACGGACTTATAATGGCCAGCGCTATTTTCTTTGTCTTCATCCCAAACGAAAACATGGTCAGTATCGGCAGGTGGTTCGGTCTTCCTCACTTCGAGGTTACGACTGTATTTGAGTACATGGCGCGTGGCATGTCCTCTGTTTGTTTCCTGGCTGGCATGATACTTTTGTACATTGGATTACATTTTCAGGAACACCTCAGACTCGTCCGTTTTATAGGATGGCTTGCTCTTCTGTCTGTACCTATGGTCATCTTTATGCATGCGAAAATGCTTACGCCGATCTGGTGGAAAGCCGGAGACATCACTGGTGTTCTTTTACTGTGCTTTATGTGCTTTGCTACACCTGTACAAAAATAAAATTCGCAATACTGCCAATTCAATCATAAACCAGTTTGCCGTGTTTGTCCCGGCATGAGATTACTTTGTCACTTTGTTCTTTTCAGGAAACACAATACCCCCTTTGTCCCTCATTTTTAAGAGGGAATTTTAAAAGCTTAAGTCGACGACAACTCGTTAAGCGAGAGAGAAATTCTACTATGATAACTAATGTTTGAACGAAAACATCATAATCGAAAGGAAAATTTATAATGAGTGAAAGCATTCTTGTGAACCGAGAAAGTCAGCTTGTCATGCAACCCCGCAAAGAGTGGGAAAAACAACTGACCCAATCACCTCATCATATTGGCAAAAGGCTCACCTTCATGTCAAAAAACCATCACCAGGTACGCTATTTTGTGGTCAAAGAGTTGCCATATTTCGGCAAGCCTTTAACGCCTAAGCACATATCCGATAATTTGCAGTTACCTCTAACTCAAGTTCAGACTATTCTTGATGATTTAGAGAAACATCTGTTTTTTCTGGCGCGAAATCAGCAGGGAGCTGTATCCTGGGCCTTTCCCGTTACAGTGGACAATACGCCGCACCATTTAACTTTCAGTACTGGTGAACGGTTAGATGCCGCCTGAGCAGAGGATGCAATTGCAACGCCTTTCGTGCAAGGGCGATTAAGAGAAGAATATCTTGCTGTTACAATACAAACAGAGTGTGTCCACTGTTCACAACCCATGCAAATCGAAGTTGACAGTGAGTTGAAGTATACGGTTAATAACGAAGGCTCTGAGCCACTCGTATTTGAACCGAATGTCAACTGGGATACATTTTCAGAGCCAAATATCATCCACGCATATTGACACAATTCCGTATTCTTCTGGTCAGAAGATCATGCGAAAGAATTTCATGCCACATCAACTCAAATTGACGGTACATTCCTGACTTTAGAGCAATGTGCTTATTCTACCCGGATTGTTCAGAGAGCACTTTTTGCGTTTAAATGATTTGTAACCATGGAATCACTATTTAAACAACAATAAAATAGAAAGGAAGCAACCATGAAAATACGGACTCTGAAAATTGTATTTTTTGTTTTATTCATAACTAACCTTCTTTCTGCACAGGACACAACACTTTTGCCGGGAAAGCCTGCGGAAGTCAACATGGATGCAACCATTCTGAACGCCGGGGTAGATATGTTCAAGGTAGCTGTTGAAAAAGACAAATTACGCAGCGTTGTGCTTTTGGTAGCACGCAAAGGGAAAGTAGTCCTGCACGAAGCCATTGGCTGGAAGGACAAAGACAAAGGCATCCGTATTAAAAAAGATGCCATGTTCCGGATGGCTTCCAATACAAAACCGGTGGTTGCTACTGGTATCAGTATTCTGGTCGAGGAGGAAAAACTGAGCTTTAACGACAATGTACGCAAACATATCAAATCGTTTGATAACTACCGTTCCGGCGCAATAAAAATTCGTCATCTTCTCACCCATACCAGCGGCTTTCGAATTCGTCCGATCTTTTTCCGGCCGTTGATAGAAGAATCGGCTGAGCACCCGGATGCACCCAATCTGCAGCTTGAAGTCGAACGTTTCGGAACAGCGGGAGCGGATGAGCCGGTGGGAACCTCTTACAGCTACAGCAACGCTGGATTTAATACGCTTGGTGCACTCACTGAAATTGCCTCGGGCAAACCTCTGGAACTGTTTCTGAAAGAACGAATCTATTTGCCCCTTGGCATGGTTGACAGCTACCACCACGAAATAGCGGAAAAACTGGACGGCAAGCTGGATCGAATGTCGGTGGTCTACTACAAGCGGGACGGGAAATGGACAGAAGGCTGGAAGCCGGGAAATCCACCGCAGTATCCATTTGTACGGGCCTCAGGCGGATTGATTTCGACAGCAATGGATTATGCCATATTCTGCCAGATGTTTCTAAATGGCGGCGTATATAATGGCAAGAGAATTCTCACAGAAGAGACCGTAAAACTCATGACCTCGCCGCAGACAGCTTCTATTTACACACCGGAAGAGCTGGCGAATCAGGAAAGTTTTTATGGATATGGCTGGCGCGTAACACGGGACGGCGTCTTTGCCCATTCCGGCTCGGACGGCACGGCAGCGTGGGTAAATCCCAGTAATGAACTGATTGTTCTGGTTTTCACACAAAGTCCCGGGGAACGAAGTATCGGCAGACGCTTTATGCAGTTGGTGCAGGTTTCTATATTCGAGTGATAGGGATTATTATTCTCTTGACATTTTAAATCAAATAATTTTATTTAAAATAATGAGTTTACGAGACAGATTTTAATACAATCCTTTCTAATAAACATCAATATGAGGTAATTGAATTAGGACTGAAAATTAGAAAGATTCAAACATGAAATCGAGTAAATCTAATATTAGGAACATTTAAAAAATTGTGCAAATGAACAAACTTCCTAATAATAACCATGTTTTGTTCCTAATTTTGGAAATAAAAAAATCATAATTTGACGGCCTAATATTATATTAGACTATTGAAACAGTTTCGTATCTCTTAAAAGAAGGTGTCCTAATGTCTCAATTTGTAACCAACGATATTTTATCCATATGGACTAAAATACTTAAAGAAAACTTCGGTCAAAGTGGATGTTTAATCGAACGTGAGTACACTTATATAAACAAGCCATTTCCCTTTCTTGCACTCCACATGGGGAAGAAGAACGACGAGTATTTTCTAGACTTGAATAACAACCGGATTTCAAATGACAATCTACTAAAAAACATGGAGTTGTTAATTATTAAAGACTTCGAATCCGAGAAAGATCTTAGTTTGCCTGATAGACAAGCTATGAAGGCCTGCTCAATTGCAGACCTATTTATTACAAATTATTATGTAGAAATAATCTTAGAATTAGAGATTTTCAAGGATAAACCATTTTCTAATCTTATCTATATCCCTGAGATCTGTAAACATATTAGAAAGAAACCTTTATACTTTATTCACTGCTTTGCTCCTAAAAGAAATGACAAGGAAGCAGTGTTAACTCAAAAAATTGGGTATTGGCTAATACAACACGGCCATGTCCGGGATTTTCAATATGAATCATACATACTGCCTGACCTCCCCGAATTTATCCAATATTTATTGCCGTATAAAGGAGCCACAAAACCTCAATCCTACCAAAACGATAGAGATAAAATACAATTATACCAGTATGCAGAAGAATTTTGTAACACAACTCTTATTCCTTCGATCAGTAAAATTGTTACACAATCAAAGCAACTCAGATCCAGACAGTCACATGCTTCAATAGCACATATTGAGCGTACACCATTTTCAATTCTCCCGGAGGAGAAAATGGAAAACAAGATCGTTGAGATTACGGTTAACCGAACAATGATTAACGAGATTAATCCAATCATTCCAACAGAACTGTTCGAATTCTTCCCGCCCAAAGAAGAGGTCTTTCGATTGGATACATCCAAAGGATATTCAATTAATGCTTACCTAGCGGTTAATAGGCACATTCACAATGAGAGTGGGCAGGAAATGAAGATTCAAGATTGGTGGCGGAGTAATAAACCAGAAGTCGGCGATACTCTGGTTTTTGAGAAAATTGCGAATCGACATTATAAAATTAATCTTCGAAAGAGGGGTTAATCTTCGCAAGCATCAGCATTCTTATTAATTTGATAATAGGCACACATGAAATTAAAAAATTCTTGAAAAAGTTCAAAATAATTGAAGGAGTTCCTATGAGATATATGAAAAATTGTCTGCTTATTTATTTTTTCTTATCATTTGTTCCCAAACTTCACTCACAAAATTCAACAGCTCGTTTCATGTTATGGCAGCCATCTGCAAGATCCATCTCATTAGGTGGTCTTGGTACTGCCATAGTAGACAACTCATTCGCTGTCTACTACAATCCAGCAGGCTTGGCTTTCTCAAAAGGGATTGATATTGTTGGATCTTTCGTGAAACCATTCTCCTTTTTTGAAAATACAATTCATTCCTTATCTGCAGTATCGATGTCTATCAAAGATTATGGAACATTTGCTATTTCAGCTAATCGTTTTTGGAGAGAACGACAAGAGATCACTCACAACACTCCAGAAATCGTTGGAATTGATGGAGAAAAATTCAGTTTTTTAAAATCCACTCATTGGGAGGCCAAGCTCTCTTATGCTACATTACTTAATAGAAATGTTTCTGTGGGTATAAACATAAGTCTATTACGAATCAAACTATCTAATATTGGTGCTGGTACTGAATTAGAAGGTGGAAAAATATATACTGCTATGTTTGGCGGTGGTTTGCTGATTAAGAACATTTTTCCAAAAGCTACTTTGAAACTTATGCATAGGCACCAAAGTAATTTTTTAATGCAACATGCAAATAATCGTGATTACCAAGGAATTTCTATTGGTTTTGCAGTTCTAAATGTAGGTTCAAAAATCATATTCATAGATGATGCTCAAAAAGATAATCCACCTACATTGGTTTCCTTAGGATTTGCATATTGGCCTGTATCTTCTAATATTTATAGTATAATGCTGTCCACGGATTTCGAAAAGCAGATTTTTGAATCCTCAACACTGGATTATATTCACCTGGGTACTGAGATACGTATATTACACCTTTTTTCAGTTCGAACCGGTTATATTCTTGATACAAGTAAGCCATATACTTCTTACTTTTCTTTTGGGGGTGGCATTCATCTTAAGTACTTTTCAATAAATATAGCTAGATATAAACGTTCTATTGTACCAACATGGCACTTTGATGGAACTATTTCAGTGGAGATATAATAATGAATAAATTATGGATATTTATGCTGACAATAATTGCGGTAATGACTCAGTTTTCTTGTAATGACGAAGTAACATTAATGTCAGCGATTCAAAATGGTGATGAATTAAAAGAGGGTTCAACTGTTCCATTTTTATTATTTCAAAACTATCCGAATCCATTTAATCAAAGCACAACAATTACATATCAAGTTGCTGTCCAAATGCACCTTCAGATCACAGTGTTTACCGACGACTGGCAAGAGGTAAAAATACTTGTTGACAGCAAACATCAAGCTGGTGAGTTTAAGGTTCAATTTGATGGCAGGAATTCTGAAAATGAACTAATACCAAGTAGTGAATATTTCTATACGTTGAATGGGAATGGGTTTACTTTAATACGCAAAATGAAACTAGTAAAGTAGTTTAATTCTATATCACAATAAGAAATATAACCTTAGAATCAAACTGAGGTGAGGATTTCGGTTCTTTTGGTTGGTTTGGTGCTCGATCAAAGCTCGTCTTAAGTTGCAAGTCATGTACTCTCAAAGCCTCTCGTATATGATGCTGTTATTATAAGATAACCTTATCTTTACTTTTTAGTCAACTTTTGTCATTTCTGTCAAACAAAAATAGAAAAAAAGTAATGTTTCAGTTATAGTTGGATTTCTATTACGACTTCCAGACTGTGTGAAAAGTCAAACTTTGCGGCCCTTGTCATTCAGGAGAAATCTTTTTTAATTGGACGTAAGGTGCTGTTTATTAAAAAGATTTTTTCAAAATGACATCAAGGTACTGCTGAGCTAAGGAACGTCTCAATTGTACTTTTCACACAATCTGTCCACTCAGTATGAAGTAAATTTTTTATTATGAGTTAGCTTCATGAAGAGCGAACCATGACAATGCTAATCTCCCATAACTGACATATTACGAAAAAACGTATATTTAAGTTTATTCTTAAATATATTGTTTGTATTATACGAATTTTAATGTCGATATTATTTTAGATATCTTAATCTTTCGAACACCTGTGCATAGGACTAACAGGTAACTACATTCATTAGGGAATGAAAATTTATGGATGCAAATATCCAACCGATGTTAGAATTTCTTAAACAATCTTCAGCAGAAAAGCGGGTGAAAGCACAACAAACTGCCCGGGAATTACTTTTTGAGCAAAAAGAAGGTGAAGATGAGACGCTTAAAAAATCATCAACATATAAAAAACTTCGAACACTTTTAAGTTCAGCAACGCGGATTTTTACTCTCACCGCTGTTCAGAAAGATATCTATCATTCAGATTCCGGCACAGCAGCCATACCGGATTTTATTAAAAAACAACTCCTGAACATGCAAAGTGGTTTTATCGTGCGCCCGGGTTCATTGGATGACTTGCAAAAATTTGTTGCCTTTGCATCCCAAAATAAATTGCATTACACAATTCGGGCAGCAGCGAGCTGGCCCTTTGGCGGTGTCCTGCCTATGAGTAAGGAAATCATCCTTGATCTTATGTATTTAGATTTCTACCAACTCGATTCCCAAAAAGTCAGATTGGTAGTCGCGCCCGGCGTCATTTTTGCCGACATGCGAAAATATCTTCGCGATCAAGGATTTGCTCTGCACCAGGAAATTACCAATACAAATTCCGGTACAATCTGCGGATGGGTTGTCACTGGAGGATTAGGTATCGGTACTTATAAATACGGACATATTCGAAATTCTGTTGAGGCGATTCTACTATTAAAACCTGATGGTGAATGGCAAACGCTTACACCAGACGATGAAATGTTTGCCCAGGTCTTCAACAGCGAAGGCCAAATCGGAATCGTTGCAGGTGTGGTGCTTAAAGTAAAACGTTTGACTTATGTTTCGAAACCTTACGCTTTTTCTCTGGAAAACCTGGAAGACGTGATAAAATTTGTGAATTTAATTTCCGAATGGAAACTGCAGCCGACTTCCATTATTTATTTCAATAATGACTACTTGCATAAAACGTACGAAATTCAGAAAGAAAAATTACAAAAAAAGCGTGAAAAAGCCATTGAAAGTGGTGACGACCTGCTGCTTAAACGTACTCGCCATGATCTTGAGACCACGGAACTACTCAAGAATCTGCAACACGTTTTAGTGATGGAATTTGACACACAGGAGGATTATGAAAAGACATTAAAAAATGTACCATTTAGTTCCAGAATTGGCAAAGGGCGAATCCGGGATATTACTTTTTGGCATCTGCCAGTGAGCCTGACGCATAAACTCTGGGAGCATCGTTATATGCCAGTAGAAATGAAATCTAAAGGCCCGTCGATGCTGGTCAGTGAAACTATCTTGCCGTTGGAGCAATTACCAAATTTTGTTGATTTTGTGCAAGCTGCCATTACCAGTTGGACACACAAGCCAGTAAAAATTGAAGGACATCTACTGCAAAATAATGAAATATTGGTTCAATCAATCATTCTGGCAGACACCGAAAGTACACGGCATAAAATTTATTTAAGTCTTATACCATTCATGATGCAGGCCTCTATATATTTTGGTGGCAGACCCTACGGAACTGGAATTTGGAACCTGCCTTTTTTAAATATATTAAAGAAAAATGATTCATTCCTGAATATCGACAACCTGGCTGCGACAAAGAGAAAGTTAGATCCGCATGGATTAGTTAACCAATGTAAGTATATCAATCCCGCGGGGCGAAAATTCGTACTGCGCTTATATAATAAAATCACGCCACCACTTTTGGGAATAGGAGTTCGCTTTTTGCACGGCGGGAAATTGAGCAGCTCAAAGTTTTCCATTTATTCTTTAGGGAAATTGTTTTGGAACGTCAACAAGATTATCTTTCCTGCAATTGTACCACCACAACTGCAGGCACAGCGCCATCCTATTCTGCAAATTAATGCAGCGTGTGCAGAATGTGATAGTTGTGAAAAGGTCTGCCCCACCAGCGATGTATTTGGATTATTGGAAACAGCAACTCCAATTACTCGACGCAAGACTGCCAATCGTGTTGCGAAAAATGAAAAAATCTGCCGGGAAGAAGCCCTTGGATTTTTAGTTTGTACCCGCTGCGACAACTGCACCCGCGTTTGTCCCGCTGATATTCCATTAACTGAAATGTTTGACCTGGTGGAAAAAGAAAACAATTTCCAAATGGCATTGGGTTTTAATGGTGACGAAAAAAAAGAATTTATTGATCGATTTTGGGAGGTAATGAAAGAAAGTCCTTTATATCAGGAACATACTCTTTCAGAACAAAAGGGCGACCGGTCTCACCTTGAACATGGTTTGAAGATAATTTATCCGCGCGGATTTCCTTATGCTGAACTCTTTATTGATGAGGAAACCTGTATTCACTGCGGTATGTGCGGACATGAACATGCCTGTACTTACGGCGCACGAGAAGGACATGCCCGGGAAATACCCAAACTCCTTGACGTGAATTGTGCGCTTTGCAATGCGTGCATAAATTATTGTCCGCAAAACAAAGAAGTACAGACAGAGCGTGGGTATATTCAAAAACTGTCAGAAAATGCAGTGGATTTGGATGAGAAAAAATATTGGGAAAATCAAAAATACTTTTTGCGGGACACTACGACTATTCAACGTTCGACAGAGCTCACTGATATGGCGGATATCTATGTCACCGAAGATATCCTCATGGAAATTGACAAGGAATCATCCAAGGGACAAATACCAGTATCCGGCATGGGACAGGGAGATCGGCACATGGGCATCGGTTTTGATGCCGAAAGGTTCTCGCATTTTCACATAGTTGGACCTGCGCAAAACCGGTTGCATGAAGGCGATCCCGAAGAGGAGCTTTCTATCATTTTAGGTAAACGTTATCGTTATTGTAAATTTGATAAAGAGGGTAATTTGCATAATCCTCCTTATCCAAATATCAAACTTATGTCGCCGATTTTGTACAATACTGTGCCATTAAACAGCAATGGCCGTGTAGAATTAAGTTTCATAAAAGTAGCTGAAAAACAGAAAACCCTGGTCTCGATGAATTTTTACCGGCTGTTAGAGTATTATGATTTTTTTATCGAAGAAGGTGGATATGAACAGTTGCCGCCAGTTTTAGCGCTAAGGGTGGACTTTGAAATGGTAAACCACCTGCGTATCAATCCACACATTCGCCGAAAGTTGCTGATGGATTTATGGAAAATGCCCATGTTCGAGATCAGTTTTCATGAGAAGATGGAGCGTACAATTCAGTTTATCAAAGATTCGACAACTTCTCTTTACGGGCGACAACCCTTGCTCTGCGGCTACATAGAAGTTGCCGAGTATGATGTTATCAATGGACAAGTGCTCGTTCCAGCCTTACAGGAAAAAATTCAAAAATTTCTAGAGAATGGTGTGGACGCCCTGCATATTCATGGATTGCGCAACACAGATCAGTATTTTGTGACCTCATCAGCGATAAGAGGCATCCATCATTACCTGATGCAAATCGGCCGCCGCCATGAGGTTTCTTTGTTAGCATCGGGTGGTATTCGTTTGGCATCTGACTCGCAAAAGACTATTCAACGAGGCGCCGAAGCGACACTTATTGACTTTGCCGCATTGTTATCCCTGGACCCCTATGCCTATAAAGCCATGAGTGAAAATAAAGCCACTACGGAAAAATTGATCAATATAGATATTAACTGGGCAGTCCAGCGGCTTGAGAATCAGATGGAATCCCGAAAAGTACAAATCCTGGAAGTACTTGGCGCTTCTGGATTCAAAGACATAAAAAAGACCGTTGGCGAAGAGGGTCGTTTGATAGACTTTTATCAAATGGAGAGACGTATTCAAAAAAGTATTTTCGAGAATCAAGAAAAAGTAAACACTTATCGTCAGTTAAATAAAGAATTGATCAACGCAGAACCGTTGTCTTCAGATGCTTCACCCCGGTACAAAGATTTAAAAAAACAACTGGTACCTTTAAAATCGCCCCATGATTTTTATGAACTCGGAGAAGTAAACCAACATGTCTATCAACGTGATCATGTCTGGCCGGGTGAGCTGATTCAAGCTCTTGGCCGGATGGCAGCCGGTGATCCACAAATGGTTTATCTGCGCAATGTTAAAGGAACCGGTCTGTTAGGCGATGGCTTTGATGTAATGAAAATCCTCTACCACCGCGATCCGGATGTGATTTCAGAGGAAGAATTGAACAGGATTCAGACAGCATTGCCATTAGACAAAGGATTGGTTTTAAGAGCGCCCTGGATGTTTGGCGGCAAATCAGTAGGATCAATTGGCCTGGACACCTGGTTAGCTCATGTGAAAGCTGCCCGGGAGTTAGGCATTCAATTCGATACCGGCGAGGGTGGTTATCCAACCTGTTTTTTTCTTAACAGCAAAGGCGAACCGATCTTTTTTACAGAAACCGACATCCAGAAAATGAAACCCTATTTTAAACACGGCCGCCATTACACAATTTTAGAAATTGAGAATACTCTTCACGAAAACAAAATCACTGAAGAAACACATCCAGGTATTTTTGAACAATTAGGTCAATATCCAAAACTGCAGCCCTTTCTATTTTATATCACGGTAGATGAAAAGGATGAACCTTTCGTCTCTACCGAAATTAAAACCGGCATCTTTGGCGTTACAAAAGAGACCATTAAAAAAGCCCGACGTATTGTCATCGCTTACAGCCAGGGCGCAAAAATGGGAATTGGCGGGCACATATTAGCCCAAAAAGTAAACAAATTGGTTTCGTACCTGCGTGGCATCCAGGGATTGGAAGAACTGGATCATGAGAAAATACGCCTGTTAATTGCAAGGATTGAGAAATTAGAAAAAAACACCGAGCATCCGCTACGTGCAACAGCTCAGGCAGCCTACACACATTTCATTCGTGCGCACGATGAGAAACAGATTTTCCCGGAATTCAAACAGTGGCTATGGCAGCTACAACAAAAGGCTTATGAACTTAATGCTGATGGTCAAATTGATCCAATAGAATTTGAGCAAATTATTCGTTTGTGTGAAGAAGTGATAAACCAAGTTTACACCAGCGTAATTTCTCCTTTTCCATTTCACAACTGCTATTCCATTGAGGATGTGAAAGCATTTATTGATGTAGTACGCATGATTAATCCGGATGCGGTGATTTCGGTAAAAGTCTCACCTTCTATTGATATTGAATTTATCGCTACCGGATTGGGACGAATTGCAAAGGACAATACCGAAAGGGTTTTAAAAAACAAAATTGCAGAGGTTCAGGAGAACACAATAAAGTTGTCCGAAACAGTTGCTGAATATGTCCGTCAATACGGCATGAAAATTGAAATCTGGCTGGACGGACCGCGTGGCGGTACCGGCGCTTCCCCGAATATCATTAAAGGACAAATGGGGATGCACATTGAATACGCAATACCGCTGATTCATGATCGCCTGGTGCAAGACGGGCTGCGCAATTATGTGAAATTCATCGTCAGCGGCGGAATTCGAACCTACGAAGATGTGATTAAAGCCGTTGCCCTGGGCGCTGATGGCGTCATCTGGGGCACTGCTCCAATGGTAACAGTAGGCTGCGATCGCAACCGCAACTGCCACGATGGCTGCTCCCGCGGAATTGCAACCAGTAATTTAATTATGCAAAATCTGCGCGATGTAGAGCTGAACGCGAAACAGATGCTCAATGCTTTCCGAATAATTCAAATGCAGATAATTCGTGCGTTGGCAGGATTGGGGCTTCGCGACATCAGGGAGCTTCGCGGCCGCTACGACAAAATTCAATGGATTGGACTAAAGGAACGAGTTGATTTTCGCTTACTGCAGCGGCAGGGACAAGTCACGCAACAGGCACAAACTCATTCAGAGGAATTGCATCCAACAGCGCAATCCAATTGTGGCGTGGCAGCAATTATTGGCACCGAACCGATACCGAGCTATATCCTGGATAAAACTTTATCAGCAATGAAAAACCGCGGCATGGATGGTGTGGGTATCGGTAAAACACTTTGCTTCCCGAGATTTCCGCATCATTACGCTTACCGCATCATGGTCAAAGGAAAACTACAATTAGAAATAGAAGAAGAATTGCGTCAGCAAGGTGACCTTTTTGATGATGAGAAAGCATTACAGCAGCGAGCCCGAATGACTCTCATAAAATTCAGAGCCGAACTAACTGAGAAAATTCGCATGGTCTTTTTAGAACCTTATTTTGATTTTGCCGGCGAAACAGATGTTCAGAAAATCAGGGAGCCATATAAAAAAGGGGATCGGGACGAGGAAAGGGATTATCGCGAATTTGGAAATGAAAATACGGATCCGGGAGATATATTTTGCTTTTTTGTGAGGGTGAAATCAGAAGTGCTGCAAGAATTTATCGAGAAAGAAATTCTGTCATCATCTCGCTATAAATATATACGGGAATATTTTCCCGATACAGATTTGGATAATTACAGCGCTGATGAAAAATTTATGCAAAAAGCCGAAGACCTGTTCGTTTTCGATCATTCAATAATATTGACTCAAACACTTTATGTTCAAGATGTGGTAATAAAAGAACTGACAATTTATGCACAGCATACTGATAAATACAAAGAACTTCTCTATAGCATAAAAAATGAAAATCCCTTTTCCTCAAAAAATATGAATGGATATCTTGAAAGTTATCTGTCTTTACTGCGTGACTTTGCCAGAAAATATCCTTTCACATCTTACAAAGAAAAATATTCGCCGCGATTACACAAGGTGGCAGCGGTAATGTCGTGTGGTAAAAACTTCGCCATCTGGAAGACTGCCGGACGGGAAATTCCCTGGGAGACGCCTGAATCTCCGAACAACATTATTCATGTCCGGTTAGCAACAGGCTCAATCGTCGAGCAAATGAATGCACACCCGTTTGGTAAATTGCACACAGCGCTGACGCATAACGGAGAAACCACCAATTACGTAGCCCTTAAACAGCGAGTGGAACAGTTTGGTCTGCCGCCTTTAGCTACCACAGATACTGAAGTCGCTTCTTTAAAATTTCATTTACTGGCAGAGGAGTTAGAGTATCCTGATTGGGCTTTATTCGAAAGTTTTTCTCCCACCACGGGCGATGATTTGGCGCTAATCCCGAAGGAACTTCGCGCCCAGTTGGAAGAAGTACAGCGGGTTGAATTCGCCAGTTCACCGGATGGCCCCTATCAATATCTGTGTCTGCGCCATCAGCCGGAAAACAATATCACGGAACGAATAGACTTAAAAGATCCAGCGGATTTGCGACCGAGTACCACGGCAATCTGGATTGATCATCATTCAAAAACCAAACGCGCTTTCAGCATGATTGCATCAGAAGAACAGGCCATTGCTCAGATGATGGATTTATTGGACAAGGAAGGTTTGATTGATGGCGCTGCAGCGGATAAAGTAATTGTCAGTGATGGCATGATCAACCGTTTCCATTACGATGATATGGGAAAAATAACCAACTTTGAATTGTTTGACCGATATGGTCGTATGCTGGAGTTTGCCGATCCCGGAAAACATTACAGTATTCACAGGTCTACCACTGAAACACCAGAGCATGCGGATAATTTACTAAGCCAAATCCAGGAAAATCGCACGCAATTAAAAACCTGGATTCGTCAGCAGTTGGCTGAGTGGGATTTTAACACCTATCGCAGGGTGTTGGAATATTGTTTGAAAGAGCACGATAAGATTGATTACACAGAACACCAGATCATCGATTTGTTGACCTATTTCGCCGATTATCTCCACACTATGAATACCGGAGATAAAGCCAAAAGCTCGTTAAAGGACATGACACGAACCGTGCTGAACCGGTTTTTCGATCAATTGGATACGAGCGAAAACACACACTGGGTAAGATTAACCAGCGAGCAGCCGAATCCGCCTCAAGCGCAGGATGGAATTCAACAAACGCTATTAATAGATGCCAGAAATTTTGAGGCTGATGGAACTGAACCGACTCGCAGCCTGTCTGCTCTATTAGCAAAAGCATATGATTCAGGCTGGCGACGGTACATACTTTATCGCGTGAATGGTCAACGATTAATATCACCAGCAGTGATGGGCAGAGGAGATACAGACGAAGTGGAAATCGATGTTTTTGGCGTCCCTGGAGAGTATTTTGGCGCGTTCATGCAGGGCGGCACACTGCGCTGTCATGGAAATTCACAAAATTTCACAGCGATGTGTATGCACCACGGCAATATTAATATTTATGGCAATGCCGGTAAAGTCTGCGGTTATGCTTCTAAAGGAGGAAAGGTATTTATCTTTGGCGATATCGTTGACCGGGCCTGGACTAATTCTGTAAATGATCCACGCTGCCAGGATTTAGAAGTCAATGTATTGGGCAGCGCCAGTAAATATGCCGGAGAATCGTTAATGGGGGGACAGTTTTTCTTCGGTGGATTATTTTTTGATGACAGGGGGAAACTGTGCACACAGGCTCGTCCATACCGTGGCACTAAATTGATGGGTGGGGCTTCACGTGGTAACATGCTGTTTTTTGACCCTTATGATCGCCTCGAACCTCAACAATACGTGCAGGGGAAATTGCAGGAAATTACTGCCGGGGAATGGCCATACTGGCAGAATAAAGTTGAGGAAACCCTGCGGTTAGCCGGAGTTGAAATTATTACACAAGATGGCACACCGAGTTTTGAGGCAGACAGCAAACAATTTCAAATATCGCCACAAAATTTCAAATTGATAGTTCCTAAAGGCGGGCTGAAAGGATATGAATCGCACTAAACAAAAATTTATGTGCAAATTGATTGACAAATATAATTTAAAAACTTAGATTAATACCATGATTTCTGAGCAAGACAGAATTAAAATATTAGAGATAGCTAAAAAATACAATGCATCCCGCGTGCTTCTTTTTGGTTCGTGTATCGATCCTGATAAAAATGCCAGGGATATTGATTTAGCTGTTGAGGGCATACCAGACAGCAAGTTTTTCAAATTTTACAGTGAATTGATATTCAGCCTGTCTAAACCAGTTGATTTGATTGATTTACGAAGAAAATCCCGTTTGAATGATTTGATTGTCTCTGAGGGGGTATTATTATATGGCTAATTTAAAGGAAAAAATTGAGGTAGAGCTGGAGAATATTGATGAAATTCTCCAGGCAATGCCCTCGCAACACAGTCTCCCTACCCTTTCCATACTAGAGCTTGCAGGTGCTGCCACATTTCTTCATAATTTCTATAATGGTATTGAAAATATATTAAAGCAAATATTAATTGCTAAACACAAATCATTACCTGAAGGTGGCACCTGGCATAAAGAATTACTCAACTTAGCAGAAGATAATGATATTATTTCTGAAAACACCAAATCACTTTTAGGTGAATATCTTGCATTTCGACACTTTTTCAGCCATGCTTATGCTTTAGAACGTTATCCAGCAAAGATGGAGCCTTTAGTTGAAAATGCATTAAAAGTGTATCAGGCATTTAGGACTGAAATTAATTTATATTTATAGCTATCATCCCATCAAATTTGTACATTTATTCTTTATTTAACAGTCTAAAAAACATTATCACTACAGTTGTTGCTGCATAAAGCATTAATGAGTGAAATTAGTATTGGTTTGGAGGAACAACTGGAGAGAGCTTAGTTAAGCACAACCTGAAAAGCTTTTGGACGTGCTCGTGCAGTAACTGTTATCCACTGATACAAATTATTTTTGTTTGAGGGAAATATTGATATGGAATCTAACATATTTGCGGACAAGTCTACGAAACCAGATGATAAAAACCTTGCCGAGGTACTCGGAAAAACAGAGACATTCTGGCAGGAGATAAAAAAGCATCTACAGGATGAGTACGGCGATGTGAAGGAAGAATGGAAAGACTACTATAAAAAATCTAACTGGGTTTTACAGGTTATTCGAAAGAAACGTACAATGTTCTGGTTCAAACCTTTTAAAGATTATTTCTGTATTGCATTCTGGTTTGGCGATAAAGCTGTGGCTGTAGTTGAGAAAAGTGATTTACCAGAAAGTATAATAAATTCATTGAAAAATGCTAAAAAATATCAGATTGGAAGAAGTGTTCAAATTTATGTTAAGCACTCTGAAGATGTTGAAAATGTTAAAAAGCTAATTGAGATAAAAATCAAAAATTAATAACAACCAGGAACCGCTGATGTTCAAAAACTATCTGAAAATCACTTGCCGTAATTTAACCAAACATAAATCATATTCATTGATCAATATTTTCGGGCTATCCCTCGGATTAACCTGCTGTATTTTAATTCTTGCATATATCGGCTACGAACTCTCTTTTGACCGTTACCACAAAAATGTCGGCCATATTTACCGCATCGCGTCTAAAAGTACGACAAATGGCCAATTAACTGAATTTGCTGCTGCTCCCATGCCATTTGCACCGACGATGATTAAAGACTTCCCGGAGGTGGTCGACGCAGTCAGAATCTCTGCTACTGTCAAACGTTCTTTCAAGTATGAAGACAAGCGTTACTTTGAGACCGGCGTTCTTTATGTTGATAAATCTATCTTTAATGTATTTGACTTTGAATTAGTACAAGGCGATCCGGAGACGGCTCTTGAGGCGCCATTTACGATGGTTGTGACGGAGGAACTCGCTGCTAAATATTTTGGCAATGAGAATCCAATCGGTAAAATAATGCAGTGGGACAATAATTTCAAATACCGGGTGACTGGAGTAGTCAAATCCCCACCACCTAATTCTCATTTCACTTTTAACGCGCTGGCATCGTTTACAACATTTTTTAAATATGACCCCCGATTTGAGAATATGTGGTATGGTTTTAATATACAAACCTATTTGCTGTTACAGGAAAACACCGATCCCAAAGAATTTGAACAGAAACTCGAAACCTTCAAAGAAAAATATATGGGGCAAATTTTAAGCTCAAAAGGAATTGACTGGCAAACCTACCTGCAGCCATTATTAAGCATTCATCTGCATTCGAATATTGGCAGGGAATTAGGGACAAACAGTGATATCCGCTTAATATATGCATTCGCCACCATCGCAGTTGTCATATTACTCATCGCGTGCATTAACTTCATGAACCTGGCCACTGCCCGTTCTGCAAGCAGAGCAAAAGAGGTGGGCATGCGCAAAATTCTTGGCGCAGAAAGAAGGAAGCTGATTATGCAATTCCTGGGTGAATCTTTTATTTTTGCTGTATTCTCATTAATAATTGCAATAATAATGGCCCAACTTGTTCTGCCTTATTTTAATAATCTTGCCAGCCGGCAAATCTTCATTAATTACCTTGAAATGCCCTGGCTTTCTGCAGGATTGGCAGGAATAGTCATATTTGTCGGGATAGTTGCCGGCAGTTATCCGGCGTTTTTCCTTTCCGGGTTCAAACCAATTTTTGCTCTTAGAATGGATATTCAGCAAGGCTCAAAAAGCTCACAGTTGCGCTCAATCCTGGTGATCTCGCAATTTACCATTTCAATCATTTTAATAATCGGAACAATCGTTATTTTCAAACAACAACAGTACATGAAAAACAAAAACCTTGGTTTTAATAAAAAACATTTATTAGTAGTCGCCCTTCAAAATAAAGAAGTTAGAACCGACCTCGAATCCTTTAAAAACGAATTACTGAAAATCAATGGAGTTGTAAGCGCTGGTGCGTCATCACAAGTTCCGGGAGAACTTTACCTTTTCAACAATGGCACCTACCCTGAGGGTTTTGCCAGAGACCAGTTGTTTATGATGGAAAACTTCCGTGCAGATCACGATTTCTTTAAAACGCTTGAGATTGATATTGTTAAAGGTCGAGGATTTTCAGAAGAAATAACCACCGATGAATTCGATGCAGTAATGATAAATGAAACAGCCGCCAGCACCTTGGAATGGGACAATCCAATTGGTAAAACCATGATCATAACCAAACCCGTTGCCAACGAGGAAATAGAATCAGAAAAACGAACGGTTATTGGCGTTTACAGGGATTTCCACCACAGGTCCTTATACTCGGCAATCCAACCGACATTTATTCGTTATATCAGCAATGAAGGCCGTATTGGCAACAGGGCACGAAGACTTGCCTTACGATTGGAAACAGTTGATCTTGCCGGTGCCATGGCCCTGATCGAGCAAAAGTGGCAGGAATTTTATCCGAATATTCCATATTATTCCTTTTTCCTTGAAGAGTTTTACGACAGCCGGCACCGAGCCGAAGAGAGACTCGGCAGCATATTTCGCTCATTTTCCATTTTAGCGGTACTGATTGGTTGTCTCGGACTGTTTGGTTTGTCTTCTTTTATCGCGGAAAAGCGAACAAAAGAGATCGGTATCAGAAGAACCATCGGCGCTACGGTGGGTTCCATCGTGGTTTTACTTTGCAGGAATTTTATCTTTCTGATTATTATTGCCAATGTAATTGCCTGGCCTGTCGCTTACATTGCTTTAAATAAATGGCTGCAGAATTTTCCTTATCCGGTGAATTTGGGCATAAGTACATTTGTGCTAACTGCACTGGTTACGCTAATTATTGCATTGTTAACAGTTGGATACCAGTCGGTTAAAGCTGCCCGGGCGAATCCGGTTGATTCTTTGCGGTATGAGTGATTCATATACAGAAGCTTAGGTTACGAATTGAGTATTCATTTTCTTATTAACGTAAATTCTATATTTATAATGACCTTTATGACTTTGCGACAAAATTTATATAGGTTTCAGGAAGGTGAGACAAAAAATGACCACTAAAAAAGTGTTTTCAAGGTTAGCTTTTATTTAAAATTAACTGTTTGCTTTATGAACGAAATGAACTCTTCTATTGACTGTGCTGCTCGTCCGACTGGATACTTGTATCGAGTCCATTCATCATCTCCATCAGGACCTTCAGGAGCAGAATATATAATTTTATCATAATCTTCCTGATTACTTAACGCTTTTAAAATTTCTGCATGAGTCAATACCATTTTTAGTTGAAAAAGGTGGCTCCGCGTTTTTTTATG
>CAZIKB010000085.1:0-27663 GCA_964539665.1 uncultured Cytophagia bacterium
CTAAAAAAGCAAATGTATGACAAAATCAAACAGATTCTTAATGATGTTAATAAATATTTAATTGAATGATCTTACTCAAAATATAATCCCCAGGGTTACATTTTATTTTGAGGCAACACGGGCCCCCCTGTTCGACTAGCTGATAATGTTATATGTAAAGCGAAAATAATAAAATTTGCGACCTAACTCACATAAATGCCGATTCGGGAATGCTCATAGCTGAAGTGAAAGATACTAATCCCAAAATTATTTTTTTGAGTCCCACAATCGAACAAAAGTTAATCTGAAGATTGTGAAATTAATATGCTACAAGTGATATAATTCTGCATCTTCTAATTTGATTGACCGATCATCTTTTCTAATTTCAACGCAATAAAATCAACTTCCTACTTGTAACAAAATCCCCAGCTCTCATTTGATAAATATAAACTCCACTGGTAACTATAGTCCCAAAAGAATCCTTCCCATCCCATACAATTTTGAAATGGCCAATATCCTTGACCTCATTCGCAAGGATTACAATTTCTTGCCCCACAAGATTATATATTCTGATGGTGACGTGAGATCTGTTTGGAATCTGAAATTCGATGATAGTTTCTGGATTAAAGGGATTAGGATAGTTTTGTGACAAAGTAAATTCAGTCGGGATTGTACTCAGTTCTGTTTGTTCTAAATCTGTGACAGTTATACCCTGTGGCGATTCTTCATTACCAAGTTTATCAATAGCTTTAGTGAGGAGAGTAATAGGACCATCCTGAGATACATTCCAATCATACTTCCATGTGCTGAAGTCTACTTGGATTCTTGTAACCCCAGCCCAAGTTACTCCGTTATCGATACTAATCATAACAGTATCAATACCGATTCCAGAGCCATCATTTGCAGTACCTTCAACAATGTAAGTCCCAGTTACTTGCTGTCCGGAATTTAGATTTGTGATTTCTGAAATTGGTGGAGTTAGGTCAAGTCTTAGCATCCAAACTGCATTTGATTCTCTCGCATTTCCTGCGCTATCTATTGCCACGACATTCCAAAAATACTCACCATCATTTAATTCTTGGGAAGGAACGGAACTTGTTTGGGTAAGTGGGATGTTATTTACATTCAAATTCGAGTTGATGAACAATTGATAAAACGCCAAACCAGAAGCGGCATCACTGCTGGCATCCCAGAATAATATAGGCAATCCCTCATTAGACCAACTACTGTCAGCTGGAGACCGAAGATCAAATTCTGCAGGCGAACTGAAATCATCAACTGTGACATTTCCATGAAAAAAGTTTATACTTTCACCTTGGATGTCATTTAGGTTTGCAGTGCTTAGAAAGGTATGACCTTCAGTTTGATCGAAAGAGATTTTGCTTTCTGTTTTATAAGCGCCAGTCACGAGAAAATCAATTATAAATACTTCTAATGAATCCCCTGAAAAAACTCCGCTGCCACCACCAGAGATTTGTATTAACAGATTTTTATTTGTACCTACTGCATTTGGAGGAAAGGGTAAATTATTATTTGTATTTGCAATACTAAAACCAGTGGCTCCTGAACCTATTTGACCAATACGAGAAAGCGGTACAATTACAGAAGAGTCATACTCAACAATAAATTGAGCTAACGCTATTTCTGAATCAGTACTTACATATATTGGTAAAGAAATATAAAAGTTTTGTTCACCTATTACCGAATTAAACCATATATTAGCATCCGATTGACTGTATAACATAGGCGTCCAACATAATATAATAATCATGATGTACTTTTTAATCATAGTGCACCTCACAATAAAAATTAATCAGAATTCTCGGTTAAACATGGATTAACTGTTTGTTAAGTAACTTTCTGAAGGTCTATTTCAAAATAAATTCCGATATGTAATAATTAATTCTTAACACTACATACGGCAAGTTATAACACCTTCGAAAGGGTATCCTTATTTAATTAATAAGAGTTTTTTACTTAATTTAACGGTTTCTGATTTTAAAGTATAAAAATATATTCCTGTGGATACTATCTGGTCATTTTCATCTCTACCATCCCATTGAACTGAGTAATAGCCGGGGGATTTCTCAATATCTAATAACCGTCTTACTCTTTGTCCGTTAATATTGTAAATATCTAAGATTATGTGAGATACCCCTGTATTTGTTGCAGGTATTCCAAATCTTAAAGATGTTCCGAGATTAAAAGGATTGGGATAATTTTGCAGTAGTTCGAAATCCGATGGAATATCTATAACGGCACTTGAAGTAACTTCAATACCACCATCAATCCATTGAACAGGATGGTCATTGATTTCAACTCTTGAGAATGTCAATGGAATGAAGTAACCTTGATTAACTTTCTTTTGTCTTTTATTAATTTCAAATGTTAGACCAAAAATAGTTTGTTCTCCTAAAATGGGTTCGACTCCAACGGCGGCAACATGCAATTTACCTGGTTCTTTACTATTAACCACAACCGAAAAGTCCTTCAAGGTTGTTTCTCTTACAACCGTTTTTAACTGAACTTCACTTGTATCGTAAGCGATGCTGTAGATGATTGTGTGTATTGGCTTTTGATTAGTTTGAATTAATACTGGCACTTGCACGAGTTCTGAGTTTGCAGGTGAAACTTGATCCAATATTAAGGTACCTTCATTTGTATTGAATTTAGCTAATTGGTTTGTAAAAATTGTTTCTCCCCAATCGCCAATAATATCACCTATAACTAGAGCTTTAAAATCCTGGGTAATGGTTGTGGAAACATTTAAACTTACTGTTTGGGGAATAAAATGCCAGTTTCCAGTGTCTCCGACGTTAGTGGTGTCGAATGCCAAGAAACGTAGAATTCCAACCACATCCGATCCAGTGATAGTACCGTTCTGAGTTACGTCGGCGGCAATAATCTGATCGTTTGACAGGGTATCCAAAAAAGCCAGATATCGCATTAATAACAATGCGTCTGAGCCTTTTATTGCTCCAAGCAGATCATCATTTTTTGATGGTACCAGTGTATAATTCCCTGGCGCTATGTTGCTGAATTGATAGAAGCCATTATGATCAGTAATCTGGTTAGTTTGTACTGCTCCAGTTAGGATCAAAGTAGCATCTTTTACAGGTTTTGAGCCCGTATAATAAAGAACATGTCCATTAATTCCCGAAGCTGTAATAATTGTCGCGTCACCATTACTAAAAGGAATCTGGTCACCACAGATATCTTTAAAATCATTAGTCGTCAAAAAAGTATGACTACAATCAGTATCAAAAGCCAAAGGTGTTGTATCTCCAACGCTACCAATGGCCGTAAAATCGAGTACTACAACCGTCCTATTTTCTCCAGTAAAATAATTTGTCCCACCTCCAGAAATCTGTACAGTAAGATTTTGGTTTGTCCCGGGCGTCGTTGCAGGAAAAGGAGGATTCTGCTTGAGTTGCGAAATTGAAAAGCCAGAAATATTAGACCCTATGTTTGCACTGTCAAACTGAATATCATTTTTATCATATTCGATTGTAAACTGGGCCAGACCTATTGATTTTTGAGTGTTTACGATTATCGGGACCTTTAACTTGTGTCCAGCTGGTACTTTTAAGCCGCTTGGAATGGTGATGGTTGCAAGCTGACAGTCTTGAGAAGTAATGACGACGACGTCATCGAAAAATGCAGAATCATTGAAAGAGCCTACACCTATTGCTCCAGAAGAATATTCTGAGTCATTTACCGTGCCTAAAAATGTTTGGTTATAATAAGCCTCGATTGATGTACCATTCCGTTTTATTCGAACTTCATGGTAATTATTATCTGGAATAATCGTTTGTCCAAAATCACCAATTTTCAAACGCTCCTCGTTGTCTTTGATTTTATAGATTCCAGATTGGCCAGGCTTGTGATTAATCATCAGATAGTAATAGTGTGAATCATCTTGATGACCAAATACTATGGCAAAGTCTGCAAAATCATAAATGTTGACATCATCATTTACACGTGCCTGACAGGTAAGATCAAAGTCATTCCAATTTTGACCCGATATCAAAGTGTATTCACCTAAACGTTTACCATCGGGCGATAAAAATTCTGTTGTATTCAAAAAATAAGAAAGGTCTCCCCTGTCCATGGTGACTTCCCAGCGAGTTGAATTCAGAGGATTCCAACCATCGGCAGATCCATCCTCAAAATCATCAGAAAAAGATGATACACATCCTGATGTATCAGAAATTAGATGAACACCATGAATTGCTGATAATCCGAAATCATCCACTGCACGAATGAAATATTCCACACCATCGTTGGTCATTATGGTTCCAGGTATACGACCTTCATGCTGGTCACCACCAACATCACTCATAGAAATTTTAGTAAACAGCAAAGTCCCGAATTTTCGATAATGCAAGTCCACGGTGTTGAGAAAATTCGTATTGTCAACAATCCCAGCAGCAATCAGTATATCCTGACCGGGAATTCCAGTAGAAACAGGTGTGTGGTTTATTTCAGGCGGTTGATTAGGCAGCACAGCAATTTGATAGGGAAAAGAATTTGGATCGACGGTGGGATCTGAAGAGGTCACATCTCCATCGGTAGCTGTAATGTAATAATCAACACCCGGTGTAATTACTGCAGAGCCAGGTATTATGGCTTCATAAATATCGTTTCCGGTATACGACATAATAATCGAAACATAAATTGAAGTTCCAGTCGTCCGATAATATAATGTTGCACTCTGTACAAAAGGTGTGACAGGATCTGTAATCTTAGCTGCAATAGTTAGAGAACTGCCGGCAACTTTAGCTGATTTACTTAGCTCAATTGTCGCTTGGGTCCGCTGAATTATTGGCGCAGCACATGGTAAATATGTCCCAATCGCATCATCCGATTGACCAAAAGCATTAACAAGGATGCGCACCGCCCTTTGCTGTCCATTGCATAGTGGATTGTCAGTACGATAACGAACAATATAGGTATTTCCGATAGGATCAATTATTATGGGGAGTATCTCAGAGTAAGGTCCAATTACATTAAAAAGCAAACCTTTTGTGGCGCCACGGATACTATTCGGTCCGCTATAATCTGTTTTAGAACTGCCCATAGTTGTGTCAACTGCTGCATGTACAGTAATGTTGTTGCTATTACAGGTGTTTATGGTTTGAGCTAAATTGCCGCCATCACTGTCTTCATCGGTTATTAAAAGGAAGTGACGCTGGCTGCCCGGCCGAAAACTGAAAGTCGTGGCAGCCTGAAAGATTGCTTCAATGCCAGGTTCAACACCTCCTTCATGAGTCATTTGCTGTAAAAGAGTATTAAATAAAATGATGTCACCGGTCATATTGCCATTATTCATAATTATTGGTTGTCCCCCTCCTGCAGTTTGACCAAAACGAACCAATCCCAGACGAACGTCAATCTGTCGTGCTGAAAGGCTGTCAACAAATGCTTTAACATTGTTTTTTACTTGCTCGTGTTCTTCTTGCATACTGCCACTATTGTCTATAACAAAAATAAAATCAAGAATACGGACGCTACCTCCCGAGTCAGGAGGTGTGACATCGAAAAAATCAGTTTGCAAACGTCCATCTTCAAATGCTGTAAAATCTGCTTTGGTCAAACCAGCAACTGGTTTGCTGCCTGTATCCACAGCCACCGCTGTATATATAAAGGGAAAATTATTGCTGTCTAATGATTTTAGAGTAGTTTCCAAAGTAGGAGTTATCGCTGGCTGGGCGGGTTTGGCCTGTGCGTTCAAATCAGCTAACATTCGAGTCCGCTTTCCATGCCATATTTCTTCAGGTGAATATCCAACGACTTCATCTACCTCATTAATCGCACTAACAGAAACTGAATATTGCTTTAACGGATCCATCCCTTCAAGTCGAGCAAAATTGTCACCTGTTACAATCAATTTGCGAGATTCTCCACTGGCAAGCTCCTTATATTCGATTAAGAATTTAGTGAAGGAGTCAGATGGGTACCATCTAACTTCTAAGCTTGCGTTTTCTCCGGTAACCATTGTTACAACGACGTCAAAAATGTTTTCATCAAGTACCACTTGTTTGGTTTTTTGAGCATTGGCTTCATTGATAATAAATAAGCCGTAGAGGCAGAGTATAGCCAACAGAAAAGTCATAAATCGATTCATAACTCTCTCCTTAATTTAAGTTTGTCTATAGCTATTAATTGTGCGATGTTAATTTTTTACAACTTTATTATTAAATATGTTCATCATCAAAGTTAACTGCATTTTTGATCCAATGAAGTCCCGAATAACGTATGAGCTTTATGGCAACTACTGTGATTAGACCATGGTTGTTCTGGTGGAATACTTTATAAAGGCAGGATGCTGAAAATATAACAATAGTATTTAAGCAGGGTTTTATTTGAGATATGTTTATTGCTTTAATTATTATATGGAAAGGACAGCCCACTTTCTTCACCTCACAAGAAATAATTTTACTTTTAATTCCTCAATTCATAAGATATAAATACACAGATAAAAGTCAAGACATTTCTGTAAAACATGTGCACGCGCATTAACTCATAAAAAAAGTAACCGTAGCGAGTTGCAAAAGATGTCGTTGCCTCATAATTTATGTAACCCAAAGAAAGGAGTTTTAAATTATGAGCAACCAGTCAAAATACGAATATCTCCAGGACCTTCGATTTCGTTACGATGGCGCCACCAAACAGCAAAAGCAAGCCATGCTCGATGAGTTCTGTACAGTTTGTGGCTACAACAGAAAGTATGCAATCCGACTGCTCAATACCAGACAACCGTCTCGAAATCGAGCCAATCTCTCCAAACGTGGTCACAAGAAGATATATGGCGATCCACTCATCGTTCAGGTCTTGAGAGACTTATGGATTGCCACCAATCTGCCGTGCTCCAAAAACCTGAAAGCTATTATCCCGCTCTGGCTGCCCCACTATGAGAACTACATACTGACTCAGGAAATCAAAGACAAGCTCTTGAGAGTCTCTGCTGCCACCATAGACCGCCTCATCAAGCCGTTTCGTACCAAATACGGTAAAACAGGTCTCGCTACCACCAAACCAGGCTCTATCATCAAAAAACAAATCCCAATCAAAACCAACCAGTGGGATGAATCCGTCCCCGGTTTCATTGAGGCCGACACCGTCGCTCATTGCGGCAATTCTACCGCCGGTGGCTTCGTTTTTAGCCTCAATTGCGTTGATATTGCTACCGGTTGGACTGAACAAAGAGCGGTCTGGGGCAAAGGTCAAACCGGCGTCCTGAACGCTATTCAACACATCGAAAACAAAAACTGGACTCACATCCGTCAGTACCTCGGATACCAACGCTTTCAAAATCCCTCACTGGTTGACAAACTCAATGACCTCTACACCACCGAATGGAACCTCTATTTCAATTTCTTTATACCCTCGGTTAAACTCATTGACAAAACCAGAATCGGATCCAAAATCGTGAAAACTTATGACAAACCCAAAACACCGCTGCAAAGACTACTTGAATCTCAACACATTTCTACAAACGACAAACAGACCATCGAACACAAATTCAAACAACTTAATCCATTCAAACTACAGCAACAAATGTCATTTAAAATTAAAAAAATAATCAAAGATGTTACACATTTTAATAACCTCGAATCATAATCCCCCAGGGTTACATTTTATTTTGAGGCAACACGGAAAGGGAAGTTAAAGGGTCTTGTAAAGATGAGATTTCTGGGGGCGAGCGGGTATCGGGATATATGGATGTGTCGGTCAAACATTAATAATCATGGCACAATCAAAATCACAAAGTAATCTCTGTTCCCAACTTCATTTCCACCGCATTCACCAGCACCTGACTCGCTGCCGCCAAATCCTGCACCGCATTGCCAACCGATTTGAAAAAGGTGATTTCACTGTTCGACTCCCGACCTTTTTTAAGCCCGGTAGCAATCTCGCCAATTTCAGCATGGATATGGTCTGCGGTGATTAGACCTTGATTTAGCGGCTGAATCAGATCGCCGGCTTCGGTTAAACAGGCCTTGCGCTGATCCACCACCACTTTTGCCTGCTGAACCGTCGCCACCGGTATTTCACACATTTTGGGTGTGTACGAGCCCACGCCATTAATATGCACGCCGGGTTTCAAATCATTGTGGGAAAAGACAGGAGATGTGGAAGTTGTCGCGGTACAGATCACATCTGCTTTAGAAAGCAGCTCAGTTGATTCTGCCATTTCAACCTGAATTGCCAGACGACTGCTCATCTCTTCTGCAAAATCGGCCGCTTTTTGAGGATCAATGTCAAAGATATACGCATGTTCAATTGAGCGCGAGGCACAAACAGCCTCAAGCTGCGTGCGTCCCTGAACTCCCGCACCGAAAATGGCCGCAACCTTCGAGTCTTTTCTGGAAAGCAAATCGGCAGCAAATCCCGAGGCAGCGCCGGTGCGCAGCGCGGTAAGATATTCACCGTCCATCAGGGCTAAAGGCCGGCCTGTGGTTGAATCAAATACCATCACCACGGCATGAATCAGGGGCAAACCTTGAGCCGGATTGTCATCCATAATTGAGACAATTTTTACGCCAAACTTCCTGGTGTTCGGGATGTAAACGGGCATAAAGAGCGCGCGGCCTTTTGCCTGTGGCATCTCCATGTTCATACGAACGGGAACAACTGCCTGCCCCGTGGAAAGCTGCACAAATGCATCTTTCATCAACCTGATGGCTTGCTTCATGGATAATGCTTTTTTTACATCTTCACGTGAGAGAACTCGTATTTTTTGATCTGACATTTTGGATCAGTAATTAAATTTGATTTTAAGAAACACTTGATTATTGAAATATATTTTTTATCTTGTATTAACAATTGTACTTATATTTAAAAAGGTGTAACTAATGAAATTTATTAACATAAGAGAACTAAGCCGCTCTCCTTCTAAATATGTCAAATTAGCAAATGAAGAAAAAGACATTGTAATTACTAGAAATGGTCATCCCTATGCTCTGTTATTAAAAATTAATGATGAAGAATTAGAAGACTTCATTATAGCGAAACATTCTAATTTAGAAAAGGATTTCGAAATAGCAAAACAAGAACATTTATCTGGTAAAACGATTAATGCTCGAAATTTATTGAATGAAATAGATAAAGAACCATAAAATGGAATTTCAAGTTGAGTTTACGACGTCAGCATTAAAAGATTTAAAAAGATATCCTCACGAAATTCAAAAATATATTGTTAAAGAAACTATTAAGCTTGAAAGTAAACCTTTTCCGCATAAGAAAAAGATAAAAAAGATAAAGGGATTGAAATTTGCATGTTTTAGACTCAGAATTGATTTAGAACAAGATGCCTTTAGACTCTTTTATGGAATAGAAAAAAACATTGTCTATATTTTAAGAATTGTTTCTAAAAAAGATGCAGATAAAATCATAAAGAATATCAGGAAGATAAATTTTCCACCACCAAAACAATAAACCTCTATTAATAATCCTTAGTAATTTGTCTATCTTCAATAAAAAAACATCTCTCTATTTTCATTTCTTAATTAGTGTCTGAACGAAAATTTGATTATTATGTCATTCCTGCGAGATCTCTAATGCAAGAATCTCCTCATTTCAGGCTGGAGATTCCCGATTAAACACTCGGGAATGACAAGAAAAGACAGTTATTGTTCCTACACTAATTAGAAGCAACTTGCTCAACCTCTGCAATCGTTTTTGGAATGGGTTTCCCTAAAACACGATAGCCGCCTTTCTCTACCAGAACATCGTCTTCAAGTCTGATGCCGCCGAAATCTTTGTATTGTTCAACCCGGTCATAATTTATGAATTCAGTAAATTTATTTTCAGATTTCCATCTGTCTATCAATTCAGGGATAAAATAGATACCCGGCTCAACAGTGACAACAAATCCTGGCAGCAGTGTTTTCGCCAGTCTCAAAGCGCTCAATCCGAACTGACTGCTTCGCTTAAGTTCTTCGGTGTAACCAACAAAGTCTTCGCCTAAATCTTCCATATCATGCACATCAAGTCCCATCTGGTGTCCTAATCCGTGCGGGAAAAACAGTCCATGCGCGCCTGCTGCAATCGCGTCATCAACATTTCCTTTCATGAATCCAAGGTCTTTCATTCCGGACGCAAGCTTCCTGCTGGCGAGAAGGTGAATGTCTTTATATTGAACGCCCGGTTTAATCGCTTTGATAGCGCTTTCCTGTATACTCAAAACAAGTTGATAAATATCTTTCTGCCGCTCAGTAAATTTACCGCTGACAGGAATGGTTCGGGTAATATCGCTGGCATAGTGCAAAACTGATTCCCCGCCACTATCATTTACAGCGATGTCTCCGGCCTGCATGAGATTGCCATGAAAATGATTATGCAGTGTTTCCCCATGTACTGAGAAAATGATTGGAAAGGCCACCAGGCCACCCTTTGAACTCACCAAGCCCTCCATCGCTCCGGATACTTCTCTTTCAACCAGACCGGGGCCTGACATTTTCATTGCCAGTGTTTGCATTTCATAAGCAATTTCGAGTGCAGCCTCAATTTGCTCGACTTCTTCTTTGGATTTGATTTCGCGCTGAGAAACCACCGCTTTTATTAAATTGGTAGATACCTGATTGTTTATTTCCAAAGATGAAATTTTCAACAAGTTTGCGAGTTTTAATATGTTGTCTGCTCGGTATTGTGGAATAAAATGTATTGTTCTGCTCTGATTAATCGCGGTTTTAATTATTTCCTCTAAATGGTTGTACGGAACGCTTTTAGAGACGCCGGCCCCCTGGCATTTTTCATTCAAAGTAGACTGGGGTCCCATCCAGATAATATCATCCATGGTAAAATCGTCCCCCAAAATAATTTCTTCATCTTCATCTACATCTATGATCCCGGCCAATCCTGGAAAATCCAGTCCCCAGAAATAGAGGAATGAACTGTCCTGCCGAAAAGGATAGGGATTGTCAGGATAATTCATAGGGCTTTCCTGATTCCCTAAAAACAGAATTAATCCGGATTGAATTTGCTGTTTAAGTTGATTTCTTCGATGGATATAAATGTCAGCGTCAAACATCTCTTCCTCCTTTTTGCAAAGAATAATCAAATCTCAAATATTAATTTCCAAATAAATCTCAAATGACAAATTCTAACTTCCCAAAACCCAAGCCCTATTTTATGAAGACCGTGAAGGCACAAGTAAGGCTAATGAATAGTATTTCTAAAACCTTAGTCACTTCAAACCTCAGTAATTCCATGTTCGGTCCGTTTGATAATTTCATTTTGCAAATCAACACCGAGATCGACAAAATAATCGCTGTAACCGGCGACCCGGACTATTAGATCGCGGTATTTCTGCGGATTTGCCTGCGCTTTTTTCAAGAGTTCCGCGGTCACCACGTTGAATTGGATATGATGGCCATCCATTTTGAAGTACGACCGGATTAAATGAGCGAGTTTTACAATGCCGTCATCATCTGCTAAAAATTCCGGTGTAAATTTCTGATTGAGCAAGGTTCCGCCGGTGCGAATGTGGTCAATTTTTGCCGCTGATTTTGCCACTGCTGTCGGGCCTTTGCGATCACTGCCCTGCACGGGTGAGATTCCTTCAGACAAAGGTTCACCCGCTTTTCTGCTATCCGGCGTTGCGCCCACGACGCTGCCAAAATAAACATGACAGGTGGTTGGAAGCAGATTTATTCGGTGGTGCCCACCTCTGGTGTTGGGTCTGCCATCGACTGCCTGATAAAAGGCTTCAAAAATTTGTGTTAAAATGTCGTCCGCGTAATCATCATCATTCCCATATTTGGGTGTATGGTTGAATAGACTGTGCCGCAGAGATTCATGCCTTTCGAAATTGTCATGCAACGCTTTCAGCATTTCTGGCATGCTTATTTGCTTTATATCAAACACCTGATATTTTAGCGCGGTTAATGAGTCCGTAATGGATCCTAACCCAACTCCTTGAATATAGGAAGTGTTGTACCTGGCGCCGCCGTTGTTATAATCTTTGCCGTTTGTAATACAGTCGCTGATGAGGAGTGACATGAACGGCGCTGGCAGAACCTGCGCGTACAACCTTTCTATGATGACGTTGCCTTTAATCTTTATGTCGATGAAATAGTCTAACTGTTTTTTAAAGGCTTCAAACAATTCTTCAAAGGTTTCAAATTTATTTGGATCGCCTGTTTTCAGACCAATTACTTTGCCGGTTCTCGGATCCATGCCATTATTCAGGGTAATTTCTAACACCTTGACCAGGTTGAAATATCCTGTCAAAATATAGGCTTCTTTGCCAAATGCGCCGGTCTCCACGCACCCGCTTGCCCCGCCGTTTCTGGCATCGTGGATTGATTTTCCCTGTCGAATCAATTCCTGGATAATGGCGTCGGTATTGAAAACAGAAGGCTGGCCAAAACCGGTTTTGACTATTTTCAGAGCCCGATGTACAAACCTGTCCGGATTCTTTTTACTGATTTGCACCATTGAGCTGGGCTGCAACAGGCGCATCTCCTCAATAATATCGAGGATGAGATATGAGAGCTCGTTAACCGCATCATCGCCATTTTCCTTAACGCCTCCGACATTAATCAGGCAAAAATCTGTGTACGTGGCGCTTTCCAGAGCGGTTACGCCAACTTTGGGCGGCGCAGGTTGATTGTTGAATTTTACCCAGAATGCTTGCAGCAGCTCTCTGGCACTTTCATTTGTTAAAGAGCCATTTTCAATTTCTTTTTGATAGAACGGGAAGAGATGTTGATCTAAACGTCCAGGATTAAACGAATCCCAGGTATTCAGTTCGGTAATCACTCCGAGGTGGATGAACCAGTAGTATTGTAGCGCTTCCCAAAAAGTCTGCGGCGCCTGAGCCGGGACATTATTACAGATTTCAGCAATCTGCTGTAATTCTTTTTTTCTTGTTGAATCATTTTCCTGGCGGGCCAATTTTTTCGCTTTTTCGGCATGCCGTTTGGCCAATACCAGCACAGCATCTGCGGCAATGGACATGGCTTTCAACTGTTCTCTTTTGTTGAAAGCTTCGGGATCTTCAAAAAAATCCAGTTTTTCTATTTGTTCTGCGATTTCTTTTTTAAAATCTAACATGCCTTTGCTATAGATTTTATTATCCAGGACTGTATGCCCGGGCGCCCTTTGTTCCATAAATTCCGTAAATACACCGGCTTCATAGGCGGCTTTCCATTCATTATCCACTTGTTCAAAAATTTTGTCGCGAATGGAGCGTCCTTGCCAAAATGGGATTAGGGTGTCCTGATTCAATGACTTAGTTTTGTCATCAACCGCGAAAGCTACTTTTTCACGTGTATTTAAAATTTCAAGATCTTTAAGGCTGTGCGTGCAAATTTCAGGGTAGGTCGGGGTAGCTTTGGGTTCAGGGCCTCTTTCGCCGACAATGAGCTCGCCCTCTTCAATACAGATTGTCTTTCTTTCCATTATATATTTAAACGAAAGCGCTCTTGCGACGGGTATAGAGACTTTTTCTGCCTGACCGCTTTTGTAAAATCCGGTAATTAACTCAGCTCTTTCCGGAGAGATGTAAGGTTTAGCATTAAGGCTTCGATCACGAAGTTTTTTTACTCGGGAGTTCACAATCACCCTCCAATTTTTACTTCCAGTCCAAAAGAACTAAATTTCTTTTTTAAAGTATTCATTTCCTGATCCGACTGAACCTGAAGATTTTCTGATTTATTCGACAGATTTAACTTTGTATATTTATTTTTGCCCAATGAATTATATGGCAACAAATTCACCATTTTAATATTATTTAAAGACAAAATGAATTTTGCCAACTGAGATAGGTTTACATCTGTGTCGGTAATTCCCGGAATGACAGGGATGCGAATACAAATATTGGCGTGTTGCCAGGTGAGTTTATTTAAGTTTTCCTTGATCTGCTGATTGCTGACATCCGTGTATTTCTGATGCGCCCTGTCATCTATGATTTTCAGATCATATAAAAATAAATCGACTTTGGCATAATTCATTTCAACAATTTCCCAGGGAACAAATCCTGACGTATCCACTGCAGTATGAATCTCTTTTTGCTTACACTCCGTAAGCAATGCATTTAAAAACTCGGGCTGCATTAAAGGTTCGCCGCCGGAAAAAGTTACCCCGCCTCCGGACTGGTCATAAAAAATCAAATCTTTTTCGATTTCCTGCATTATTTCATCGACCATGACTTCCCTGCCGATAATTTCTTCGGATTCAATACAGGAAGCATTTCCATTATTGGTTTTAACCATCTTCACGGGCGCCAAATTTTGGCTTTCAGGATTATGGCACCACCAGCAGCGCATTGGACAGCCTTTAAAAAAAACAGTCGTGCGAATTCCCGGACCATCGTGTACGGCAAATTTTTTCAGGTCAAAAATTATTCCTTTTGTTGTCATCTTTATTAAACCGCAGATCTAATATCTCATCTGAATAGTCATTAAGTCACTCACCTTCAGCGTCATTGCTAACAAAACATACAATTAATGACTTGATATGACAACTTAGTGAATGACTTAATGACTTATTCCAATCAATTATTTCTTTACAAAAAAACTTAATGCATCATTCATTTACCCAGGTGGGAATCCGACCCGGAGTCCAGGGTGCGTGCGCTTTTTCCATGGCTGCTTCCAGGTTTTTCAGATCAACTTCTACCAACATTTTCAGTTTTTCGAGTTGCGGTGCGAATTCCTCACTGGCAATTTTGTACTGATCTTTCATTGTTTGTGTAGGCGCTGAGGTCGAGCGCCAGTGTCCTCGTGTTACGGAATTAACACGTCTTGAGATAGACGGAGGTTGATTCGCAGACCTGCTGCTGAGAGTTCTGTCGCCAGTTAGTGCCCGAAGAATAGCGTTTATTTCATCTTCAAGCACCCTTGCCTGTACACTCAGGTCATTGGATGCCTCAGGTGTATTTTCTATAGCTGCTTTTATGAAATCGATTCTTTTTGCTATATCGTTTGCTGCACTAACTGCACCCTGTACTGCCCGTGCGAGCTCTGCTGCTTTTTTCTGAAATGCTGCTAAATACTGACGGTCAGCTACTGGTAAGGTGGTGTTGTCAAGCACAACCGCATTAAAATCCACTGGTCCGGCTAACTGTGTTAAAACTCCGTCAACACCTTTGCTCATAGTGACGCTATATTTACCGGGAAGCGCTAACATGCCACGGCTTCGATTCCCAACCGGACTCTGCTGGAGTCTCGCGGGACTTGTAGCGGGGTAACGAAAATCCCAGGTGATTCTTTGCATGCCAGTTTTAGCAGGGACTTTTAATTTTCTGACCAGGTTGCCATTTTCGTCAGAAACCGCAAATTGCAGATATGGTTTTTCTTCTTCATCTTCGGCGCGCAGTTCGTCAAACGTTGGATAGCGAATTGCCTCGCCTTTCTTCATGGCGGCCTTTTCGGCTTTCTGGCGCTTTGCTTTTTTCGTCTGGATTGATTCTTTCACATAGTAGGTGAAAGTCGCACCCACGTCTGGATTTTTAGCCGCATAATAAGATTGTCCCTGAGCGCTTTTACCGCGTTTTTGGATGAACATCAGAGCATCCTTAACGGGTGCGATAAAGCTTTCCTGTTCCAGTGACTGCGGTGTAAGTTCACGCAACGGTGAATAATCGTCGAGGATATAAAAACCTCTGCCAAATGTTGCTAAGGCCAAATCATTCTCGCGTTTTTGAATTGCGATGTCTTTGACGGCTATTGTAGGTAGACCAGCTTTGAGCTGTATCCATTTATCACCACCGTTTACGGTGAAAAATACTCCAAATTCAGTTCCTGCAAAAAGCAGGTCAGGATTAATGTGGTCTTCAACAACAGTGAAAACCGTGCCCCTTTCAGGCAGGTTTGCTTTAATTGACTGCCATTTTTCGCCTTTATCAGTGCTTTTAAATATGTAAGGAGCCAGATCATTGTTTTTGCGGGCATCAAAGGAAAGATAAACTGTATTCGCATCATGTTGAGAAGTCAATAAACAACTTACGTAGGTCATCTCAGCGATGCCGGGAAATTTATCAATCTTTCGCCAATTTTCGCCGCCATTTTCACTTACCTGCACGAGCCCGTCATCTGTACCAACGTATAACAGACCTTCTGCAAGAGGTGATTCTGTTAGCGAAGTTATATTACCAAACAAAGAAGTCGATTTGTTTTTTGCTACCGCGTCTACGCTTTGGATTTTTCCCATCACAGGGAGGGTATTGCGGTCGACTTGCCGGCTTAAGTCCGGGCTTATGATTTTCCAGGTATCACCGCGGTCGTCGCTTCTGAACAATTTATTACCAGCGAAATAGAGTCGCGTGTTAGAGTGCGGGCTGATAATTAAGGGTGAACTCCAGTTCCAGCGATAGGCTTCTCCAGAAGGCGGCTGGGGTTGTATGCTGATACTCTCGCCGCTTTTTTTATCATAACGTACAAGAACGCCGTATTGTGATTCAGAATAAACAATGTTCGGGTTTTCGGGATCAATCCGGGATTGAAAGCCGTCGCCGCCCTGGGTGACATACCAATCATCATTAATTATGCCCAGAGAGCTGGTGGTTCTTGACGGTCCGCCCATGCTGTTGTTATCCTGGGTTCCTCCATATACATTATAAAAAGGCAGTGCATTGTCCAGGGCTACCCGATAAAATTGCGTCAGAGACAGGTTGGATTTGAACAGCCAGGTACCGGCATCATCAAAGGTTTCATAGATACCGCCGTCACCGCCGATGATAAAATGCCTGGTGTCGTCCGGATCAATCCACAGAGCATGATCGTCCACGTGTCGATTGTTATTTCCCAGGTTACGCCATGTTTTACCGCCGTCTTCTGAAACCTTGCTGCGGGTGTCCAGGGAATACACTTTATCTGCATCCTTCGGATCGGCGACGATTCTATTGTAATACTGTGGACTTGTACTGATATATTTATTCATTTTCTTCCATGTTACACCGCGATTAGTTGACCGAAAGAATCCGCCCGTTTCGCCGGCAGCTTCAATGATTGCATAAACTTTATCCGGATTCACTGGTGAAATTGTTAAGCCAATTCGTCCAACATCGCCTTTGGGTAAGCCTGATTTTAATTGTTTCCAGTTGGCTCCAGCATCAGTTGATTTGTAAATGGCGCTTTCAGGGCCTCCATTAATGAGTGTAAAAACGTGCCTGCGCCGCTGATATGAAGCACAATACAGGATATCCGGATTTCTGCGATCCATTACAATGTCAGTGATTCCTGTGTTTTCACTGATGTTATAAATCTTATTCCAGGTTTTGCCGTCGTCTGTAGATTTATAAAGCCCGCGCTCACCGCCAGGTCCCCAGAGCGGTCCCTGTGCAGCAACATAAACATGGGAGTTGCGGGGATCGATAATAATTCTGCCAATATGCTCGGTTTTTTTCAGTCCCATGTTTTTAAAACTTTTACCGCTGTCTTCAGAGCGGTAAACGCCGTCGCCGTATCCAATGGCGCGTTGGCTGTTATATTCGCCGGTTCCAACCCACACGACATTAGTATTATTCGGATCGATAACCACACAGGCAATTGAATATGAGCCATATTTATCAAAAATAGGCTGCCAGGTTGTTCCTGAATTAACCGTTTTCCAGATATTGCCGGCTGCAACGCCGACATAGTATTCACTGTGATTTTCCGGATTTACGGCAAAATCAGCAATCCGGCCGCCAGTGTAAGCAGGCCCAATGTTTCTAAACTTCAATCCGGAAAATGTTTTTGAAGACCAGGCGTCTTTGGGTTTGTCTTTCTCTTGCCCGTTTGCGGGGAAAGATGAAATTAAGCAGATGATCATGATAAATAAGCATAATCTTTTCATTGCAGTTCCTCCTCCTGTTGTTTCAACAGATTTGAGATTAATGAAATTAGAGTTATTATTTAGCGCGTTGACTATTTGTGAATATTACCATTTCTTTCTCAAATAATCAATAGATTTTAGTTAAAAAGTTTTGCGTGATCTGGCAGCTATAAACAAAAAGAGCTCGTGAAGATTGTGGTTAGCTTTAGGGATTGTTATATTTTGTTCTTGACTTTTTAAACATATCAGTTTATCTTATAATTAATTAAATATTTAAATCTGTTGTTCATTGCTTTGTATTTAAGGTCTAACTCAATTCTTATTTATGCTCATCGAATGGAATTAATTTGGAGTTGTTTTTTGAAAAATTATAAAGTAGGTATTATTTAAAGAAGATTTTATTATGAGAACTGCTGAAATAAAATATAGAATCCCAGAAAATATACTCAATTCCCTCAATCAAAATAGAGAAGAATTCATGAATCAGTCACGTATATTTACTGCTTTACAACTTTTTAAAAAACATAAAGTAACATTTGGGCAAGCAGCCGAAATAGCTGGAATAAAAAAAGATCATTTCTTAGTAGAATTAGACAAACATGAGATTGACTTTATTGATTACGATCCTTCAGAATTATTCTGTGAGCTTGAAAGATTTAAACAATGATTATAGTTGCTGATTCTTCTCCTCTTATCTCTTTTGCAATATTAAATAAATTAGACTTACTATTAGAAATTTTCGATGAAATTCTAATCCCAGACGCTGTTTTTCATGAAATAAGTTCCTGGCACAAACCTTTTTCGATAGAACTTGAAAAATTTTCCAGACTAAGAATTAGACATGTCCAAAACACAATTGCTGTTTCAGTTATTTCAAAGGATTTAGATTTAGGTGAATCTGAAGCGATTGTTTTGGCATTAGAAAATAACATCTCAGATATTTTAATTGATGAAAATAAAGGAAGAAGAATAGCTAAACTTAATGGTTTGCATCCAATCGGAACAATTGGTGTTTTAATTCAAGCAAAGAGACTTGGCATAATTCAAAAGCTAAAACCAATTTTGGACACCTTGATTGAAAACAAAATTAGGATTTCACAAGCATTATATCAAAGAGCACTTGAATTAGTAAAAGAAGAAAAATAGTTACTTTATCTCTTGTGTATAAAAAAATGATCCCGATACATTTTACCCAAATGACACGGAATCACATGACATATAAATCAGTGAAATCCGTGTCATCTTTGTTCTATTAGAAAATCAATTTATTTGTTTCAAAATCGATTTCCCCGGATAAATCGCTGCGTCTCCTAACATCTCCTCAATACGGATAAGTTGGTTGTATTTGCAAATTCGATCGGTACGGGAAGTTGAGCCGGTTTTAATCTGCCCGGCATTTGTAGCTACGGCAATATCAGCAATAGTAGTGTCTTCGGTTTCGCCAGAGCGGTGGGAAATGACCGAAGTGTAGCCCGCACTCTTAGCCATTTCAATGGCGTCCAATGTCTCGGTCAGCGTACCTATCTGATTGACTTTAATCAAAATTGAATTTGCTACTCCGTTGTCAATTCCTTGTTTGAGTCGCTCGGTGTTGGTAACAAACAGGTCGTCGCCAACGATTTGAATTTTTCCGCCGAGTTTGCTGGTCATAATCTTCCAGCCATTCCAATCGTCTTCAGCCAGGCCGTCTTCGATGGAAACAATTGGGTAATGGTTGATCAGGTTGGCATAATAATCCACCATCTCTTCTGAGGACAATTCTTTATTTTCTGACTTGAGTACATATTTTTTCTTTTGACTATCGAAAAATTCGCTGGAGGCTGGATCAAGCGCAATAAATATTTCATCACCAGCTTTAAACCCGGTTTTGGCAACGGCTTCCATAATCACTTGCAAAGCTTCTTCATTGGATTTGAGATCTGGCGCAAAGCCGCCCTCATCACCGACTGCCGTGTTGTAGCCTTTTTTCTTGAGCACGGATTTCAGGGAGTGAAATACTTCTGCACCCATGCGTAATGCTTCAGCAAAGTTGGCCGCGCCTGCTGGCATAATCATAAATTCCTGCAAATCCACGTTATTATCGGCGTGGGCGCCGCCGTTCAAAATATTCATCATCGGTACCGGCAGATTTTTGGCGTTGACTCCCCCTAAATATTGATAGAGAGGTAAATCCAAAACATTAGCAGCCGCTTTGGCAACAGCTAATGAAACACCCAGGATGGCATTCGCACCTAACTTCTCTTTGTTTTTGGTACCATCTAAGTCAAGTAAAATTCCATCGATATAGGTTTGCTCGGTAGCGTCTTCCCCAATTATTTCTTCAACAATGGTTTCGTTGACATTTTTAACGGCATTTAAGACTCCCTTGCCAATATATCGCGTTTCATCCTTATCACGGAGTTCAATCGCTTCGTGTTCTCCAGTGGAAGCGCCCGATGGAACCGCCGCTCTGCCCCAGGCCCCGCTTTCCAACAATACATCAACTTCAACCGTGGGATTTCCCCGTGAATCTAAAATTTCTCTGGCATGAACTTCGACAATCGTTGTCATTATTGTCTCCTTTTTGTTAGTTAATCTGATTTTTTTATAAAATTACTTGTTAGAACTTTGTTATTATTTATCATTGCTCTATTGTTCCCCTGTTTAATTGTTTTTTCATTTACCATGCAACAATCCAACAAAGAAGCAATATAAATTTTTATTTATAGAATCCAAATATTGTGTTAACATTTTGCTTGCTTTCTCTAAATTTAGAGCACTTCCACCTTAATCAAATTCGTCGAACCAGCTACACCTCCGGGAAAACCTGCAGTCACAACCACAGTGTCACCATCTTTCACTAAACCGGTAGAAAACGCAGCTAATTTTGCGTTTTGAATCATTTCGTCGGAATTTGAATACTCTGCGGTTAAAATTGGATGCACTCCCCAAACTAAATTCAGACATCTCACCACATGCTCATTTGGGCTGAATGCAATAATTGGTTGTGTTGGCCTGAACGAGCTGACCATACGAGCGGTGCTGCCGGATTGAGTTGGAGTTAAGATAGCGGCCGCCTTTAAATCTCTGGCTATTTCAAATGCGCCATGACTAACCGCGTGAGCAATTGATTTGGATTCCTCAAAATCCTTTTGGGCCTGCTGAATTTCTGCGATCTGACTGGATTCTGTAACTTCAATAATTTTTGCCATGGTCCTGACTGATTCAACCGGATAATGGCCAATGGTGGTTTCTTCTGACAACATAACCGCATCAGTACCGTCTAAAACAGCATTTGCGACATCGTTGGCTTCGGCCCGTGTAGGCCGGGGATTATCAACCATTGATTTCAGCATCTGGGTTGCAGTGATAACGGGCTTGCCGGCCTGATTGCATTTTTGGATAATCATTTTTTGTGCCAGGGGGACGCTCTCTAACGGGGTTTCCACTGCCAAATCTCCCCGCGCTACCATGATGCCATCTGTTGCTGCAATGATTTCATTAATATTTTCCAGAGCTTCATGTTTTTCAATTTTTGCGATTATAGGCACGATTTGGTTTTTAGATTCCATAATCTTTTTCACCATCGAGATGTCTTCTTTTCGGCGCACAAAAGACATGGCGACATAATCGACGCCGTTGTCCAGGCCAAATTTCAGATCTCTTTTATCCTTCTCTGTCAGCGCCTCCACAGACAATGAAGTTCCTGGAAGATTAATCCCTTTGTTTGAAGACAACTCTCCAGCTACTTCAACCTTGCAGATCACATTATTCGCGTCGGTTTCCAGTACTAATAGCTCAATGCTGCCGTCAGCCAGAAGAATGCGGTCGTTTTTTTCTACATCTTTGGGTAGTCTTGAGTAAGTCACGGAAACCTTTTGGTTGTCTCCTGGCAGCTCCTCAGTGGTTAATGTAAATGTTTGTCCCGGCTGCAATTGAACAGCGGTGCTTTTAAATTTATTGACTCGAATTTTGGGGCCGGCAAGGTCCTGCAGAATGGCGATTGGCTTGTCTTTTTTTGCTGCGACCGAGCGTATTCGCTGGATGGTTCTAAAGTGACTTTCATGCGAACCATGAGAAAAATTCAACCGTGCTACATTCATGCCTGCTGTCATCATGTAATCCAGCATTTCTTCCGTATTGCTCGCAGGGCCGATCGTGCAGACAATTTTGGTTTTCCTCATTTTAATCTGCTCCCACCAAAACAAGCCGCAAATCCATCACATTAGTATTGGTAGGTCCGGTTATGATTAAATCGTCTAATTTATTAAAAAAGGGATAGGCGTTATTGTCATTAAGATAATCTATGGCTTTCATCTTCTTTTGATCAGCGCGCTGAATTGTTTGTCCGTCGCAAATTGCTCCTGCTGCGTCGGTTGGGCCGTCGGTGCCATCGGTGCCGGCGCTCAGGATTACCACTGACTCCAAACCTGCAATGTCAATAGCCGCCGCCAGAGCAAATTCCTGGTTTCGACCGCCTTTGCCTTTTCCACGAATGGTCACGGTAGTTTCCCCGCCTGAAATCACACAGACTGGCGGAGTAACTGGATTGCCTGTGTGCAATATCTCTTTGGCTATGGCCGCATGCACCCTGGCCGCATCCCTGGTTTCGCCTTCGATAAAAGACGATAATACTACTGAATTATATCCTGAGCTTTTGGCTTTCTCTTCAGCCGCTAATACTGCCTGAATGTTACTGCCAATGACAGCATTTTGAGTATTAGAAAATATTTCATCTTCAAGTTTCGGGGTTTCGGGTATCTCTCCTTTTAAGCCTTTTTGAATGTGGTTTTTTACAGTTTCCGGAACTTGTTTCCAAATTTTGTAACGCAGCAGTATTTCCTGGACGTCTTCAAATGTTGATGTGTCTGGCACGGTTGGACCGGAAGCAATCACATCCAGGTAGTTGCCGATTACATCTGAGAGCATGAGCGTAATCAATGTTGCAGGATAGGCAATACGAGCAAGCTGTCCGCCTTTGATTCTTGAAATGTGTTTGCGCACTGCGTTTATTTCGTTAATGTTGGCGCCGCAAGCTAACAGTTTTTTGGTGACTTCCTGTTTTTCTGGCAATGAAATGCCGTTTGCCGGCAAAGGCAGAAGCGCTGAACCGCCGCCTGAAATAAGGCAAATCACCAAATCTCTTTTGCCGGCCTTCTTTAAAAGTCGTACGATTTCTTGTGCACCTCGCATTCCTGCAGTATCAGGTACGGGATGCCCGGCTTCATTGATTTTAACTTTGGTTACCTTGTCTGTGTGACCATATTTGACATTAATACTCCCTTCAGAAATTCGACCGTCCAGGATCGTTTCCACGGCTACGGCCATAGCAGCCCCGGCTTTGCCACCGCCCACCACATAGATGTTGTCAAACTCATTAAGTCTGTATTTTTGGTCATCCACAATCAGAGTATGGTTTTCGCGTTTCATGAATTTGTGGACGGCAGTTTTTGGGTCGGCTGCTTTTAAGCCGGCTTTGAAAATTTCTAAAGCGTCTTTTCTAAGCATTAAAGCGGACATAATTCTCTCTAAATTATTAGTTAATGTTTATTCGCAGACATACCATTTTGTCGTTTCGATCAAACACCAGTTAAGCTTTTTTATCGGATTCTTCGATTACTTTGATCCTTGAGCCAGTCCAATCCTAATTCGATCAAGACTCTTTGTTTAAAAATATCCAATCCCAGCCCAAAACCTTTTTCCGGAGACCACTCAATTTCGATACCAATACCGCTTGAGATTAATTGTGCTTTAACATCCTGCTGGATTTCATTTCCTGAAAATACAATTAGAGTTGGAATCGGAGTCTTTAGAGCATCCTCAATAGTGTAACTCAACTTTTGATAAGCCGTGCCTGAAGTTTGCTGCGTTTTCGCTTCAATGCCTAATGTCTTACCTTTATATTCTACTACAATGTCAATCCTTCTTTTTTGCCCAACGAATCTACTACCAACATAGGCTTCATCATAAATATGTAAGTTATCGATGTTCCATATAATTATTTCACTAATAATTGCATTTTTAAAATCTTTTCCTGGATTTGGCACTGTTACTCCTGGTAATTTAATATCAACAATTCAAAAATTTGGCCGCGCTTTCCAGCATTACTATTAATCATTCTATTGGCATTTACTTTATGAATATTAAATCCATTATATAGCTCTTTGAAGAACTGATCATCAGGATTTTCGTTTGTTGGATCGGAATTACTCAGCATTAATTTAGCAGCATACTTTTTAGCTAGTTTTCTAAAAAACTTACTAAGTCTAATTTGTTCAGTATCGCCAAATTCATGTTTTGAATAGGATGTAAAACTCGAGGTTTGACTGATAGGACGATAAGGTGGATCAAAGTAAACAAAGGATTTTTCATCAACTATTTTTTCACAGGCTTGAAAATCCGTTGCTTGTATTTTTGCACTTTGCAGTACTCGTGCGACATTATAAATATTGACTTCATCTAATATTTTTGGGTTCTTGTATTTACCAAACGGTACATTGAATTCACCGCTTCGATTAAATCTGAATAAACCATTATAACAAGTTTTGTTTAAAAAGATTATTTGAGCTGCTCGTGGAATCCAATTTTCAGAATATTTATCATAACCGATTTGAACGCGTTGATTATTGTAATCAGCTCTTATTTTATAGTAAAAATCTTTACGATCATTTTCAGTTAAGGTCTTGTATTTTTTCGAGAGGTCATTCAAGAATTCGACAAGCATTTCAGCATCTTTTTGAACAACTCGGTATGCAATAATGAGTTCTTTATTAATATCATATAGATAAGCAGATTGAATATCATACTTTTGCACAATGTCAAAAAAAACCGCGCCGCCGCCGATAAATGGTTCGATATAGTTTTTGATTTCACCTTTTTTCAATTCCTCAGGATAAAATGCCCGAAATTGTGTTAAAAGCTGTGATTTCCCACCAGCCCATTTAAGAAAAGGTTTGGCTCCGTTTGCACTTTTTTCAGTCATTCTTAATCGATTTTGGTTTTCATTCGTGTTTGCTTTCTGCGCTGCCCTTTGAACTGAGCTCTGATATGTAAAAATGTTTGGCTGTACATACCTGTTTTGAAATCCGGAAAGCTGAACGGGTAAGGATGATATTCTCCTTTGTCAAACCACAAAGTCGGATCTGCATAAATACCCAGGTCAATATAAATTTTCTGGGAATTGTATTTAGCCGATGCCAAAATAACTTTGTTGTAATCCATGTATCCTGGATCTAAATTTATTTTTCGCTTTCCATCCACAGCCAACCGGTCTTCGATTGCATTGGTGTCTAATTTAATTTGTGCGATTTCTTTTGGATTGATTGAATTGCTAAATGAAACAAATTTTCGAAATATGGGCCAACCAATCTCCTCTCGATAATAATCGGTGATTGTAAATTCATAATCGGGACTTTTGTAATCAATTTTACCGAATTTATTTGAGAGTAAATTGATAGCATTTTCCAGCAGGTTTTCATCGCTGTACAAAATTCCAACAAAAAGTTTTACAGGATCAGGTTCAGTTGGCTTCATTGATTTCTCATAATAATACCTTGATTTGCATTGATTAATAAATATAAATAAATCAGTGCAAATCCGTCATATCCGTGATCATCCGTGTTCTATTCATTCATAAAGTATTATTTACTTTTTTAGGCACCCAAATCCCCAAATCCCGCTCCCTTTTAAGATTCTCTTCCAGTGCAAACTGTGCCTGCTCTATGATTTGTTTATCAATCCCAAAGATATCATTAATGGTTGTGTGATAGTTACGTTTGATATTAAAATTTCGTTTTCCGTTTATAGTCGTTTCACGCATGAACTTCTTATGCACATAAATAAGTCCGCCATTCATCACTTTGGTTAAACAGATACCGTGCATGGAATTCAAATCAAAAGATTTCAACCAGTGCTGCAAAAACTCTTCAGACGGAACAGGGCGGTCTTGAAAACGATAACGCCATTTTATTTCATTCTTATTGAAAGTAAATAATTCGTAGCTTTGATTTTCGTGATTAAAGTGCAATTCCACACCCGCGAACTCGCTGCGAAAGAGTTTCGGTTTCCGCGGATTCAGTTCCATGGGCTGAGTGAGAAGATAGCCCGGATCAACCAGATATTTCACCGAATCCAGAATAACTATCAAACAGCAGTGAATATTTCTTCCTGCCCGCATATCTGCCATAACCGGATAGCAAGTAAAACCGTGCTGGGTGAGAATGGACTGCAGGTAAAATGTCAGGGAAAAACAGGTTCCGCCAAGTTGCAGGGAAATATGATCTTGCATGACCTCTTGCGGTAAGCGAATTTTTTCTGTCACTGAATACCAGTGCTCATTCAATTTAATGATTTTGCTTATGTTTTCATAGGGGATGCCTGCAAATTGCTTCAGGATTTCCTGCAAAAAACTGAGTTGCGGATTTTTGCCTCGCAACCGAAAAAATTGCATAAAATGGTGAACTGCATCCGTGTAGTCTGCCGGGTTTATAATGATTGAGTGTGATTCGTTACGCATAGCTTGGTTTAGCTATAATTTTCCGCATAATAGCTGCTTTACCTTTAGGAATAATACAGGTTAAGTCATTTAGTTTAATATAAATAAAAATGGTTAGAAAGCAAATGAAAATTCTGCAAGGAAAACGGTTTAGTTAAAAATATAATATAGAGGTAATAATTTTCTTGAAAAATATAATTTAATATTTTATATTTAATTCACTTCACATAATGGATAAAAATTGTAAATATGCAGTTAAATTTATCCCATGCCTTAAGGATTTCAAATTCATGAAAATAATAATAAAAATATCAGTAATTGCACTGTTCACAAATCTTGCTATTTCATTTGGAACAGCATCCAGCATGAAGAACGATAATACCACCCTGCTCATTACAATTGAATCCGAATTGCAGCACTTTGTAAAAATTGTTCGGGGCAAATACTATTTACCAATCACTGAATATGAAATCAATAAAAATATTTTAACCGCCGCCTTGATGTTTGACGCCCTGGGCGCTTACGGTATCCGGAGCAAATCTTCATCTGGAAAATCCAGTATATTTTCAACGCTGACAAAAAACGACAGTCTTAATTTAATCCCATATCTAATTGTTTTTACAAAGAAAAAGGGTAATACTGAGGAACTCGCAATACTTTACGCTGCTATTTTAGAAGCCAACGGCATTGCAACAGCCTTGCTGCATGCGTCCGAACACCTGTTCGTATTGTTTGACACAGGTGTACACAAAAAGTATTCCGGAGCTCTTTCCCGGAATATAACATCCTATGTAATCAGAAACGGTCATGTCTGGTTTTCTGTAGATGTGGCTCTTCTTGGCAAGCCATTTCACAAAGCCTGGCAAACTACTTTCGGGAAAGTAAGAGGTGAAACACATGATCTGATACCTACCGTGCAATATGTACAGGACAAAAAAATTAAGCGGGCAACAATATTCAGTAGTTCAATTAATAAAACTCAAATAAACAAGCTGTTTTTAAAGGATAAAAAATATTTTGAAAATGACCTAATCAAACCAAAGCTGGATAAAGTGACAGCAATTAAACAAGAAAATGACTACCAGGCCGAGCGTCATTTTAATGATGGCCTCCGTTATTTAGACAAACTTGCATACGACAATGCCATTATTGAATTTGAAAAGGCCGAAAAATTTGGAGGAGATGCGGGAAAAGCGCTCTTTTTAATTGCAAAAGCTTATAGCGAAAAAAAGGACTATCAGAATATGAAAAAGACGGGTATCCAGCTGGTCAAATATAGTAAACGCGATCCCAGGGGATATAAAATTTTGGGATTTGCTTATTACAATTCAGGAAGTTTGGAGATTGGAAACAGTTTTTTTTTAAAGGCAAAATTTTTAGAAAATCATTTACTAACCTGAATAATTCACAAACTTTAAAAAACAAAAAAATAGCGTCATCGGCAT
>CAZIKB010000086.1:0-27460 GCA_964539665.1 uncultured Cytophagia bacterium
ATCATCCGAGTTACTCTGAATAAGATTTCAATTAACTTGAATGCCCGGAAATCGCGGCAAAAACCGCCCGGTTTGTGATTTATATTGTTGATATTTATCACCGTGCATTTTCAATAGATGTTCTTCCTCTGCAAGTACTTGCAGATAAAGGCTGCTAAAGGACATGCACCAGAGCAAGAGCGTAGCAGCGCCGGGCAGCGCGAGCGCAATGGAACCGAGACCGCCGAGGATCATCGTAAAGACCGGGTTGCGCATGTAGCGGAAAAAGCCGGTAGTGACGAGCTCCGTGCGGTTTTCTTCGTCGAGCCCAATTCGCCAACTGTTACCCATCTGCCACTGGGTCATAATGAGACCAATCAGGAAAACGAATGAAGCGGTAAGGGCAATAGTGCGCAGCGTCGGCTTGTTAAAAAAGAGCGGGAAACCCCAAGTCACCATCTTTTCAGGCGCGAGAGCAAATCCGCCAATAATCAAAAACCAGGCTGCGCTTACTAAGTTACCGTAGCGTTCCAGGAAACGCTGTTGCTGCGAAGTCGATTTGTTGAAGCGGTACGGATCGATGCCAGTACGTTTACGCTGCACAAAATTTTTCACCCGAAAAGTGAGCGTGAAAAGTATGGCATAGATAAGCAAATAGATTTGATAACAGCGCACTTCCTTACCTGCTACTTGATCCTTAATTTTTTTAACGCTGTTTACACAGCACTTTCTCCCCGTTCGCCCGTACTAATGCGAACGGCCTCCTCAACATTGGAGACATAGATCTTACCATCGCCGCGCAGACCGGTGTGGGCCGATTTCTCAATAGCTGAGACGACCTCTTCGACCAGTTCATCACGACAAACAATCTCCAGTTTCACATGGGGGACATAAGCGATCATGTCAAGTATGATCTGGTTCTTCTCACCTTTGCCGCGACCTCGACCGAATCCTTTGACATCGTTCACACTCATTCCTGAGAGTCCTTTAATGTTATGCAAAGCCTGCGTAACTTCGGTTAGTTTATGCGGTTTGATATATGCTTTGATTTCTTTCATGATGTAATTCCTTTCAAATTTTAGGCGGCGACTTTTGATAATATCACCGCCTTGTCATATTTTTTCTTACACTTGCTCTGGTAACATCTTCTCGGGTGTTGCCTCATATTCCACCTCGATCGAAAACCACTTATAAAGCGCTGGAATGACTAACAGTGTCAAAATTGTGGAAGTGATGAGCCCGCCAATCACCACCGTGGCCAGAGGTCTTTGCACTTCGCTGCCGGTACCACTGGAAAACAGCAGAGGAATCAGCCCGACCGCAGTGGTGAGGGCCGTCATGAGGACCGGACGCAGACGTAAAGTTGCGCCTTGTACCGAGGCCTCATCCACAGGCACACCCTTCTGTAGCAACTGGTTTAAGTAGGTTACCAGCACCATGCCGTTTTCCAAAGCGATACCAAACAAGGCTATGAATCCCACAGATGAAGGTACGGATAGGTTTTGACCACTAATCCAAAGAGCGACCACGCCACCGACCAGTGCGAGGGGAATGTTAAGAAGAATCAGCAACGTGTTCTTGAAAGAATTGAAGCTGGAAAACAAGAGTAGAAAAATGACCAGAAGTGTAATCGGAATCACAACTGCAAGCCTTTTATTCGCTTCCTGCTGCAGCCGGAACTGGCCGCCCCAGGTGACGAAATAGCCAGACGGCAAATTCACATTAGAGGCAATGGCCTTCTGGCCTTCGGCTACAAATGAGCCAATGTCTCTATCCTTTACATTGCACTGCACAGTGATGAATCGCTGATTTTTTTCGCGCGTAATTTGCCGCGGACCGACCAGTTCTTCGATGGTGGCCAGTTGCTTGAGCGGCACCTTGGTTCCATTCGGTGCGGCGATCAGAATTTCGCTAATGTTATCCGGTGTGTCACGGAAGCTTTTCTCAAAACGCACAAGGATATCAAAGCGGCGGATGCCCTCGAAGATTTGTCCCGCCGTTTCCCCACCTACTGCAGCGCGTACGACTTCCTGGACTTCCGAAATGTTGATGCCGTAGCGCGCCACAGCATCACGTCTCACTTTTATTAAAAGTTGCGGTGTACCGCTGATCTGATCGGCCTGCACATCGGCGGCTCCTGCCACGTCTTGAATCGCTTCTGCGATTTCGTCCGCTTTTTCTTTCAAAGTCTGTAGATCATCACCGAAAAGCTTTATAGCAAGCTCGGCTCGGACGCCTTCCAACAATTCATCCACAGTCATGGCGATGGGCTGGGTGAAGTTGGTCAGAACACCGGGAATCTCACCCACCTCATCGCGGATTACGTCCTGTAACTCCTCTTGGGTATCGGCGGCACGCCATTCATTTCTGGGTTTTAACAAGATGTACATTTCCGCGCTGTTAACTGGATCCGTGTGTGCGCCAACTTCGCCGCGACCGATTCGTGTAACCACCCCCGTGACCTCTGGTATCCGTGTTAGTCGACGCTCAACGATCATGGTGATCCGCTTACTTTCGTTCAAAGAGATTGAAGGCGCCAGGGTCAAGCGCAGGATCAGGGTGCCCTCTTGCAGCTCCGGTGTAAACTCAGATCCCAGTTGCGGAAATACCCCCAAACCAAGGAGGACCAATGCTACAGCAAGCACAATAGCCACATAACGTTTTTGCACAAAGTACTGAACCAACGGGCGGTAAACCTTCAAAAGCCATCGTATGAGGAAGTTTTCCTTCTGGATTTCTTCGTCCTCATTCGTCTTGGGTCTTCGCATGAAAAGCTGGGAAAGCACAGGCGCCAGCAAAATGGCAAAGATCAGCGAACCCATCATCGCCAGGGCCACTGTGTACGCCAGAGGTCGAAAGGTTTTGCCTTCCACGCCCTGCAGGGTGAACAAGGGTAGAAACACCACAATAATGATGATGATGGCGAACAGAATCGGACGAGAGACCTCCAGGCACGCGCGTGCGATCACATTAATGCGCGGCTCCGAGGGATCGCTAGCGCGCAACATGCGATCGACATTCTCGACCACCACAATTGTACCGTCTACCATCATGCCAATGGCGATAGCCAAACCCCCAAAAGACATCAGGTTCGCCGACAGGCCAAAATATTTCATGCCGATCATAGCAAACAGGACAGAGAAAGGGATCGATAGCGCCACCACCACACTCGGCCGCGCCGACCCCATGAAAGCTATCAAGACCAGCACCACCAGGGCAATACCTTGAATCAAAGCGTCGGTCACCGTTTTGACACACGCTTCTACCAGAGTCTTCTGTTCGTAGTAAGGGACAATTCTTATTCCCTCAGGCAGGATGCGGTTAATTTCCGCCAGCCTTTGCTCCACCGCTCCGATGACTGTAGAGGAATTCGCTCCAAATAACTTGACCACCATCCCCGCCACCACTTCCTCGACGCCGTTACGGGTTTGAATACCGCGGCGAACCGCTCCGCCAATCTCTACATTGGCCAGTTGTTTCAGGTAGACCGGCGTGCCATCTTCGGATTTAATGATAATATTTTCAATGTCCTTCATGTCAGATGCCAGGCCGACAGAACGAACGATAAATTCCTCAGCATTTTTTTCGATAAACTGGGCACCGACATTCAGGTTATTGGCTTTGATTTTTTCTATGAGTTCCTGAATCGTCACATCATATCGAAGCAGCGAGGAAGGGTCAATCACAACATGATACTGTTTTTCGTACCCGCCGATTCCGAGAACTTCGGTTACGCCCGGAACGGTCTGCAGGTTGAATTTAATTAACCAGTCCTGAATCGTGCGAAGTTGTTCCAGCGAATACTGACCGGTTTCGTCTTCGAGGTAATAAAACAGTATGAGTCCCATACCGGTGGAAATGGGTCCCATCCCCGGCTCGCCGAATCCTTCCGGGATGTTTTCGCGCGCTTCCTGCAGGCGTTCATTGACCAACTGTCTACAGAAATAAATATCAGCACCGTCCTCGAAATAAATGTTCACAACCGAAAGCCCGAAATTGGATACCGAGCGAATATTCTTGAGATTGGGCAGCCCGTTCATGGCCACTTCAACAGGGTAGGTAACGTATTTTTCAACTTCTTCCGGCGCCAATCCTTCCGTTTCAGTAAATACCTGAACCAGGTTTGGTGAAACATCGGGAAAGGCGTCTATGGGTAATTGTCTATAACTATAAAACCCCGCAGCCAGTACCAGCGCTCCCATCACGGCTATAAGCAGTTGACTGCGGAGGGAAAATTCAATTATGTTTTTCATATTTATTCCTCGTGATTAATGTTCATGACCTGATTCGAAAGAGCTTTTCGCCAACTCTGCTTTCAAAGTAAAACCGCCTTTTGTGACGAATTTTTGTCCTGGGCTGAGTCCTGAACGAATTTCAACATGTGTTTTCGAGTTTCTACCGACAGTCACTTGCTGAGGAATAAAGCCTTCGGGAGTTTGAACAAATACGACCTTTTGATCATCGATGGCTTCTATAGCGGTTTTAGGAACCAGGACTTCAACCTCCACGGAATTAATGACGACCAAGCCATTAATAAACAAGCCAGGACGCCAGTAGCCCTCAGGATTTGACAAAACCACCCTGACCGTTGCCGTACGTGTGGCCTCGTCGAGAAGTGGGCTGATATAAGAAATCGAACCAGTCGTTTCAGGCGAGTCTGGCCCGGCAGAAATAACTACTTTTTGCCCGATTTTGATGTGCGGCAAATCCTTCTGGTAAACGCTGAGATTGACCCAGACCGAGCTCAAATCAGCAATGGTAAAAGCATGGGAATCATCGGTGATCACTTCGCCAAGCGTCAGGTGTTTATCGGTGACGGTTCCGGCAATCAGAGATTTGACTTCATACGGCGCCAGGCTTTCATTGCTTTCGATAACAGCCAGCACTTCACCCTTTCTGATGTGGTCCCCGATATGCTTGCGTACCTCTTTCACGATCCCAGGAAATCGAGGAACGATGTGTGCAAGGCGATCTGGTTCGATGATGATTTCGCCCGAAAGCTTTATTTCCATTGTCAGTTGACCTGGCCCGGCCGTTGCGGTCTCAATGCCAAATTCCTGCAGTTGTTCATCGCTGAGTTGCACGATGCTTTCCACTGCATCGCCTTCGTGTTCGTCGGTTTCCTGGTGTAGCGCTGCCTCCTCTTTTGAACAGCCAGCCAAAAGGAGGCCGCCTGTTAGTATGAGAGCCAGCAATTTTGATAAAATCGTATTGAATTTATGGGTAAACTTCATTGAATCATCTCCTTTTTTGCAGTTATTGAATTGTATCAAGACTTTGCCCGATAAGTCTTTCGAGGTCGGCCTTAGCTTTTTGGAATTCGGTCAGCGAAAGCAAATATTGCGAGCGGGCATCGAACAGAGTTCGCTGGGCGTCCAGCACGTCCAGGAAGCCAAATTTACCGAGCCGATACCCTTCATTGATGGTGTCGTAGGCTTTTTGTGCTTCGGGCAAAACCGAGCCTTGCAGCATGGTCGCTTCACTGTAAGCGGTCGCAAGGATTTGATAAGCATCGGAAATTTGCGTGGCGATGTCTGTTTCTGTTGTCCTTCGTTGCCATTCAGCCTGACTGATACGTGCGCGAGCTTCCTCGGTAGAGCCCTGATTGCGGTCGAATATCGGAATGGGCAGAGACAAAGCAACGACAAACGCGTTGGCATGGCTTTTAGTCAGTCGCTTGAAGCCGCCGCCAATGCTGGGATCCGGAATGCCTCCTGCCCTGGCCAGAGACAAAACCGCGCGGCGTTGCTGCATTTCAACCGTCCAACGCGCCACTTCGGGATTCTGGGCGAACAGCGCCAGCAATCGGTCAAAATCGGGAATGCTAAGTGTAGTATCGAGTTGACCCACTGCCTGCTGAAAGGCAGGAGCATAACTGCCCCAGGTGGCGGCCAGTCGCTTGCGGGCTGCTTCAAGTTCACGCTGGGTGCGATCCAGTTCAATACGGGCGTTGGAAAGCGCCACCCGAGCTCGCGATACTTCCGCAGGCGAGGTTGCGCCGGCTGCCACCCGCCGCGTCACGATTGTGACAAATTCTTGCGCCAGCCTTATTAACTCCGTATCCAAAGTTAGACGTTGCTGCAGCGACAGGACCTCTACAAACGCACGCGTGACTTCGGTGAGAACATCCAGACGTTTAATTTCGTAATCCCAGGCAGCGAGGTCACTTTCCAGTGCCGCAATCCGGGTGCGTTTCTTCCGTTTGCCGCCTAACTCGAAAAGTTGCCCCAGCAGGATGGTGGTTTCAGCTTGATCAAAGCCGCCGAATTCTCCGGATCCGCCGAAATTCTCAAGTTCGATTTCCACTTCTGGATTGGGCAGCAGTGAGGCTTGTACAGCCTGCGCTTCTTTAGCTCTTACTTCCCATGAGAAGGCGGCTAATTCCGGATTTCTCAATAACGCTAACGACAGGGCCTGATTTAAATTAATCTTATCAGTTGGTTCCTCAGCAGGCGGCACGGGAATCTCCTCTTTTATTAATTGATTCGGTGCGCGATATGCTTTAAGGTCTTGACCCAGTGGAAGTGGCTCTGGATAATTCGCAGTGGTTCGATAGCCAGCACAACCTCCAAACAAGAAAAGCGCTGCGATAGCAAGCAGCATTGAATTATTCAATTGCATAAGTCCTCCATTTATATAAACCGTGTTTTAACACCCGGTTCTGCAGTATGTGCATGCAGTTGTAAAATTAATCAGAAGGTTTTGAGAATTAAAATTGCTTAATAAAGGAACTTATGAAGAATATCTTGGAGGGTGAAATATGTGATGTTCTATTAAATTTAAAACAAGAGACTCAAGTAAAATCAAATAATTTAGGAATATTATATCACTGATAAAAGTAAAACGAGTTGGTAACATGATCACTCCAGAAACGCAGCAAGGACACAAAGTACATGTATCAACTTGTTTTGATTGTTGTTCGGTTTTTTCAGTATCCTGAAGATGAATTTCTACATCTGGCTTACTCTCAATAACAAGGGGGTGACCTCCAAATCCCAAATGTTCAATCGCGTCCCAAATAGCAAGAGTGTCACCTGCAAATAGGATGAGGAGGAAAAATGCGATGAAATTAATTTTAAATTTATTTGAATTATTCATTATTTTAGATTTTATTAAACTTAATTAAAGCTTTTGGGAGCCCCCAAAATAAATCAAACCATGATTTTTTGTGAATTTAAGTATCATAAATATACAATATTTACTGGTACAATTCCAAACAAATACTTGCATTTTGTCTGATTTTTTTGTATTATTGCATTCATTAATTTTGAGTTTGATAAATTGGAATCCTTCCAGGTTTCAAAAACCTGAATGGATTTGTGAAATCGAGGAGTGATTAGATGGCAAAGAGATGTGAGATTTGTGGTAAAGGACCAATGGCTGGAAACAATGTCAGCCATGCACACAATTTAACCAAACGACGCTGGCTGCCAAATTTAAAGAAAATACGCGCTCAGGTAAATGGGCAGGTCAGGAGAATCAAAGTTTGCACAAGCTGTATTAAAAGCGGTCGGGTAGTGAAGGCTGTGAGGGTGAAAACAAGTTAACATCACACTTATTTCCATGAAGCGGAATAAGGAAATACGGATATGATGAAATAAGGGTATATGGAAAGTCGGTCACAGAAACATAGCACATACTTATCACCAAATACCCCCATACCATTTATACCCGCATACCTGAGACACTTCCACTAATTCCCACGTCTTCTTAAATAAGCTGGAACTTCATAATCTTCGTTATTCTCTTCTTCAACCTTTTCTTCTTTAAGATTTTGATATTCTTCATTTGTACTAACTTGTTCATAGATGCGTTTGTAAGTCGGAATTTCAAGATCAGTTATGTAACTGTCTGGAATTTCCAGATAGCGCTTTCTGCCATTATTCAGGGAGCTGTATCTGCCGTTCCGATTAAAGCCAGTAGCAATGACCGTTACACGCAATTCTTTATCCATTTGTGGGTCAATAACGGCGCCAAAAATCAGGTTGGCTTCGGTGCCGGCAGCTTCGGAAATTACCGTTGTTGCATCGTTGACTTCATGCAAAGTCATATTTTCACCACCTGTGACATTCACAAGTACGCCCAGTGCTCCTTGAATAGAAACATCCTCTAATAGAGGGCTGGCAATGGCTAACTGTGCTGCTTCCTGAGAGCGATGTTCTCCTGAAGCAACTCCAGAGCTCATTAATGCATCTCCCATTTCCGACATGATGGTGCGCACATCCGCGAAATCTAAATTAATTAAGCCGGGGATAGCAATTAAATCCGAAATACCTTTTGTTGCCTGCAAGAGGACTTCATCGGCAATTTTAAAAGCTGAGTTTAATGGCGTATCCTTGGGTACAATAGAAAGCAGACGCTGATTTTGAATTACTATCAGAGTGTCCACTCGCTCCTTGAGTTCGTATGTACCCTCTTCAGCCCGCCGCATTCGTTTTGGTCCTTCAAACAAAAATGGTTTGGTAACAATGCCTACGGTTAGCGCTCCCAGGTCTTTAGCAATCTCTGCAACAATTGGAGCGGCTCCGGTTCCCGTTCCGCCACCCATCCCTGCGGTGACAAAAATCATATCAGTATCTGCTAAGGCCTCATAAACCGATTCTCTGTCTTCTTCAATGGCTTTTCTGCCAATTTCCGGATTGGCGCCAGCCCCGAGCCCTTTGGTTAAATCGCGGCCTACCTGCACGCGACTGGTCGCCTTACATATATCTAAAGCCTGCAGGTCTGTATTCACAGCAATAAACTCTACTCCGTTCATATTTCCATCTATCATACGATTTATTGCATTGTTGCCAGCCCCACCTACACCCACAACTTTCATTTTAGCTGTGGAAGTGTGATTCTCATCAAATGCAAATCTTAAATTCATAATATACTCCTAAGATAATGATTATAAAACCTCTCCTTAATTTCTATCATCTCACTACTGGTTATATCGGTGAATGCCACTAAACCAACGCCGCATCCGACTCATCACCCAGTTAAACAGTCCCTGTTCACCATTTCCTAACAAATCGTTTGTTTCAAATTTATGATGAATACCATAATGCACCAACCCCACACCAGTTGCATGAATGGGGCTTTGAACCAGGTCTTTTAAACCACTAAAATTTTCCGGTACACCCAGTTTAACCGGCATATCAAAAATTTCTTCTGCTAATTCAACTGTACCGTTCAGTAAAGAGCCTCCTCCGGTCAAAACCAATCCGGAGGTCATTAAATGGACATAATTTGATTTATTTATTTCTCTATATGCCAGGCTTAAAATTTCTTCCATCCGAGGCTGGATGATATCAACTAAATAGGCTTTGGAAATCCGCCTGGTTGAACGCCCGCCCACGTCTGGTACTTCTATGGTTTCATCGCGGTCACCCTGGGCATGAACAGCACAGCCATTTTGAATTTTTATATTCTCGGCTTGATCTATAGGAGTGCGTAATCCAATAGCAATATCGTTAGTTACATTTTTACCGCCCAATCCTACTATAGCTGTGTGTCGTATACAGCCTTCATAAAAGATGGCTAAATCAGTCGTTCCACCACCCAGGTCCATAATAATTACGCCCAATTCTTTTTCATCATCACCTAAAACTGCGTAACTTGAGGCTAAAGGTTCAAGAACCAGGTCCATAACCTGAACACCAGCCCGTTGAATACTTCGATAAATGTTTTGTGCCGATGTGACGGCGCCGGTCACAATATGAACTTCTGCTTCCAATCGTACTCCAGACATACCAATAGGATCTTTAATTCCATGCTGATCATCTACGGTAAATTCCTGCGGTAAAATATGCAGAATCTCTCTGTCAATCGGCAGAGCAACGGCTTTGGCGGCATCAATAACACGTCTAATATCATTCTTGTTGATTTCATTGTTGACGCCGGCTACCGCTACCACGCCTCGTCCGTTGATACTGCGGATGTGATCGCCTGCTATCCCTGCGAAAACATCATTAACTTCAATGCCTGCCATACGCTCGGCAATTGCTATCGCTGCCTGGATTGATCGAATGGTTTTATCTAAATTTACTACAACCCCGCGTCTTAATCCATCTGAAGGACTGGTACCAACTCCTATTATAGTAGGCTCCATATCACCATTTACCTCGGCAATAATTACCCCTATTTTGGTTGTACCAATATCAAGGCCTGTTATATAGTCTGGCATAATTTAACTTCTCACTGTTTCTTTGACAACGACCTGACCTTTAAATCTCAAGTCGAAATATTCAATATGTGAAAGACTATTCTTATTATTTAATAAATTGAGGACTTCCAACAAATTTGCACTTCTTTGAGTGAAATCGTGGATGCCCATGAATGCCGGTATGCTGCCTTCATTTAAATAAAAATATATCCCCATTTTTTTTGAATATGAAATTTCAGAAATCTCGCTGTATAAAGTAAAGTGATGCTTTTTAATTTCTTCAAGAAAATTTAAAACTGCCGTCAATTCAGTTGATTGAGTCGATTGCTCATTGGCAAATGCCAGATTTGATATTATGGGATAGTCGTGCAGCATTTCTAATTTTAGATTGGGCAGACTATTCCCTGTTTCATCTACTGCGATTAGCTTTGAGTTATAAATGAGAGCCAATGGTTCTCTTTCTATAATGTAGACAACTATGCTTGAAGGTAATCTTCTGCTAACTTTCAGGTCTTTAACAAGTGGATGCTGTTTGATTTGTGTTGCTATAGCGTCCAGATCAATGTTAAAAATATTTTTTGAATAATCTACCTGAATCAACTCATGAATTTCCTTAACGCTGATAAACCTGTTTCCTTCAATTTTCAATTCTTTTAATAAAAGCACCTCATTCGAAAACATCCAGATAGATAATTTAAGAATTATCAGAAGGGAAGTCGTGATTGTCAATAGCACAACTCCGAGATGTCTTGCTGATAAAGCGCTCGTATTAATTTGTTTTTTTCTTATCGCGGTACCGTATTTGGAATACACCAGCATTATAAGATCACTTTATAGTTTTGTAAAATTCATCAACAATTCAATTTTATCTACTATGTCAACTGTCGCGTTTGGCTTAGCAAGTTCCCGGGCAGCCTGTGACATAGCCTCTCTTTTTTCTGAATGGTTAATTAATTCAGAAATGGTTTGAACTAAAATATCATCTTTTAAATTATATTCAAAAATCAGTCTGGCCGCACCTGCTTTCTCCATTGTTTTTGCATTAAATTCCTGATGGCCGGCTGCGGAATATGGATAAGGAACAAGAATAGCTGGAATTCCGCAAATTGCAATTTCTGAAAGGGTGGAGGCTCCTGCGCGACTGAGAACGATGTCAGACGTGGCATAGGCGGAAGCCATATCCTCAATATAAGGAAGGATAATTATCCGCTCTCTATTTGCCTGGCATGATGATTCTACCATTTGATAATCAGCAGGTCCGGTTGCCCAAAGAATTTGCAAGTCTGATATTTCCAATAAACGATTCATACTTTGTAATATCGCCTGATTGATCGCGTGCGCGCCCTGGCTTCCACCAAAAATAAACAGCGTGGTTTTGCCTGTGCTTAAATTGAATTTTTGCAATGCCGCTAATTTCTCAATTTTGTTGAACTCACCGCGCACTGGATTGCCGCTCACGAAAACATTAGGCTGCTTTTTGAAAAAGGGCAGGGAGGCTTCATACGATAGATGTACCTGCTTTACCCTGGCGCCCAACAAGCGATTAACCAACCCGGGGAAGCTGTTTTGTTCCTGAATAACGGTCGGAATTCCCAAAACAATACCCATTATCAACGCTGGTCCGCTAACATAGCCGCCCGTGCCAATGATAACATCAGGCCTGAAACTTAAAATCAAACCGGTACATTGAAAGAGGCTGACCAGAAGTCGTATTGGAAAAAGTATGTTGGTTAAACTCATCTTTCTTTGTAGTCCACGCATCCAGATTTTCTTAAATTGATATGATGTTTCAGGCAAAACTTTATTTTCAATTCCATACGAAGTGCCAATAAACATAATTTTTGTTATGCTTCGTTTTTGAAATTCCTGAGCGAGGGCTATTCCCGGATATAAATGACCACCGGTTCCGCCTCCTGCAAGGATTACCTTAATGTTTTCGCGCTGAATCATATCTCCTCGATTTAACAGGTCGAGCATAATTGTTGTGTACAGGATAAATCCGGCCTTTCTGGCGATTCTGATACGAAATATTTAATAAAGTGCCGATCCCAAAGAGATTCATAATTAAGGCTGTACCGCCGTAGCTGATAAACGGCATGGGAATTCCCGTGATTGGCAGCAAGTTCACGACCACGCCAGCATTTGTCAATGCATAAACTGCGATATTCAGAATGATGCCCGTACCGAGTAATCTCCCTGCTGCGTCCGGCGTCTGCATGGATAATTTGAATCCGCGCCACAGCAATATCAAAAATAAGACCAGAATGACTACAGTTCCTAAAACACCCAACTCTTCACCAATTATCGCATAAATAAAGTCAGTAAATGGATCTGGTAAGAAATGATATTTTTGCCGGCCGCTTCCCAGTCCAATTCCGAAAAAACCGCCATTACCCAATGCAATTAAAGATTGCTGCGTCTGCCAGCTTAACTGCTCACCTTTTAGTGAAGCAATGTATTGCATAATGCGCTGTTTGCTATTGCTGTCCTGCATTAAGATTGTGATGAAAACAGGAATGGCAATTATCCCGGGAAAAATAAGATAGCGTAATTTACTGCCCGCGAGGAAAATTAGCATTCCTGCTATAAATAGAATGAGCGCAGCGGTACCCATATCCGGTTGAAATAATATTGAAATAGCCATTAAGATAATTATAGCCAGATTCCACATTATAGATTTATCTGTGCTGTGATTTTTAAATATCATCCTTCCTAAAGTGGAGCTCATGAATAATATGAGCGCAATTCGTGCAAAATCGGAAGGCTGAAATTGCACGGCTCCCCAGATAATCCAACGTTTACTTCCCCTGATGGTCTCTACGCCTGGTGCTATCAATAAATATAGCAGCGCACAGAAGCTCAAAACTATTAGTAAGGGCGAGATTTTCAACCAGAAATGATAGTCTACCTTTGCCGCGACAATCATCAGCAAAAAACCAAATAGCACCTTATAAAAATGATTTTTTAAAAAGTAATCACTGTCCTGGTGTGCTTCCTGTGCTTTGAATGAGCTGGCGCTATATACCATAACCACACCTAATACCAGGAGTATCAGCACGACAATAAAAATGGTAGTGTCAAATTTGTAAGTGTATTCACGCATTTTTCTTTAACGAATTTTAAAAGTGATTAAGCTAAACAAAACCAATAGTATAGCAATAATCCAGAAACGAACAACTACTTTTTGTTCGGCCCAGCCGGATAATTCAAAGTGATGATGGACCGGAGCCATTTTGAAAATACGCTTTTGGGTGCGTCGGTAATACACAACCTGAATGATTACGGATAAGCTCTCCGCGACAAACACTCCGCCAATTATGACCAAAAGCAGTTCTTTTTTTAATAAAATTGCCAACGTGCCCAGCGCCGAACCAAGGGCCAAAGCCCCGGTATCGCCCATGAATACCTGGGCAGGATATGAGTTGTACCAGAGAAATCCAATGGCTCCTCCTGCCAGAGCTGCACAATATATAGTCAGCTCCCCGGTACCCGGTAAATATATAATATTTAAATAATCACTGAAATCGACACGACCTGAAATATAAGCTATGGCGGCCCATGCGAAAGCTGAAATGCCCACAAGTCCTATGGCCAGACCGTCCAAACCGTCGGTTAAATTTACAGCATTGGAAGTTGCGGTTATTACAAAAATAACCATCGGTATGTAAAACCAACCAAAATCTATTTCATAATCTTTAAAGAAAGGCACAGTACTTAAGGTTTTGATCTCTTCAATTTGCGGTGAAAAGTAGAGAATGCAGCCAATTATGAGACCTAAACTAAGCTGTCCTAACAGTTTGTACCTTGCCACTAATCCTTTAGGTAATTTTTTGACTGATTTTAAATAATCGTCAATAAATCCGACAATACCCATCCAGAGGGTAGAAAGCAAAATAATTAAAATATAAATATTGGTTATTCTGGCCCAAAGCAGAGTAGGAATTACGACTGCTGCCAGAATAATTAAACCTCCCATGGTCGGGGTACCGGCTTTTTTGAGATGAGTTGATGGACCATCGGCACGAATCTCTTCACCGATTTGATATTTGCGCAGTTTTTTAATAATATATGGCCCAACAATAAAGCTTATCAGTAAAGCTGTAATAGCCGCCCACGCCGCTCTAAAAGTAATGTAACGCAAAAGATTAATTCCAGATATGTAGTCTTTTAACAGTTCGAAAATAAAGTAAAACATGTTGTTAGCCAGTTTTTAGTTGTGATTAACAGAGTTTGGTTTAAATACGCCATCAATGACCTCTTCCATTCTCATGCCGCGCGAGCCTTTGACCAGGAGCAAATCTCCTGCTTCAAGGCGTTCCTCCAGACATGTGATGAGTTCTCTTTTATCGGAAAAGTGTCGGGCAAAGATATCTTTATCTGATTTCAGCGCGCCACTTACGGCTGCAATTGATTCAGGCCCGAACGCCAAAAATACATCCACTCCAAATGTTTTTAATGCTTGACCGATTTTTGCGTGTTCTGACGGCGCCAATTCGCCCAATTCCAACATATCCCCGAACACAAAAATCCTTTTGCCGGCAGACGGGGTTTGCTTTAAAATACTAAGCGCAGCTAATGTCGAGTCCGGATTTGCATTGTAGCTGTCATTTAGAATCAGGATTTGATTTCGTTCGAACGCTTCCATTCTTTTGTCCGGCAGAGCGACATTTTCAAGCGCCGTTTTAATTTCATTCAGACTCACTCCAAATTCCAATCCAACCGCTGCAGCGCCCAACGCGTTTGATAAATTGTGATTGCCCATTACATTTAAGGTTATCACCCGATCCCCCACCTCCATTCGTGGAAAACCTGATTCGTTAGGACTTAGAATTTTACCAATAATTCTGGCTTCATCCGTGAAGCCATATTTTATACTTTTTTTGAACTCAGGAGCATGTTTCATTATCAAGGAATCATCCATATTTATGAAAGCGGTTCCATGAGGATACAGGTATTCAAACAGCTCCATTTTTGCTTTGGCCACTCCTTCCAAGCTTTTGAAAAACTCTAAATGGCCATGACCTATGTTAGTTATTAGACCATATTCGGGCTCCGCAATCTCACAGAGCCGGGCGATTTCGCCAAAATGATTGGCGCCCATTTCTGACACCAGCGCTTTGTGCTTTTTATTAAGCCTGAAAAGCGTAAGCGGCAAGCCAATATGATTATTAAGATTGCCTTCTGTTTTGCATACATCTCCAAGCCGGGCAAGCACAGCTGTAATCATTTCTTTTGAAGTTGTCTTGCCATTTGTGCCCGTGATCGCCACTATCGGCATCGAAAATTTTCTTCGATAGAAATTTGCCAATTCCTGTAAAGCAGTTATGGTATCCTGAACAATGAAAACTGTCTGGTTACTCAAATCAGCACCATGCCCCTGCCACCAACTGCTTTCAACTACCGCCGCCGCTGCCTGCTTATCAATTGCATCCTGGACAAATTTATGACCGTCGTGATTATCACCTTTGATGGCAAAATAGAGCTCATTTGGCTGTATCTTGCGTGAATCAATAGAAACACCTGCGATTGTCTGCCTTAATTTGTCCGACTCGTCTCTGAACTTGAACCGGCATTTTTTAATAGCCTGTATTTCGTGTAAAGTTAAATCCAACATGGCCATAATTACTATTGCTTAGTTAGGAATTATAAGCTATTGAATTCTGATTGCATGATACATGATGCTGAAACCTTAATGCAGATCTCCGACAACCTGCACCATTTAGTGTGAATTCAGCATCAAGCATCGAACAACCAGCGCCCACGCTAGTTTCTTTCAATATTTTTCATATTAATCACTGGCTCACATTCTAACATACAAGTCGCTCCCGCTTTTATTTGCGCTCCAGCTTTTGGGTCCTGTTTTTTCACCCGGCCGCTGCCAAAAATTTTAACATCTAATCCTCTCAAACTCAACTCTGAAACGGCTTTGCGTAAAGATAAATCTTTTAATTCAGGCATTATTATATATCCTGATTTCTGGGGATAATCGGCTAAAGTTAAGATTATCTCCGGATATTCATTCTTATCTGCTGGATAGGTTAATTCCAGTTTTTGCACAATGTTGCCTTCACCAAATATCTTCGGTCTGATATTTAGCTCATCAAGAATATGGAGTGCTGTTTCTTTTCTTCTTCCCTCTAAATCAGGAATCAGACCAGGTTTTTTGTTTTTAGATTTATTTGACATATCAGCCGAATGCCGCTCATTTGGCTGTTTGTACATGCTCAGAATACGGTTGAGAATATTTCGAAATACCGGCGCCGCGATACTTCCCCCGGAATGAAAGGGGGTGGGCTCATCAATGGTTACATAGATCGATAACTGAGCCTGTTCAGAGGGATAGAATCCTGCGAACGAGGCCACAAATTGCGAATCTGAATATCCAGGCCGGTCTTGCCGGGGCTTTTGCGCGGTACCCGTTTTTCCTGCTATTTTGATGTCAGGTATTTTCGCGAGCTGGCCTGTACCGATTTCAACAACATCTGTCAATATCTCTGCTAATGTTGTTGCGGTTTCACTATCCATTACCTCCCGAATAATCTGAGGCTTAAATTGATATAAGGATTTATTATCCGGACTCCGAATATCTTTAATTATGCCAGGTTTCATGAGCTTGCCACCGTTGGCAATAGCGCTATAAGCCATGGCAACCTGGAGAGGCGTCACAGCTACTTCGTGTCCGTACGATATGGCAGCTAAAGAAAAATTAGACCAATTAAGAGGTTTTTTTAATATACCAGAAACTTCCCCGGGTAGTTCAATGCCAGTTCGGGTTCCAAATCCAAAATTTCTGGAAGCCAGATATAAGTTATATTTACCAATTTCCTGAGCTATTTTTGCTGTGCCAATGTTGCTGGAATTAATAAATACTTTATTAAAAGAAAGCCAGCCGTATTCTTTGGAATCGTGTATTTCCTCGCCAAACAAAGTATATTTACCATTCTCACAAAAGATTATGTCATCGAGACGATTATGTTTTCCTGACAGCGCAGCTAACATGGTCACGATTTTGAACGTAGAACCAGGCTCAAATATATCTGTGATTGCTCGTATCCTCCAGGATTCAGGTTTATTTTTGGTAGCTTCATTGGCATTAAATCCAGGCGCCGCGGTCATGGCTAAAATCTCACCAGTATTTGGATTTGTGACGATGACACAGCCGCCTTTGGCGTTTGATTTACTGACCGCTTTATTTAATTCCTCCTCCGCAATGGTTTGTATGACATTGTCAACTGTTAAAATAACGTGGTTACCACTTGTTTGCTCCCGGGAAGCGGAACTGACTGGCCTGATATATTTGCCCAGAGCGTCTTTGAGCAGAATGCTTCGGCCATCCTTTCCCGAAAGATAACTATCGTAAGCCAATTCGATACCGCTTATGCCCTGACCGTCAACATCGACAAAACCGATCACCTGTGCTAATTTATCATTTAATGGATAAACCCGCTCACTCAGTTCAATGATTTTTATTCCTGGAATATTCATTAACCTGATAATGGAGGCGGCATCTTCTTCGAGTTTTCTGGTCAGTAAAACAAAATCTTTCGCATTTCTAATTTTCTTCAATATGCTGTTTTTATTTTGCTTTAACACTCTCGCTAATTTCTGACTGGTGCCCTCGTAATCTTCAGCATACCTTTTATCTAAACCGATATCAAAACAAGGTTTGTTCAGGGCCAGAGCGGTCATGTTCCGATCATAGATCAAGCCCCTGGTTGCTTTTAGCACAAATGAGCGGGTGTACTGGTCTAATGCTTCCTGAATGTATCGCTCCTTATCAATAATCTGGATTTGGATTAATCTCAGGAAAATTATCACTCCTGACAGAAATAGCATAATCCGTATGAAATGAAATCGCCATGGTTTGTCAGCGCTTTGCTCAGTTATATCCCATTTTATTCGAGCTTTTGGGTGTATCTTATTTTGGTACTTCATGGATGTCCTCCTGAGCTAAAAAAACCAATCCAAGGTTTTCCTGTGCAATTTCATGAATTCGGGCATAACTGGACAGCCTGATGACTTCAGCATGTGATTTCTCATTCTCTAACATTTGCTGTCTGTACCTGAGTTCAAGCTGCTGAATTTCAGTCAATTGTAAGTTGATTTGTACTTTTAACCAGATGTAAAAAATCATGATTGCACAACCAGAAAGAATAATCGCGAACAGCGTAAGCTTTGGATGACCTTTCTTTTTCGTTATGACAACCCGAGATTTTACCACTGGAATTTTTTTATAACGTGCCATAATAAACCAAATATTTTACCACGGAATCACCCGGAATTTCACGGATGTCTATTTTTACTGAATCCTTCTTAACATCTCAAATTTATCTGCACAGAAATTGAATAGTAAACCAACTCTTAATCGAGTTGTTTTTAAATAATTAATCAACTGAGCCTCATCTTGATTTGTAAGAGCTTTGATTGCTTTATTCTCTACCAGCACTTTGTTGTCCACTAATAAATCAGCTCTAAACCTTTTTTCAAATGCAGCTTCTTTGTAATGAACATCTAAATCAACTTGTCTCTGGTATGGAATTTTAAGTAAATCCAACTCATAACACAAAGCATCCTCATAAACAGATTCTAAGTATCCTGGTCCTAATTCATAATAAACTTCCCGAGCAGCTCCAATAATTTTGTAAGTTAATTCTTCATAAAGCAATTCACTCATTTCTTTTCTTCTGTGTTGTTCCGTGCTAATAATTTTTAAAGTGTTTTCTATTTTTTTCCGTGTTACTCCGTGTAATTCCGTGGTAAATTTATAAGTTATTTAATTCCTCGTTTTACCATGTCAGTCCGTGTTGTTTAGTGGTAAAATTTCCGCTGCCCGCAGTTTACTACTCCGGCTGCGTGGATTACGCTGCACTTCTACCACGTCAGGTCGAACCGGCCGTTTGGTTAAAATTTTCAGCCGACCTTTTTGACCGCAAACGCAAACCGGCAGCTCTGGCGGACAAACGCAGCGCTCGCACTCCTGCCTGAAAAAATCCTTCACAATCCGGTCCTCGAGTGAATGGTAGCTAATCACGACAATTCTGCTAAACGGCCCTAAGTAATCGAGGCATAATTTCAGCGCGGCAGCTAAATTATCAAGCTCATTATTTACAGCCACACGCAAGGCTTGATACAACCTCGCCAGCGATTTTACCCGATTCTGATACGGCAGAACTTTGCTCATCACCTCTGTTAACTCTTTTGTTGATTTGATTGGAGCTTTCATCCTTTCCCTGACTATATTGCGCGCAACGGCCCGGGACCTTCTTTCCTCGCCATATTTCCTGAACAGCCCGCCGAGCTCATCTTCAGAATACGAGTTGATGATTTCGTAAGCAGCCAGCTTTTGTTTCTGGTTCATGCGCATATCCAGCTCGCCCGTCCCGCTAAAACTGAATCCACGTTCAGCCGTGTCAATCTGGTGAGAGGACAGGCCCAGATCGAGTAAAATGCCGTCTAACTGTTTTATATTTAAACCATCCAAAATCTGATTAAATTCTCTAAAATTTGCTTGTTTAATGATTAATTTGTTTTTATATTTATGCAATCGTTCTTTCGCATGATCAAGAGCCTCGGCATCCAGATCCAGACCAATGAGTTTTCCTTTTGGCTCGAGTCTTTTCAGGATGGCCTCCGCGTGACCGCCGCCTCCCAGTGTGCCGTCCAGAAAAAGACCATTCGGATTACTGATAAGCAGCTCTAATGATTTTTGTAATAATACAGGCTCATGAAACACAACTAAATTCTAAGATTATGGTTTTTATAATATTGTTTACCACGGAATCACACCGATACTTTAAAAAACTGGACTTCTGCAAAATATACATAAATGTCATTCTGAGCGACCTTTGGGAGTGAAGAATCTGAGACCACTAACATACTGTAAAAATGATAGTTTTGTGGATACAGATTCATCGTCACGGAGTTTATCCTGAGTAACGTCGAAGGATTCCTCAGAATGACAGATAAAGAGCATTTTGCAGAAGTCTTAAAAAAACAATAAATGCGTATGTATGATTCAATGTTCATTAAGAATTAATCAGGTTAAATCATTTGAAAAATAATTACATCAACTTATCCGTGAATTTCCGTGTATTCCGTGGTTAATTTAAATACCGAATTCTTCGTATTCTTCGAGTAATGATTTCTCTTCTGACATTTGGGAGATTTCGTCGTGGGTATCCGGATTCCAAAGTTGAATCGTGTCTACAGAGCCGATAATCCTGATTTTCTTTTCGATGCCAGCGTGTTTGTAGTAGTCGGTTGGAATATTGATTCTACCCTGGCTGTCTAAGGTCACTTCCGTAGTGTTCAAGCCAATCAGGCGTCGCAATCTGTTCGCCTTTTTATTGTGGCGTGGCAATTCAAGAATTTTGGCGGCTACTTGATCATTCCAAATATTATTTGGATACGCGGTCAGGAAATTCTCCTGTTCTTTGGAAACGATAAAGTTTGTTTGCTCAAGCAGTTCCATAGTTTTTCTAAACTTAGCCGGAATGTTGAGCCGGTTGTTATCGTCAATGGTATAATCAAATTTTCCGAGAAAATGCTCCATGTCAGGCTTAAACTAATTGGTATTCAAGATGGGAGGGTTCTCCATTTCACCCCATATTCTCCCATTTCTTACCAATATACTCCAAATTACCTGTAAAAGTCAAGGGAAATTTATGTTTTTTTGAGATTTTTTTTCGCTTGACAGTTTGGAAAAAATTTGACAGTCATCTCAAAGATGACTGTCAAATAGCCTGGTTTACAGAGTGAGATTATAAAACAATTATTTTCTTGACAAATTGTTATATATTTGTTATATATATTAATAATTGGGAGGAGAATGATTCAGGTCTCCCGCCTTTGGCTGAATCAACTCCCAATTTCATTTTGATTTCGCATCTGGGGTGTACATCTATCTGCTTATGGATTATGGATGATATGATTCAGGATGGATCTAGAATAAAGCATCCTGTTTTTAATATAAATTAAGCATCTAAATAGTCTATTTTTTTCAACAATTAGTTAACGGACTTATTGTTCATTTTAAGTTTAGTAATTGAACTTTTGGAGACATCCATGAATCCTGTCTTACAATGGGCCGTAAACCAATTCAGAATTGGACCTGAGCCAGCATCAGATACTCTAATTTTAGATTCATTCCACATAGCAGGCTTAGCAGAATCTACTCAACCAAAGCTCTGTTCAAATCCACTCGTGTCAATATTCTCACAAATAACTTTGCACCCTGAGGGCATAATACCTGATTTTCAAGCAAAGCTTTTACCTGACATCCCTCTCACAAAATCAACAGTAAATTATCCGGTAAAAGAAATTTCAACATTAAGTGAAAATACCCCAAGTAATATTGAAATTAGTCGAGCAGAAACCAATAACAATCTGGCTTTAGTTTTTCTCGAGAAATATGGCAGTTTTAGAGCAATTTCAGATAATTCCAGAGTGAATTATTATCCTTTTTATGATTCGGTTAAATCTGCCGCTGCTATCTATGATTGCCTAATAAACGGAGATTCCTCTAATCCATTTCTACTGGTGTCTGGAGATTTTTCAGGTATTCAAAAATTTGTTTACACGATTTCATCTAAAGGCGCCTTAAAGACACTTCGTGCCCGTTCTTTTATGCTTGAAATGTTAACTGAGCATATCGTTTATGAAATTTTGACAAATGGCGAATGTTCCTCACAAATAAATGTTATCTACTCAGGTGGAGGTGGTTTTGCTCTACTCCTTCCTAACATGCAAACAAATTTGAAAGTCGTAACCGAGATTAAGAAGATTATTAATAAATGGCTAATTGTAGAATTCGTTGCTAACCTCCACATTTCTATCGAGTATATCAAATTGAGTAAAGAAGGACTGAAAAGTAATTTTGGCGAAATGAAGAACCTACTTGATGATCAAGTTGAAACCGATAAAAAGCAGAAATATTTCGGTCAACTAAAAAATATCCTTGAACCTAAAATGCCATTACAACTCACAAATGAAGACGAATGTCAGATTAGCCATCGTGATGATGTACCCGAAAATGAAATGACTTATTTAGGAAAAGAAGCAGAAGAGAAATTCTCTGTTTCAGAGCACTGTTCTCATTTATATTGGATGGGTGATGAATTAACATCGTTTGATTGCATTTATAGATCTGATGAACCAAATTCAAATTATTATTTACGCTTTCCAGGTCTAAATGAAAACGCTTATTATAGCGTTCAAAGAAAAGACAAGAATAAAATTAAAGCCATCTGGTTTAAAAACAATTGGGATGTATACGAATACAAATCCCAGAATTCATTCCCCTTTATTTTCGCAGATTACGTAAGAAACGTTGACAGTTTACCTGAGAGAGCACAGAAAATAGAGATTGCGACTTTTGAAAAAGAACACCTTCAAGAAATCAGAAAAGAAAAGGTAATGGCATCTTTTACTGGGCTGGCGAATGCCGCATCTGGTGCTGGACTGATTGGTGCCCTGCGAATGGATGTTGACAATCTTGGACTGATTTTTTCACAAGGATTGGGCACCGATTTGAATTTGATAACTCTCTCTACAATTTCAAGAAATGTGAATTTATTCTTTAAAGTTTGCTTGAACAATATATGCTTAGGGCGATTAGGGTTGAGCGAAAATAAGGCTTTGGATGTCTGTGAAAAAAAATATGTGGCTAACAAAGGAAGAAACGTTTCTGTTGTGTATTCGGGTGGGGATGACCTGTTTATCGTAGGCGCCTGGGATGAAGTAACCGAATTGGCTTTCGATATTCAAAAATGTTTTAAAGTTTATACATGCAACAATCCTGATGTTGGGATTTCAGGAGGAATTACGCTTCATCAATCGGATTATCCACTATATCAAATGGTTGAGCGAGCCGGAGAAGCGGAATCAGAAGCAAAATCTGCTTTGTTTGATTGCAATAAGTGCGAAGATACAATACATAAAATTGATAATGTTTCATTATGCTCTCGATATGTCTCTCGAAATGGAAGGTGTAAAAAAAGAAAATCGAATATTGCGCCTTTTTACAATCCCGCTATAAAGTTTCGAAATGATCAAATCAATATACAATTAAGAGATGAAGGTTCTTCTGAAAGGAATAAAATAAAATACGTAATAAATTGGAGCGATGAAGATTTACTCAATTTAGTTAACTGTCTAAAAAAACTGTCTGAAGTAGAAAAAGACCAATTCGGTTTTGTAAATAGATTAAAACCTAGGTATATTTCACATGCATTTCTTTACAAACTGTTCACAGTAGCTGAACGGTGGCAATCTGAAGGTGCTATGTATATTCCCTCCCTTGAGTATGTAATGGGAAATATTAAACACAAACTTCAAGATAAAGATAAACCTTATTACAATGATTTGAGAGATCTTTTAATTGCAAAGCCAAATCACAAAAATATTCGTCAGTTTGATATTCCGCTTACATGGATTGAATTATTATATCGAGATAAGGGAGGTGATTAATTTTGATAACAATAACTCAACAAATTCAAGAAAAAATGAAAGGTGAAACTAATCTGGATCCTGGTTTAGGCGTTGATTTTCTAATCAATTCTGGTGAGAGAGTAGGTTCACTATTGGGAGAAGGTGGTATTAAAACTCATCAAATACGCAGATTTTTTGATGCTGTGAAAAATATTGATGTCGGACTCAAAAACGCAAAGAATCCAGACGATGAATTTCGTTTAAAATATAGGCCAAAACTATTAATGCTTAAACCTCAACTAGCTAATGCTACTGCTAAAAAAGCGAAATTGGGAATACTTTTGGATGTAACTAAAGAGTTATTAAAATATGTTCATAACAAAAAGGATTTTGATAGATTTATGAATTTTTTTGAGTCAGTTGTAGCTTATCATTATGCAAAGGCTGAAAGACTACAATCTAGGAGGTAATACACAATGAATATTGAAAGGAAAAAACTTGGCCTGATTGGTCATTTTGTATGCCAGGGTAAAATCAAGCTTCTCACAGGAATGCACATTGGAGCAGCAGCCGACTCTGTAGAGATTGGGGGGATAGATCATCCTGTCATTCGACACCCAATTTCTGAAGAGCCATTTATTCCTGGAAGCTCACTTAAAGGTAAAATGCGTCATTTATTAGAAAAAATTCAAGCTGCTGAGGATCCAAAATTTGAGTTTAATAGAGAAGTCCAAAAAATTTTACTGCATGTTACAGATGATATTGATGATTATGTAGACAAAAAAGGTAATGAACAAAAAGGGGCTTTGAATGATCAAGTCTGTCGTTTATTCGGTTCGTCAGGTACGAGTTATGATGGAAAAAAAGAAAAGAAAAATAATCCAAACGCAGAGATAGATATAAAGGCATCTTCAAAAGGCGACAATTATCCTGGCCGTATCATCGTTCGCGACGCTAAACTTTCAGATACCGATCTTCTTAAGAAAAGTCCTGAGGATAGCTTGTTGATTACGGAAGCAAAGATGGAAAACGCCATTGACCGAATAACTGCTGCAGCTGTACCCCGAACGATTGAACGAGTACCGGCTGGTGCAGAATTTGATTTTGAAATCGTGTATCGTGCAGAAGCAGAATTTTCTAACAATTCGTCTGAAGCACACATATTAAACGGCGAAACGGATAAATTTAGAATGGATTTAAAGAACATTTTCACCTTGTTTAAATCAATTGAAAAGGACGGACTTGGCGGCAGCATTTCAAGAGGTTACGGACAGGTACAATTTCATCTGCAAAATGTATTTTATGAAAATGTTGCCGGTGAAAAGGAAGATTTACTCAAAGATGAATTAGATGCTCAAAAGGCAAATTTTGAGGAACATAAAAACAAAGCAGAAGTAGAAGGAGAGCCCCCAAATTACCTTTATTTAAAAGACTATAACCAGGAAGAGAAAATCAATTCCATACACTTCTAATTCGGGAATTTGTCATGCGATATATTGTAGAACTCGATTTTAGGAATGCTTTCCATTTTGGGGCCGCTGATGCTGGAGTGGGTGTTGAAAATGTTTCTGATTATTTGCACTCGGATACGATTTTCAGTGCTTTACTTAATGCTCTTGCCTCACTCAGTTGTGATTCAGAAAATAAAAAATTATTAGATGAAATTATACGGAAATATAGTGAGGGTGAACCTCCTTTTTTGATTTCTTCATTTGGATTTTTTGACCTGATGAATAAAAGATATTTTCTTCCGAAGCCTATATTGACGCCATATGAATTTGAAGATGTACAAATTAAACAACTATACAGTAAAGAATTCAAGAATGTTAGGTTTATAAGTTTAGAAGTTTTTGAAAACTGGCGTAAAAAAGAACCAGGAGTTGTGGCGCAAGCTTGTGAAGAAAACCTGGATATTGGCATCATTGAGACAAGAATTCAACATCAAACTGATAAAATAACGATGGCCTCTCAGATTTATCGTACTGGATTGGCATTTTACCATACGACAATACATCCATTCTTTCTTCTCGATTTAGATGAATCGATTGTTTCACTTAGCCAATTTCAACTTTTGTTAAAAATTATTGAGATTAATGGATTGGGAGGAAGACGATCTACAGGCGCAGGAGCATTTAAGTCTGAAATTTTACCAATAGACTCAAAAAAAGATAATCCCAAAATAAGTGAAGACAAGCGTCAAAAATGGAAAAATATTTTAGACTTAAGTAAAAATGGACCCTATTATCTTTTCTCTCTTTACTATCCTGAAGAAATGGATAAACTTGCGCCAGTAGGGTACAATTTTGAGTTAAGAAAAGGTTGGATATTTTCCACATCATCTAACAAGCAAATGAAACGTAAAACGTGTAGAATGTTCAGTGAAGGCTCTATGTTTAAAAATTTACCAGCCGGCACACTCGTTGATGTTACACCCCCTGGATTTACCGATCATTCAGTTTACCGTTACGGTTATGCTTGGGCAATTCCATTTGGAAATGTGGTAGAAAGTGAGGTGAAATATGTTTGAAACTAAGACCTTCAAACTCAAGACATTGTCACCAATTCACATAAAAGGTAAAGATGTTGATTATGGGCAAGGATTTGTGCGAGCACATAAAAATCCTAATTTTGCTTATGCAATCGATCAAAATAAACTAGCAGAATTTCTAATCGAGAAAGAATGTTTCGATGATTATATGCAAGAGATTGATGATGTTATCAAAAGAAAAAGATTTCGGTCGTTCAGTATAGAATCATTCCTCAAACACCGAGGGCTTTATCCAGATGAAGAAGATGATATGATAGCTAAAGGTGTTTTTAGGGGAATGGTAAACGCGGTTCAACACTCGGAATTTATCAAGAGCGGACGTGGTATCCCGTTTATCCCAGGTTCTTCAATAAAAGGAGCCTTTAGGACTGCGGTACTCTTTAAAATGGTTCAGCAAAAAATCACGGAAAAATCTGATTGGTTGAGTGTTATCGTAATAAACAAATTAGACCAATTAGGCAAGAAGAAAATAGATTTAGAAAAGTTGAAAAGAGAAAAAACGCAAGAAAAAGATAATTACAAAAGGCGAGATATTTCTTTCAAGATTAAAAGGTTGGAACGAGAAATCGACATTTTTAAAGGCCATTTTGATGAGGATTTAACTTTTAACATTTTCCAGGCACTTGCGCCAACTTCATTTCCTGAGAACATCAAAAAGGGACCCAATACGGATTTCTTTAGGGCCTTAAAAGTATCGGATAGCCAACCAATAGATTTCGTAAAAAAAGAAAAAACTACTGCCGCTAAAGAGATTAAAGTATTAAATGTATCAGGTTCAGGGATAGGTAGAGTTGTTCATAAGGGAATCGCGTTTTCATTAGTAGATATGTCGAATCCGGATTCTGTGTTAGTGCCTATGATTCCAAACAAATTGATTCTTGAAGGAAATCTACAAGATGGCGACGTAGCATCTTTTGAAATAGATAAGCATGGAAAAATAATGACTCTAAAAAAAGAAAAGATTGAGGCCCCCCAAAAAAGTGATAAAGAATCAGTAGAATCAAGAAGACAACCAATATCGCGTGAAACGGTCATAATTCTATCTTTACAAAAAGGCAGGAGTGCTTATGAGAAACCTGGAACGCGTGAGAACATTGAATGTTTTTCCGGCGAGACAACTTTCAAAATAACTCTCGATACATATTTAATTAGGGAGTTTTGCGGAGTTAATCCAGAAATTCCATTTAAATCTTTAAAGGAATTGCTTAAGATAACTGAGGATTTTGCACATGCGCAATGGGAATATGAAAAAGCATATTTTGATGAAATCGAGAGTGGTACCATTAACATTAAAGCTATGGGTTCAGAAAATGTATTATATTTAGTTGAAATTAAGATTGGTGGCTCCTAAATTAAAA
>CAZIKB010000087.1:0-27391 GCA_964539665.1 uncultured Cytophagia bacterium
ATAAATTTAAAAAGCATTTGCATTTCAATATAGCAGAATGACAGAAAAAGAGTATATTGCAGAAGTCAATTATAATTTAACTTTTGGAGAAATCAAATGGCAACAAACCAGAAAAATGACTTTAAACTCTTAAGCGACGAGCCAATTTCCGAAAGCGAACGAGCGGATTTCCTTGAATTCGAACACGCTGCCAAGGTACTTGCCCGTGCCGCGCTATACACTGATGGCCCGATTACCATTGGCGTCTATGGTAACTGGGGATCGGGTAAGACCTCTCTCATGCGCTTGATGAAACATATTGTCGAAAAAGAAGGCACGGGTGAGAATGCCGCTGTTGCCGTTTGGTTCAACGCCTGGCAATACGAACGTGAGGAGCACCTGATTGTTCCTCTCATTGCGACTATTGCCCGTGACATTAAGAAAAGGCAGGAGCAATGGGAAAAAGAGAAAAGCAACGCTGCCCGTAAAGCGCTCAAAGTCATGGAGGACGGCGGTAAAAAGGTCCACGACGCACTGCGGTCTGTACTCTATGGAATTTCAATGAAGGGCAAACTGGGAGTGCCCCTGCTGGGAGAACTGGAGATCAGCGCTTCCATGAAAGATATGATCGAACGTTACGAAGCAGTCACCCAGGACACCTTGATGGCTCGCAGCCTCTATTTTGACGCCTTCGACCAATTGCGTGACCTGTCACATAATAAGAAAGACAAAAAACCACAAATTGTCGTTTTCATCGACGACCTTGACCGCTGCTTTCCCGAACAGGCTGTACGGTTGCTCGAAAGCGTAAAACTTGTTCTCCATCAACCAAATTTCGCTTTTGTGTTGGGTATCTATCCCGAAATCATCGAGGAATTCATCCGAAATAAATATGCCGCGCAATACCCAATGGCGGCTGTTAGCGCAGCCTCCCGCGATGATGATGAATTTCGCAGCCGTATGGATAAATATCTCGACTATTTTAACGACTACCTTGGCAAGATAGTACAGGTCAGCCACAACGTGCCTAAACGCCAGCCTGACCAGATGCAGAGTTATATTCGCCATTTACTGGATAACGCGGGGATTACCTCCGAGTTTCTCGTTGAAGGAGTTTCAGAAGAAGACCTGCTGCAACTGATCGCTGAAGTAGGCAAACGAAGTCCCCGGGAAATAGTCAGGAAGATCAACTGGCTCATCGTTAAATGGCGAATCACAAAGAGTGAAAAGAGCGAGGACGAAGGATTTGATCTGCTGGCTGGACTGATCAATGAAACGTTCGAGGACAGGGAGTCTAAAGGCAGACTTGCATATAAACAATTTCGCCATTCACTTGAATGGTTAACCGGGGAAGATGGCTCGCCAACCTATGGCCAGAACCTGGCAGACGCCCTGGAGAAAGCCCAAAATGTCAAAGATCACTGGGAAAAAATAGAAAGCCTGAAGAAGGAACTGAATGCCGACAGTTCCCAAATCATGAAGAGCCTTATTGATATTCTTGATAAAGACGAGCATTTGTGCAATGTGTTAAATTCCAGTCCGGGCCGAAGCTGGCTTTCAAATAAAAAATATCGCGAAGAGATGCGCGAAACCTACAAAGAAAAAGAATACCGCGAAGAAGCGTCGGAAACCATCAGCGAAACAAATGATGAACCTTCTCTACCCCGTGAACTCCATACGCAAAAATCCGGAGATCTTGAACATATTCTGCCCGGGTTGCAATTGGTTGACATCCTTGCCGGTGAATTCCAAATGGGCAGCGAGGAAGGAGGCGACAGAGAGAAGCCGGTTCACACTGTAAAGCTGGACAGCTTTAAGATTAGCGCTACACAGGTGAACCAGGGGCAATACGAAGCGATTATGGGGGTGAATCCTTCAAAATTTAAAGGAAAGGAAAAACGTGACACCGCGGATCTACCGGTCGAAAATGTGAGCTGGGACGATGCCATGATGTTTTGCGAGCGGCTCACAAAACTTATGAAAGGTAAGTACCGTGTTGTTACCCTGCCTACTGAAGCGCAATGGGAGTATGCTGCTTGTGGTGGACATAAAGCCCCGGTTGAAGACAATATTCATGTGGGTAAATTCAAATATGCAGGCAGTAACAATTTAGATGAAGTGGGTTGGTATGACACAAACTCAGGAAATAAAACACATACTGTGGAAACTAAAAAACCGAATGAATTGGGTTTATATGACATGAGTGGTAATGTTTGGGAATGGTGCCTGGATAAATGGCATGATAACTATAAGGGAGCGCCGACTGACGGTAGCGCCTGGGAAACCGGAGACCATTCGTACCGGGTGCTGCGCGGTGGCGGCTGGTGCTACAGTGCGCAGTTTTGCCGTTCTGCTTATCGCGGCCGCTACGATCCGGGCGGCCGCGACGACTCTCTTGGCTTCCGCCTTGTGTTCGTCCCGTAGTCAGTTGGTAGGTCGTTTGACTTTACCTGTGAGTTTATCCCGTGAAGTTTCGTAAACTACTTCACGGGACAGACGAGTTGTTTAAACGGAGTGAGCGCAGCGTGAGGGACGAACGCTAAGCGAATAGAGTAAGAACAATGAGTAATGGGGTTTGGGGCTGTGCCCCAATAAATTTTTTTGAAAATTCACACTATGCGAAAATGAATACTCGCCGCAGCCCTTGATGAAATGAACCGGTTTCTTCGATCAAAAAAGATACTGGAAGTTCAAAGTGAGTTGATAAGTAACGACAATGGTGCAAATTGGTGCTTTTGTATTCGTTATCTTGAAAGCCCGTTCCAGACAAATAAAATAGCAAGAATAAAAGTAGATTACAAACATGTACTTGACGATGCCACTCTTCGCTCTGAAAAGACAATCTGTTTCTATGTCAAATGAAATTGGCTAAAAAAACCTCACAAAAACAATTTGTATTTTATAATCTGTTTTACTACCTTTTTATTATGAAACCAACGGTTTACATCGAATCAACAGTCGTCAGTTATTTAGGTTCTAAACCAAGTAGGGATTTAATTGTAGCTGCACACCAGAGGAATTAATGGAGGTTTAAAAATATGTGGCAAGATCCTATCGTTGAAGAAATCCGTAAACAAAGATTTAAAATAGAAGCTGATTGTGGTAATGATTTTAATAAAATTTTTGAGAAGGCGCTTGAAGTTCAGAACAAATTTGCCAAAAGGCTTGTTTCTAAACCAGCAGATAAAAATAAAACAGTCTCTGAAATACCATAATTGTTCCACTATAGAATTCAAGTTATAATATCTAATTCAAATCATTTCGGATAACAATCTCAGCCTTTTCTCGCGACACCTTTTCAGTTCTGCAAATTACACGATTTAGAGTTCAAGTCGCTTCTTTTGAACAAAGATTGTTTTAGATTTCTATAAAATGTTCTTTTTCAGTCATTCTGAGGAACGAAGTGACGAAGAATCTGTGACCACAAAACTATCATTTTTACAGTATGTTAGTGGTCTCAGATTCTTCGCTCCTTCCAGTCGCTCAGAATGACAATATTAGAAAATTGCGGGGAGCAAAATGGATAACCGTGTCCTTGTTTATTTAATCCTTTGATTTATCACGGGCGAAATCTATTAGAGAAGGCAAACTATGCGAAAAGATATCAACTTAATGTTCTGCGACTACAGCCAGAAATTTAAACTGAAATGGGGCAAAATATTTCATGGCGGAATCGACAAAACGGCAAACGAGCTGATGAAGTTGAGCAAAAATTATGGCTGTGTTCAAAAACAGAGTGACAATGATATTGTCTGGTTGAACAAAGATGATAAACCTGAAGCCATGTTTTGCTTAGTCGAAGCGGCAAATGATCTGGCAAGAATAAAAGGGATTTACGATAAAATCGAGAATACCAAAATTCCCATCACATTTGTAATTGTTCACCAACTCTCTGATGGGCCGGGTAACTATGATATTTTCAACTTGTCTGAAAGGAGCTATTTGGTACATAATAACAGAGCCAGATATCGTACGAGCAAACAATGAAGTTCCTGGTTATCTTTAAGCAGGATTTATTTATATGTATGAAAGGAACATTTACAGAAGTGCCCATTAAGGAAACCGAAGCCAAATCTATATTACGCAAGCACAAAAAAATCGATTCCTGGTTTATCTCCCACTACGGAATGAATTTGTACAGAGGTTGCACCCATAACTGCATCTATTGTGACGGGCGCGCAGAAGGGTATTATGCAGAAGGAGAGTTTGGGGAAGATGTAGTTGTAAAAGTGAACGCCATCGAGGTTTTAAGCCGGGAGTTTGACCCTAAAAGAAAACGCACGCCATTCAAACGCGGTTTCATTATAGTGGGCGGCGGCGTTTGTGATACCTATCAGCCAATCGAAAAAAAATATCAATTGACTCGTCAAACCCTTGAATTAATTTACAAGCACAATTTTCCTGTGCACATACTCACTAAATCAACTCTGGTGCAGAGAGATCTGGATATTATAAAAAAAATCAATAACAAGAGTCGGGCGATTGTAAGTTTCAGCTTTTCCTCAGTTGATGATAAGATAAGCGCTGTCGTTGAACCTGGCGTACCTTCTCCCACAAAACGACTTGAAACCCTGGCCATGATGAAGAATGAGGGTATGGTGTGCGGCATGTTTTTACTCCCCGTGATTCCTTTCGTGACCGATACGCCAGAGTTGATTGAAGAATCGATTAGCAAAGCGTGTGACATTGGTTTGGATTTCATAATCTTTGGCGGGATGACCCTCAAAGAAGGAAAGCAGAAAGAGTATTTTTTAAATAAGTTGAAAAATTACAAACCAAAGCTCACTGTGGAATATCAAAATATCTATCCCGGAAGTAAGTGGGGACAGGCATCAACAGAATACAATAATTCAGTAAATCAGACATTTAACAGCATTATTAAAAAATACAAAATCCCAAAGCGTATTCCACCGAAATTTTTTAAAGACATCCTGAGTGAAAAAGACTTAGTCATTGTCATGTTAGAACACCTTGATTATCTCTTAAAGCTGAAAGGAGTGGAATCGCCATTCGGATACGCGGCCTATTCACTTTCACAGACAAAAGAGTCTTTGTCAGCCATCAAAGGAAATTTGCAAAGCTTGAGAGGAATTGGCAAATTTACCGAGAGAATTATTTTGGAAATACTGAGGACTGGCAGTTCGTCATATTATGAAAAATTGATGATAGAATGATAACAGTTACACTTTCTATTTTTCATAATTATTATCGGCAAAAGGGTTGCATTTTAGGTAATTTTTATTGATTTTACAGACATGCAAAACCGATTAGAGATTATGCAGCAATTGTTAAGGAGCATGCTGATGACCAGGAATATTAAAGCATTGGGAATGACAAAAAGGTATTGTTTTTGTTCAATCACTGAGTAAATAAAAGAAGGTTTATTATGTTATTCACCGAAATCAAAGCACGTCTGACAAAACTCGACACCGCATGCATTTGCGATGTCAATAAAAAAATTCGCGTCATGGATCCAGCCATTCGTCCGGTTCGTCATGATTTAAAATTAATCGGTCGAGCCCACACGGTCCGATGTTGCGATGATTTTCTTACCGTCATAAAAGCGCTCAAAGATGCCACTGCAGGAGAAGTGCTGGTGGTGGATGGCCAGGGCGGTCAAAGAGCTTTAGCCGGGGAGTTATTCACTACTGAAGCTTATCGAAAAGAACTTGCCGGGCTTGTTGTTGATGGCTCTGTTCGGGATGTAAAAACGATTATGAAATTGAGTATGCCGGTCTATTCCCGATACATATTTCCAGTTTCCGGCACCGCATCAAAAATTTTCGAGACTCAGATTCCCGTATCCTGCGGCGGTGTAACAATTCATCCGGGAGATATTCTTTTCGGAGACAACGATGGAATTATTGTTGCCTCTGATTCTGAAATAATAGATTTGATTCCGTTTGCCGAACAAATTCAGCAAAAAGAAGAGATAGTGTTATCAAAACTGAAGAATGGTGAAAGTCTTCTTGATTATTTGAATTTTGAAGATCACTTAGCTAATGTGGAAGTTAGAAAGGAAAGTAACCTGAAATTCAAGATTTAATTTAATGAAAATGTATAATCGGGTAGCCGCGAATTCTAATAATAGTGCGCTATCCAATCCTGTGGAGAATTCTTAACGCAGTGAGTTTACATTTTACTGGATTATTTTTTAGCGGAGAAAAAAGTAATGGAAAACATATCAATAAAGGGGAAGCTTTTTAGCAAAGTAATCTGCGGCACAAATGCATTCTATGGCCGTTCTCATTTCAGCGAGGCAAGAGACCTGGAGTATAGCGCCCGTTGTAATGATGAATACATTAAGAAAGTAATTTCCAAATGCCTGGAATTTGGCGTCAACGCCGTCGAATCCAGTGCAAATGAAAGAATCTGGCAAATCATTTCTGACATGCGACCGCACTATCAGAACCCTATTCATTTTATCGGAAGTACGCGAATAGATGCAACCTCCCAGATGAAAAGTCACAACGAGAAATTCAGGTTCTTAATCGAAAACAGAGCAGATATTTGTGTGATTCATGCGCAATTCGTTGACCGCCCGGGCAGGACCGCGGAAATCAACGGATTGAAGCGGTTCGTGCAGCAAATACACGATGCAGGATTAATCGCCGGCATTTCAACTCATAAAGTTTCAACGATTGAGCTGTGCGAAAATCACGATTATGGCATAGACGTCTACCTGTTCCCTTTGAATATGACGGGCTTTGTCTATCCAGGATATGATGGTAATGAAAGTGTTGCCGAGCGCATCAGGATCATTCAAAACACACCGAAGCCTTTTATGCTCATGAAAACGCTGGCAGCCGGCAGAATCCCGCCACTTGAAGGACTGCAATTTGTATTAGAGAATTCCAAGCAATCTGATATAATTACGCTTGGTCTGGGGAGTATTGAAGAAGCTGAAGAATCTCTTAGCTTTGTTAAAGAGTATTTGGGAAGGAATTAATGGGATTCATGGTTTAGATAAAAAAAAGCTATCAAAGAAAAATATCTGCAAAAAAAACTTATAATGAACAACTGGCTGCCAACCACCAGGAAAGAAGTCGAAGCACGCGGCTGGAATGAGCTGGATGTGATAATCATTTCAGGTGACGCGTATGTTGATCATCCGGCGTTTGGGCATGCTGTAATTGCCCGAATAATAGAATCAGAAAAGCTCAGAGTCGCCATTATTCCACAACCCAACTGGCAGGATGATCTGCGTGACTTCAAAAAATTGGGCAAACCCGGATTGTTCTTCGGCATCTCATCCGGCTGTATGGATCCGATGGTGAATCATTATACCGCATCTAAAAGACTAAGATCAACCGATGCCTATACTCCTGGTGGCAAAGCAGGATTTCGACCGGACTATGCGGCCGTGGTCTATTCTAAAATTTTAAAACGACTCTATCCGGATGTTCCGGTCATTATCGGTGGAATCGAAGGATCTTTGAGAAGAGTAACCCATTACGATTACTGGTCAGACCAACTCAGGCCTTCGATACTTGTAGAAAGCGGAGCTGATTTACTGATTTATGGAATGGGAGAACAACCACTGCGAGCAATTATTGGGCTTCTGGGTAAAGGTGTACCTTTTTCATCTTTAAAGACCATTCCACAAACCTGTTTTTTGCAAACCAAATCCGAACCTCTTCCAAAAAATAAAAACTGGAACACGCTTGAGCTGGCGTCGCATGAGTCCTGTTTAAAAAACAAGAAAACATTTGCGCGTAACTTTAAATATATAGAGCAAGAATCAAACAAACAGTTTGCCAATCGCCTGACTCAGAATGTCGGCGGCCAGACTCTGGTCATTAATCCATCTTTTAAAACCATGTCTGAAAAAGAGATTGATGCTTCTTTTGATTTACCTTATACGCGTCTTCCCCACCCTAAATACAAAAAAAGAGGAACGATTCCTGCTTATGAAATGATTAAATTCTCAATAAACATACATCGGGGTTGTTTCGGGGGATGCAGCTTTTGCACAATATCAGCGCATCAGGGCAAGATGATTGCCAGTCGGTCAAAGGCTTCCATATTGAAGGAAGTTGAGCAGATTACGCAATCGTCTGATTTCAACGGTTACATCAGCGATCTTGGCGGCCCGTCTGCTAACATGTACAAAATGAAAGGTACAGATCAGACTATCTGTGATAAATGCGTCAGCCCATCCTGCATCCATCCGACCATCTGTTATAATCTGGATACAAATCACCTGCCTTTAATTGATATTTATAAATGCGTATCAGCACACCCAGAGATTAAGAAGGCATTTGTCTCCAGCGGTATTCGTTATGACCTACTAATTGCAAAAAATACAGAAGATGCAAAAAACAATCACTATGATGAATATACTGAGGAGCTGGTAAAACATCATGTTTCAGGTCGGTTAAAAGTCGCCCCGGAGCATACATCCGACGACGTTTTAAAAATTATGCGTAAACCGTCCTTCAAACTCTTCCATAAATTTAAGGTGAAATTTGATCGATTTTGCCAGAAAGCAGGTTTGAAGCAACAGTTAATTCCATACTTTATATCAAGTCATCCTGGCTCAAAACTGGAAGATATGGCGAAACTGGCCTGTGAAACCAGAGACCTGGGTTTCAGACTGGAACAGGTTCAGGATTTCACCCCGACTCCCATGACCTTAGCCACTGTGATTTACTATTCAGGTTATCATCCATACACCCTGAAAAAAGTTTTTACAGCTAAAACGATTGAGGAAAAAAGCAACCAAAGTCGATTCTTCTTTTGGTATAAAAAAGAAAACCGGCAATGGATTCGAAAAACTCTGGAGCGGTTGCACAAATCTAAATTGGCAGACATGTTATTGGATCAAACCCGGAAATTTAAACCAAAACCAGGGAAATAATCGCAGGCTGCGAATCAGACATGCTGCATTGAGTGGCATACGTCTCCAAAAACCACTTGAGGATTTCACTGCGCAGCCATGGGTGTAAATGCCGTACTTTCCCGGTCTTCTCAGAGGTAGGGTTGCGTTTTTGGAAAATAGAATTTATCATTTGAATTGGATTAGTTTGAATTTTGCTTTCCATACATCGCCTCGCAACAACACCTTGCCATAAAATCCTTATTCTGCATTTCAGGTCTTAAATCGGTTGTAGAAATCACTTGTTTCCGAAAACTTGGTTCAAAATAAAACACAGATGCCGAATTTCGTTAAACCTTTCCGCACTGTTTTACTCTTGATAGTAAATTATCTGTGATAGTAAACTGGAAAGGTGTAATGAGAACCATTCGAATTTCTGATAAAGTTTGGAACGCGATAGCAGAACAAGGTAAGTTTGGCGAAACACCTGATGACGTTCTCAGGCGGGTGTTTAAAATTGAACCTGTTGACAAAGCAAACATGCGCAGACGGATGGCGGCAAACCATAAAATGACGGCCAGGGTTGAGGGCGGAAATTTATCGATTAGCTTTGCAGATGGCCTTACAAAAAAATGGCTGTTACCTCTTAAAGATCAAAAAGGAGAACTGCGTGCCGTCAGGGATGTGGCAATCGCCTTCGCGGTGCAACAAGGCGCCACGGATGGTCAGTTGAAGGCTGTTATTAAAGCAATGACCAGTGCAGGTTACCATCTAACTAAATAATCATTACATCACATAATTTAAATGGTTTTCAAAATACAAAAGTGTTCCCGTATTACGACAATCGAAATAGTCATTATGTCATTTGTCTACGGCGTCATTGAGTCATTTTTTACTATGTAAGATTAAATGACCTACTGACAGTGAAGCGCATGGCTCAATGATCTTTTCCTAATATTAAAAGGTATACAAATGAATAAGGCAACTTTTCGACGGTTATGGTTTCCGATTTCTATATTACTGGTGTTTGGAGGACTCGCTCTTTTTAATCGGGACATCCTGTTTCAATTTCGTGATGAAGCAATTAGCCAATCACAGAAAGTACTTGGATACGCAATCCAGATAGGTATCTGGTTATCGGCAGCACATTTTCTGAACCGATTAATTGTGGTCTTTTTCTGGGATGGCTTAATCCAGAAAACCATCGGCGCTCCGATTCCCCGATTAATAAAAGATGTGCTCACTATTATCCTCTATATTATTGCTTTGACAGGAATTGTCGGTATTGTTTTTAATAAATCCGTGACTGGATTTTGGGCAACTTCCGGCGCAGTCGGCCTGATTTTGGGCTTTGCACTAAGAAATATGATTTTAGACGTGTTTACAGGTATAGCCATAAATATTGACCGACCCTATAAACTTGGCGATTGGATCATGACGCATGGTTCCAATCCTCAACAAAATATCACCGGACAGGTTGTCGAAATAAACTGGCGAACCACCCGATTGTACACGGAAGATGATTCGATAGTTATTTTGCCAAACAGTATCCTCGGCATTATGGTGGTAACTAATTTATGGGGTGGCGGGCCTGAAAGTCGTTTTGAAACCACATTCTGTTTAGATTTTTCTATCCCGACTGAACGCGCCTGTCGTATTTTGCTGGCGGGAGCAAAAGCTGTCGTGGGACAGAGAAAGATATGCGAGGATCCGGAACCGAGAGTTATTGCCAGTGGCACCAATTCATTAGGCGTTGAATACAAAGTCAGGTACTGGATGTCACCCTGGGGCGATGGCATAACTGAAGGCGCTGGTAGAAATCTTATCACCAAAAGCATTTTAGAGCATTTGACGCAAGCAGGCATTACCCCGGCCTACCCAAAACAGGATCTTTTTTATGCAAAGATGCCCGCCCGACATTTGGATTCCAAAACGTTGGAAGATCGAACAGAACTCCTGGGTAGAACGGAGTTGTTCAAACATCTGGATGTGAATGATTTAAAGACGTTAGCTGATAACATGAAGCAGCGGAATTTTAATAAAGGAGAGAAATTGATCACGCAGAGTGATGCAGGTGATTCAATGTTCATTTTATCAGAAGGTTTGTTGTATGCTTTTATAAGTACGAACAATCATGAAATGGAATTAAAAGTCGGTCAAATAATTCCAGGAGAATTTTTCGGTGAAATGTCGCTTCTAACTGGAGAACCCCGTTCAGCAACAATTATAGCGATGACTGATGTTGTAGCCCACGAAGTCACCAAAGATAATATCAATTCGTTGTTGACTAAGCGACCAGAAATAGCGGTTACAATCAGCAAGGTGGTCGCTGAGCGCCGGGTGCGGAATTCACAGAAAATGGCAACCGCGACACCTGAGGAGAGGAACGAGGAAACCGAGAGCCTGGCTAAACAAATTATGAACAAAATGAAATCCTTCTTTAAAGGTGTTTTTGAAAAACGGTAAGATAGCAAAAACGCTTGTCTGAAAATTTATTCAACCCAATGAAAAAAAATAATTAGGCTGATGCCCTTAGTTCAGCTAATATTTAAAATTATCACTAAATCTGAATAATTGTTTTGGCTTCCATGTTTTAGTATTACCAGGCAGACCTTTGTTCTCGTGGTTGTATTGTAACATTGCTCTATTGTTTAATTATTAGATTTGCATCAATACAACAATGAAATAATGGAAAAATACATAGTCTGATATTTATTTCTTGACATCAAACACTTTATTAATTATCTTGAACAACCAACGGAGGCAATAAATAACAACAACATTAATGTTATTTCAAATTAAAGAATCCTCTCTCAGAATTTACCTGTCATAAACCGACTCTGATTATTGCGCATGGAAGGGAGATAATATTAAGCAGCACTAACAACCATTTAATTCGTGGTCTAACAAGTTGGGAAGTGCGTATGACTCATTTAAAGATAAAATCACATAGTGCGGCGATGCCGAAATAAAATAATTAACCGCAAAGGCGCAAAGTACACAAAGGCTTAAGTTTATTGATCAATTGTTTTATCTCAGTTTTTAGAAATTGAAAATATATATTAATTTGGCAGCAGATTAATATGTAGCTGTGTAAAGATTTTGCTATTATGGAAACAGAATACATGCCCCACACTGATTTAACTTTTATCACCAACGAAGAACATAAAAACCTCAAATCAAGGTTTCAAGTGCTCATTAAAGACACCAAGCTATTTGACTGCCTCGTAGGTTATTTTTATTCAAGCGGTTTTCATGTCATTTATAAATCGCTGGAAAATACAGAGAAGATTAGAATTCTGATTGGCATAAGCACAAGCAGAGAGACATATGAACTATTAACAGAAGCAAAGAATGATCAACAACAGGCACTGCAATTTTCTCATGCAGAAACAAAACAGGCATACGAAGGGCTTGTTGAACAAGAGATGGAGAATTCGGAGGATAAACGGGAGGTCGAAGAAGGCGTTGTTAAGTTTATCGAATGGATTAAAAACAATAAGCTGGAAGTAAAAGCCTACCCGTCCCAAAATATTCACGCCAAACTTTACATTATGACATTCGCAAAAGACGACCGCGATGTTGGAAGGGTGATTACGGGTTCAAGCAACTTCACGTACTCAGGATTGGTCGATAATCTTGAATTTAATGTCGAATTAAAGCACCGTGCCGACTATGATTTTGCCAAACAAAAATTCGATGAGCTTTGGCAAAATTCCGTTGACGTCAGTGAAAAATACATTCAGACGATTCAGGAAAAAACCTGGCTTAATCCCGAAATCACGCCTTATCAGCTTTACCTGAAATTACTATACGAATATTTTAAAGATGAATTAAGTCAAACGGATGAATTGTTTACCAAGTATTTTCCACAAGAATTTAAGAAGCTCAAGTATCAGGAAGAGGCGGTATATGACGCCAAGAGAAAACTTGAAGAGTACGGCGGTGTTTTCATTTCTGATGTTGTGGGATTGGGCAAAACCTACATCTCAGCCATGCTGACGGGGCAGATTGATGGCAGAACGTTGGTTATCGCTCCGCCAGTTCTTCTTGAAAAATCGAATCCAGGCTCATGGACTAACGTTTTCTCTGATTTTCATGTAGCGGCAGATTTTGAATCCATTGGAAAACTAGACCAGATACTTCGAAGAGGAATTGAAAAATATAAGAATATCATTATCGATGAAGCTCACCGATTCCGCACAGAAACGAATATTACTTACGAGAAATTAGCTGAGATTTGCCGCGGCAAAAGAGTTATTCTGGTCACAGCCACTCCTTTTAATAATTCCCCAAAGGACATTTTAAGCCAGATAAAATTATTTCAAAAAGCAAAAAGGAGCACGATTCCGAATTTGCCTGACCTCGAAGGCTTTTTTAATGGTTTGGATAGGAAAATGAGGAAACTCGACCGGCAAAGCGATTATTCCGAATACATACGAATCGTCAAAGAGAATGCGAAAGAAATCCGCGAGAAAGTGTTGAAGTACCTGATGGTGCGCCGCACGAGAACCGAAATCTCAAAATACTTTGCTGATGATTTATCTGAGCAAAATCTCAAGTTCCCGGATATTGACGAGCCAAAACCGCTCTTTTACCAGCTTGATGCAGAAGAGGACAATATCTTCAATGTGACCATTGAGCTGCTTTCCCAAAAGTTTACTTACGCCCGTTACACGCCTCTGTTGCCGAAGTACTACGAAGGTAAAATAACGCAGCCTGAGGAATTGTCGCAACGTAACTTAGGCAAATTCATGAAAATTCTTCTGATCAAGCGACTGGAAAGCAGCTTCTTCGCTTTTAAGAATTCCATCGACCGGTTTATCTACTCTTATGAGATGTTTATCCGGGAATTCAAGAATGGCAGCGTCTATGTTAGTAAAAAACATACCCAAAAGATTTTTGAGGCTCTGGAAAATGACGATGACGAGGCGATTCAAAAGCTAATTAATGAAGGCAAAGCTGAGAAGTTTTCCGGCGGTGATTTCAGAGATGAATTTCTCATAGACCTGGAAAACGATCTGGAGATATTGAAAACCATCCATTCCCTCTGGCAGCAAATCAAGCGAGATCCCAAACTGCTAACCTTTTTAGATGAACTTTCAAACGGAGAAACACTCCAAAGCAAGCTCATTGTTTTTACAGAGTCAAAAGAGACTGCTGAATATCTGACGAAAAATATCAACCTGAAGTTTGCCGACACCGCACTCTGCTTTACGGGCGGGTCAGGAGAAGCCACCCGCGACAAAGTCATTGATAATTTTGATGCAAAAGTGCGCCATCCCAAAGACGATTATCGCATTCTTGTTTCAACCGAGGTCTTGTCTGAAGGCGTCAACCTGCACCGCTCCAATGTGGTGATAAATTACGACATTCCCTGGAATCCAACACGGATGATGCAAAGGGTAGGACGTATCAACCGTGTTGATACCGTCTTTGATAGAATTCATACGTTCAATTTTTTCCCAACCGAACAATCCAACGATCAGATTAAGCTCAAAGAAGCTGCAGAGTCCAAAATCAATGCATTTCTAACCCTGTTAGGCGGCGATGCAGCGTTGTTAACAGAAGGGGAGCCGGTCGGCTCACACGAACTTTTTAATCGGTTGGTTTCCAAAAAGACTTTGACCGGCGAAGATGAAACCGAAGAGAGCGAACTGAAATATTTGCATGTCATTAAAGATATCCGGGACAAAAATTCTGATCTGTTTGAAAAAATCAAACGTTTGCCGAAGAAAGCCCGCACTGCTAAAGTAACTCAGGCTTCCGAGCCTGAGAAGCCTGAAAAACACAGGCAAGATGCGTTTGATACAATAATGTATTTTGATCCTAACGCCCCAATTGATAAAAGAATAAGGAATTTGCCGCATTGGCAGCAAAAAGGCACTGCTTATTTCGTTACATTCAGGTTGTTCGATTCCATTCCAAAACAAGTTGCAGTAGAAATTAAGAGGGAAAGGGAGCGGTGGCTGAAAGCAAACAAAATCTCCGCCTCTTCTGAAGTCAATAAATTGAATCCACAGCGAAGATTTGAATATTACCGCCTTTTCTCCAAAAGATATGATAAATTACTGGACAACGGTTATGGGTGTTGCGTGCTGGCAATTCCAGAATGCAAGAAAATTGTAGAGCAGGCGCTAAAACACTTTGATGGAGCTCGTTATGATTTGGACAAGTATGTTGTAATGCCCAATCACGTGCATGTTATTGTTATTCCAAAAGATAATTGGACGTTGTCAAAAATCACTCACTCCTGGAAATCCTTCTCATCGACTGAAATAAACAAAATTCTCGGTAGAGGAGGACAATTATGGATGCCTGAGTCTTTTGATCATATCATTCGCAGCCCTGTTCAGTTGGAAAAAATCCGCAAGTATATTGAAAAAAATCCCAAGGTATTTCAGGCTTCTCAGCCTGAGCCTGGCTTTAGCCACAGGCAGGATGCCTGTGATTCCCTCGTGACCTATTTCAGACGGGGTAAACTACAGAAATTTTTCATGGCTGACAAAAGCCTCTCTGCCCTGGAACTCGATTTCATGAGTGCGGCAAGTATCCTCGAAAGTACCATTGATGATAAAAAGCAAAAACTGCCGGGAAAGTTTTACGACCTTTTAGATAAAAACAAGGAAGCCTTTATTTTTACCACCACCGAAGAAATGGCAGAACCTCAAAGAAGACGTGGCCGGGACAGCTCAGCACAAATGCTCAAAATCCTCAAAGCTACCGTAAAGAACACAAAGCAATTCACGGATGAACAGGAGCACTATCTAAAACAACTCATCGTCCAGTTGGAGGAAGGCGGTTTACCCAAACAAACAGCCAAAGAAACCCTCAAGGCTTTAACCGCACTTAAGCAGGATCTTCTGAACCCGTTTAAAGTGCTGGGGACACTTCAAAGTCATGTCCCCGAACGCTTTTTACAAGAACATTATGCGGAACAGAATCCGCGTTCTTTTGGCAAACGGGAAGTGATTTTATCAATGTACTTAACAGGGAAGTAAAATGGACAAACAACAAGCGCAAAACCTCATCAAAGAAACCTTTGAAAATCCCTTTGAAAAGGACAGATTTTCCAACTTTATCAAAAATCTTCTAAACCAACCTGAAGATGCCTATCTTCCTTATCGAGGAAATTATATCCCCGATGCCTACAAACATTACATTTTATCACTGGAGCGTCTTTACAAATATTCAAACGGTGAGCATAAGATCGACATACTCGTTGTCCAACTGAAAAAAGAAACATCTCTTGAGCGTGCCCGTACCATGCAGCGCAATTTCATCGCCTGGTATTTAAACGGCAGCCGTGGCGGAGAAATGAAAGATGCCGCTTTGGTTGCTTTTGTTGCTCCCGGCGAAGCGGACTGGCGCTTTTCGCTGGTTAAAATGGACTACCGTTTTGAAGAGGGGGAAAACAGAAAAGTGAAAGTCAAAGAAGAGTTTACCCCTGCCAGACGCTGGTCTTTTCTGGTGGGCAGCAACGAAGCCAGCCACACCGCCCAGAGCCGGCTGGTGCCAATCGTTGCCGACGATGAGCACAATCCCACTCTGAAGCAATTGGAAAATGCTTTTGACATCGAAACCGTCAGCAAAGAATTCTTCCTTAAATATCGCGACCTGTTTATCCGAACCAAAGAAGAATTGGACAAGGTTGTTTTAAGCGACGCCAAAGTAAATGCCGATTTCGAAGCCAAAGGTGTGGACACGGTGAATTTTGCCAAAAAATTACTCGGTCAGATCGTCTTCCTGTATTTCCTGCAGAAGAAAGGCTGGTTTGGGGTTGGACGCGATGCCGAATGGGGAACGGGTTCAAAAAAATTCTTGAGAGAGCTCTTTACCGGTAAGCATGGCGTCCACTCTAACTTCTATAACGATATTTTAGAACCGCTTTTTTATGAAGCGCTGCGAATCGACCGCCGTCACGACGACGATTACTACAGCCGCTTCAACTGCAAAATCCCATTTCTAAATGGCGGATTGTTTGACCCGATCGGTAATTACGACTGGGTGCATACGGACATCATTATCCCCAACGAGCTTTTTTCAAACAATGTGAAAACAAAAGAGGGCGATACCGGCAACGGTATTCTTGACATCTTTGACCGTTACAACTTTACCGTTAAAGAAGATGAGCCGTTGGAAAAAGAGGTCGCTATCGACCCGGAGCTGCTGGGTAAAGCTTACGAGAAATTTAACGCCATTCGGCCGGATAATTACGCGGAATACAAAACGGCGTTAAAGAGTGGGCAAAAGGGTGCGGAAAACAAATTCAACAAAAAATTTGGCGTCTACTATACACCACGCGAAATAGTGCATTATATGTGTCAGCAAAGCTTGATCAATTACCTGCATACAGATTTGAGCAAGGGTACCACTTCATATCAAAAAATTGGTGAGAGTCAAACCAGCGCTTTTGGCAACGAAACGAAAAAGGGTCAGTTTGATTTAACAAGTGAAAATCGTGCAATACCAGAAATTTGCAAAGAAGACATTGAAACCCTGATCAAATTCGGCGATCAGCTTGGCGAAAACGAAGCTGTAGCTTTCATAAAAGGCCAGAAGATTGCCGACGGGAAGCAAAAGACAACTAAAAATAAGCCCATACTGCACAAAAGCATAAAAGAGAACGCAAAACGAATTGACGATACGCTTGCCAATATCACGGTCTGTGACCCGGCTGTCGGCAGCGGCGCTTTTCCTGTGGGCATGATGCATGAAATGGTAAAGACAAGAAATGTGCTATCTGCTTTTATTAAAGAACCAAGTCGAACTGTTTACAATTTTAAACGCCAGTGCATTGAAAAATCGCTCTATGGCGTGGATATCGACCCGGGCGCGGTGGAAATTGCCAAACTGCGGCTCTGGCTGTCGCTGGTAGTGGATGAGGAAGACATCCGACGAATCAAACCGCTGCCGAACCTGGATTATAAGATTGTTTGCGGTAATTCGCTGCTGGGCGTTGAAAAGGATTTGTTTAACAACGAATTATTTACCGACCTGGAACGCTTGAAACCGCTTTACTTTGACGAAACCAATCCCACCAAAAAGCAGGAATACAAAAAGCAGATCGATGACTTGATCAGCCAGATTACCAACGGACATCAGGAATTTGATTTTGAGGTCTATTTTTCGGAGGTGTTTCACGAAAAGGGTGGATTTGATGTGGTGATTGCGAATCCGCCGTATGTTGGAGAAAAGGGGTACAAAGAAATTTTTCAAAGAACCAAAAAGGGAATGTTAAATAAGTTCTATCAAAGGAAAATGGATATATTTTATTTCTTTTTCCATCAAGCCCTTAATCTTGGCAAGCAAAGATCTAGCATAGCTTTTATCACTACAAATTATTATCCAACAGCCACTGGTGGAACCAAATTAAGGCAGGATTTCAAGAAACGAGCAATTATAAAAAATCTCATCAATTTTAACGAACTGAAAATATTTGAATCCGCTCTTGGTCAACACAACATGATAACAGTTTTAGAAAAAGTACAGGATGAAAGTAGAATTGCTCAAATTTGCATAACTCAAAGGCATGGCGCTTCCACATCAGAAACATTGCAACAAATACTTAACGGTAGTGATGAAGAAACAAATTATTATAAAATTGTGCAAAAAGATATTTATGATGGAAATGACTGCTATATTCGAATGGTAGGAGGCTCGCAAAAATCTATAAATTCTATTCAGATAATTCTTGAAAAATTGAAAACTAATAATAATACTTTGGGCCATATCTGTAATGTTAATCAAGGAATTCTAACAGGTGCGGATAAAGTGTCCAATAAACACATAAGAAATTTTCCCAAAGAAGCCTTCCTTAAAGGGGATGGTATTTATGTATTAAATGATAATGAAATTAAATATATTGTATCTAAAGAAATAATAAAGCCATGGTTTAAAAACTCCAGTATATTAAAATACTATACTAAATTAAAACCAGATGATTATTTACTATATCTAACTCGCGATATCAATTTGTCTGATTACATAGATGTTCAGGAGCACATCAAGAAATATGAGAAAATAATAAAGAGCAGGCCGAAGGATAGGGGTGAAATGCAAGCGGCTTTGAAATTGGGGAAATGGTGGGTTGTCTTTGCAACTAGAAAGAATATTCCATTCAATAGTGCAAAGATTGTGGTTCCTCAGAGAAGTCTAATTAACACTTTTGGCTACAATGAAGTCCCTTGGTATGCAAGTGCTGACGTTTATTTCATCACTGAAAAACAGAAATTTATTTCGATAAAATATATTTTGGCTTTACTTAATTCAAAACTCTACTATCTATGGCTTTATTATCGAGGGAAAAGAAAAGGAGAGATGCTGGAACTTTATCAAAAGCCACTTTCAGAAATACCGATTAAAAAAATATCTAAAGATGAACAGAAACCTTTCATCAAAATCGTAGATAAAGTTTTGGCGATTTCCAAATCCGATGATTATTTAAATAACTCGCAAAAACAGGCCAAAGTCAAGGTACTGGAGCAGGAAATTGACCAGATGGTTTATCAACTCTACGGCCTGACCGAGGAGGAAATCGCCATCGTCGAAGGAAGAAACTAATTTAATTAAGCCAGGTTTAAGAGAATGGAACAAGCATTTAAAGTAATTAGTACGATGCACCAGGAAGGGGTGCTGAAGGAGTACGCCATCGGCGGCGCCATTGCCACTATCTACTATACGGAACCTTTTGCCACCTATGATGTGGACATATTTTTTATACCGCCTGAAGATCAAGGTCTGCTCGTGCTAACTCCTTTTTATGAATTCTGCACAAAAAGAGGGTACAAGACTGATAAAGAATATATTTTAATAGGCGACACGCCCATACAATTTTTACCTGCGGCGACGGCACTGGAAAAAGAAGCCGTGCAGCAGGCTGTTCCTGTGAAATACAAAAACATCCAGATAAATATTTTACGACCGGAATACTTAATCGCGATTTTTCTTCATGTGTTTCGGTTGAAAGACCGGGAGAAAATTGTCAGACTTTTAGAACAAACGGCAATAGATGAGAAACTGTTGTCCGGCATTTTAACCAGGCATGGTCTAAAGGAAAAATTAGAAAATTTTAAAGGTGAGCGATGAAGAAGGTTGTTGCCAAAAACGAAATAGAGTTAGAAAAATACCGGCAAACGCTGTTTAGCTCAAAAGAAGCGTTTCGCAGAGAACAAGCCAAATTGCCTTTTGAAAAGAAAATAGAAATCGTCTTGAAACTCAACAAATTTGCCAGGGAATGGAGGCAGGCTTGAGAGCTGCCAACCTCCGCAAACAATTCCTAACCCCGTTTGACACGACCGCTCGTAGAGGTGCGTGACGATGAAAAATAAATTGACCAGATAGTCTAACAGTTTTACGGCCTGACCGAGAATGTGAGCAGGTTTTCTTCAATAAACCGCTAAGTGTTGCCGATGATCCGAAACATTCACGGACTGAAAAACGATGGTTCGTTTTAGGACGCTGCCTTGTGAAGCATTTTAGTAAAATCTGTCAAACCAGCCTCATCTAAACCTGATATCAAGAGAAATTGTCGGAGTAAAACCTAACGTCGTCACATCTTCCTTAACAAGCGCACCGTCCTGCAAAACAAAATTACGGTACCAGATGTTGTCCTGGTCGTACAGATTGTAAATTGACAGGCCAATGTGCCCGTAGATGTGTTTTGTAAAGAACGTGCGGGTGAGGCTGGCATCTAACCGATGGGTAGTAGGCAACCTGCTTGAATTCAGTTCCGCTGGCGGGATGAGACGTAAAATGGCACCAAAGTTATCTGAAGGCAGAGTCTCGATTTCTGGTTTAGTGATTGGCGTACCGCTGGCGTAACTCCAGGTAGCCGAGAGATTCCAGCCCTTGTGGGCAAAACTGCCAACGAGATTCAGTTTGTGTGGAATGTCGTGATTGGCGGGAAATTCCTGAACCTGACGCCGGACCGTTGCTTTAATATTGGTCTTGCTGTAACTATAGCTAATCCAGCCTACAAATCCACCAATCTTTTGTTGCAGCAAAACATCGATTCCCTTCGAAAGACTGTTACTGTTTTTGTAAATGGCAGATCGGTCAAAGGGCTCCAGATATTGCACAGCAGGAATGCCTTCGGTGACATTTCTCTGACTGCTCTGGTAGAACTCCAGGTCGAGGAGCAGGTTACGAGCCTCCAATTTGGCGCCAGCCAGCCAATGTTCGGCATAACCGGGTTTAATAGCACGGTCGTCCGCAAGCACCCAGAAGTCTCTGCCCTCGGTGTACTGAAAGAATCCGGGCATGCGGCGAATGAACTGGTGATTCTGTCCCCAACCGCCTTTCAATGAAACCACCGGTGACAAATGCACGGTCGCCGACATTCTTGGTTCAAAGTACGAAGACTGCGTCAAACCGTAGTAGGTAGCGCGCAATCCCCCTGTGATCATCAACAAGCGATTTGCGAGCCAGGTATCCTGAACATAAGCTGAATACTGCGTCGCGCGATTACTTTCCCTCAGGTCGTCGATGACATGAATGCCGTTATTGATGTTGTTGATGCGAGAGCGTGAAATCCACAGGCCAAATTCCGGCGTGTGTGCTGGGTTCAATTTCCAGACATTATCCAGCCTGAACGTCAGGTCCTCTATCTCGTTGCTTGAATTAAGTTCGTACAGTACTGAGTCAGTTGGCATCATACCCGGACCTGGGCCCTGCCCTGAGAAACGTGGATCAGGAGCAAACGCCGGTGTGTTTTCAAAAAACGATTCATCGCTGGTGAATCTGGAGTAGGCCAGCATGGTTGTGGATTGAAACCGCTCCTGCCACTGGCGTAACCACTTAAAACTTGCTCCCCGATTTCCCCAATCAGCTTTTTCTTCACGTATAAAATTGCTTGATTGGCGGGAAGGTCTTCCACGCAGCTGGTTTGATGCCCGGCCTTCGAATCGTTCCAAATCGTCCTGACTGGCAAAGAAACTAACGCTGAAATTATTCTTCGGAGTTACATTCAGGCTTGCTTTACCGATCAGGTCGTAAAATTTCATGTCCGGGTCAACTGCAAGTGGAGGTGGTTGCTGTGGCCTATTATTATTGTTCTGCTGACGCATGGGTATGGTACTGGAGAAGGCCGTGAAATTTTTATTGTAGAGCTCATCAATAATGTAGTTCGAGTATGAATGGCGAGCCGATAACAACAGCGCCCCTTTTCCCGCAAAGGGTAATTGCAAAACCGCATGCCCGTTGAGCTGGGTGGCGCCGATTTGCAGTCGGGTGTTTCGATTGTCACCTGATTTAGCCGTAATCTCCATCACCCCTGAAAGCCGGCCACCATATTTGGCTGAAAAATTGCTTTTGTACACTCGCACGTCCTTAATTGCATCGGTGTTAAACGCGCTCAAAAATCCGAACGAGTGGTCGAGATGATAAAGCGTCATGCCGTCAAATAGAACCAGGTTTTGAGATGGCGTTCCACCGTGAATATACAAATCTGATGACTCCTGGTTGCTGCTGCTCACACCCGGCAACAGTTGCAGCGATTTAAACAAATCTTTATCCCCGGCGATGGGCAGCAGAGAAAAGTTCTCAGGCGCTACCGAAAATTGACCAGCACCATCACCGACATTTATAATTTCCCAGTTAGTGGGGTAGACCATGACCGGCTCGGAGAGGATACTGCTTTGCTCGAGGCCGATCTTCAGGGGTGTCATTAGAGAAGTGCGGTCGATGTCGATATCCTGAGATGCATAGCCAATGTACTCAACCCGCAAAGTACAAGCTCGAAATGGCACAGAAGGCAGCAAAAAACGGCCATCTAAACTGCTCGCAGTTCCTCTGTTCGTCGCTGGTAAAGTTATGTTAGCGAACGGTAGATTTTCACCGGTATCCACATCAAAAATCCTACCGGAAACATCCAGGGTGAGCTGTTGGCCTTTCAGGAATAGAACATATTCAGTCTGCCCATTTCTTTTATATGAAATAGAGGTTTTGTGAAGCAGCGATTTTAGGGCCTTTTCTACTGGCCTGTCATCGAAGTCACAAGTGATTAAAAGGCTGTCGACTACTGCATCCGAATAAACCAGATCGACGTCTGCCTGCTCAGCCACTGACTGCAGCGCAGAACCGAGATTAACATTATTCAGATGTAAAGACACCGTTTTGATATCATTTGTCCCTGCTTGTGCAGTTTCAAAGGAGAGGATAGCGAAGAGAAGGAACAAAACGTATTTCATTATATATTTATTTGCTGCAATGTTGATTTGTGTCAGTAATCTCGAAAACCGAAATACGAGTACCGAATAACGAATTCCGGTGTTCGGTTTTAATTATAGATTGTTATTGCCCACTGATCGTATAACCTTCTCCTTCCCGACGAAAATTCAGTTGCATGGCCAGGCAAACCGATTCAAGGACGCTTTCGAGAGACTTTTTGCTAAACGAAGCAGTCAGGGTTTGGTTCGCCAGATGATCATCTTCCAGATAAATGCTGACATCGTACAGCCGCTGCAGTTCTGCAACCACTTCGGATAGCGGGGCCTTATTGAAAACAATTTTTCCGTGTAGCCATCCGAAGCGCTGTACTGCGTCCACTTCGATGGATTGGGCAGTAAGCTCGTTTTCAATACAAATTCCCATCTGATTAGCATTAATCAGGATTTCCAGTTGTGCTTCTGTTTGTGCAGTTGTTAATGCTACCTGGCCTTCTTCAACAACAACACGAGTTTCATTCTGACGCGCCCAGACATTGAACATGGTACCGAGTACCTGAATTTGTGCATTCTCTGTTTTTACGATGAAAGGCCGACCTTCTTTCACGATATCAAAAAAGGCTTCGCCAGTCAAATGGACGATACGTTCTGTTGCTGAGAACTCAGATTCATAAGAGATGCTGCTGACCGAGTTTAAACGGACAATTGAGCCGTCAGGCAGTTCGACTTGTTCCTGGGTTCCAGCCTGAGCGAATACTTCTATGGTACTGTCCGGGCTCCTTAAACGGTTTAAGAAAAGTGCTCCGAGAATAACAACCATGAACATTGCCGCGATCGCCCAGATACGCGCGTGCTGAAAAGCTGGAAATTTTTGAAATGTTGTGCGTGTTGGTAAAGCAACCGCCTGCGTCGACTTTTTCAATTTAAATTCCAGGGCGTCTGCTAACTGGCGCCATTCGTGGTCAATATCAGGAATTTGGGCAGGTTCGGATTTCGGGGACGAACGCCATATTTTAGTATAGTCAGCATAAAGCTTTTCGTTCTCTGCAGAGGCCTTTCGCCATTTCTCGAGTTCCTGAGCTTCGGCATCGGTGGCTTCACCTAAAAGCTGTTTTACAATTAGAATTTTGTATTTCTCAGTATTCATGGTTTGTGCTTGATAAAAACTATTTTTGAATAAATCCAAAAAACACCCCCCTTGAGCCCCCATCGAGGGGGACTTTTGGGGGATATTTAATAAATTGTCATAGATTATTCAGATATTCCTAATTGCACTGCATCACCATTACGAAGTTGAATCGCATATTTTGAGTCACCATCTTCTACATCTGATGTAACCATTTGCATAACTTGTACCAGTACACCGTTTACTCCTGGAATTGATAGCAATTCCTGCATATCTTCAACCGGAACCGTGAAGCTACCGGTGTTTTCTTCGACTAAATAGCGGAAATGCAGATGCGGATGCTTGCCGGGGCCGCCAGGTCCGTTGTGCCGCCCACCATCAGGTCCACCCAGTCCAGGGCCGCCGGGCCCATTGTTGGGACCCCCTTGACCTGGACCGCCTGTTCTGCCGTTCTGCCTATTATTAGGGCCACCATGCCCCGGGCCACCCGGTCTGCCGTTCTGCCCACCATCGGGGCCTCCCTGACCAGGGCCACCATGATCTCGTTCAAAAGTACCGCGGTCGAGAAGCGGAACGAGACCTACCATTAATTTCTGGCTGGTATCTCCACCCTGCCATGAAATGTCAAGCCCCGAAGTACTATCAATTTCAGTACCTGCTTCAGGACTCGTTATTTGCAGCGATTCAATGGGCGCGGTAATTTCTAATGATACGGCTGGAAAGCTCTCGGAGCCCGTCGCGTCGAAGCGATAGGTCTGGCCAGGAATGTACGGGATTTCCTCGCTCACTTCGCCTTCATCTTCATGCAACATTCCTCTGGGATTACCAGGTTTTCTTTTTCCAAAATTATAGAACACACTGCCGTCATCCATCTCAATCCTGAACAATTCAACAGATTCGCTGCCATAATTCAGGCTGACTGTTCCCATGTCCTTGCCGCCAAAATGACGCCGGAAATCCCGGTTGTTTTGTCGGGTAGTATCCGGGGCAACTGCAAAAGCATCGCTGCGTTCGAGTATTGCTTCCTCAATGGGATTGTAGAACTTGCCCCAACCAACTGAAAAGACAGCATTTTTATATTCCGGAGCATCACCAACCGCGTCAAAACTGGAGTATTCATAACTGGCAGTTGCCAGCTTGGCGAGTTCAGCTTCCGAAATGGTGCTGAATTCGTTCTCGGGATTAATCCCCGTATCAAAATCATTACAGCCAATAAACAAAGCAAGTAAACTGACACAGAGCAATATAGATAGAGCGCTTATAGTTTTCATAACATCATCCTTTCAATAAAAAACCAAAAATTAAACCATTTAAGGGGTTGGATAAACTAAATTAACCGCTTGACTTTTCCAACATATTGTTTATCATATCGATAAAAAATATATATGAGTAAGATAAATTATCCCACCCCTTTAATGAACACATCGCAGAGCTTCAGATTATTTGGGCCCGTATGTTTTCCTGAAGCTGCATTTGCTGCGTTCACTAACGTATACGATTGAAAACGGTGACACCCTATCATAATTTAAAATAAATCCTGAAAAAAAGTACAGCCAATAGTAGTGGCTTGAGTTGTTCTCGTAAAATTGTAAATGCTTTGGTCATGCGACTTTCCACCGTTTTAACGGAAATATTCAGCTTATCAGCGATTTCATTATTCTTCAAGTCCTTAAAACGACTGAGCTTGAAAACGATTTGCAATGGCTCAGGAAGATTGTTTACCGCCTGGTCTATTACCTCTTCCAGCTCAAACCTGTCGTCCAGTTCCTCGTGGGGCTCGGTCTCGAATTCCTCGAGAAACTGAAGTTGTGAATGACCTTTTTGACGAAAATGATCAATGACAAGATTCGTGGCGATCTGGTAGAGGTAAGCCTTGATTGTGAGATTGGAGTCCAGTCGGTGACGGCTATTCCAAACCCGGATAAAAAGGATTTGAGCCAAATCTTTAGCCGTTTCATTATTTTGTACTCTGCGCCAGATATATTTGAAAAGCAGCTCGTAATATCGATAATATAGCGACTTGAACGCCTGTTCGTCCGAGTTTCTGATACGTTGGGCCAGCTCCTTATCCGAATACTCTGGAGTTGCGCCAGGTTTTGAATCCAGTTTTTGGGCAGTTTCGGGCATGTGTAATTATAAGAAATAGGCTGCTGAATTGCAATTGTTTTGTATGCCTGTTTTATTTGGGGATTGCTTTCCAGAAAAAATCGGGCTTCTAATGAAAGAACCTGTCATTTCGGGGACATGGCGACCAGAAATCTGGTTAAAGCTCCTATGTTGTGAATTTTCTCGATTGGTGCTCTATCAGATTCCTCACGACATTCGGAATGGCAAAAGATTTTCATTACCAAAAAACTACCACGATCGTGTTCCCTTCGCAATGGCAGCAAGTATAGTGTTGTCAATCAAACACCGTTAACTTACCATCGGTAAGTGACACATTGTGCAAAAAATAACATATTTTAAAAATGTACGGTAGTAAGAAAAAAATAAAAGTTGCCTAATATTTTAGACAACTTTTATTACAAATGCCTGCGTAATTTTTCTAATTTAATTAATTGGCTAAGAATTTGTGCCAGTGCAAATCAAATCAGGATAAGTTCCGAGCAATAGAATTCCAGGATTTCTACCATTCCAGGTAGCTTTTCTCGCCTACGAGCTGCAGCAAACGACGCTCAATTATTAAATTTTTGTTCTTCCCACGTTCAGCAATTGATTTTTTTAATTCCTGAAGTTGTTTTTCGAGACGTTTGACTTCTTCCTGTCTATCCAGATTGCGTAAATCAAAAAGTTCTGACAATAGACTCGTTATCTCTGCTTTGATTTTGGCTTTTTCGGAGTCGTCTGCTCCCCGATAACGTCTGCCAAGCAATTGACTCTTTGTTTCCATAGTGCGGATTTTAGAAACATTTTCATATCTTTCCGGATTCTTCTTTTTCAATCTTTCCAGACGCGAATTCTCCTTGATTATTCGGGTAATTTCACGTCTGTATCTTTCGGGTTTTTCTATCTTCATCTCCTTCAGATACTCGGCCAATTCTGGATCTAATAGTGTTGCTAATTGCAGGGCATGCTGCTCTTGTTCGGGTGTAATCTGTCTTACATCCGGCTGCGGTACAGGCTCTTGCTGAAATATAAATGGTGCAGACATCTCATCAGGTGGTAATGGCGGCGGGGCTTCCTGAGCCTTTACCGTTACAAAAGAACTAACTACAAATATTCCAATTACCAGGCATAGATATTTGTTATGTCGAGTAGACATAATATGACTCCTATATTAATACACGTACATTAAGACAATAT
>CAZIKB010000088.1:0-27273 GCA_964539665.1 uncultured Cytophagia bacterium
ATTTTGTTTCGTACAAACAAGTTTCCAACCTTTATGACCAAAAAAAAATCGTATCGAATGGATTACCATCTTTTACCATTCTTTACGATTATTTTTGAATACAGTCTGTAAAGTCTTACTAAAAAAGCTTTATTAAAGCAAATACATAAAAGCGTAAAAAACAATGTACATTTATTATAAAAAGAAGATACATCATATTTACCAGAAAAGCAAGCATTCATTTTTATTTATTTTTAACCGCATTAGATGCCACTTAAAAATAAATTTGAGACTTTGAAATCAAAGGATTAATACAAATTTCGACCGATAAATATATAAATTGGATGCTGATAAACGCCGAGAAAATCAGTGTCCGATAAAACAGGCTTCTTACGTAGTAAATGTCTTTTCAGTAGCCTCTAATTATCTATTCTAAATCACCCACCCGGAGCTGCAACTTTCACTATTTCTAATATTTCCAACATTTGAGAATTTAATTTTATAATTTTTGCAAAAATAAGAAATTATGAGGAGACAATTTCTAAAAATGAGTTCCCCACAGTATTTACAAAAAAGTCTATACTATTTAAAATCATTTACTTATGAAACTTGGAACCTAAATCCATTATCACGAATTCCCGACATATTTATATGGCATGGTTATTGATGAAATGACCTAACTGATCTAAAGCAAAATTTAGAATAGGAGATGAAAAAGCTTGAAACTCCCAACATTTAAAAAAGGTATTCATCCACAGGATTATAAGCTCTATACAAATTCGAAAGAGATAGAAATCCTGCCCCTGCCTGAAGAAGTTTTCATTCCGCTGCAACAACATATCGGCGCACCCTGTACACCTGCGGTTGAAAAAGGTCAGGAAGTTAAAACTGGGCAGGTGATTGGCAAAAGTGATAAATTTGTTTCCAGTCCGGTCCACGCGTCCATTACCGGCAAGGTGAAAGCCATTGATTCTTTCCAGCACCCTCTTGGGACTCGAGTGCAAATGATTCACATTCAAAAGGACGGGGATGACGACATGGAGCTTTTACCGGTTTCGAATAATTGGCAGGATTCTTCTGTGGAAGAATTGCGTCATTTAATTCAGGAGGCCGGGCTGGTGGGTTTAGGAGGAGCGGCTTTCCCCACCCACGTGAAACTGGCGCCTCCGCAGGATAAACCAATCGATACCTTCATTTTGAATGGCTGTGAGTGCGAACCATTCCTGACAGCCGATCACCGCGCCATGGTGGAAATGACGGATAAAATACTCACAGGTATGGCGATCATCATGAAAACTCTGTCAACAAAGTATGGGTACATTGGCATAGAAAACAACAAACCCGACGCAATTACCATCATGAATGAGCGTGTTAATAAACTTGGTTATGATTTTCATGTAATTCCCTTAGAGGTGAAATATCCGCAAGGCGCCGAGAAGATGCTGATTAAGGCTATTCTTCATCGTAAAGTACCAACAGGCGGCTTGCCATTGGATGTGGGCGTTGTAGTCAATAATGTGGGAACCGCTTTGGCTGTTGCTGACGCTGTGACAGTTGGGAAATCCCTGATCGAACGAATTGTCACGGTTACTGGCGACGGAATACATGACCCGAAAAATGTCCTGGTCAGAATAGGCACACCATTTAAGAATGTAATCGAATATTGCGGCGGTTTGAAAGAAAATGCCTCGCAGGTATTCATGGGTGGTCCCATGATGGGAATTGCTCAATTTAATCTGGACGTGCCGGTAGTTAAAGCCACCAGCGGAATAGTCTGTTCAAGCGATGATTCTATCAAAGAAATACAGCCTTATTCCTGTATTCGATGCGGAACCTGCATTTCCGCCTGCCCCATGAATTTACTGCCAACCAGACTTGCCAGATACTCTGAAATGGCAAACTGGGAAGAAGCCGAAAACTGGGGTATTCTCAATTGCATTGAATGTGGATCGTGTGCTTATGTCTGCCCTTCACACATTCCGCTCGTGCAATGGATTCGAACTGGAAAACTGTGTGTTGTGGAATCAAAACAAAAGAAAGCAGCTTAATATATGGAAAAGAAAGAAACTACCACGAATCTCAAATCAAGCAAAAAAAATCCCGAAAAAGCAAAGCCTGTGGCCTCCAAAAGCGACCCACGCAGCAAACTGTTCAAATTAGATCGAAAGCCTTTAATCCTCTCTTCTTCTCCACACGCAATGACAACCGCAAGCGTACCTAAGATCATGTGGAGTGTGGTTACAGCGCTTGCGCCAGCTACCGCAATGGCAATTTATTGTTTTGGACTGCCTGCCCTGTGGATGATATTAACATGCGTTGCCTCGGCCCTGCTCACTGAAGCGTTACTTAACCGTTTAAAAGGTGAACCATTCACCGTAAAAGACGGCAGCGGAGCGATCACGGGGCTTTTATTAGCCCTCACCCTGCCGCCATCTTTCCCAATCACTGGCGGAATTATCGGCTCGGTATTCTCCATCGCTGTTGGCAAACAAATTTTTGGAGGTCTCGGTTATAATATATTCAATCCAGCCCTTCTCGGTCGCGCTTTTCTGCAGGCATGTTTTCCGGTAGCAATGACCACGTGGACCTACCCGAATATCGCTAAATTTGCATCTATCGACGCTGTAACTGCAGCGACACCACTGGGGCAATTCAAATTTGATAAGATTCTAACTGGCTATAATGACCTGTTGATTGGCAATATTGGCGGCAGTCTGGGAGAAACCTCAGCTATTGCCGTCATGATCGGCGGCCTTTTTCTCCTCTCAAAAAAATATGCTGATTGGCGCATTCCGGTTGGCTATCTCGGAACCGTGTTCATCTTTAGTGGTGTCTTCTGGCTCATTGCACCAGCCCGGTATCCGGATCCTGTTTTTCATCTTTTATCAGGCGGACTCTTGCTTGGTGCCTTCTTCATGGCAACGGATATGGTGACTTCCCCGATTACATCTAAAGGCACCTGGATATTTGCCATTGGCGGCGGCACACTGGTAGTCGTCATCCGACTGTTCGGAGGATTACCGGAAGGTGTCATGTACTCCATCCTTCTCATGAACGCTGTCACGCCATTGATTAATAGATACACAAGACCAAGATTTTTCGGGGAGGTACAAGCATGAGTACTGTTGCAAAGATGATCATTGTATTGACTACTATCGCGGTTCTGTCTGGCGGCATCCTGGCTTTTTGGGATACACATACTCAGCCCAAAATTCAACATCACCGCCTTGAAGCCCTGAAAGCAGCCATCACGGAAATTCTACCCCCTCATGATTATTATGAGGAAATTGCCGAGAATGGGATGACATTTTACATTGGAAAAATGAACGATGTTGAAGACCCCATCGGTATCGCTTTTAAAGCTGAAGGCAGTGGCTTCCAGGGAAAAATATCGATGATGGTGGGTGTTTTTCCTGACTTCAATAAAATTACCGGTCTCAAGATTTTGGAACAAATTGAAACCCCGGGACTGGGCACAAAAATCGTGGAAGACCCAACGAATAAAACCAATCCATTCTGGTTCTCCGAGCAGTTTAACGGTTTAATAACACAACCAGAAATAGTCATTGTGAAACTCGGTAAGCCTGATCTACCAAATGGCATACATGCTATAACGGGCGCTACTATTTCCTCCCGCGCAGTGGCCAGGCTTATCAATGAAGCCATTAACCGGGCAAAACAAATTTACCAAACTTTGTCATCTTAGGAAATTTTATGTCACAAAAACAAGTATCGGTCAAGTATGAGTTTTTAAAGGGCGTGTGGGATGAAAATCCAGTGCTGCGACAATTATTAGGTTTATGCCCCACTTTAGCCGTGACGAACTCGGTTGTCAATGGTCTGGCAATGGGACTGGCCACGACATTTGTGCTTCTCTGTTCGAGTGTTATGATATCATTACTGCGGCGGATTTTTCCGCACCAGGTACGAATTGCCAGTTACATTGTCATTATTGCTACATTCGTCACCGTGGCTGACAGATTCCTGGCAGCATATTTTCCCGACATCAGTAAAGCTCTCGGGCCGTATGTGCCGTTGATCGTGGTCAACTGCCTGATTCTTGGCAGACAGGAAGCTTTTGCTGCGAAAAATCCTTTAGGACGTTCCTTGTTAGACAGCGCCGGCATGAGCGTGGGATTCATTATTGTGCTGGTCATTCTGGGGAGTATTCGGGAGATTCTCGGATCGGGTACTTTTTTAACCATGCAGGTTATGGGCGATTGGTTTAATCCCTGGCTGGTAATGATTCTCCCACCAGGCGCGTTTTTGACTTTAGGGCTACTCATTGCGTTATTCAACTGGTACAATGACAGGAGAGTGAAGGCATGAATCTAATTCTTCTTTTTATATCCGCAGCTGTAGTCAACAATTTCGTTCTTAGCTATTTTTTGGGCATCTGTCCATTTGTAGGCGTCTCGAAAAAAATTCCTGCAGCATTGAGCATGGGAATCGCCGTCACATTTGTTATGTCCATCGCGGTTGTGGTAACCTGGCTCATTTATCACATGATTCTCCTGCCCTTTCATTTAGAAATCCTGGAATATGTTTCGTTTATTTTGGTCATTGCCTCTTTAGTCCAGCTTGTCGAAATGTTCATTCGCAAAGTGAGTAAACCGCTTTACGATGCGCTCGGCATTTACTTGCCGCTAATTACAACCAATTGCGCTATTCTGGGACTGGCCTTGTTTGCCATTTTGCGTGAATACACGTTTATAGAAAGTCTGGTTTATGGCATCGGTGCGGGCAGCGGTTTTACACTGGCGCTGGTAATTATGGCAGGCATCCGTGAAGAATTGGAGCTGGCAAATATACCAAAACCTTTTCAAGGCGCTGGAATTACCATGATTGTGGCTGGAAGCATGGCTTTGGCGTTTATGGGATTCGCGGGATTGATTTCAAATTAGTTGGTTAACGAGATTCCAATTTACAGCCGATATAAACAAAAAGTGCAGGATTATTCAATGCCAGAGTTTTCACCCTGTTTGTCAGTTTTAGAATTTGACTTTTAAACCATAGAGCTAAATTAGTTTGTCTTTTGGTAGTGATATTATTAAATAAATGAGTAACGATTATGGATCTAAATACACTTCTACTTTCAATAGGCGCGATGGGCGGACTCGGCGCTTTGTTCTCCACTGGACTGTCCATAGCCGATAAAAAATTGCGTGTTGAGGAAGACCCGCGAATCGGTAAAATTCTTGACGAGCTTCCTGGAGCAAATTGCGGAGGATGCGGTTACCCAGGATGCGGCAACTTCGCAGACAATATAGTAACCGGCAAGGTTCAGATCAGTGGTTGTCCTGTCAGCTCAGATTATGCAATTGAGGCAATTGCAGGAATTATGGGTGTTGAGGCAAATAAAGGCGAGCGCATGATTGCCCGGGTATTTTGCCAGGGAGGAATTGCTGAAACAGCAATAAAGGCAGACTACGTGGGTATTCAATCCTGTATCGCAGTGAATCTACTTGGCGGTGGAGAGAAACTCTGTGAAAACGGCTGCCTCGGATTCGGGGACTGCATTAAGGCCTGTCCATTTGACGCCATGTACATGAGTGCAAACGGTCTGCCCGTGGTCATTGAGGAAAAATGTACGGGTTGTGGAAATTGCGTCGAGGCCTGCCGAAGAAGCGTCATCGAACTGCACCCAACGAGTCACAGTCTATTTATACTGTGTAAGAATCAAGATAAACCAAAAGACGCGCGTAAAGCCTGTACCAAAGCCTGCATTGGATGTGGGATTTGTGTGCGTGCCGTTGAGGATAATCAAATTTATATCGAAAATAATCTTGCCTACATTAATTATGAGTCTTATGGTAAAGTGTCTGAACTCCCGACAGACAAATGCCCAACAGGCTGTATGGTGGTCATTAATGAAAAATCGTCTGAAGAATTAATAAAAGAAGCTGCCTGAATGGATGATTCATTGACTAACATTGGAACCGTAATACAGGTAGAGGGGGACAACGCAGTTGTAAAGCTGGCGCCGCAGGAAGAGTGTAAAAAATGTGGCGCAGCAATCTTGTGCAAGCCCAACGCTTCTGCTGATAGAACAATGAAAGTAAAAAGTAAATTGGCTACCAGGATTGGCAACGAGGTAGTGATTTCAGAACCAGATAACTTGCTTTTAAAAATTTACTCTATGCAATATGGTGTACCATTTTTAGGTTTTGTCCTTGGAATATTTGCGTTATATTTTTTAGGTTTATCAACTGCCCCGATTCCCGATGAAATTCTCATGTTTTGTGGGGGATTATTGGGATTGGTTTCCGGAGGGTTTATTTCGTGGATTTGGGCAAAAAGAACTGCAAAAAATCAATCCATCTATTTTGAAATCACCAAAATAATTTCTTGAAATATGATAGCAATAGCCAATAAGTCATTAGTCACTGGCTTTGCTGACCCATCGCGAAATCGCTCATTCAGTATATTTATTCTGAATGTAAAGTGGAAAAGGATATTTATCCACCTATCCAGACGAGCTGTCAGGACACATGTCCTGAACTATCTACTAAATCGTCAGATTGTAACTTTTGGCTACTATCTGAACTACTAATACTGCCAATTATTGTTTTGGGCCTCTGTGGTATAAATTATACTGGTTAAATTTGTGCCTGCTAATTGTAAAGAATATACACATCAAACAAAATTATTGATTTTTAGATTAAGATTCTTTATTTTGCGTGGTTGACTTTATAATACATATTTAAAATAAATAAACTAACTTCCGTGCATTACCTCAATAGGAGAAATATTTTATGAATAAGTTTTTGGTCACTGGAGGGGCCGGCTTTATCGGTAGTAATTATATCCGATATATGCTTAATAAATACAAGGATGTTGAAATTATTAACTTAGACAAACTAACCTATGCCGGAAATCTCGATAACTTGAAAGATGTTTCGGACAATCCCAGATATAAATTCATTAAAGGCGATATCTGCAACGAAATCTTAGTAAATAAAATCATGCCCGAAATCGATGTCGTGGTAAATTTCGCGGCAGAAAGTCACGTGGATCGTTCTATTGGCGCTCCGGATGATTTTATCAAGACTGACATATTTGGCGCTTTTGCTCTCCTCGAAGCTGCCAGACGTTCTAAAATTGAAAGATTCATCCAAATTAGTACGGACGAAGTTTATGGAAGCATTGACAACGGCTCTTTTAAGGAAACCGACCCGTTAATGCCTTCCAGCCCCTATTCTGCTTCCAAATCCGGCGCGGATAGACTTGCATATTCATATTTTGTTACCTATAAATTACCTGTGCAAATTACCCGCTGCTCCAACAATTATGGTCCGTACCACTATCCTGAAAAACTCATCCCGCTTTTTATCACAAACGCTTTAGATGATAAGCCGTTGCCCATCTACGGTGATGGTAAAAATGTCCGGGATTGGATATATGTAGAAGACCATTGTGAGGCCATTGACTTTATTTACAATAATGGGGAAATTGGCGAAGATTACAATATTGGCGCTGGAAACGAAAAAACCAATCTCGAAATAACCGAACACATCTTAAAAAAAATAGAAAAGCCCAAAAGCCTGATGTCATTTGTCACTGACCGAAAGGGACATGATAAGCGATATTCCCTGGATTCTACCAAACTCCAGAAATTAGGTTGGGGGCCAAAACATAATTTTGAAAACGCCATGGATGCTACCATTAAATGGTATATTGAAAATCGCTTGTGGTGGGAAAAACTCAAAAGCGGTGAATATTTAGAATACTACAAGAATAATTATAAATTAAGCCTATAGGAGGGGGAAGACATGTCATTAGAACAAAAACTTAAAGACAAAAAAGCTAAAGTGGGGGTTATAGGTTTAGGGTATGTCGGGCTTCCTTTGGCTGTTGAATTCGCGGATAAGGGATTTTATGTCCTGGGAATTGATACAGATCGTAGAAAAGTACAAAAGTTGAATAGTGGCGACAACTATATTGATGACGTCGACGATGATCGGCTTCGAAGACTGGTTGATGACAGGATGCTGGAAGGCACCACCAAGTATGGTAGAATAGGTGAATTGGATATCATATTTATTTGTGTACCCACTCCGTTTACCAAGAATAAAGAACCTGATATATCATTCATAAATCAGGCGGGTGAAAGCATTACAGCACATCTGCGCAAGGAGCAGCTTGTAATTCTCAAAAGCACAACCTTTCCCGAAACCACTGAAAAGGTCTTACTGCCAAAATTAGAGTCAACTGGTTTAAAAGTCGGACAGGACTTTTATTTAGCTTTTTCTCCTGAACGAATCGACCCTGGCCGTGAGGATTTTACGACAGCAAATACTCCGGTGGTGGTTGGCGGGGTTACGGAAAATTGTACCAGACTTGCTACAATGGCCTGCAAACAAATAATAAATAAGATAGTACAAGTTTCTTCACCACATACGGCTGAAATGGTTAAGCTTTTAGAAAACATCTTTAGAAGCGTTAATATTGCACTGGTGAATGAATTAGCACAGCTCTGCGACAGAATAGGCAATATTGATGTCTGGGAAGTTGTTCAGGCTGCGGCCACCAAACCATTTGGATTCATGCCATTTTATCCTGGCCCGGGTATCGGCGGGCACTGTATATTAGTTGACCCATACTACCTGTCATGGAAAGCTAAAGAATACGACTTTCACAGCGATTTTATCGAGCTTGCCGCACGAACGAATGAGAATATGCCTTACTACGTTCTGGATTTAATTATCCGCTCATTAAGCATAAATGGAGCAGCTTTAAAAACAGCCAACTACTTATTTTTAGGAATAGCTTTTAAAAAGGATGTAGATGATACGCGCAATTCCCCTGGTCTTAAAATAATGGAACTTCTTATGCAAAGAGGCGCGCAAAATTTAACATTCAACGACCCTTTTGTAAGTGAAGTCAAAATTAACGGCATCACTCTGAAATCACAGGAATTAACCGATGAAGTTATCGCTTCAAAAGATTGCGTAATCATCACCGCTGATCATAGTTCTTATGATATAAATAATATAGTGAAAAATGCTAAATTAGTCGTTGATACCAGGAATGCTACAAAATCTGTAGCTCAAGGTCGAGATAAAGTCATTCGGTTAGGATGCGGTACATAATTTTTTTATAAATAATATAAACGTAAAACAAAGGAAACAGTAAATAATAGTGTCTTTGCGAATCCCGTGTTTTTTACGGGGTGAAGCGTATTGAGTAGAACCTCCCGAAGGTTTTGGAGTAAATTGGGCACTGTTTCAAACCTTTTGTTGCATTTAAAAGTTGAATTTAGATATCGAATCAAACCTTCGGGAGGTTAAGTTGACGCGCATGCTATATAAATCGGGATCGTTCGTAATGACATACAGGAGCTGTCAAGTCGTTTCTGTCGAATAAAACGACCTGCAGTGTTGTCAAGCGCTTTTTAAAAAACAATAATTTTGTCCTTAATTATTTTGCAGTAATCCTATTATAAACTATCATTTTGAATGAATTAACTATGATTGGTTTTAATTTGAAAAAGTACTATTGCCATTTTATTCTGATTGTATTATTTTTTATTTCACCGCACCTGACCGCGCAGTCTGTCAATGAAAGATTTGAGAAAAAAGATCAGCAGGACAGACGACTGCCCTTAAAATCAGTTTTTGACAGGGATGATTTAACAAGCCAACCTTTAGCTGATACAGATTTACTGTTTGACATGCAGGCATTGGAAACTTCTATAGACCCAAATACTTACATTGTAGGACCAGGCGATCAATTTCTGATCAACATCTGGTCAACAATGGAAGCAAACTTTAAAACAGCAGTTACTCCGGAAGGCAAACTTATTATCCCCACTATTGGCACACTTGTGGTAGACGGCAAAACATTGATTGAAGTACAAAAAATGGTCAGAGAAGCTGGAGATAAAAAATACCTCCAATCTAAAATTAATGCCAATTTAATAATGCTTCGCACTTTCCGGGTTCATGTTACCGGGCAGGTTCACAATCCCGGGCCCTACGCGGCCCTGGCTGTTTATCGGGTATCTGATATTATCGAACAAGCCGGTGGACTGACTACATGGGGCTTTGAACGAGCCATCCAGGTTCGCCATTCAGATGGCGTGGTAGATAAAATCGATTTGCACCAATACAAAAAGCTCGGCAACCTTGATGCGAACATCTATTTAAAAGGCGGCGATGTCATTTTTGTACCTGCCATCGACTTAACTCAAGCTACCGTGCGTGTTGATGGACGAGTAAATGATCCTGGAATTTACGAAATAGCAGAGAATGAGACTTTGAAGGATCTCCTACTGCGTGTAGATGCGCTGAATCGTCGGGTGGATTTAAGAAACGCCTATATTGAAAGAACCTCCGCTGGCAACAGCGCGGTTGAGATAATCCCGATTTTCCCATATTTAGAGAATAAAGGCAATGGTTACACAGATTTTTATTTAAACGATGGTGATGTAATCATCCTTCCCCAGCGAAATGAGGATGTTTATGTTATCGGTGCCGTAAGAAATCCGGGAGCATATCCTTTTATACCAAAACTGAAAGTTCAGGATTATGTCGGTTTTGCAGGAAGTACGGAAAATGGCGTTCACCTGACCAAGTGTAAAGTAATACGCTATGGAAGTCAAATACAAGAAAAAGGAGCAGATTTATTGGTTGAGCCAGGGGATACGGTTTTCGTTCCGAGAAGAACGGAATTTGGTGTTAATGAGATTACTTCAATAGTTGCTACCATCATGAGTGTTATAATTTCTATGAAAGCAGTTGGGGTGCTTTAATTAAATAAGATATTAATCCTATTTTTACTCTCTCACAATTATGGAAAAAGAAATAACTGAAGTATCATTCTTAGGTTTTGTTGCAACTGTCTTAAATTGGTGGCGGCTGATTCTCCGTAATTTCCTTATCTTTACAATTCTTGGTCTTATAATCGCATTATTATTACCACATTTGTATACATCTACTGCGACGATCCTACCTCCGGAAAACAAATCAGAGGCAGGTTTGGATATGCTATCTTTTATTACAGAAATGCCTCTAAATCTTTCTGGCGCATTTGGATTTGGCAGCACAATGACAGATATATATATTGGCATTTTGCAGAGTAGGAATGTCCGGGAACAAGTCATTAAAAGACTTGATCTTATGACAATTTGGGAGCAAGACTTAATGGAAGATGCATTGCGGCAGTTAGATGGCCAGGCTATAATTGAATTAACAGATGAGGGATTTATATCAATTTCAATCACTGCTAAAACCAGAGCCCGAGCTCAAGAAATGTGTAATGTATTTTTGGAAGAGCTTGATCGAGTAAACCAAAACGCAAGATACACCACAGCACGTTACACAAGGGAATTTATTGAAAAGCGTTTGAAAGAAGCGGACAATGACCTACATACTGCAGCTGAAAACCTGCGAGATTTTCAAAAAAATTATTCGGTTATATCTTTGGAAGAACAATCTATATCATCAATTCGAGCCGCAGCGGAAATTAGAGCGCAATTAACCCTAAGTGAGGTTGAATATGATGTTTTAAGAAAACAGTTATCAAAATCTCATGAAAAGATTAAATTAATTGAGCATAGAATAGAAGCTTTGCAAAACCAATTAAACCGCATTGAGTTTGGAAATGGAAAATCAGAATCAGATTTACTGCTCCCATTTTCAAAAATACCTGACCTAGGTTTAAAATATATTTTTTTATACAAAGACGTAGAGGTTCAAAAAGCCATTTATGAACTTTTGGTGAAACAATATGAACAAGCACGCATTCAAGAATCACGTGATACACCAACGGTTGAATTATTGGACAGACCCGATTTACCTGAAAGGAAAAGCAAACCAAAACGTGCCCTCGTTGTGCTTGCTGCTTCATTTTTGAGCTTTTTTGTGAGTGGATTCGTAATAGTAATAAATGGTTATATGGAAAAAATGAGAATTAACAATCCGGAAGAATACCATCGTTTTACTAAATCCTACGATGAATTTCGTGGAGATTTAAAACATTTCATTTCATTCAAGAAGAAGCGCTTTTAAAATGGACAGAGGGAAATTCTATCCGCACGCAATGTTTACAAAAACCGCTCGGTTCTTCTGTCTCATAGTCTAAATTTTCCTTCAGGCTCATTAATAATCTTTTGATTAAATTTAATTGGTGCCGAGAACCTCAATTACTATTCCCTATTTAATACATTGACTTAATCTTATAATAGTATTGAATCAGAAATTAATAATTCTCAACAATAAAATTGAAATTAAAAATTAAATTCTCATCAGAGCGTGAGAAAGCCATCGATGGTGAAGTAAAAAAGAGACTATTTGAGAATGTCATTTCTCTATCTTTACTGCAAGGTGTGAACTATCTCCTTCCACTCATAACTCTACCCTATTTAGTTAGAGTTTTAGGCGTTGAAAAGTTCGGCCTTATTATGTTTGCACAGGCATTTATTCAATATTTTGTTTATTTAACAGATTATGGCTTTGAATTATCTGCAACAAGAGATATTGCTGAGCACAGAGATAATAAAAATAAAGTAGCTGAAATTTTCAATGCGGTGATAATAATTAAAACATTATTATTTCTTACAAGCTTTATTTTATTGTCTATAATTGTTTTTAACTTTAGCAAATTCAAAAATGACTGGCTGATATATTTTTTTTCATTTGGAATGGTTCTTGGTAATCTATGCTTACCAATCTGGTTTTTCCAGGGATTTGAAAGAATGAAGGATCTAACTCTATTAAACATATTTGCAAAATCATTTTTTGTACTTTCTATTTTTATTTTTATACGCAATCCATCTGACTATCTTTACGTTCCATTAATTAATTCGCTCGGATCAATTATAAGCGGTGTTTTTTCTTTATGGTTAATTCTTTATAAATATCAAATAAAAGTGTACTTTCCAGGCTTTAAAATACTCAAATCCAAGTTTATGGCAAGTTCGCAGTTCTTTTTTTCAAGAGCTTCAGTTATAACCTATACGTCAAGCAATGTTTTTTTCCTGGGACTTTTTTCAAACAATCAAACAGTCGGATATTACTCTGCAGCAGAAAAACTTTATCTGGCATTACGCTCATTATACAATCCTTTAAACACAACATTATATCCTTTCATGTCCAAATCAAACGCTGTTAGTTTTTTTAAAAAAATCTTTAGAATTACTATAGTACTTAATACAGTTATTTGTATTTTCGGCTTTGTTTTTGCCAATGAAATAGTTACATTTGTTTTTGGCGCTGAGTTCTTTTATAGTATTACAATTTTAAAGATCTTTTTGATTGTCACAATATTTGTAGTACCTTCTGTTCTACTTGGTTATCCATTTTTAGCTGCCTTAGGACATCCAAATATTGCTAACATGAGCGTAATCATTGCTTCAATTATTCATATTTTAGGATTAATTATTTTAACATTAATATCTCGTTTAAACCTAATCACAATAGCAACTATGGTGCTTGTTACAGAATTTATAGTTTTTTGCATTAGAACTTATGGTGTAAAAAAACACAACTTATGGAGGTCAGATTGAAAGCAGTCATTCTAGCAGCAGGAGTTGGTTCAAGACTCAGACCATTAACCTCCAAAAAACCAAAATGCATGGTAAGAGTTGCGGGAAGACCAATTCTTGATTATCAAGTGCGAGCTTATGCTGCTGCGGGTATAAAAGATATCATAATTGTTGTGGGCTATGAGGCGGCTATAATTAAGGAGTATTATAAACACACAAGAGATATCAATATCAAGTTAATCGAAAATGAGGATTATGAAATTACAAATAATATGTATTCGCTTTTTCTAACCTCATCAGAAGTAGAAAATGAAAGTTTTATAATAAGTAATGGTGATGTTGTTTTTGATACAAGTATCATATATGAGCTGGTTAAAACTGATGAAGACCTTATTGCTACAGACACGGGAAGTTATTCCGACGAAGCTATGAAAATTACCTTAGATACAGATGGAAAAGTTAATGACATAAGCAAAGAAATCTCTCAACATATAGCTTATGGTAACTCTATAGATATCTACAAATTTTCTTCCAAGTCTTCTTATCTTTTATTTCAAGAAATGAGAAAAATTATTGAGATTGAAAATAATCTAAAAGACTGGACAGAAGTCGCAATCCAAAGTCTTCTTCAAGCAGGTACTATAAATATGCGACCTTTTGATATTCAAAATAAAAGTTGGGTTGAAATTGATAATTTCGAAGATCTCGCATTAGCTGACAAGAAATTTTCAAGATTTAAACTAACAGGTAAAAAACTATGTTTTATTGACATCGATGGGACAATTTATTTAGGAAACAAGCTGATACCCGGAGTGGATAATTTTTTGAAGAAATTACAAAAAACAGGTATCGCATATTACTTTTTATCTAATAATTCATCGCGCTCAAAAATAGAGTATGTTGATAAATTTAGAAAAATGGGCATAAATGCTCATGAAAATAATTTTGTGATTTCAACGGATGGCGTAGTCGAATACTTAATTATTAACAAGGTGACGGATGTATTTGTTGTAGGCACCAGTTCCATGAAGCAATACATTGCTGACGCTGGGATAAATACAAACTCAACCAATCCGGAATATGTAGTTGTAGGTTATGATACAGAATTGACTTATGATAAATTAAGCAAGGCTTCAATATATATTAATAACGGGGCTGATCTTATCGCAACACACTGTGATGTAGTTTGTCCTACACCTAATGGCCTCATACCAGATATCGGTTCATTATTAGCTTTGATTGAAACTGCTACAGGAAAAAAACCAGTGAAAGTGTTTGGAAAGCCTAATTCCGAAATGGTTGACCATATTCTCACAAAGCATGCTGTAAACTTGAGTGATTTCGTTGTGATCGGAGATCGTCTTTACACAGACATGAAATTGGCCAGACAATTAGGCTGCGATTTTATTTGTGTTTTATCGGGTGAGACCAAACGAGAAGATATTGAGAATTTAGAAGACATGCCAGATTTAATCATTAATACTATAGCTGAAATGGATAGCTATCTATAAAGACATTTTTGAAGACAAGGGTGAACACTTCCTTTATTAGATGACTTTCATTCTTCTGAGTTCTTAATTTTTCGTAGTTGAAGACAATAAAATGACTGATTTTAATCAAATAACAAAACTGCTTTACATTTTTTTATTACCTTTTTACTGGCTTGTGTATTTAATACCGAAAAAAAAGAATGTCTGGATTTTTGGAGCATGGAATGGTATAGGACGTGGCGATAACTCCGAAGCTTTTTTCAATTACATCATTCAATATCATCCGGAAATTATGGCCGTTTGGTTAACGAAAAGTAGAAAAGTATTTGATTATTTTAACAACAGAAACTGTCAAGTTTATTACATTAATAGCCTCAAAGCTGCAATTGTTTCTGCTATAGCCAAAATTGCCATTATAAATTGTTATAAACATGATTTCAATAGATTTTTTCTGAATAGAACAAATATCATTCAATTATGGCATGGTACGCCACTAAAAAAAATTGAGAATGATGTAAAGCTTCTCAATTCTCAACGGAACAGACCGTTTGTAAAAATTAAGCAACTTATTTTCCCTTTTTTAAAAGAAAAATATCATTACATTATCTCAACATCAGAAGAAACTTCAAAAAAATTAACAACTGCATTTCAACAACCTTTGGATAAAATTATTATCACCGGCTATCCAAGAAATGATGTACTATTTAATACGCACCAGTCTGATAATGCATTTTTAGATAAAATCAAATCGAATTGTAATTTCAAATTTCTCATCTTGTTTACACCAACATTCAGAGACTCTGATAAAGAATCTTTACAAATGTTTGATACTTTTGGTGTGCATAAAATAGAGAATTTTCTAAAATCAAGAAAGGCTATTCTGGTCATTAAAGGACATTTGCATTCAGGAAATTCATTCCAAAAACTATTTCTGAACAGTTCACAAATTCATGTAGCAATGGATGATGACATTCCAGATGTGAATTCTTTTCTACCAAACGTGGACATATTGCTCACAGATTACTCCAGTATATTTTTCGATTTTTTATTACTGGGCCGGCCAATAATTTTTACTCCATTCGATCTTCAGAGTTACCTATCACATGATCGTGAAATGTATTATGATTATGATGAAATCACTCCTGGGCCGAAAGCACATAATTGGGAGGAAGTGATGGACTGTCTGCATGATTTCATGCAAAATCCTGACTTATTTTCTGCGGAACGAGAAAGAATCAAAAATCAATTTAATCAATTTTGTGATAACAAAAGCTCAGAGCGGTTATACGAAAAGATCGTTGCAATATTATGAAGATAGTTTACATGCCAACCTATTAAAACTTGAGGCATAGAAATTGAGCGAAATAAACATCCAGGAAAAACATAAAATTGAGCGTGAATTTCACAATCAAAAAGTTCTTGAATCAGATGCGGAGCCGCATTTTGAATTTTATAAGCACGGTGCATTAGATTATGCCAACCGATATAGTGAAAAACTCCTTGGAGATTTAACCAATAAGCGTCTCCTGGATTATGGAAGCGGTACAGGCCTATCCGCTATCAAGTTTGCCCAACAGGGTAGTAATGTGCTGGCATTTGATATCTCTTTTGAATCCATTAAGATAGCGAAAAGAGTTGCTTGTGAAAATAAATTTGATAATCGAATTTACTGTTGCGTTATGGCCGGAGAATCCTTATCGCTGAAGTCAGAATCATTTGATTTTATTTATGGCCATTCAATATTACACCATCTTGATTTAGAAATCGCTCTACCAGAAATTTCCAGGATGCTACGGAAAGACGGTCATGCAATTTTCTTAGAGCCTCTGGACACCAATCCGGTTATCAAAATATTTCGAAAATTAACGCCTTCAAAAAGAACACCGACAGAAAAACCGTTTACTTTTAAACAAATCAGTGAATTAAATAAATATTTTACAGAAGTACACCACAGGGAATTTTATTTTATTTCACTATTGGCATATCTCTGGAATTTTGTATTTCGCAATAACAATCAATTTAGGGCTTTTCTAAATCAACTAACAAAGATAGACGATCTTTTATTAAAATGGATTCCTCTTTTTCGATATTTTTGTTGGATAACTGTTTTAGATTTAAGGAAATAGAGAGTAACTTGATATTAATATGCTCAGTTTTTTAGAACCTCATCAACTTAAAAGTCTTGCAATAAACAGAGACCTGAACAAGCTAATTGTAATTGCAGGTATTTTATTTTTTCTGTTTTTTATTTTATTCGCGGGTGATAAAATTATTTGGGCAATACCTTCGGCAATATTTTTCTTTATTTTTATATGGCTAATATTTATAAATCCGTTTATTGGTCTTCAGATGTTAATCTTGCTGGTGTTTTCAAACCTGTTTGCGGGATTAGAAATTCCCGGTGGTTATTTTGCATTTTCTTTACTAGTTATTCTTGCTTGGGTTCTGCATCAATCATGGCATTTTAAACTCTCCTTTCTGATACCTAAAAAACAGATGTTTTTTGTAGCCCTTGTCATCGCTGCCATACTCATGTCGATACCATTTTCACTGAACCAAAAAGTCAGTATGTTTAAGCTAATTGTTTGGATTAAATCCATTATTTTATACATGCTTATCATCAATTTAGTGACAACAAAAAAACGATTATTTGTTTGTTTGTCCTCCATTTTTTCTGCTCTTATCATTTCCTTTTTTTATGGTTTATATATTTTATACAAAGGCGCATCGGCCGTTCTGCATGGTCAAACGACTTACGAAGCCATCAACAGATTGATAGGCCTAAATCATGATCCAAATATTTACGCAGCAACTTTAATTGCATTTATTCCTGTTCCATTATATCTATTTTTTCATGCAGAAACAAAAGGAGAACGCACTGGAGGATTTATCCTGTTTGCTATTTTTATCTTAGCAACAATCTTGACTTTTTCAAGGGGTGGGATTTTGAGTTTAGTACTACTCTTAATTATTTTTCTAATAAAAAACTATCATTACCGCAGTGTCGTTTTTGTGGGTATTATGGCCGCTATAGTTATTCTCTTTTCGATTCCTGCTGAATTGTGGGATAGATTTGGAGATATAGCAAACTTTCGAGGCGACTCTTCAGTAAATGAACGATTTAAACTGCTTTCAAATGCCTGGTATTATTTCCTGGACAATCCTATACTGGGGATTGGTATTGGTAATTTTATTGAGGAATCTATTCGTTTTATCAGCAGACATCAACCTGTGCATAATATTTTTTTGGAAATAGCCACTGAAACAGGAGTAATAGGCTTGCTGTCATTTGTTGGTCTGACATGGATTACTCTAAGATATTTTGAAGAAAGCAGGATACTTTTTACAAAGAAAAATAAACGTCAATTGGCAAACCTGGCGAAAGCTCTGAAATTAGGATTTTATGGATTTCTGTTTGCATGTTTATTTCTTTCGCTGCAACAGGATACTCAGTTTTGGACACTTTTAGGTTTGGCTGCAGCCCTACGGGGCATTGCCGAATTGCCTGAAGAAAAATTAACCTGACTTTCTATTTTCAGTCTTTAGTGTGATTTTAGTCAATTGTGTTACAAAATTTATTGATAACAAGTAATTTAAAAGTTAAATTTTGTCTTATGTCTATTAAACACAGAACTTATCAAGATTGTAGATTTTGTTGATTTACCAATGACTTAAAGCTGATTTCAGTAAAAATGACCACCCCTTTTTATGTCAAAATGATAATGAAAAATGTTTAAATTAATTTTTTGGACCTGTACCGGCTTAGTAATTTACTCATACATTGGCTATTTTTTTATAGTCTGGATTGTATTTAAATTGAAAAATAGAAGCAAGTATGTAACAACTTCTTATTTACCCAAAGTATCAATTATTATTTCTGCCTATAATGAACAAAAAATAATTGCCGATAAAATTAAGAATTGTGAAAACCTGGATTATCCATCAGACCGACTTGAAATTTTATTAGGATTAGATGGCGCAACCGATGATACTGAATCAATAATTAATGCTAACAAGAATGGCCTGATTAAGTTGTTATCATTTAAAAAACGTCGTGGAAAGTCCTCCGTACTTAATGATTTGGTAAAAGCGGCGCAAGGTGATATCTTAGTTTTTTCTGACGCAAATACATTGTATGATAGCGATGCCCTTACTAAATTAACGCGTCATTTTAAAAATACAAATGTAGGAGGAGTATGTGGTGAATTGGTTCTGAACGACCATGACGCAATGGATATTGGTGCGCAAGGCGAAAAATTATATTGGAACTATGAAACAAAGTTGAAATATTTGGAGGGACATGTTAAAACTGTATTAGGGGCAAACGGAGCTATTTATGCTATACGTAAGGAACTCTATGAAAATTTACCTGAAGATAAAGTAATTATGGATGATTTTCTTATTCCTTTAAAAGTAGTTGAAAAAGGCTATAGAGTTTTATATGATGCCGAAGCAGTGGGCAGAGAATTTACCAGCTTGTGCGTATGGGATGAGTTTAAACGCAAAATTAGAATTGGTGCTGCCAATTTTAATGCTCTAATAGAAATAAAAAAACTATTAAATCCAAAACATGGTTTTATAGCTTTTGGATTATGGTCGCATAAAATTATTCGCTGGTTTATACCATTTTTTGCCATTATGGTTTTCCTGACGAACATTTTCTTATTAGGCGAATTATTATATAACGTTACATTCCTTATTCAAATTGGATTCTTATGCATGGTTTTACTGGGAGCAATTCTCAATAATATGGGTATCTATAAAAATATTTTTGCGATTACATTTTATTTTTTTCTTGCTAACTTAGCGCTCTTGATTGGTTTTTACCGATTTATAGTAAAATCTCAAAAACCTGCCTGGAATCCGGTTAACCGATGATAATAGATGAACAAGTCGATTGAAAAACAACTACTTATCTTGACTGATTTCTTTAGTATAGGCCTTTCTTTTTTTCTGTGGGCTCATTTAAGAAAAGAGTTAGGATTCTTTTCCGAAACAAATTTTATAAATCTATTTTATCTTTCCACGATCGTGTTTATGTACTGGTTTGTTATTTTTATGTTTTTTGGACTCTATCGGTCCTGGTATGCCCAATCCAGGATAGACGAGATTATTACTGTATTTAAAACTGTAACTTTTGGCGTCTTTGTTATTTTTCTAATTACTTTTGATTTGGAACGAGATTTGTCTAATCCGCCTACATTAAGCAGAATGTTTATAATAAATTTCTGGTTGATATTCATTATCTTTGTTGCCAGCGGTCGTGCAATTTTCCGTACAATTCAGAGAATGCTGCTCACTTCAGGGATTGGTACTCGTAGAACAATTATTGTAGGCTGGGGTGAAAAAAGCTGGAAATTGTTAGATGAATTGTTAAAGTATCCGGCTTTAGGGTACAACGTAGTAGGATTTGTTGGGACAAAAAAACCAACCAGTAAAAAAATAAATTCATATAGAAATATTCCTCTTTTAGAAAAAATGGAAAATATCAATGCAGCAATTCAAAATGTGAAAGCCCAGGAAGTGATATTTAGTCTTGATGGTAGTTCTCAACAAATGGTTATGGAGCTAATAAATAAATGTGATGGTTTAATGGTTGATTTTAAAATTGTACCGGATCTATATGAAATTGTACTGGGCCAGGCAAGAATTAATCAAATCTACGGATTCCCACTCATCGATATTCTACCACACTTCATGTCGCCTTGGGAACAAAAAATTAAACGTTTTTTTGATATTATAATTTCATTATTTATCCTGCTTCTATTTTCTCCTGTTTGGATTATTTTAGCAGTGGCAATTAAAATCGACACTCCAGGTCCGGTATTTTATAATCAAAACCGTGTCGGCAGAAATGGCAAAATATTCACCATGCATAAATTCAGATCCATGATAAAAAACGCTGAATCTAAAAGTGGTCCCAAGTGGGCAGAACCTGAAGACCCGAGACTTACCAGAATGGGACGAATCATACGTAAACCCCGACTGGATGAAGTTCCACAATTTATAAATGTTTTAAAAGGTGAAATGAGTTTAATTGGCCCCCGACCTGAAAGACCTCATTTTGTCGATAAATTAAAACATAAGATTCCATTTTATACACGGAGGTTAAAGGTACAACCAGGGATTACAGGTTGGGCACAAATCAAAGGTGAATATGACACTTCAATTGAGAATGTGAAAACTAAACTTCAGTATGATCTTTTTTATTTAGAAAATATGTCTTTAAGAATGGATCTGAAAATATTACTCAATACAATTTATGTGATGTTACGAGGAAAAGGCATGTGATTATCACATCAAATAAAATTAAAACACAAATTTGTTTTTATTTAAGTCGATTTTTTTTATATTTACACAATTATTTTAAATCATCTAAATTATTTACACTGATTGTTGAATTCAGGGATTAATCAATGTTAGACCTAAAGTTTATTCGTGAAAATCTCGGACTGGTTAAAGAAGCCGTAAAAAATAAAAATGAAAAAGTCGATTTAGATAAATTGATGGAGCTGGAAAGTAATCGACGTGACTTGCTCAAAGCAGTGGAAGAGTTTAAGCGGCAGCGCAACATATCATCGCAGCAAATTGCAAATTTGAAGCGGCAGGGTCAGGATGTGAATTCTGAAATTGAAAATATGCAAAATGTAGGCGTTCAAATCAAATCCCTGGACAATAAAATCAAAACCAATGACATCGAGCTATTGAAAATTCAAAGTTGGATTCCCAATATTCCACACGCAACTACCCCTGTTGGCGCCAGCGAACAAGACAACGTCGAAATCAAAAAATGGGGAATCCTGGCTGAAGCTAATTTTAAACAAAAACCGCATTGGGATATTGCGGAGCAACTTGGTATGATTGATTTTACCCAGGGCTCCAAAGTTACCGGTTCCAATTTTATAAATTATAAAGGGGTTGGAGCCAGGCTGGAACGAGCGCTCATCAATTTTATGCTTGATTTACACATCGATAAACATGGTTATGAGGAAATATCCCCGCCGTTCATCGTAAATCGTGATTCTATGTTTACGACTGGTCAAATTCCCAAACTTGAAGAAGATATGTATCATGTAAATCAGGATGATCTATTTTTAATTCCTACGGCTGAAGTACCGGTTACTAATTTGCACCGAGATAATAATTTACAAGAAAATGAATTACCCATTAAATATACCGCATATACACCCTGTTTTCGCAGGGAAGCAGGCTCTTACGGTAGAGATACCAGAGGTTTGATAAGAGTTCACCAGTTTGACAAAGTAGAAATGGTCAAGTTTGCTAAGCCTGAAAACTCGTACGAAGAATTGGAAACTTTGCTGAATGATGCCGAAGAAGTTCTGCAATTGCTGAATCTGCCTTATCGGGTAATTGAACTTTGCACTGCTGACCTAAGCTTTGCTGCCGCAAAGTGCTATGATATTGAAGTATGGGCATCAGGTGTGGGAAAATGGCTGGAGGTTTCTTCCTGCAGTAATTTTGAGGACTTCCAGGCACGACGGGGAAACATACGATTCCGACGAGAGTCTACTGGTAAATTGGAACTCGTCCACACACTAAATGGCTCTGGATTGGCCTTACCCAGGACAGTGATTGCAATAATGGAGAATTATCAAAAAGAAGATGGAGCGGTAGTAGTTCCTGAAGCATTACGAAATTATATGGGATTAGATTTGATTAAAAGGGATCAGAAATCTTAGTGCAACAAAAAATAGCTCCCATCATGAAGAATGACCCGCTCCGTGAAATATCCGTTTGCATCCCCGCTCATAATGAAAGCACGCTGATAAGCCGAATACTTGAAAATGTTTTATCTATATCAAGTGAAAAATTAGTTGAGATCCTGGTATGTGCTAATGGATGTACTGATGACACTGTAGAGCAAGTTAGAAAATGGTCCAGTAAATATTCAATTATTAAACTAATTATCGAGGAAAAAGCAAGTAAGATCAATGCCTGGAATCGTTTAGTTGATGAAGCAAAATCCGACATTTTACTTTTCGTGGATGCTGACATAGAATTTGAAGATCAATCTGTATCACACCTCTTAGGTGCTTTAGAAAACCCTCACATTCTACTTGCCAGTGGCATTCAACAGCCAGCCAAAAGAAATAATCAATTGAAAAAACGGTTTACTGGCTTCATCATGTGTCCTCTACATCAGGAATATGTTTATGGTGCATTCTATGCTTTTCGAAAATCTGACTTGAGAATTTACTTTTCACAAATTGGATTTAATGAAATGCCTAAAGCTCTATCAGAAGATATATTCCTTACTATTAGCGTTCCTAAAAAACAATTGTGTATTGTAACTGAGGCCATTGCCTACTTCATTCCTCCTTCAAAAGATGAACTCATCCGTTATTTTGCACGTGGAAAAGCGCAACTTATTGATTTGGAAAAACGTTTTCCTGACCTGGTTGAAAGATTTAGAAAGGAGCGATCCTTAGAACGAAGCATTTTCTCCATTTTTAAGTATAAATTTTTGTCAAATAATAATTTAGTAAACGCATTAACAGGCACATTATCAGCTATCGGTAAAGTACTATTCACATTAAAATATAAAGTACAAATTGATAGAACGGTGAAATTATTGTTAGATAAAACAACCGATTCAGATGGAGTGATGGCGCATTTAACAAGAAGTGAGTCTTCGAGGAGATTTTCTAATAAAAGTGATTTCAAATATAATAATATTTAAATATAAAATAACTTATGTCAAAATTTGTTCATGGTCTTGTCTCTGTAATATACGCTACCTATAATCGTCGTAATGATATCCTGAATGCATTAGACGATCTACAAAAACAAACATATAATAATCTCGAAGTGATTGTGGTAGATAATGGCTCGACAGATGGCACCGTCGAAGCTATTAAAAAACAATTTACTGACGTGACTTTAATTGCGTTAGATAAAAATCTTGGTTGTCCTTCAGGTAGAAATGTAGGAATTCGAAAGGCCAAAGGCGAATTCATAATTACTTTAGATGACGATGCTGAAACCGAACCTAATGCTATAGAGAATGGTGTTAATATTATGAAGGATAATCCTGATATTGGGGTTTTATCAGGAAAAGTTATAACTTTTGATACAAAAAAACCGGAACACTGGTTTTACAACTCACCAATTGAGTTTATTGATAAGTCTTATTACACATATTTTTTTGTTGAGCTCAGTAGCTTACTTAGAAAGAAGGTATTAGATGAAGTGGGGCTTTACCCAGATAATTTTTTTAGACAATATGAGTGTAGAGATTTAGGTAATCGAATTCTGGATGCCGGTTATAAAATTGTTCATACACCCGTGATTTTAATTTATCATAAAGGTCCACCTATATCCTTATCAGAATTATATTATAATTACAGAAATTCGCTTTATATTTATATAAAACAGTACCCCATTTTTCAATTAGTTACCCAAGGTATAGGCCTTACTGGTTTGTTTTTTATGCACTTTGTTAAACACAAAAAGCCTTTCTTGCTCTTAAAAGCCTGGCATGAGGTAATAAGAGAATCCAGATATTTATTGGAATCTAGGAAAGTATTAAAACCTGGTACCATAAAATATATCAAACAATTAAAGAAATATGTTAACAAACTACCAAAATATTACACAAAAGTACAATTTCGAGACGTCAATCATTAGTTAAGTCTCATAACTAATTACAATCAACAATTTAACTTACTTATAAAAATTGATTTGCTGTTTTCAAGTAATTGCTTTATATTTTAGTGGCTTACGTTTTAGAAATAACATTTATGACACAAAAAGAATCTCTAAACTCCATCGCAAGTGGACAAGAGGACATTTTACAACTATTTCTTGATATTTTAAATGAACCAAACATCAGAATCCAATCTCCGTCAAACCATCGTCGAAATCGGCCAGCGGATGTATCAAAGAGGGTACGTCGCAGCTAACGACGGCAACATCAGCGTCCGAATAGACGATGACCGATTTCTTACGACACCAACAGGCGTTTCAAAAGGATTTATGTCGCCGGAAAACATGGTCGTTGTAAATTCAGAAAATAAAGTATTTTCTGAAGGCAAACCCTCTACTGAGCTTCCGATGCATTTGTTTATTTACAAAGAACGTCCAGATGTTATGGCGGTTGTTCATGCCCATCCTCCTTATGCAACTGGATTCGCAACAGCAGGACTATCTCTGGATAAATGCGTGTTAGCAGAGGTCATAGTCACAATCGGCACCGTTCCTTTAGCTGAATATGGCACCCCGGCAACGGAGGAGCTCCCCAATACACTAAAGCCCTACATCCATTCCTGCGACGCTTTCCTGATGGCTAATCATGGTGTTGTCACCGTCGGGAGTAGCCTGATGGATGCTTATTTTAAAATGGAACGCGTCGAACATTATGCTAATATCCTGTACATTGCAAAAGCTTTGGGAGGTGAACGTGTACTTTCAAAAAAAGAAGTCGAAAAACTTTACGACATGAGAGAAGCCCAGGGAATAAAATCCTTAAATCCGGGATGTTACGCCTGCCAGGATGAATGTATAGAAGAATCCTGCGTTAATTGTGAAGTCAAATACGATACGGATGGGCCGGATTATTTTAATGAAATTGTTGAAAAGGTGTTGGCAGCGGTAAGAAAATTATGAGGTTAATATGGAAACAGTTGGCTGGCTTTCAATTCTTCCACCGGTAATTGCAATTGTTTTAGCTATTCGGACCAAACAAGTATTTATTTCCCTGTTTTTTGGTATCTGGTTAGGCTGGACGATTTTATCTAGAGGCAATCCAATTTCAGGATTGGCAGCGGCTCTGGAAGCTTGTATTCGCGTCTTTGAAGATGGTGGCAACACTAAAGTAATTGCTTTTAGCGCAATGGTTGGCGCCCTGATCGCGTTCACACAATATTCAGGCGGCGTAGAAGGATTTATTCAGTGGATTATGGGCAAAAAACTTGTAAAAAATAGAAGAGACGCTGGTCTTTTAGCCTGGCTCATTGGAGTCGTCGTATTTGTAGAATCAAGCATCACCTGTCTGGTTACGGGTGCTATCTCCCGCCCTATTTTCGATAAACTAAAAATTTCCAGAGAAAAACTGGCGTACATATGTGACTCCACATCTGCACCTATCTGTATTCTGATTCCATTAAACGGCTGGGGTGCGTTCATTATGGGCTTATTAGCTGCCCAAAACATTGACAAACCATTTATTACTTTATTAAAATCTTTGCCTTTTAATCTGTACGCAATCTTTGCGCTAATCACCCTGTTAATTGTAATCATTACGGGCAAAGATATTGGCCCCATGGCGCTCGCTGAAAAGAGAGCCCGTGAAGAAGGGAAAGTTCTACGCGATGGTGCGGAACCGGTTATTTCAACAGAAGTCATTACAATTGCTCCAAAAGAATGTATTCAACTAAAAGCGAGAAATATGTTCATACCGCTTATCTTAATGATAACAATGATGCCTGTCAGTTTGTATATAACCGGGGATGGAAATATCATGAATGGCTCAGGTTCAACCTCTGTTTTTTGGGCAGTGCTAACCGCAATTATCGGTGGAGGCATAATTTATAAAGCGCAAGGCATCATGAATCTAAAGGAGTCTGTTGATTTATTTTTCAAAGGATTAGGGGGACTCATGCCTTTAGCGTTGCTAATGATGCTGGCGTTTGCGATCGGCGCAACCTGTAAAGAGTTAGGTACCGGCCCTTATGTTGCAAATTTATCAAAAAAATGGTTAAGTCCAGGAGTTGTACCGGTAATCTTATTCATGGTCTCGGGCTTTATTGCCTTCTCGACTGGCACTTCGTGGGGGACGTTTGCCATTATGATTCCAATTGGAATGCCAATCGTTGATTTGATGGGAACAAATCTTCATGTCACATTGGGTGCCATTCTAAGTGGAGGGATTTTCGGAGACCATTGCTCCCCTATTTCAGACACAACCATCATTTCTTCCATGGCTTCGGCCTCGGATCACATAGATCACGTTAGAACTCAATTGCCGTATGCGCTATTAGCCGCATCGGCTGCAATTATAGTATATTTGATAGTAGGACTGTTTTCTTGATTTCGAGCACTGAATGGTCACAGCCATTGTTCCAATATGGGAACAGGCATTTCTTGTTACAAACGAACAGATATTGTCATTCAGGAAGAATCTTGTTAATAAAATGCACTGTGGTAATTAACTAAAAAGCTTCCTCCTTAATAACAACAATAAACCTCTCGGCTAAAATTGAGTTGTTGTTTATTATTGGATTAGATTACTTTTAACATATTTGTGTCGAGTAGACATAATATGACTCCTATATTAATACACGTACATTAAGACAATAT
>CAZIKB010000089.1:0-27262 GCA_964539665.1 uncultured Cytophagia bacterium
TGTTATGTCTTTTAATTTACAATTAGTTAAATGGTTTTCGTTCAAACACTAATTATTATTGTATGGATTTACAAAAAGCATATAAAACCGTTAAACAATAGTCAACTCGCTCTATTTTTTAGTATTCTATTAAGCGTTATTAGTATATGCAGTGGTTATATTTGCTTAAGACCGCAAGTTTAAAGTTTACTTTATTATTATAACAAATGATAGGGGTGCAAAATGCCATTTGTAAATTTTTTATTTAATGAATTGCTTACTTTCAAAAATATTTTCTTATTCTTTTTGATTTCATTATCTTTGTATTTTTTTCTTGTTCCGCTAGGTATAGCAAAGCCACGTAATTTGCTTAAAGAAGTTATAAAAATTGGTAAATTCAAACGTTATATTATGTTAGCAGTTGTTTTATTGGTAATAATTTATGCATTAGCCGAAAAGTGGGGGGGAGATTTACTGATCTTGGAGTTTTCAGTTGTGACACAGATTGCCCTCATATTTATTATTTTCACATTACCTATAATTATATTTCTTGATGACAAAATAAAATTGAATAAATTTTCATTGATTATATTAATACTGCTCATTGCCATTTTAAGTACTAAACTGGGCAGTCCTATTTCTTATTATTGGATGGTCGAAAAAAATAAGTTTAAAAAAATAGAAAATCCAACTTTTTTACTTACAGACTTAAAACAGAATAATAAGTGGTCATTATTTGCTAACAAACATGAAACAGAGGAGCGGTTGTATACAAATTTATATAAAGATTTGTGTGATAATCTTACTAAGGAAGGAATTAGTTGTGAAGAAGGGATACGTTGTAGCAAGAAGCTCGGTCTTAAAGTACGTTGGTTAAAACAAGCACAAAAAATTAAAAATGATTTGAATGCAGATTTTCTTTACGCGATATATTCAACAGAAACAAAGCCGGATGGAATTAATAAATATTCAACCAATCGTTTCCCTTCACTATTCTCAAATGATGTATTTGCACAAAATAGGGATGTAGAAAAACCAGTGATATATAATGCTTTCATTATTTATGAAAATAAGAATCAACTTACAATATCATCTGACAGCTTGACTGATTATAAAACAGATACGGATTTATCACTTCCGACCAGTAGTGATATAAATTTTTCTTCTAATAATCCAGACCTATTAATCTCTTACGTAGTGAATTTTTCAATAGGTGTTGTTAATTACGAAAAGAAATTATTTAATAAGGCTATTAGTGCTTTTAAGCAAATTTTAGATTTAAGAAATCAATATAATAATGAATATTTAACGACTAATGATATTAACCTCACTGAAATATATAATTATTTAGGAGCTTCCTATTTTAGAATTGATAGTCTTGCTCAAAGTGTCTATGTATTGAAAAAAGCGATTGAACAAAAACCCCAAGTTGCTTTTTCTCATGTGTTTCTTGCTCGCGCTCTTTATAAGATGACAAGGGATATTGATTCTGCCTTAAAACACTTAGACACCGCCATTACTATTGATCCGAAATACGCATGTGCTTATTACAGTAAGGGTATAATTTATTATTATGAAGAAGATTATTCAAATTCAATTAAATCGTATAACAAAGCAATTGCTATTAATCCGAAGTTTCTAAAATCAAAACATAATTTAGCTGTTACCTTTACAAAATTGAAACCACCAAAATTGGATGAGGCAGAAAGAATACTTAAAGAAGTCATTCATTCAGATAAAGATTATGCACTAGCATATTACAACCTTATTTGTGTTTATTTAAATCAAAATGAAATAGACTTGGCACTAAAACTGCTACAGGACAAAAGTAATTTGCTGGCAAAAAAGCTCCCAGAACATGGTAATAAATCACCACTTGATTATGCTAACACTGATCCAGATTTTGACCCCATCCGTAACCATCCTATATATCTTAAGATACTAAGCTCAATTCAATAAAGTCCATAGTTTATATAATAGAATTGATCTTAGTAATATTCAGAATATACCTTGATAACCTCCCTCGTTTTGTATTTCACCTATCAAACACTTCTCTATTAATTTTTTTCAATAAATTATCTATATTTACTTATAACTCAATATAGTCTTATGTTTCCAGTTGGTAGATGATATTATAAATATATTGTTTAAAAAAAAATCAATAGTATGATTATACCGAAATAGAGTACTAGGTGATATTAAAGTTTTAACAAAATTCAGACGATTGTATTGGGTAGACGGAAAAATTGAAATAATCTTTGTCGTTTATTTATAATAAATATTGGAATAAATTTATCTCATTTATTGTCAATTACAATACATTAATTGTCTAAAGATTCATTACAAAGTGGAAAAAATTAGATTTAAATATAAAGTAAGAAATGACCTAGAATGGTTTAAAAGTGAAGAGTTTAACTCTTATATCAATTTGTACAATCAATTGATAAAAATTGAAGGTTTAAAAGTAAACGGGTATTTGTATGATAGAAATCTTATGTTATTTCTCAAAGGAGAATATGACCAACTAAAAAACGGGATTGATGTAATTTTTAGATCTGAAATTATTCCAGAAAGAGTACACGCACCAATTGGTAACTTCGGTTCAACTAAAATAGCATTCAGACTACTTAATGAAGCTTTAGAGAAATCAAGCATGCAAATTGGACAACATAGCCTTAATACAATTTTAAGTAAAGTTCTGTATATTTTAACAATTGGATTGTACACACCAGAATTTGAAATAAAATCAAATGGTAAGAGTTGAGATAGAATATAGAATCCTTTTAGAATCGATATTACATATCAAACGTTTTCTTAATACAAAGTAATAAATAAAAACATAAATACACATAAGTAAAAGTTTAGATATAGTAATTTAGGCATTTTATTTGCCACAAATTAATAAACAGTGTAGAAGACAAGTTTTTTGAAGGTTCAATAGATGTAAAGACTTATAATAAAGCTAAAGCAAGATATAAAAATAAAATCAATGAAGTTCTCTCTATACTTACCAGTAATATCAACAGTTAGGAATTCCCCAAAATAAAAAAGCCATCATTTCTGATGGCCTGTCCTATAAAGCTCCTCGGGTAGGACTCGAACCTACAACCTAGTGGTTAACAGCCACCCGCTCTGCCGATTGAGCTACCGAGGAATTAATGAAGTTTTCAAATTAAACAAGCCGAATGTATTAAATGTTTCACAAATAGTCAAGATTTTTTTTCTTGTCCAAAAACTCATTCATGAATAATTCACATTATTACAGTTCACGGATGTTTTTTCGAAACTAAGTTAGTGCTTAATTAGTAGGTATCACAAACTAATCAGCATATAATTATGATAGACATAAAAACCGACTTCCATTTACACACTAGCGATGACCGTGAAGATAAAGTAAATCATTCTGCGAAACGGTTGATTGAACATGCCGCGCGTCAGGGCTTCAAAGCGATTTCTATTACTAATCATGATACTTTTACTTTCAATGGTATTTTGGAGAGATGCGCTGCCGATCTTGGGATTCTTTTAGTGCCTGGTATTGAGAAAAAGATTGAAGGAAAGCATGTGTTGATTTTAAACGCAAATAAGGCTACTGAAAAAATTAATACATTTGCAGATTTACGGAGAGCAAAAAATGATAGTATTTTTGTTGTAGCCCCCCACCCATTTTTCAAGACCAGCGTTTGTTTGGGTAGAAAACTATTGGAAAATTTAGATTTATTTGATGCTCTTGAGTACAGTTTTTTTTACTCCAAATGGTTTAACTTAAATAAAGGAGTCGTACGGCTCAGTAATAAAAATGGACTTCCCGTCATTGGGAACTCCGATTGCCATAATCTGAAATATATGGGAATTTGCTATTCCCTGATACGTGCTGAACAACAATCTATGGAGGGCATTTTTTCTGCAATTCGAAATAGGAATATTGAAGTTGTAAGCCACCCTATTCCCTTTTTTGAATTGGGAGTTAGAATATTAAAAATTCAGTTGAACAAATATCATTATTCTATTTTTAAATAAGGAATAGCGGAGCTGATTTTTGAACTCCATTTAGCCGGGAGGTTTCAGTTTTAGAAAATTTCAAAAATTATGTTGTTATGCCTTGCTTATTGTTGAGATTATGCTATCTTTTTGAGACCAAAACATTAATATCAACAGATCTGTTCAAATTTAATTTTTGTTGAAAATACAACGAGCAAGGGATATTTTTTATGCCGCATTATTCAGTTCAATCTAAATCCTTCCAGGTTAAATTTTATATTTACCCGATTCTTGCTGGAATTTGTATATTTTTGGCTTTCGAGACGTACAATATTTTTCCACTCCTGTTCTTTTTACCTTTCTTTTTAAACGGCATGCGCCAACTGCCATTGAAAAAGAAATTACTCGCATTTTGGATAATGGCGATTGTGACGAATTTAGGGGGGTTTAACTGGATTAGCATGGTGGCAAAAGATTATGGCGGCCTGCCCACAATAGCTGCCTGGGGCCTGGTGCTGCTGTTCGGTGTTTTTAATAATTTGAATTTCGTATTGTGGGCTTATTTAGACAAGTTTTTTGGTGCAAAGTCCAATCCTTTTATTATCGCGGGATTGTTTTGTGTGGCTGAGCAGATTAATCCGCAAATTTTCCCCTGGTATCTCGGCACAAGTCTGGACTCCGGTCTAATCCTTTACCAGACCGCAGATTTGTTTGGCGTGATTGGCTTAAGTTTTGTGGCGGTGACTCTAATACATATTCCATGGTGGCTATGGGAACACCGCAAAACCTTATTTTCAAATCACAGGACTCTTTTGCTGGGGCAGGCGGCTTTCTTAATTTTTATATTGAGTTATGGCGCCTGGGCTCTAAATAAATATGATAATCAACCATCATCAGATAAGAAACCTATTAACATAACCCAGGTTCAATCCAATACTACGATGGAAAAGGTTTATGGCGCCAGACTTAGCCCGGCAGGAAGATTTGAAGAGTTTAAAAATATCATTAACATTTCTGAGGAAGCCATTCGAAAAAATCCGCAGAAAACTGATTTATTGATCTGGCCGGAAGGTGCGGTTCATTTTCCCATTTTGAATAATCCGGTGATTTTTAATGAAATAACTAATTTAGCTCGAAGGCACAATATTCACCTTACTGCCGGCTCGGTTGAACTTGAAGGTATATATCCGAGCGGCAGGCGAAAATATTATAATACACAATTCTTCTTGAATCCTCAAGGTGAGATTGTCGGGAAATACCGTAAAATTGTCTTATTAGCTTTTGGTGAATATATTCCATTTTTAGATACATTACCTGTTTTAGAAAAATGGCTCCCACAAACCATCTCTCATTTTACCAGAGGCAGTGAAAAGCCCATATTTGCGGTAGGACAGCAAATGCACTGGCTGCCGCTGATTTGTTATGAAGATATTATTACAGGTTTCATAAACGGGTTTGAACATCGAAATGCTGATTTCATTGTAAACATCACCAATGATGGCTGGTTTGGCAAATCGGCTGCCTCGCACCTGCACAAGCAAATGGCCCGTCCGCGATCAGTAGAGTACCGAAAACCCATTGTTCGAACGCTGAACACCGGCAGTTCCCAGGTTATTGACGCCGCCGGTCGAACCATTTCCAAAGAGACTGGACTTTACACTCGGGAATATATTAATCAAACGCTGTACCTTCCAGAAAAATCCCCGGTTACAATTTACTCCATTATCGGTAATTGGCCGATTTATGCGGTGATAGCAGTGGTTGCGATGTTGTGGTTGAGGGGAGTAGTAAGGAAAAAGAATAAAAACAAGCAGAACAACAATAGTTAGTGTTTGACAGAAAGCATTCCATTTTGTATTTCGAATCCGTTTTCGCGGATGAGAAATCTGTATTTTCAATATTAAGATTCCTCTCTGGTTTGAATGCCAGTATAAATTTGTTTTCAGTCAATCACAAATTACGCTTGTTGGAAGATATATTTTTTAGAAAACCAGGTCAAAGTCACGCCACGCATAACCATAAATAAAGTAAGAGCTAACCACAAACTGTGATTTCCTAATGGTCCGCGAAAAAGCAAATAAGTCGGCAGGAAGATGAGCAGGGTACAAATCAGCATGGAATTACGCATCGCGGCTGTCGCGGTGGCGCCGATAAAAATTCCGTCCCAGATGAAACAGAAACTGTGGATGAGTGGCGCGATAACAATCCAGATCATGTAAGTCATAGCTAATGTGATTATCGACTCTTTATTTGTAAAGAGACCCAGAATTTCTTCGCCTGAAAGCGCGTAAATAATCGAGATGATTACTGCCAGTCCCATTCCCCATAAGAATGAAAATTTGACTGTTTTACTTAAATTGGTTTTATCTTTTGCACCGATGTATTTTCCAACCAGACTTTCTGCCGCAAACGCGAAACCATCCACCCCGTAAGCTAAGATGAAGATAAGCTGCAAAAGAATGCTGTTGACAGCCAAAATTTCATTTCCACCTTCAGCCGACTTGGCAGTGAAATAACTAAAGGTGAAAATTAAACACAGAGTTCGAATGAAAATGTCTCTGTTTACCACGAATATTCGCTTCAAGGCCTTTGCTTCCAGGATTAGCTCTTTAACAATCCTGGTGGTGTAATGGTGATATTTTTTTAAATATAGCAAAATTGCGACAGCCAGACCAGAATATTGCGCAATCACTGTACCATAGGCAACACCATCCGCTTTCAGATTAAAAATCTGAATAAAGATTACGTTAAAAATAATATTGACGACATTCACGAAAACCGCTAGAATGAGCGGGTAGTTGGCATTTTGCATGCCCAGGAACCAGCCGTGAAAGGCGTAAAGAGCCAGAGTGGCCGGTGCTGCATAAATACGAATGAAGAAATACTCGCGGGCATATTTCTCAACTTCGGGGGTTGCTCCAATTAAACTGAAGCTGATTTTCGCAATGACTGTTTGCAGAATGATTAGCCCAAGCCCACAAACTAATGCGAGTATGAGGGTTCGTACTAATATTAAGCTGATTCCGACATCGTTTTGAGTACCATAAGCCTGAGCAGTCAAACCCGTTGTGCCCATACGTAAAAACCCGAATCCCCAGTAAATGAAATTAAATATGATGCCGCCAACCGCGAGAGCGCCTAAATAGTAGATTTCATCTAAATGCCCTACTAAAGCCGTGTCTACCGAGCTAAGAAGCGGCACAGAAAGATTGCTGATGATATTTGGTATGGCCAGTCTGAGGATTTGTTTGTTCAATAGTTGTTAATTTATTTTGCTTTTGTATGAATATTTTTGTTAAATTAGCTTCAAATATACCAGTCAATTTTAAATAAAGCAAGAAGAATTGTATGCCCGAATTACCAGAAGTTGAAACCATAAAAAGAGCCCTAAAAGCACATCTGCCAGGAAAGCGCATCGAGCGGATACTGGTTCGTGAATCGCGGTTGCGCTGGCTTGTTCAGGAAAACAGATTAAAGCAGTTAGTAGAAGGACAGGAGATTAGCGATATCAATCGACGGGCAAAGTACTTACTTATTCGATTGAGTAATGAGAGCACACTCATCATGCACCTGGGGATGAGTGGTCAAATTTTGATGTTAACCGAAACCGAGCCATTTGATAAACATGATCATGTAATTTTTTATTTTAATGATCAATCCGAGCTGCGATTTCGGGACACCCGCAGATTTGGTATGATAGACGCAATTACTCCGCAACAGCTTGAAAAGTACCCGCGTTTTGTTAATCTTGGCTTTGAACCATTAGCAGCAGACACCTCTCCTGAATTATTATTTGAAAAAGCTCGAAATCTTAAAAAGCCAGTAAAAAACCTGCTTATGGATGCAAATTTTATTGTCGGAGTTGGAAATATCTATGCGAGCGAAGCGTTGTATTATGCCGGAATTCACCCTGCCAAACCTTCGAATCAGCTTTCGTTAACACAGTGGCAGAGATTGCTGAATGAATTGCGAAACGTTTTAAACAATGCTATAAAAAAGGGCGGGACCACGTTAAAGGATTATGTTAATACCAACGGTGAAATGGGATATTTCCAGCTATCGCTGGCGGTGTATGGAAGAGAAGGAGAGAATTGTCGAAAATGTGATTCAATAATTGTGAAGTATCGCCAGGTGGGTAGGAGTACTTTTTATTGTCCGAAATGTCAATCAAGTAAAAATTCAAAACAATATTAACATTTGTGTAGCAATGGCTTAACAATAAACAGGTATTTCGCATTTAATTCGGTAATCATGAAAAGTTACTAGACGATTCAGCCCATTTTCCTGCTGTTGTATATTTTTTATATTTTCGCACTTTAATAAAAGGTGCAATTTCTTCATTTAGTTTTTGAAGGTCATTCTTTGCGTCAGATATTCGTTTTTTCTGATTTTCTGAAATTTTATCATTATGTGTTAGTTTGTTTTTCATAATTTTCCTCCGTTAAATACTTGCAATAAATGAGTGGTCTTTACTTTCAATTAATTTTGAAGCCTTATTTGAAACATGATTATTTGCTCGAATATACAATTCGTAAATCAATTCCCAGAATTCATTTTTAATGTCTTGAAATTCGATTTTTAAATCACAACTTAAAGCTTCATCTCGGTATATTGCCCTACCATGAATCTTGGTATGCTCAGGAGTTAGAAAGATTTTTATTTTTTCTTTAATTTCATCTGTAGTTTTGTCTTGCATCATTCCGCAAGCAAGACTCCGGATTGCAATGTCCTCTGACAACTCTACTGCTGCCTTAAATTCTTTTATTTCTCTGGCATCATAATTGCTTAATTGTTGTAAATATGGCTGTAAATTACCTTTTTTCTCACTTACTGCATTTTCAAATAACTCTTCATAACTTTTAACAATATTCCAAACAGAAAATCTATTAAGCATTCCCTCATCACCAATCGTAATCTGTGGATCAATGGGACCCAATTCTGAGGTGGCCCCCATTAAAATCTTGCTAGCTCCAAAACAAATCATTGTTGCGGCAGACTTTGCTTTACCCGGCACGATAATCCAGTACTCACCGGTCTGGCTATAATTACGACAAACATTAATTATTCGCTCTGCTGCAAGACCATCGCCACCGGGGGAACTGATAATTAATGTTAAACCTTTTGATAAATCCGTCTTCTGTAAAATCCCCTCTAACATATCGGCATCTTCATCCTCAATCATTACTGGATGAGTAAAACTGGTAAAGTATGAAACAATGGGTCTATTTAATTTTTTTTCTAATTGAATATATATATGTTTTCGAGTATCATGTCCTTGATTTTCTTCTTGCATTACGTGTTGTATTACTGGATATGATTCAGAAAATGAAGCCAATATTATATCTCCGATAAATAAAATAATATTATGACTAGTAATATAACAACAATTTCTGGAAATTGCAAGTTTTTGTGTGAATAATCAAAAACAATAAATATGATTTATAATGAACAAAATATTGTAATTATCCCCAATATATTTAATTTTATTAATATTCTCATCGAGTATTGGAAGTACCCATATACACTTCACTGTTCAAATTTTGCTCGTTGAAATATTTTTCAAGTGTAAATTTGATTGCACCAAATGCAATCTGCTCCCAGGGTATTTCTTTTTTGCCGAAGAGCCTGACCTCCTGGCTTTCTGCACCAGGATAAAAATCAAGATTATTAAGGTCAGCTAAAAATTGTAGATAAACCTGGCCTATATGGGGAATACTGTAGACTGTAAATAATCGAATGATTTCTACATCTGCATTGGCTTCTTCCTCGGTTTCTCGTTTTGCTCCTTGCTCTACATCCTCGCCGTTTTCAAGATACCCTGAAGGAAGAGTCCACAGCCCTTTTCGAGGGCTGATAGCTCTTTTGCAAAGAAGAACCTTTTCTTCCCATCGGGGAAGACAACCCACGATTATTTTGGGATTTTGGTAATGGATTGTCTGGCAGCTTTTACAGAAGAAACGTTGAAGGTCGTCTCCTGGAATATCACCGAAGCTAATTTTATTTCCACAATGACTACAAAATTTCATTTGTTCTATAAAAGACATCTATCTTTTGGTTGTAATTTGAATTTATAGTTTTTGCCTTAAATTTTATTGAGGCATTGCCTTACTAATTCTGGTGGTAGTTAAATCGTCGTTTTTTTGCAAAAGTTTTAAAAAAATTACAAATAAAATATCGAAAAGTCAAGTCCAACAAAAAAGGCCATTTGCATTTCTGCAATGGCCTTTCTGTATCAACAAACTGTACTTTCTATATCAAGAATCAGCCTGAGCTAATTCAGTTGCCTGAGTTTTCGATTTGAAGATATACAAAGCAGTTAGCTTCTTGAAGTATTCGCGCATATCATCAAATAGAGTGTAGGCCCAGGGTACGGCAATGAGAGAGAGCAGTGTCGAAGTCAAAAGTCCGCCAATGATGGTTCTGCCCATCGGCGCATAAGGAATGCCAATCAGTGACGCGTTGCCAATGGCCATGGGTAAGAGCCCGCCAATCGTGGTAAACGCGGTCATTAAGATTGGGCGGAACCTGTGTTTCCCTGCCTCTATAATCGCGTCATAACGACTCCAGCCCTCATTACGCAATCGGTTGATCAGATCGATTAAAACAATGGCATTGTTTACCACAATTCCAACCAGGATAACAAATCCAATTTGGCTCATTATGTCAATAGGGGTACCGGTAAGAAACATGATCCAGAATGCGCCAAAGAATGACAAAGGAATCGACATGATCACAGAAAGCGGTAGCACAAAGGATTCAAATAGAAATCCCATGAGCAAGAAAACAAATGTTATGGACAATATCATCGCAAACTTCATGCTGTCATTGCTTTCTTCAAAACGTCTGAAGGTTTCACCCTTATTCCAGGAATAGCCGTAAGGCATTTTAAAGCCTTTCATGACCTGGTCCACCTTACCGAAAAGGGCTTTCATGTTGTCTTTTGTTGTATTAGCTTTTACGGTTAGATAAGTTTTGCTGTTTTCACGTCTGATTTCTCCCATGCCTTTTTTAACGGTAAAAGTTGCTACGGCGTCCAGGGGAATTTCTTTGCCGGAAGCCGTAAAGAATGTGAGGTTTTTCAGCTGCGACAAATTGCGACGGTCTTCTTCGCGTAATTGAATATGGACGTCAATTTCTTTTTCTTCGGTATGGTATTTAGGCAGGGGGAAGCCTCGTAATGCATACTGGACAGTTCCTGAAATAGTATTTGGAGCAATACCATATTTTTTAGCTTGTTCACGCTTAATTTCTAAATGAATTTCATCGCTGCCTCTTTCCCGGTCGGTTTCTATGCTGATAATATCTTCGATTGACCGTAATCTCCGCTCTACTTCTTTTGCTAAAATGGCTAAAGTATTTGTGTCGTCTCCATACAACGTAATTGCCAGGGATGAATCATCACCGTTACTTTCTTGAAACCACCGCGTTCTTATTTTCACTCCCGGAAATTCTGGTAGCCGTTTTTTAACATCCTCTATGACTGCTTCTCTTTCCATAACGCCGCCTATTTCTACACCCAATGATTTCATTAGATTATTGTAGGCGATTTCATACCAATCCATTTTTGGGGGCGGAAGTAAAAACACCCGCAACGTGCCGTCATTATGGCTGTGCCGTGCAAGAATGGTTTTAACACCATATATATCACTTTTTACACGAATCGTGTCTTCAACTGTTTTGAAGAGTTTTTCAGCATTTTCAATGGTATAATTCTCCGGCATCTCAAAAATGAGTCTGAAGTCGTTTATGTTACCTTGACTGTCACCTGCTTGTTTTACATTAGAAGCCGCATATTGCATTGATAGAATGACTAAAATTAAAATAATGAACATTTCTACACGATGTGTAATGACCCAGGTCAGACCTTTTTGATAAATTTTGTTAGTGTGGATAATTGCCTTCGGTTCTTGTACTTTCCGTTTACTGACTATTTTAGTCGCCGCTAATGGAATGAACACCATAGCTACAAATAGTGAAGCAATTAAAGCAAGCATTACTGGCAGGCCGATTCGCAGCATAAAAAATCGAAATCCAACGTCGTCATTCATCAATATTAAAGGAAGAAACACAACAACAGTGGTCAAAGTTGCCAGGGTTACAGCCAACGCTACTTCACTGGTTCCTTGCAAGGAGGATTCTCGATCAGATTTACCTTCAAATCGCTTCCGGTAGATGTTTTCCAGAACCACAATTGAATTATCTACCACCATACCCACTGAGATCATAAGACCCATCATGGTAATGAGGTTTAAGGTCCATCCAATAAAATACAATACCGTTACAGTAATTAATAATGAAAGGGGAATGGCTAAAATGACAATAAACGTCATTCGTGTTCTTCTTAAGAAAAAATAAAGTACAAAGAAAGCAAAGAGACCTCCCCACATACCAGTGCGCTGTAAATTACCGACGGATTCTTCAATCAACTCGCCTTGATTGAAGAGCGTTTCCATTCTAAAACCACTAAGAGTGGGCTCGTTTTTGAATTCCTTTTCAAATTTACTGGAAATGCTTTTGCACAAACCCACCGTATTTGCAACCGATTCTTTGTAAATGCCTATGGTGATGGCGTTTTTATTGTCTATCTTGGTTCGCCAGCGTCTTTCAGGCACATCGTACTTAATTTCCGCAATGTCTTTTAACCGCAGATTATTTCCCCTGATGGGAAGATTTCTAATTTCATTTATAGTGCGAAATTTGCCCAATGACCGAACAAATATTTTTCGCTGCCCTTCTACTACAAATCCACTTGAAATGGAAAAATTGTCGTTGCGTAAGTTCTGAATTACCTCATAGAGGTTAATTTTGTAGCTTTTGACCAGGTCCTGGTTTATTTGAAGCAAGACAGATTTTTCTTGCGCTCCCCAGATTTCAACCTTTGCAACACCATCAATTCTTTCAAGTGGTTTTTGTAAATGTTGTTCAACCAATAAAAAAGGATCATTATGCGGTTCTTTTTCAATGAGGGCGATCCACATTATGGGATCATCACCGTTGCTCCATTTTTGTAAAAACAGACGTTCTATGTCACCGGGAAGCTCAGCTTTAACACGATCCATTCGGTCCCGTAATTGGGCATAAGCCAGATCCATATCAGTGCCCTGGGAAAATTGCACAAATGTCCAACAACCGTTGCTGCCGCTATTACTCGTTACCTTGCGGACACCGCTGATTGTCTGGATTTGTTCTTCAATCGGCCTCGCAATTTGTTCTTCTACCTCCTGAGGATTTGAATTCGGGTAAGGCGTCCAAACGCCTAAAAACGGAGGCGTAAATCCGGTTGGCATCAAATCAACCGAAATTTGCGTGAAAGCGATGTAACCAACAACCAATAATGCAATTAAAGTCATGATCACGGTTACTGGCCTGGTCACTGATAGTTTCGGCAGTAAGCTTTCTTTTAAACGTGTCATTTTTTCACCTTTTTGTTGCTTTAATTGAAATAAAGTGAATTATTTATTAATATATTGAACTGTAAACTTAAAGTTATTGCGAAAAACGAAAACCGTAAAAGGAAAAAATTAAATGCGTCTGGAATTGTTTATCGATATTTGTAATTATTAAATGTCCGTGTTATTCCGTGTATCTCAGCGGTAAATTTACTTTAGATTCTTGTTAATTCGTTCTTTTCGTTTCTACCAGGTTTTCCATTTTACGATTCACGATTTCCGATCCAGGATACTATAAACCGTTGGAATTATAATCAAAGTTAAAATTGTTGAAGCTAACAGTCCGATGATAACCGTAATTGCCATCGGTGTTCTGATTTCAGCACCATCCCCTAAACCCATCGCCATCGGTAACAAACCTAATACTGTGGTAGCCGTAGTCATGATTATAGGACGCAGGCGGACTTTGCCAGCCTGTATAATAGCCTCTATTTTTGCCATACCGCGTTCACGAAGTTTATTTATATAATCCACAAGCACAATGGCATTGTTCACCACAATTCCAGCCAGCATAATCATACCTAAAAAAACTACAATGCTTAATGGAATATTAAGAACATATAGTAGCAATATCACTCCAATCAGAGCCAGAGGTATGGTGAATATTATTATAAACGGATGAACAATTGATTCGAACTGTGATGCCATGACAATGTAGACTAAAAAGATAGCCAGGGCAAGCGCTAATTTCAGGCTGGTTAGCGACGTCTCCATTTCCTTGTTTTGACCGGCCAGATTGTAAGTAAAATCACCAGGCAAGCTCATGGATTGTAGAACCTGGTAGATGTCCTGGCTGATGTTGCTCAGGCTGCGACCACTGATATTTGCTGATACTACTGCAGTACGTTGCTGGTCAACCCGTCTTATTTCAGATGGCCCCTCCTGAACTTTTATGTTGGCTACGGCTTCTAATGGAATGGGTTTTGGAGCGCCTGGATTTATAATTAGTCTGCTCAAATCATTTATACTTTCTCTGTCACCTTCACGCAGACGCACAAGTATATCGATTTTACGGTCTCTTTCTTTGAATTCTGTGGCGACGTCGCCTTTTACTTTATTGCGGACAATCGAGGCCACATCCATAATATTCAGGTTATACTTTGACAGTAATTGTCGATTGTAAACAATTTGAACTTCTGGATTTCCTCGCTGAATATTTGATTTAATATCAATCACACCTGGAATGGCTTCCATTCTTTCTTCAAGTTTTTTTGAAAATTCTTGAAGTTTTTGAAGGTTATATCCATGCAATTCGACTTCAACCGGGGTTTTAAAACTGAATAACACTGGTCGGGAAATTTTCCATTGAATCCCTGAAAAGTTATGCATTTTTTCACGTATTGATTTAATTAATTTCTCTTCTTCTGTCTGAACGCTGCTTGCACGTTTCATAGTCACAGTCAATTTCGAAGTGTGTTCGCCTTCCTCACTGCTGGCATTAGCTGTTTTATCAGTACCAGAAACCGAAGCGATCATTTTAATGCCTGGTTCTGCCATGAGAAAGCTTTGAATTTCTGTAATTTTCTCATCCGTTTTTTCGACAGGTGTTCCAACTGGTAAGGTAACTTCAACATTGAATTCGCCCTGGTGAACTTCCGGTATAAGCTCGCTGCCCAATCGCGGAGCAACGATTAGAATACTAAATATAAATAATCCGCCTACTGTTCCTAATACCAGACTGCGATTTTCCAGAGATCGTTTTAATATTTTTGGATAGACGGTCTCTATTTTGTTATAAGATCGATTAAATCCTTCTAAAACTAACCTGGTTGGTATGGAGAAAATCAGGCGAAATAAAAGTAATAAACCTTTAACAAAAACAGCTACTGCAGTTAAGAAAAAGTGAAAATTTCGGAAAGTAATTTCCATGGAATAGTGAAACAAAAATTTAAGACAGATAAATAAGAAAGAAAATGGCAGCCATACGCAGAGCATTACCTTCTTAATCCGGCCCGCTTCTTTTAAGCGATTTTTAATCTTTCTAAAACCATCGAATAATGTCGGTGCGGATTGATTAACCAGGAAGGTTGGCCAGATTTCTTTGATAAATTTTAATTTCCAGAAATCCTGGTTGATGGCAAAAATGGTCATCCATTCAGTAATTTTGAACTTAATTAATCCAGTAATTCTAATTAATCCTATTACCGGTACAAATGGCAGCATAAGCAATATAGTAAATTGTTTAATCACTGAAATTATTGCTGCCAGGGCGGAATTCAATATTTTCAGAAAAAGCAGACCTGAAGTTTGAAGAAAAATTGTTATTCCGGAAATCATTCTTGTTACTATACCATCAGGATTTTGCTCAGATAAAATTGTATTAATTTTTTCTTCAGTAGAAAATTGAAAGATGTGTTGTTTGAACAAATTATCGGTCTGAACGCCCTGAATAAATGTCGAGCTTTTTCGGGATGAAAGCATGGGAATTAGAAAAAGCGCAACAGCTAAAGAAGCAAGCAGGGCAAAAACAACCGTAAGCGCCAGGTTTCCAAAAATTTGGCCAGCGATGCCTTCGACGAAAACAATCGGGAAAAATACCGCTACTGTTGTCAGGGTGGAGGCAAACACGGCTCCTCCAACTTCGCTAACTCCGCGTACTGTTGCAGCTTTGAGATTGTCACCTTCCTCACGACAACGCGCAATACTTTCCAGCACCACGATAGAATTGTCCACCAACATCCCGATACCCAGCGCAAGCCCGCCTAATGACATAATATTTAAAGACACGCCAAAAATCTTCATTGGCGCAAAAGTGGCAATAATGGAAATCGGTATAGATATTCCGATAATTATAGTAGGCAATAATTTGCGTAAGAAGAAAAAGAGAACGATTGTCGCCAGAAAACCGCCTGCGATTGCGGTGTTTTTAACCTCGTCCACCGAGTTTTGAATAAAGATGGATTGATCTGAAAGCAGGTCAATTTTAATTCCCTCCGGCAGTTGGTGAGAAACATAGTTAGTCATTTGTTTCACTAACATAGCTTCATCATTTCTTTGTTGAGCATCGCCTCCATCTTTTTCACTGTCATTTTTTTTGCTGTTTGTTGCTTCGCTTTTTTTCTGCGGATCTTCGGATTTCTTTTTTTCAGCTTCTTCAAGCCCTTTAACAAATGCTTGTTGAGCATCAGTGCCAAAAATTCGGTTTTTTACTCGCTGAGCGACGGCAACGATATTGGCGTCAGCTTCTTTGAAAATCTCAATTTCAACATTTTCATGCTGGTTTAAGCGAGTAATGATTTCACGATCTTTAAAAGTACGTTTTACCTGAGCCACATCCCGAATTTTAATTTCTTTGCCATTCCAGTTTCCGATGACTACTTCACCGACCTCATCAACAGATTTAAACTCATTCAAAGTGCGCACTAAATACTCTGTCTGGCCTTCTTTCAGGGTGCCACCAGCTAAATTAACGTTTTCCTGGGCTAAACGATTCCTCACTTGTTGAATATTGATACCAATGAGCGTCATCTGCTGCTCGTTGAGTTCAACCCGGATTTCTTCTTCCAATCCACCTTTGACCTTTACTGCGGCGACGCCTTCCACCGTTTCAAGAATGCGTTTTATTTCTTCGTCCGCTAAATATCTCAGATAAATCAACGAGGCGTCCCCATATAAACCAATTCGCATAATTGGATCTAACGTCGGATCAAAGCGAAGAATGAGAGGGCGTTTCGCATCTTGCGGCAAGAATACCTGGTCCAGTTTTTCCCGTACATCAGAGGTTGCCTGGTTCATTTCACTATCCCAGGTGAACTCTAATTTCACATCCGACTGCCCGGCTTTGGAAATGGAGCTGATGCTTACTAAATTATTGACAACTCCTAATGCCTGTTCGACTGGACGCGAAATAGTAGTTTCAATTTCCTCGGGCGCTGTGCCGCTGTATTCTGTACGGACTGTTAATGATGGATACGAAATGTCAGGCATGAGATTTACGGGCAGTTGCTGATATGATATCCAGCCAAATACAATCACTCCAATAACCACCATTAAAATTGCAACAGGACGGGTGGTGGTAAATTTAAAAAATTGACTGTTCTGTGTTTTTATTTCACTGATTTTTGATTTTGAATCTTGCATGAATTTGCTCAGATTATAATAGTTAGTATTATAGTTAAACGATTATCTTTTTGATAGTATTGAGTTTTCACGTTCTGCCACAATTTTTACCCTGGTTTTATCATTCAAGCCTGCCTGGCCAACGACAATTATTTTCTCCCCGGCCTCAATTCCAGATAAGGATTCTATTTTTTCATAATCCTGGTACCCCGGGTCTAAAGCTATTTTGTGGGCGATGCTGTCACGAACTACAAAAACATTGATGACTTCGTTTTCATAAACGATGGCGGTTTTTGGAATTAAAACTGTGTTCTTATGAGTGTCGGTAATGATATGGGCATTTACAAACATGCCAGGTCGCAGCCGATTGCTTTGGTTGCGAATACCAATCGTCACTTTAAAGGTACCGCTCTGGGGATCAACGACCGGACTTACCCGCTTTATCCAACCTGAAAACCTTGCATCCTTTAAATGCTCGGATGTGATAAAAGCTTTTTGTCCTTTGGTAATAACACCTATATCTTTTTCAGGAATATGTACTACTGCAATCATTTCTTCAGTATTGATGACAGTAAAAAGTTTTTCTGTCGGTTGAATTCGGTCACCTGGCCGTTTAAGACGCTCGCCAATCACGCCTGAGATAGCTGAGGTGATTCTTGTGTAATCTAAATTCAATTTTGCCTGTTGCCATTGTATTTTTTTTGCTTCCAATGCATACCTGGATGTTTCAAATACTTCTTTGCTGAGGAGATTTTTGTCAAACATTGACTGTTTACGTTCGTACAGATTTTTTTCTTGCTCATAGTTCACTTTAGCACTGGCCTCTGCTAAGGCATATTCATCTGCTTCCAATTTTATTAGAACCTGGTCTTTTTTGACAAAGTCGCCTTCTTCTACATAAATTTTGTCCACGAGACCTTGAACTCTGGAATAGACATCTGTCATTCTTTCTGTTTCCAGGTTTGAGCTCAGTAAGATAAATGAAGAAATATCGCCAGCATTGACAATAGTAATTTCAACAGGTATGAGGTCTTCATCTTTTTGGGGCTCTTCTTTTTTTTCTTTTTCAGCGGAGGTAGTGTCGTCATTCGCAGCAGTCGTGGAGTTTTCGCTGTCTTTGCTTTGTGCGTCATTGTTGGTGCAGTTTATTTGCCATAAGCTTGTTATGAGAATAATTACGGTAGAAATTCTCAATATTTTGCTGATCATGTTAATCTCCTGATTGATTATTCGTTCTATATACAATTTTTGTGGGTTGGTTGACTACAAAAAATAGTACGTCTGTACTATTTATATGTTTCGTTTTGTACGAAATTTATACTGATTGTCTTCCAATATTAAAACATGTTAAATATATTTAATTTAGAAAAAGGATCTATTTGAATATGGATGTGTTATTGTTATAAAGTTGAGGAGTTAAAATGGCGATAAATACAAAACAGTAATTAAAATAAAATCATGCGAAGGAATGGGCTCTTATATACATTGTTAGTTGATTTTGAAATCTAAAGGGAGTTGGATTTATGGCAACCAGAACATCGCTAAATGAAAACGAGGAATTGTTGGAAGGAACAATATTCTTGCAACAAGGAGAGTATAAAAATGCTATAGAAAGTTATGAACAGACTTTGAGGGATGAGCCGGAAAATTTAGACGCCCTTTACGGATTGGGAATTATTTCACAATTTAAGGGTAACTATGAGGAAGCCCGTACTTATTTTGAAAAGTCTTTAGAGATACAGGCAGCAAATGTTGCGATATTAAATAATTATGGTTTGGTTTTAACGTATTTAGGAGATTTGGAGTCAGCCAGGAATTCTTTCCAACAAGCAATCGAATTTGATCCGGATTTTATAGATGCACAAAAGAATCTGGCGGACATTTATGCTAAAACAGGTGAGGATGATAAGGGAATTCAAATATTCAGAGAAATACTAAAAAAACATCCAGATGATATCCAGACTTTAATCAGTGTTGCAAAGCTATATTCAGAAAAGGGTGATTATGATGCAACCATATCTATGTTCGAAAAAGTTGTGGAAATCGATCCGGAAAATATAACCGCCCGTAATGGTCTTTCCCAATTTGCAGTCTAACGCGTTAGTCCGTTGAGAGTTAAATCTTCGTTTCTTTGCAAAAGTTATTACTAACAAACTTTGTCTTCAGGAAAAGTTTGTTAACAAATTTCCTTTATTTTATTACACCAAATCGGGATTTTACTTTTGCGATAAGCTGTGGATCCGTCATTTTATCTGAAGATTCGACATCAATAATTTTATGCGCTAAATGCGTTCGTTTGTTAATTTCGTTTTTCAATTCTTTCTTGGCCAGACCAGGACCAAGTAAAAAGATTTTATCTGCCAGAGCAATTTTTTTTAAGATGGATGAATAAAAATTGTTTAATTGGTGGGTAAGTCTGTCTGTATATTTTGTGACGGAAACACCAGCATGAGAGTACAAACTTTTTGATGGTGTGCCACGCGTGGATTTGTGTTTTTTTTCAATATTGGATTCTAAAGTATCGAGTTTAGTGTGACCATTTGGGGAAAGGTTTACAATTTTTGCGATACCATGGCTTACCCAAATACCAACATAATTGCTCATAGCTATCTCCTATATGTTGATGGATAATGATTGTGAAGTGATAAAAAGATAACAAGTTTATTTGAAAATGTCAAGATAACTATTTTTAACATATTAGAACAAAATTGCTTTTTTGAATTATTTTATCCTTAGTGATGTTGCCAATAAAATAGACAGACGCGCTGATAATTCATAAACCGGCAGCCAGTCTAAACGCATCTGCACTATTATTATTTTTAGCAGAAAAGCTTGACAAAATGAACTATTTTGTTTAAATTGTCTTAAACAAATATTATCAGCGTTAAAACTTTTTGAGAATGTCAAACAAGAACATAGAAAAGAAGAAACAGCAATTAGCCGAATCTGTTGGTGAATTTATTAAATTATGGGGTTTTAAAGAAATCCATGGACGTGTCTGGGTGCACATATATTTATCAAAAATACCCATAACTGCAAAAGAACTAACTGAGAAATTAGGAGTTACAAAAGGCCTGATTAGTATCACGCTTTCAGAATTGGTTGAATATCAAGTAATTGAAAAAGTAAATACTGGAAATGCTAAATCGCCAGGATACCAATCCAATACCGATTTAGTGCGGGTAATTTATAATGTACTTCGAAATCGTGAGCTGAAAATGACTACTAAAATTCACGATAATATTCTTTCTTTATCCAATGAATTGGATGGTGTTGACCCGCCAATGAAAGAAAAACTTAATAAATTGTCGGATATGACTAACTTTGCAATTGAAAGTATAAATCAGTTATTGGACAATAAAACGATTTCGACAAATCGATTTAAAATAATCATGAAGTTGATATCATAGCTAAGCGAGTTGTCATGGTGAATTATGAATGAAATGGTTAAATATTATTAATGGCTATGTTGTCTCATTGGTACTTTGTTTCTAATCAAACAATATAACAATAGAGCCATGGAACAATGTGATTTTAGAATAAACTTCTTATGCATAAACAAACGAAGATTTATTTCTCAACAGAATTGTACAATAAATCGCGGTCATAAATATCAACATCAAGTGGAAGTTCAGCATACAATTACAGGAGGGAGCAGCGTATTTAATGACAAATAAAAACTCAAAAATAGGGCAGTCTGTTTTTCACCAGCTCAGCCCGCCTGGTTGTTTGAGATGGTTTTTCAATACAGCCATTATTAATCAATTCCCGATTGCTCTTTGGCAACTACCGAATAGCTATGAACAACAAGCAATTATTGATCTTTCAAAAACCACGAAAAAGATAAACATTGATTTAAATACCATACCTCCAGGTTTTGTCTTTTCACCATTTGATAATCAACAGGAGGAATCAGCGTTTTTAATTAATGCTCATCTTCACCTGCGGAATTCAACGTGCACATTAGTTAATGAAAGTGAAACAGAATGCCGCTCATCAATAACGGAAAATGCAAGACGATTTGAAAATACTCTGAAAAAAATATTTAGCGCTGCAGGAAATAATAGTAACGGAAATAATCATGACCATCAAAAAAAATGGTTCAATGGTGGTTCCGCAATGGAAATTCCCCTAGTGACTAATAGCTTATATTGTGAATGGATTGAACAGGCTCTTAAGAAAATAGAAAAGACCGATTTCCTCAAAGTTGTATTATCTCGTATCATTGAGATCGAATTAAGAAACAATTTTGATCCATTAAATATTTTTTATAGTTTATGTGCCGCCTTTCCCAATGCCTTTGTTTCTGTTGTGGCCATTCCTGAAATTGGCACCTGGATCAGCGCCACACCTGAACTTTTGTTGGGTGTAAATAATGATGAATTAACTGCCGTATCCTTAGCCGGGACAAAATCCGTTGGTTCAAACAGCGGTAAAACGTGGAGGGATAAAGAACTTGTAGAACAGGCGATTGTTAGCGATTACATTAAAGAATGTTTCTTACAGCAAAATATAGACAATTATGTTGAACAGGGTCCTTTCACGATACAAATAGGAGACCTGTTACATCTGCAAACGAAATTTACTTTAAAATTATCATCCACTAATAACAAGATTGATGTCAATCAATTTTTGAGGGATTTACATCCCACGCCCGCAGTATGCGGCGTACCAAAGAAAGAGGCTTTTAATTTTATTCAATCTAAAGAAATCCATAATCGCGATTTTTATTCTGGTTTTTTAGGGCCGGTCAACATCCAGCATCAATCTCAGCTTTTTGTAAATTTAAGATGTCTGCAATTGCTCCAGACATCAGCTGTTTTATATGCCGGTTCAGGAATTACAATTGATTCCATCCCGGAAAATGAATGCTTTGAAACAGAATTGAAATTAAAAGCATTACTAAATTTTCTAAACAAAACACCCGATGTGCAGGCATTTGAAGGTTCCAGTTTGGATAAATATGCTGTGCCGCATCGGGTACTCTGTGATGATAGCATTTAAACAGAGTATTGTAAATATTGCAGAAATTTGCGCTCAAAAGCGTGTTCTTAATTTCATCATTTCTGCTGGCTCGCGTTCCGCACCTCTCACTCTGGCTTTTGTACGACACCCTCAACTCACCTGCAGAACCATTGTTGACGAACGCTCTGCGGCATTTATAGCTTTAGGTCTGGCGCAGCAATTGGGGGCCCCGGTTGGATTAGTATGTACATCCGGAACCGCTGGCCTTAATTACGCTCCAGCAGTAGCGGAAGCCTACTACCAGCGCATTCCGCTTTTGATATTAACCGCTGACAGACCCCCGGAGTGGATTCACGAGAATGACAATCAGACTATCCACCAATTGGAAATGTTCGGGAAACACAGCCGTGGCAGTTTTGACCTTCCTGTAGACGACACGCATCCAGATGCGAAATGGCAAATAGAAAGAACTATCTCTGAAGCGATTAATCTCAGTTTATGGCCGATACCGGGGCCGGTACATATCAATGTCCCCCTGCGCGAACCACTCTACCCGGACTCTGACTTATCTTATCAGAAAAAGTGCAAAGTCGTGACTATGACGCCCCCGCAAAGCAGCCTGGGAGACCAGATTTGGGATGAGCTCATTCACACCTGGAAAAATTCAAAGAAGAAACTAATTGTCGGAGGAATGCATAAAGTCAATACACGTCTTGCAGAAAAATTAATGAAGCTGCACAATGATCAAAACGCTGCCATTGTCACTGATATTACAGCGAATTTGCAAAGTGTGCAAACGATTCATCATTCGGATATGATATTGGGAACGGAGTCTGAGGAAGCTCAACAAGATTTAGCTCCGGATTTGTTGATCACATTTGGAGGGCAAGTTGTTTCCAAAAATCTGAAAGTATTCTTACGAAAGTACAAACCGAAAGAACATTGGCAGATTCAACAGCATGGCCAATGTATTGATACCTTTCAGTCATTGACGCACATTTTACCGGTTTCTGCAGAATATTTTTTTGAAAAGATAACGGAAATGTTATTTTCCGGAAAAGAAAATACCAACAATCAAATATCTGTCAATGCAAAGAGCTACAGGTCAATATGGGATACTTGGGAAGAAAAAGCTCGGGATGCGATGCGAACTTTTATGAGTGACATACCGCACAGTGAGTTTTTAGCCGTGAATATGGTTTTGAAATCTCTACCTCTTCAAGGCAGTTTACAATTGGGAAATAGTTTTGTAATACGACTGGCAAATTTTTTAAGTCTTAAAGAAAATCGCAGAATTCAGGTAAATTCAAATCGTGGTACCAGTGGTATTGATGGCACGCTCAGCACCGCAGTTGGAGCTGCTCTTGCTACCACCCAAATAACCACGATAATTTTAGGTGATCTTGCATTCTTTTATGATCGTAATGCCTTGTGGCACAATTATCTCCCTTCGAATTTAAGAATTATAATAATCAATAATTATGGCGGAGGTATTTTCCGAATTTTAAATGGTGCGAGTGAGTTACCGGAGCTCAGGGAACATTTCGAAGTGGAGCATAATTTAACAGCAAAGAATACCGCTGCAGACCATGGATTAAATTATACCTTCTGTGATTCAAAAGAGGCTCTTAAGAAAATGCTGCCTGATTTTTTTAAGTTCCAGGATAAACCTGCCATACTTGAAATACACACAGATAAAGAAGTGAATGCTAAAACATTTTTTAAATTCAAATCTATTATGAAGGAGCTTAAATGAGTGAGCGGCAAATAAAATGGGATACTCTGAAAGAATACGAAGATATCCTGTTTCAATACTATAAAGGCATTGCTAAAATAAGCATCAATCGTCCTGAAGTGCACAATGCATTCCGGCCAAAGACTGTATTTGAACTTTCAGAGGCTTTTGAATTAGCCAGACAAAATACAGACGTGGGCGTAATTATTCTGTCAGGTGAAGGTGATAAAGCATTTTGCAGCGGCGGCGACCAGAGGGTGCGTGATGAAGGCGGCTATGTGGGAGACGATGGAGTACCGCGGTTAAACATACTTGACGTTCAAAAGCAAATTCGCTCTATGCCCAAGCCGGTCATCGCCATGGTAGCTGGCTGGGCAATCGGCGGCGGCCATGTTTTGCACGTTGTGTGTGATTTAACTATTGCCGCTGAAAACGCCCGGTTCGGTCAGACCGGGCCCAAGGTAGGGAGTTTTGATGGCGGATTTGGAGCCTCGTATTTAGCCCGGTGTGTGGGACAAAAAAAGGCTCGTGAGATTTGGTATCTTTGCGATCAGTACGATGCTCAGGAAGCATTGGCGATGGGACTCGTTAATAAGGTTGTACCGCTGGACGAATTAGAAAGCACAACTGTGGACTGGTGCTCTAAAATGCTAACCAAAAGTCCGATGGCTCTCCGATTGTTGAAATCAGCATTTAACGCGGAATTAGATGGTCAGGCAGGCTTGCAGGAATTAGCCGGCAATGCTACTTTGTTGTATTATTTAACCGAAGAAGCCAACGAAGGCCGCAAGGCTTATGTTGAAAAACGACCGCCGGATTTCAAAAAGTTCAAGCGGTATCCATAGATGTAACGAAACGTCTTGTTTGCATAACTTTCAATCGGGTCGATTGAGTTACACTTGACTATAAAATATCAGATATTATGAATTCAATTAGACACTGGCTTTCCGCTTTTCGATTGCGAACTTTACCTCTCGCAACTGCCAGCATTTCTTTAGGTTCTTTCCTGGCAGCATCTGAAAACAGGTTTCAATGGCAAACAGCCATCCTCTGTTTTTTGACCGCGGTCATTTTACAAATCCTTTCCAATCTCGCCAACGATTACGGCGACAGTTTGCATGGCGCGGATAGTAAACACCGAAAGGGTCCTGACAGAGCTGTGCAATCGGGTAAGATTTCAAAAACTGCTATGCGCAATGCGCTTATTTTGTTCGTCTTGCTGGCGTTAACTGTTGGATATTTCTTAATAAGAGAAGATAGTGTGATTTTCTATGCTTTGGGTCTGTTAGCTATAATTGCGGCCATAGCCTATACAATTGGTCCGAGCCCGTATGGCTACGCCGGCTTTGGTGATGTTTTTGTGCTGATTTTTTTCGGAGTTATCGGCGTCTTCGGTTCATACTATCTCCAGACACATAATTTTAATTTTCAAATATTATTTCCTGCATTCGCCTGCGGTTTATTTTGCGTTGCAGTTTTAAACATCAACAACATTCGGGATCTGCAGTCCGATAAGTTAGCTGGAAAAAATACTATTCCGGTAAGGTTGGGGGAGAAAAAAGCACGTATTTATCACTGGCTGCTTTTAGTGACTGGCCTGGGTTGTGCGCTTATTTTCACATTTTTAAATTACAACAGTGCCTGGCAGTTCTTGTTTCTAATTAATATCCCATTATTATTTATCAATGGATATGGCATTTCACTAAAATTTGAGGCGGCTGAATTAGATCCTTATTTAAAACAAATGGCCATCATTACCCTGTTGTTTAGCTTCAGTTTCGGCGTGGGGATCCTGTTTTGAATCATTTTCGTGCTGAGTTCAAAAAATTTACTCTCAATTTCATTAAACCAATGGGCACTTCCCGCGGTGTTTTATATGACCGCGATATTTATATTCTGGGATTGACTTACCGTGAAGCCGAAGGTAGAATCGGATTTGGTGAATGTGCTCCACTAAAAGGTCTGAGTGTTGACGATAAACCAGATTTTCAAAATAAATTGACTGAAATCTGCGGGCTTTTGAATAATGGCGCCCTGCCTTCTGATTTAGATCTCATCGATTGGCCGGCAATTAGATTTGGCCTTGAAACGGCTTTGCTCGATCTTCAAAATGGCGGGAAAAGGTGCATATTTGATACTAAGTTTTATCGGGGTTTACAGAGCATACCCATCAACGGACTTGTTGTCATGTCTGATAAAGAAGATATGCTTAATCAGGCATTTCGCAAAATTAAGCATGGTTTCATTTGTATAAAAATCAAAATTGGTGCGCTTGATTTCGATGACGAATGCGCCGTGCTTGCTGAAATCAAGAAGACTTTCCCTGCCTCCCAAATTCAGGTACGCCTGGACGCCAACGGTGCATTTGATGCCGGGACTGCCCTGGACAAACTTGAGTGCTTATCCGAATATGGCATTCATTCCATTGAACAGCCTACCAAACCAGGGCAATGGCAGGAGATGGCTAAACTTTGTGTCCAAAGTCCCATTCCCATTGCCCTGGACGAAGAACTGATTGGCTGCACGGATAGGGCTGAAAAAATAGAAATGCTGCAAGCCATTCAACCGCAATTTATTATTTTAAAACCCACGCTGTTGGGCGGGATAGGCGCCTGCTGCGAGTGGATAAACATCGCCGACAGCTTAAACATTGAATACTGGATTACTTCAGCCCTGGAGTCGAACATCGGGCTGAATATTATCAGCCAGTGGACAGCAACTCTCCCGATAAAAATGCACCAGGGACTGGGCACCGGCCAGCTTTTCACAGAAAATTTCCGTTCGCCATTGAGAATAATAAATGGTAAACTTATCCATGCCTTTAAAAACAAGAGCGAGCCTATTAAGTCATTTGTTGATTTGAAATTAAGCGAAGGATCATGAGCTGGTTTAAAGGTCTCACGCTGAATGGTAAATACTTTACCAGAGAATGGCTGCTGGACAATGCTGATTACCTTAGTACCGGCCAATTCACTAAACACGAGCACAAGACTCTTACTATTTGTAGTCAATGGCTGCAAGAACAGCAGGAATTTTCCGTTCAAACTTCTGGTTCTACAGGGACGCCAAAATCCATCCACCTTACTCGCAACCA
>CAZIKB010000090.1:0-3086 GCA_964539665.1 uncultured Cytophagia bacterium
TAACAAACATTCAATTATGCGACTTCGTGTCGCAACCTAACGCCTGGCTCACCTGACGCAGGGCTGGTGACGCACCAAACGTTATATCAAAATTGATTGTTAACCGCTGCACTATTTTTACGGATTTCATCATCCGCCCTTCGTTCAGCGAGCAGCCAGATGCTAGACGATCATTTAAAGACATTAGGCAGTTCTCTATAAAAATCCACTGTTAAAGATTTCACTACTATTGAAATTACTATTGCACTAATCAAGATAATAAAGAATCTTGCCTTTGATTTCGATTTATAAATTGAACTAAATGTAAACTGCAAAGCATACACGGTCTGAGAAAGTAAAAATGAAATGGTCAAGAATGCTGGTAAGGTGAATGCGTTTCCTGGCACAAATATTATGCTGTCCAATGCGCGCGATTCCCAAATAAGGCCTTGATATCCAATCGACGCAAAATAACTCTCCATCTGGCGAAGATACATCGAGATCAATCCCATCTTACCATTTATGGCCACCATCTCAAAGAAGAATACTAAGTAAACTGACAAAGCAATAAGTAATATGGTTTTGTTACTTCTGAGTTTTTCGTGTAAAATCAAATAAAAAAGTACGAAGACTATTTCGATGGCAAAGACAAGTATGAATAAGCGCATTTCTAGATTTAGAATTTGCTCTTTCCTTGCAATAAATTCTTGAATTAATAAGTCTTTGTCCATAAGTCACCTCATTTGATAACAAATAAAAACGTAACTAAAAAGAGTAATAGTGAAATCCCCAAAGCACCAACTTTTAGCATCAACCACGGTGGAGTATAGGTGTCCGTTTTGCGTTGGAATTTATTTGTAAGGTAAAGCTCAAGCAAAGCTAAATAAAGCGTAAAAGTTAAGAACACAAACAAAAATATGACTGATATATACGCTTGAACTGGATGTATAGTATAAAAACCTTTTAAATCTACTAGACGCAGAGAAAAAATTGAAACTCCCAAAACTTGAATAACCCATAATACTACGACAATATCTCTAGTTCGAACTGCTAACCCTTTTAAATCATTATTCCAAATATCCCATTCTGTAAAAGAGCTCGGCATCTTTTTCTTACTTTTCTTGACAATGTCACAAATATCGTCATTAACATTTATGTGAATAAATTTTGCAAACGCCATTGACCATGCTGATTGTGAGATACCGTGTATGATAATACAAAAATTTAAAAAGATAAAAATAAAAGCGATTATAGTAAGTTCTGGATCTTTGGAAAGATCGGTTAAGTTAACTTTACCAGTGACCCGTAAACCTATTGCGGCGTAGAGAGCTGTCAAATATAGAATAACAGTTCGATCAAGTCTTTTGTTATAATCATTGACGCATTGCAACAGTTGATTTTTATGGTCTACCAATAGATCAAGCAGTTGCATAATAATGATATCCTTTTTATGAATTTTCGTTGATATATTATATCGTCTAACACAATTTTCACACGCACTTTTTCAAGACTTACTTTGAAAAAAGCGCAAAACGCTGAACTTCAAAATTGCGAAAATTACGCTCCTGAAAAAGTGTCGGGTGGAAAAAATGTTAGACACTTTATCAACATAATAATTGAAATAAGTTCTTGTTCATTTACCTATGTAATTTTTTAGGAAATTATCAAACTCTTTGATTGAATTGAAGCTACTTATATGTTTTATTTCTACATCTGATACCTGCCCTTTGAGTATTTCAACAAATAATCCCTTTATTCCCGACATCTGAGGTTCTGTCTTGTGAGTTGCTAAAATAGAACTACTCCGTTCCCCGCCAAAATCTATTAGCACTGCTGAACCATCTTTATTTATAAGAACATTAGAACTATGTAGATCGGCATGATATACTCCTTTTGAGTTAGAATACTTAAGGGCGGATAATATTTCAGAAAGCCATTTAATCCTCAAACTTATATCTGGCTTAGGTTCCATGGCAAGTTCATCAAATAGCTGACTTCCTTCAATAAGCTCAAGGCGTAAACAAGGTTGAGGATTTCCCGATTCTGGATTAATTGTAGCGGCAATATCATAAATATAGACAATATTAGGATGTTTGAGATTAGCCAGACGTTTTGCTTCAACAATTAAAGTTTCGTAGCCAATTCCTTGATCCTCATGTAAAATTTTTATGGCTTCCGTTCTACTAAGTTCACTATTAAACCAGCTATAAACCGTGCCAAAACCGCCTTCCCCTACGTCTATTTTTTTCAATCCTTTTACGAATCTTAATTCGGAAAGCTCGGGTGTGAGCTGTTCCGTACCGAGAACCTCAATTGTATAATTAAATTCCTTATAAAAATGAGTATACGGAATAAAATGAACTTCATAATTTGAAATTGCTGTGTGTTCATTGAGCAGTCCTTTAAGATCCCAGTAGTGGATTGATGTCCCTAGTTTCTCTTGGTCTATTTTTAAGGCATATGAAATTTTGTCTGATGAAAAATGTTCTTCTTCAGGAGGATTCTCGTACATAAATTGAGCCACCTTCAACTGAAGCTCTTGGTGTTCTGGTGGAACGCCAACATAGTCAAGACCGTATGATGTTAATTTAACTGATCCCGCTGCCTCAGCGAAGTAACCTTCGTCGATGAGTGCTTGCAGATTGTTCATTTGACGGTCATTAAGGGAATGAAGTTCAAAGTTGTTATTCCCTTCAGTCCAGAATTCTTCCGAGTATCTGCGTAGTAGATTCCATTGGATTTCACGGCTTAAATCTTTCATAGTTTTTCAACATTTTATTGATCTAACGACCTGCGACTAACCGGCGCTGTCGTCGAAACCACTGAACTCTGATTTTTTTCAAATCTTTGATGTGTGCACTTGACCAAGAAATCACGCTCCCGCGGCAGCGCCCGTGTGAAGCCGCTTGTTAGACATTTCTAAAACAGTAATCCAATCAAGAACTTAAGTCCATCGACAATGATCGGTTTGAGTAACGCCAAAACCAATGTCGCAAGGAAAACTCTATGCGCGATTGCTCCACCTTTCAGAGATGACTTCACTTCGAGATAAGGGAAAAGCCAACGCGCATAATTGAATAGAAATCTAAAGGCGAGCAGTATTACAA
>CAZIKB010000090.1:3096-26994 GCA_964539665.1 uncultured Cytophagia bacterium
GATCATGCTGTTTAATTACATGTCCTATAATGTGTATTACAATAAACAGATAAATATAAATTGCGCCATTAAAAACACCTGATGATGTGTTTGCATATTGACTAATAATGGGATTCAGTTTATGTAAGTTCCAAAAAACAAGGGGAGCTGCAAGAAACCAAACCAGAGCATCATAGACGTTGGTTTTATGTAACCATCGAGTCCTGGTTTTTCGATCACGAAGATGGGCGAGAATCCTCTCGTATGTGCCTTCCACTAAAGTTTCACTTTGGCCCTGAATGGAAATTGAGCTCTGATTTGGAGTCCCTTGTGATGCACTGGTCGTAAAGTCGAAGATCCTGGGTTTTGAAAAATCGAATTCAATTTTGACAGAATTCGAGGGAATTCTACTGAAGGTGCTCTGATAAAAAGAGTAATTATCCAAGGTGATCTTTTCGATTTGATCAGGAAGGATATCTTCGTCAAATATCGATTGATTAAATGCATAAAAGAGTTCCCCGTTGGAACCATGGATCTGGATACTTACGCGAAGCGCGGTTTCGACATTTCGCCGTCGTATTTCAAAGGCGTCCTCAGATTCACCTGGAGCTTGGCGCAAAAGTGATAGCTCGACCTCAAGGGCAGTCTTGTTAAAGTCATTGATTACCTCTGCTACCTTCTTGAAGACTCCAATCTCGAGAACACTAGAAGGAAGCCTAGCGACACGTACCTTTGACCTATGAACCTGTTCAAATACGGGGTGTCCGTCTGGCATTTGCATCTTGTACAAATCCTTCTACTATTAGTCTAACTTAAGTTTATTCTTCCTAAAAAATCTGCTAATTCTTCCTAATAGAGTTTACTTAGGAAGGATAAACCAGATTAGTTTTTTAAGAAATAGATCTCATAAATAATTATAGACATAAATGTTACGTGAACATAGAATGAAAATTCCTGCCGGTTTATTCATCACCAACCTGATGGATAAACCAATATCTAAAAAAAAACTTTCACTTAAAAATTATTCTCCTTACTTCCCCTGAAAAAAGCGCTGAATCCCTATTGATGTTATATGAAATTCAACTCAAGTAATTACCAGATTACACACCGTTGGAAATTAACAAGCTTAATTAAGAATTTAAATTACGTTTTCTTATCAAAGGAAATATCGAACCTAGAAGTGTAAATATATAAATAATATTTACATTATTGTCAAGAAAAAACAATGTTGTAATTTTAATTGCATTTGGGGCATGCAGCAAGCATCAAACCGACATTAATTTCTTTCAAGTTTATTGAAACATATAAAAAACTTCGCTCGTATTGTTATTTATTTCCTGTTTTTAGAAAGATATTAGCTTCACCCATACAGCTATATGAGAGATGTAAATTTCACAATTTTTAATTTAAATTATTGGTGTTCAATGCGATGCTTGATACTGGATACTGGATGAAAACACATGTCCCCAGTATCTTGTATCCAGAATCCAGTATCCAGAATCATTCTGTTATGATTACTTTATTTACAAAAATCAAAACCTTGATTAACCAAACTAAAATAAGCCAATGAAAACCATAACACGTAAAGAAGAACTGATTTTGCTGTCCATTCTTAATCTTCAGAGTGAAGCTTACCTGATCGCTATTCAAGACCACCTTGCCAAAGTAACTGGCAAGAAGGTCTCCCTGACATCGGTTCATTTGCCATTAAGCCGTTTGGAAAAGAGCGGTTTGGTAGAGGCTGAATTTGGGGAGGCTACCGCTGTCAGAGGGGGGAGGAGAAAGAAAATTTATAAAATCACCGGTTTGGGATTTAAGGCGCTGAGCGAATACAAAAAGATTAGTGATGTGCTCTGGGCTGATTACTTGAAACTTGCTACCTGACAGGATCGCAACCGATGGGAAAAAGAGTATCTCCACCCAAAATATTCATTTATGTGCTTGAAAGGATTATTCTGCCCAATGACCGGGAATCCCTGACCGGAGACTTTGAGGAGATGTATCATTACATTTCGAATGAATCCGGAAAACTCTTTGCTTTCTTCTGGTATCTGTTCCAAATCATCAAATTGATTCCGTCGTTTATTGCCAATTCAATTCTATGGAGCCTAACAATGTTTAAGAATTATTTAACAATCGCATTAAGAAATATTAAGAAATATAAAGCTTATTCATTTATTAATGTCTCTGGACTTGCCGTTGGTCTGGCGGCCTTTATTCTGATCGGTTTGTATGTTCAATATGAGCTGAGTTTTGATCAGTACCATGAAAATGCAGATCGAATTTATAGAGTTGTGAGGGAACGTTACACATTTACTCCCGCACCTTTAGGAGCGACACTGAAAGAGAAATTTCCGGAAGTTGAAGCAGCTACCCGGATTATTCAAAGCACGAAAATGTTGATTTCTCGCGAGCAAGATCATTTTCTTGAGGAAACATTCTATTGGGCAGGACCTGAAACATTTCAAATTTTCACCATTCCCTTCATAATGGGTGATCCAGAGATAGCATTAAAAAATCCGAACTCAATTGTATTGTCCCAAAAAACAGCAAAGAAATATTTTGGCAATGAAGATCCGTTGGGCAAAATATTAACCGTGAATGATCGTACAGATTATATGGTCACGGGTGTTTTTCATGAAATGCCTGCAAATTCTCATTTTGTGATGGACATAATTGTCCCATATGCTGATTACTTTCAAATTGAGGGCGGTGACATTACTCATTGGGGAGGTAATTTTTCTTATACATACCTTTTATTACAGGAAGGGATCAACACTGCTTTAGTGGAAAGTAAAATTCAATCCATCATCGCGATACCATTAATGAAAAGGTACGGTGTTAAAAAGCCTTACTCGCAAGCGTTTTTCCTACAACCAGTTACAGAAATTCATCTTCATTCCCATCGGCAGCAGGAAATATCAGTGAATAATGATGTTAAAACGATCATTCTTTTTTCATCTATTGCGTTCCTCATTCTTTTTATTGCCTGCATCAATTATATGAATCTGGCAAACGCCCGATCCATCCGGCGAGGCAAAGAAGTTGGGATGCGAAAAGTGGTCGGCGCCCAGAGAAAACAATTGATTCTGCAATTCTTAGGTGAATCTGTAACCATGGCTGTTCTGGCGCTGGTCTTTTCAGTCCTAATCGTTCTGTTGACATTGCCAGCCTTTAATAATCTGGTGGAAAGACCACTCAACTTTAATCCCGTCACCAATCCACAACTTATTTTGGGACTTGCGTTTATAGTGTTCTTTGTTGGATTATTTGCAGGCAGCTACCCGGCGATAAGTGTGTCTGGGTTCAAACCTATTACAGTTTTAAGTGGTGTTTTTACAAGAAGCTCCAAAGGTAAGTCTTTACGAAATATTCTTGTTTTATTTCAATTCTCGATTACGATTATTCTCTTCGTTTGTACTTTAGCAATCAAAGAGCAACTGATTTTAGTGAAAAATATAGATGTCGGTTATAGTAAAGAGCAAATCATTACAATGAGTATTCGCGACCACGCCGTTCATGAAAACATAGGGGTAATAAAAACAGAGCTTCTACAAAATTCTGATATTACGGCAGTTTTAACATCGGCCAGGTTACCAAATGATATAGAGACATTCATGTCGAGATATTTAAACGCTAACAAGCCGGACGAGCGGATCACCATTTATTATAACACTGTAGACTATAATTTTATAGATCTTTACGACATCCAAATCGTCGAGGGAAGAAATTTTTCAAAAGATTTCGTTTCTGATGAAAATGGTGTATTCCTGGTGAATGAGGCTGCTGTCAAAGCGGCTGGATGGGATTCACCTGTTGGCAGGTTATTTACACCATGGAACGGACGGACCGGAGAAATCGTGGGAGTTATGAAAGATTTTCATTTACATTCTCTGCATAGCCCAATTGATCCACTCTATATCTACTTAAATCCACGGTCCTTTTCAAATATTTCAATAAAAATAAAGCCAAATAACATCCCGGCAACCATCGATTATTTGAAAGGTATCATGAAAAAATTTTCACCCCATTATCCCTTTGAATATTCATTTTTTGATGAGGTGTTTGACAGAGCTTATCACACGGAACAAAGAATGGTGCATATTTTTAGTTCATTTGCAATTTTGGCAATTTTTATCGCCTGTTTGGGACTTTTTGGACTTTCATCATTCGCAGCAGAACAACGCAAAAAGGAAATTGGGATTCGAAAGGTGCTGGGTGCATCTGTATCTGGGATAGTTGCTTTGCTCTCAAAAGAAATTATTAAATGGGTTCTCATTGCCAATCTGATCGCCTGGCCAATTGCCTTTTTCGGAATAAATAAATGGCTGCAGAGTTTTGCCTACAAAATTGATTTAACAGTTTGGCCATTTCTTTTTGCATGCATGCTAGCTCTATTTATTGCATTAGTTACAGTAAGTTTCCAAGCAGTTAAAGCAGCAGCTACAAACCCAATGGACAGTTTGAAGTATGAATAAAAAGGCAACTGAAGGAAAAAGAGTGCATCCCCCAAAAATATTAGTGTATGTGCTTGAAAGGATTATTTTGCCTCAAGATAGGGAATCATTGCCCGGAGATTTCGAGGAGATGTATCATTATGTTGCAGATGAGTCCGGGGTAATCAGGGCGTTTTGCTGGTATTTGTTTCAAATCATCAAATTGATTCCGTCGTTTATTACAAATTCAATTCTATGGAGCATAATAATGTTTAAGAATTATCTGACTATTGCATTTAGAAATATTAAGAAGTATAAAGGCTATTCCTTTATTAACATCGCTGGTTTGGCAATCGGAATGGCCTGTTTTATTCTCATGGTACTGTATGTAATTAATGAATTCAGCTTTGACAGATTTCACGCAAAATACAATCGAATTTGCCGGGTTATACGAAAATATGAAGGATTATGGGGCCATTCCGAATCGCTCATCGGAGGGACGCCTGCGCCCTTAGCACCTACGATCGTTAAAGAGTTTACCGAAGTAGTAAACGGAACTCGTGTGGGTGATGTGGCAGGGACGTTTCGCTTAAAAAATCAAAGTTTTAATGAAAAGGGGATCTTTGCAGATGAACACTTTTTTGAGATATTTAGCTTCGAGTTTGTTACCGGACAGAAAAAAACAGCCTTGACAGCACCGTTCTCCATGATCATTACTGAAACACTAGCAAAAAAATATTTCGACACAGAAAATCCCATAGGCAAAATCCTAAATTTTAGCAAACAGCTGAATTTACAAAGATCTGGTAGTAAGAATGAAAATTACGATGTAACCATCACTGGAGTTATCAAAGATGTGCCGCAAAATTCCCATATCCAATTTGATTACATCCTTTCATTTATCACCCTTTCTTCCACACCTGGAAATAAAAATCTGTTGGAACAGTGGAGGCGAAGCCCCTATTATAATTACATTGAACTTATGCCGGGTGCTCAATATGCAGATTTGCATGAACGTTTGGCTGAGTATTCACCGAGATTCAGAGGAACCGATTCTGGTAAATATATATTGCAGCCTTTGGGTGATATTCACTGGGAAGCGAAACTCCTTGATGAAATGCCGGGAAATATCGTTAATGCCAGGAAGTATTTGTACTTATTCTCAACAATCGCTTTTATCATCTTGATAATTGCGTGCATTAACTATATGAATCTGGCAACTGCCAGGTTTGCCAGGCGAACGAAAGAAATAGGCTTACGAAAGATTGTCGGCGCCCGCAAAGCCCAATTGATTAGGCAGTTCATTGGTGAATCTATTTCGCTATCAGTCATTTCATTTTTGGGTGCTATTCTTTTGGTGATGCTCCTCCTTCCTTATTTCAATTCCTTCATTGGAAGTTCAATTCAGTTTAATTGGTTTGAAAATCCATTAGCTGTACTTTTTCTATTAGGAATGGTACTGTTAGTAGGAGTAGTAGCCGGAAGTTATCCTGCATTGTTTTTAGCCGCGTTGCGGCCGGTAAATATTCTGAAAGGCAATATTGAAAAAACTACCCGTGGCTCTGGCTTTAGAAAAGCTCTGGTGGTTTTCCAATTCAGTATTTCAATCTGCTTAATTGCCGGCACATTGGTTGTATCGAAGCAACTTGATTATGTTCGAACTAAAGACGTTGGATATGACAGGGAACACGTCGTCGTCATACCGCTGCGGGATGTCCAGGCAAGGCAAAACACGAATGTTATAATTCAGGAACTTGTTAGAAATCCCTCTATTGAAAAGGTATCCGGTTCAGATTACGTGCCGTTGGAGATAAATAATGTGCATTATGTTAAGTATATTGACGATGCTGGAGAAGAGAAAAGCGTCGATGTATTTACAAGCAGTATAGGTTATGATTTCTTTGAGGTTTATAAATTGCAACTTGTAAAGGGAAGACATTTTTCACCTGAATTTGTGACAGATGAAAAGAGTGCGGTTATTCTGAATGAGACTGCTGTTCAGCTAACGGGCTGGTCGGAACCAGTCGGAAAGGTCATCGATGATTTTGGAAACCAGGTAATTGGTGTGGTTAAAGATTTTCACCAATCTTCTCTGCATGAGAAAATCGATCCCATGGTTTTTTTCCTGAGACCTGCCGATTGTACTTTCCTGTCAGCCAGGATTGCGCCAGGAGATATTCCGGGTACTATTCAGATATTAAAAAACACTATTGAGAAGTTTAGCCCAAATTTTGATTTTGAGTATTATTTTCAAGATGATTATTTCAATAACAAATATAAGGCCGATGAGCGATTTGGCAGGGCTTTTAGATATGGTTCTGCGCTTGCCATTTTCATTGCCTGTCTCGGTGTATTTGGACTCGCTTCATTTTCAACGGAAAGGCGGACAAAAGAAATCGCAATACGAAAAATACTCGGCGCCTCGGTTCATAATATTGCAAGAAATATTTCTAAAGAATTTCTCATTTCAGTAACTATAGCCAACATTTTTGCCTGGCCCGCAGCCTGGTTTGTCATGAACAAATGGCTGCAGAACTTTGCTTACAGAATAAGCATCGATATCTGGGCATTTGTACTGTCGGCGATTGTAGCTTTGGTGGTTGCGCTTTTTACTGTTGGTTTCCAGGCGATTAAAGCAGCCTGTGCTAATCCAGTGGATAGTCTGAAGTGTGAATAAAATGACAGTTGAAGGAAAAAGAGTGCGTCCCCCTAAAATACTTGTGTATATTCTCGAACGAATCATTCAGCCTAAAGACAGGGAGTCTTTACCTGGTGACTTTGCTGAGATATACAATGTCATTTCAGATAGGTCCGGGCGAATCTCTGCGTTCTTCTGGTACTTATTTCAAGTTGCTAAATTAATGCCTTCATTTTATTCTAATTCAATCCTTTGGAGTATCATCATGTTTGAAAATTATTTAAAGATTGCTTTCAGGAACCTCAGGAAACACAAAGGTTATTCCTTCATCAATATTGCCGGTTTGTCCATTGGTATGGCCTGCTGTGTATTAATTCTTTTGTTTGTGCAATTTGAATTCAGTTTTGATAAGTTTCATGAAAAAAAAGCAAGTATCTACCGTGTGCTCTGGCAGTTTGATTCCAACGGAGAACCTGTTACTATCGCGAACACTCCGCTGCCATTGGCTCCAGCACTTAACGCAGACTTTCCTGAGATTGCTTATACAACCAGAATTTCACGGACAGGCAGAAGTTTATTCAGCGTTGGCGATAATCAATTTTACGAAAGTATGATTTACGCCGATTCCGATCTGTTTGACATCTTCACATTTCCATTATTACGAGGCGATGCGGAGACTGCGCTTGCTGATCCTTTCTCGATTGTGATTACACAAGAGATGGCAGCGAAATACCTCGGCCATGCTGACCCTATTGGAAAGACAATTACAATTCAAAACTCTCAGGACTATAAAGTAACCGGCATTTTTAATAAGATACCAGATAATTCTCACCTAAGTTTTGAGGCGCTCGCTTCATTCTCGTCCCGTAACAATGATGAAAGAGTAAAAGGAAATTATTGGGATAGAATTGGAGATGATTATACCTATATTCTACTTTCCGAAAATGCTAATCCGAAAGACCTGAAAAAAAAGTCTCAATCTTTCATTGAAAAATATATTTCCTCGGATGGTGGTCGACACGATTTTTATCTTCAGCCGCTTCCTGATATATATTTCTCAAAAATTAGATATGATTCGGCGAGAACAGGCGATCTAAATTACATATATGCCTTCTCCGCAATTGCATTTTTCATTCTACTAATAGCATCAATAAATTTCATGAATCTTGCTACGGCAAGGTCGGCTGGCAGGGCAAAAGAAGTTGGCCTGAGAAAAGTTGTCGGAGCGAACCGAATTCAACTGATAAGACAGTTCCTGTCCGAGTCGATGTTTTTGGCGCTCCTGAGTTTGATTGTGGCGACAGGACTGGTTTATGCTTTTTTGCCTGGATTCGGCCATCTAATCCGAAGGGAACTTTCATTTAATTTTATGGATACTCCTCTTTTAATCTTGATTTTACTGGGTATGTCATTGTGTGTTGGAGTGCTGTCAGGAAGTTATCCTGCCCTGTTTCTCTCGGCCTTCCGACCTGTAAGAGTCTTAAAAGGAGCAGTAGAGAAAAAAGCTAAAGGATTCAATTTTAGAACACTGTTAGTTGTTCTGCAATTTGCCATTTCAATCGTCCTGATTATAGCAACGACGATTGTTTACGATCAACTTAATTTTATGAAAAGCAAAGATCTCGGGTTTGATGGCGAACAAATTGCTGTCATTCCGATGCGAGATCGTTCTTTAAGAAATAATTATGAAACATTTAAAAATAAGGTTTTGCAAGAACCTTCCGTTATATCCGCAAGCGCTTCAAACGGAGCCCCGGCGAGCGATTCGCGAAGTACGCGGGGTTTTAATCCCGAAGGTTTTGCTGAAGATGCAGAGATGGAGATGCTGGTAGTGTTTGCCGATTATGATTTTATCGAAACCTTTGGACTTGAGCTTATAGAAGGCAGAAATTTTTCAAAAACATTCGCCACGGATGCCAACCGCGGTGCATATATTTTGAATGAAACCGCAGTCAAAGAGATAGGATGGGATAGTCCGGTTGGGAAGCGCCTTACTTCAGGTTCCGGGCAAGAAGGAACAGTCGTCGGGATTGTTAAGGATTTTCATTTAGATTCAGTTCGGGATGAGATTGCACCATTGGTTATTACAATAGATCCTGCGTGGTTTTATTGTATGTCCGTGAAAATGCGTCCCGAAAATATATCCAGCACTCTAACATTTCTTGAGAACAAGTGGAATGATTTTGCGAAGAAGTATCCATTTGAATATGCCTTTATTGATGAGAATTTTGAGCGTTATTATCAGTTTGAACAGCGGCTGGGTAGAATATTCACCTACTGCTCAATGCTGGCTATCTTTATCAGTTGCCTGGGGATTTTCGGATTAGCTTCATTTGCGACAGAGCAGCGAACCAAAGAAATTGGCATGAGGAAAGTCCTTGGCGCCTCCGTGCCGGGTATTGTCAGTCTTATTTCAAAAGATTTTGTGAAATGGGTATTGGTGGCAAATATTATTGCCTGGCCGGTTGCTTACTTTGTAATGAGCCGGTGGCTGCAGGATTTCGCCTACCGAACAAATATGACTATCTGGACATTCCTGTTTTCAACGATTCTGGCGCTGTTGATAGCACTGCTGACTGTATCCTATCAGGCTGTAAAAGCTGCAGTAGCCAATCCAGTGGATGCATTGAAATATGAGTAACATTTGAGTGAGATATTTATCTTTGCCATCTATCTTGTATACAAAATCAATTCTTGATTTAACCACTTCTTTGGACTTAATATTTTCGTTGTTTCATACTCATCCTGGACAGTAGTTTTTAATGAATCGGTGTCCAATATTACTTTGGGAGCGAGATAATCTGAAAGGCTATAAACAACCTGGAGCCTGTTAAAATCTTCAATTGAATTTATTTCAATTTGTTACCCAAACGAAATAGAGACTAAAATGAAAAATAAGAATATTGTTACTTTCATATATTATCCATTTGAATTTTTTTCTATCGCTTTGGTCAGGCGCGCCGACGCAAACTCAGTGACCTGTTAAATTGAACTAAACCCACCGATTCTCCAAACTCGAAAATCACGCCGGAGATTAGGCGTCGGCTGCACTAAAACGTTAGGAAAAGCCCAGCCCTAAGCATGGCTTGAAGGCGTGTGCCACCACAACTTTACAGTTTCGTGTGGGGCACTCGTGTGCGCTTGAGTTTTAAAGATTATTAGGGTTTATTTTTTCGCTGTGTCCTTGTATTCGTCAACTATTTTACGGGCATTTTCTCTGTTTTCAGCGTTACTATCATTATTAGCAATTTCCTCAAACTTTGCTATATAACTAGTTCCAAATTCAACCAATCTTGCCCACACGACAAAATCTCTTAGAAGATAATTCTTTGTCTTTTTCCGAATGTCAGACGCAAAAAGAACCTCAGCCAGGCTTTCAACCATATCGCTATATATTTTTCTAAGGGTTTGATGCGTCGCAACATCTCGTGCTGCCTCTTCTTGATAAGATTCCACTGAGAAAGATGATTTCTGAAGTGTCTCGAAGAGGGTTGATAGGTTGCCTGAAACACCCCCTGAAACCATATGTTTGTGCGTTAGTTCACCAAATTTCTCATGGCAAACCTTGGCGGCCATAAGTGCCGCAAGTTTGGCGACATTGTTGTTTAGATAAACTGATTCGAATTGCATCTCTGTGTCGGAATACAACTGAGAGATGTTTCCAATTTCAGAAAAAAGTTGTATTCTTTCTCCATCAAGAACTTTATAACCTAAGCACATTTTTGAGGTGGGCACATAACGAAAGCTTGCAATATATTCAAAAAAACTTGTATCTGATGTGGCTTTAGGCAGCTTATCTATCCTATGAATTAATTCTTGCCTAATTCCTCTCATTAGTTTTGCAGTTGTCTCAAATCGAAAGTGCTGACCATAGCCTTTAAAAAAGTTCGTGAATATTCGTTTCTGCTCGTTCTCTTCGACTGTTCCAAACAACTTTTCAACAGTTTCATATATTGAAATTGACTCTAGGGAGTCTATTTTCGCATGAGCGCTTTTTACATAACTACTTTTGGGGGCTCTCTCTATAAAATCCTGATATGCCTCTATAGTATTAACTTTAGAAATTTCTTGGAAATCTAGTTTCTCAAGGCTATTTTGGGCCATTTCAGTATAATCTTCTAATTCACCAAAACCCCATGTGGGAGGATACTTTGATATAAAGTCCACATAGCCATCTATCGTATTAGTCCTCTGTGCTTGTGTAAGTTCTATGAGTGCGATAACACGATTTAGACCGAGTTGAAGGGATCCTTTTATTTTCTTTTTTGTCGCCTTATCTAGTGCTGATTCTCCATTGCTATCAGTTACTTCGATGTTAGCTCCGTTGTCCAAAAGAAACTTAACAGTTTCCAGGTATCCTTTTTCTGCAGCGAACATTAACGCAGTCCTTCCTTTCTTGTCTATAGAATTGATAGAACCGCCCTCCTGCAATGCAGCTTGCACTTTTTCGACTTGTCCCTTCTTTGCAGCCTTCCTCAAATTTGAGTCTACCTTTTGAGCGTTAAGACTAGTAACGAGTGATGTTGCTATCAGTAGCAATCCAAATAACCGTTTAAAATAACGCATAAGATTTTTCCTTCTAGTTTTTTATTTATTCGTTCAATATTCTGAATGCTTTTTTATTTCAATGTATCAAGAATTATTGTAACACCCAATTTATGATATGTAGAACACTAATTAAAGGGCTAACAACTTAGTAGATAGTTTCTTGATATCTTGACAAATATAGTAATATCCGACTGATTTAATTCATCTATTGACGTTCTAACTGTATATCATGTATTCTGGAATAATATCCGTCTTCGGTACCACTCAACATCATCCAGGGGAAACGCGGGTGCTCTCTGCTCCCCATCTTTAAATTTAATTTAAAAAAAAGAAACAAAAAGTCAACGGATTTAGAAGCAAATTGAGAATTAATCGAATTGAAAAATAACACATTCCAAAATTTCTATTTTGGAATGAAACTGGCAAGAAACTTAGTTTCCAGTGGTGGTACAATTTGTACCAAGCTAAGCTTCCTGATCAATTGCGTGGGGCTGTCCCAAAAGTCGTTTTTTTACCCCGAACGAAGTCTATAGGTGTACGGTTATCCTGTTAGCTCCGAAAAGTGAATTAAAACCCTGACAGGATTTCGAATCCTGTCAGGATTGTTTATGCTCGCTTCCCTTAATTTGACGCGCATGTGTCAGAAGCGGCATGACGAGGCAATCTCCAGCTTACAGACACTGAGATCTCTTCATCATTCCGGTTTACCGTTTTTAAAAAAGATACTTCCAGTCGCAGATCCCGGGCATTGGGAATGACATACCGACGAGCGCTGTTCTTCCTGAAGGAATGGTGCATCAGCATCATGTTGAGCTCACAGCAATGACAGTCAGAAAATATAGTTTTCCTCAGACACAAACTATTATGAAACATTTTACCGAGTTTCTCGATATAATGTTAAAACGAAAAACTCGGAAAAATATCAGGGAGTAAGCTGTCATGAATTTGACTATTACAGAACAAATCCTACTACTCACAATCTGGCGTCTTGATGATGATGCTTACGGTGTCAAAATCAGGGAGAAAGTGTGTGAGTATTCAAAAAAAGACTTTGCTTTTGGGACGCTTTATAACAATCTGGATCAATTAATCAGAAAGGGATATGCGACATCCTACAAAGGCGAACCTACTGCCGTTCGAGGCGGGAAGAGGAAAGTCTATTATAAAATCACTGAAGACGGCTTAGATGCCCTGCAAGCGGCAAGGGAACTGCAAAGCAAATTATGGGGCGGGATTCCTGATTTCGCTTTTGTGCGGGGAAACTAAAATGAATCAGCAGAATAAAAATTTACCACCCAGGCTCGCTCAATGGCTCGTCAGTAAGTTATCTGTTTATGAACATCGCTTCTCTCTCGCGGGGGATTTAAGGGAAACCTTTGAGTATATGACAGAAGCAGACGGAGTTAAAAAAGCAAAATTGTGGTATTGGTCACAGGCTTTGAAATCCGTTTTTCTGTACGTTCATTTGATAATCAGAGGAAATGTTGCTATGCTAAAAAACTATGTAACAGTTGCAATCAGGAATTTCATTGAGCACAAATTATTTTCATTTATTAATGTATCCGGGCTGGCTATAGGTTTGGCCGCCTGTTTGATAATAAGATTTTGGGTGCAGCGGGAATTGAGTTATGACCGTTTTCATGAAAATTCGGACAGAATTTATCGAGTCGAACGGGAATTATTCCGCGATAAGCTTTACAGTAGATGGCCTATTTGCGGCGGCTCTTATAAACAGGCCCTGATAGATGACTATCCTGAAATCGAAAATGCTGTGCGTATCTGGCGAAGAGAGTTTTCCATTAAAGACCAAAATAATCATGTTCACAGGCAGGGGATGTTTGCTGTGGATAATTCTATTTTTGAAATTTTCGATTTTGGTCTGGAAGCAGGCGATGAGCTGAGCGCTCTTACAAAACCTCGGACCGTGGTTTTAACCAGGGAAAGTGCACTAAAATATTTTGACACCGAAGATGTAATCGGCAAATCGCTCGCCTTTGAGTGGAATAACGAGCCCGTTGATTTTGAGATTACGGGTATCCTGAGAAAGGTGCCGGAAAATTCGCATATCCATTTCGACATGCTGATGTCTATCTCCTCTTATCCGGACACTCAATTTAGCAGTTGGCGAAGTAATTATTTGTATACCTATATCCTGGTTACGAAAAACACTTCGAGAAGTAACCTCGAAGAGAAATTGAAAGCATTTGTTAATCAGCGTCTTGAACCTTATTACGGGGACTTGCTCAGTCAGGGTCTTGACATTCATGAAGTGCTTAAAATGCACATCTTCCCTTTAACTGATATCCATTTAAATCCAGGTGAAAATTGGGAAATAGAAGCGGGAGGGAATAAATCTTCGGTTTATATATTCTCGTCTATTGCAGTACTGATACTATTCATTGCCGGCGTTAATTTTGTGAATTTATCAACAGCCCGGGCCAATAAAAGAGCCAAGGAAGTGAGCTTGCGCAAAACAGTTGGCGCCGGTTTAATCCAGTTAAGGGTGCAGTTTATCCAGGAATCCGTGCTATTAGCGGGAATAGCCATGCTGCTTGCGCTTGTTCTTGTTGCGTTATTTATTCCGGCATACAATTCAATTCTTGGTGAAATGTTGTCTATGAATTTATTTTTGCAGGCGCAGACTATTATGATCCTTATCGGAATTACTCTAACTGTTGGCATATTTGCGGGTATTTATCCTGCATTTTATCTGACAAAATTTGAACCTGCTCATGTTCTGAAGGGAGGCCTGCTGTCAGGCACCGGCAAGTCTGCCTTTCGAACAAACATGGCGGTCATTCAATTCATCATTTCAATTAGTCTGATAATCGGCATGTTTACAGTTTACACACAGATGAAATACATACAGACCAGGTCCCTGGGATTTGATAAAGAAAATGTGGTTATCCTTCCAGTCAGAAGCAGACAGGTTGGTCAAAGTTATCAGGCGTTTCGCAACGAGCTACTGCAAAGTTCTCAAATTATGTCGCTATCTGCGTCCTCTGATATTCCCAGCGATACATATATTAGCAACACTGGATTCGCCAATCGTCAGAATCCCGATGATAATATTAATCTTTTTATTATGACAACTGATTATGATTTTCTGGATACGTACAGGATGGAGGTGCTTACAGGACGAAAATATTCAAAAGAATTCAGTGCAGATACAGCGGGGGCAATTATGTTGAATGAAGCTGCCGTGCAAAGAATTGGCTGGACTGCTGAGGAGGCGGTAGCGAAAAAATTAGACAGGGGAGATGCGAACAATTCCGCCAATATTGTTGGGGTAGTAAAAAATTTCAATTTCAAATCTCTGCGAAGTGAAGTTGAACCGCTGGTGTTAGTACTCTATCCGGATTATATTAACGAAATTTCTATCAGAATTCAGCCCGGTGATGTCGGTAAAACTCTGGATTTCATTGAACAGAAATGGACAGAAACATTTTCCGGCGAACAGTTTGAATATAGTTTCCTGGATAATCGCATTAATCAGCTTTACGAGAATGAAAAAAGAATGCAGAATATTTTCATTGTGTTTGCCTGTCTTTCAATATCAGTTGCATGTCTTGGACTTTTTGGGCTGGCGGCTTTTATGGCAGAAGAAAGAACAAAAGAAATCGGCGTCCGCAAAGTTTTGGGAGCGTCAAGTGCAAATATTTTGACTCTTTTATCAAAGGAATTTATTAAGGTTATTACAGTCGCGTTCGTAGTGGCTGTCCCAATCTCATATTATATTATGAATAATTGGCTGCAGAATTTTGCTTATCGGGTGAATCTGGAGATGTGGTTATTTATTTTGCCCGGGATACTGGCGCTGGTAATCGCTTTGTTATCGGTAAGTTTTCAATCCCTAAAAGCAGCACGGGCAAAACCGGTGAGCGCTCTTAAATATGAATAATTGGACCTGATCGGAAACTCGCTGTAAATGTCACTTCGAATGAAGCTATTGGTTTTATCATCATTTTTTCTCAAACTATCAGGGCTGCACAATTAAATCCTGTAGATAGTTTGAGGAATGAGTGATATTGCAGAAAAAAGCTGTAGATTCATTGAAATATTAGCCTGCATTATTCATAAATTTAAACCGCAAAGACGCGAAGACCGCTAAGCTATTTTTCTTACATTTAATCTTAAAATCAGATTTAATGAATACGCAAATATCAACAACGTGTACAGAATACATAACTATTTGTTATTATGTGGTCTTTGCGTCCTTTGCGCCTTTGCGGTGAATAATTCAGGTTACAAAATAATATGATAAATTTTCTAAATTCCAACGGTTTCTTTCTTCTGTGAAGGAGCATGTTTTATACCAAGCAAGCCATCGATTGATAAATCTTCATCTAATAATGGCCAATGTAAACCATATCCTGAAGGTGAAATTTCAGATCTCCCTCTTTCTATTTCGGACGCATTTAATAACCTTTTTGAAATTTTTTCTGTTAGAATAACATATTCTTTACCGTCTACTTTTAAATACATGCTATTTTTTTTAAATTCAATTTTCTGAACATCATGTATTTTTTTCATTTATCTTTTTCCTTTTGATAGTTCTCTTAAATGAGCTATACAGAGATTTCAAGCTCATTAGCCACGGAATGCAATCGTTTATCTTTAGTCCACAAACCACACTGTGTCATCATTGCTGAAGTAAGAAGGTGCATATCAATCCAACCCAGGCCGCGGCTAAACAGACGATTACTCTCAACGAGAGCTAATACGTCCGAGTGATTGGCGACTTGAACCTCTGGCAAAGCCTTAAACAAGCGTAAAATTTCGTTGCGGTTTTCAAGATTACCACATGCAAGCTCTCCGATTACAAATGGATGGCATAAAACGCCACCTTCATTAAGCTCTTTAATCAAACGATTGAGCCCGTTTTTTAGATGATCGATCCAGACTGAGGTGTCGACTAAAATCATACCCCAGTTCCTGTGCGGCGCCGAGGAATTGAAAGTAAGCCCTTTTCACTGCCGCCAAGCTCGGCTAACCGTCGAGCGCTTTCAAGGGAAATTAATGCCTCCAGTCCTCGACGCACCAATGATGTTTTCTCTTTAATACCAGTGAGCTTTGCAGCACGAACTAATAAATCGTCATCAATGTTTAAGGTAGTTTTCATAAAATGAAAATGCACATTTTATGCATATAAATCAAGTAAAATTTGTATTTCACCAATCCTCACTGTATGAGAAAATCGATCCCATGATTTTTTTTCTGAGACCTCATGATAATACTCTCCTGTCAGCCAGGATTATTATAGTTGGCTGATTTTATTTTTTAAAACTTTTGCAGCATAGCTATTCTTTCTATAATCCGCAATATTTTTCTTGACAACATTAAACTTATTACTTATCTTTAACAACAATTCAAAATACTTAACATCATAGGAGTCGATGTTATCTCATTCTTAGAGTTTTTCTTTCTGAACCTGCATCTAACTAACTGATTCTGATTCTCGCATATATATAGGGGATAACATTAGCATTACTAAAAAGTCATTAAATTGTGATCTAAGATGATTAGAAGTGGTTTTGGCCTATTTATTATGATCAAAACTTTCTGTTTATAGAAATATTAAAATTCGTTCTAGTTGAAGACATGTTTCTATATTTAGAAATATAGTAAACGTTCTATAAACCGCTCAATACTAATGTTACGCATTAAATGAATTCCAAAATATGAGGTGTTACAATGGTAATTAATAATTCCATAATTCATAGGTTAGAAAAACATAGAAATGAACAATCGATTTTGAGTACACGTAATTCTGTCTCTGAGATTTCAGAAGCACTTGAAAAGTTACTACGTGAAATAAGAAAAGTATATCGAGAAAGAACAGGAAAGGCATACGGTGCTTTCCAAAATGATTTAGTTTCATATCCATTTAGCTTATTATTAAAAAATCATTTGGAAGGAACTTCAGATTTTGTTAATTTTACAAAAGATTCTATGAATCTGTTTAAAAGTAAAATCGATCCAGCTAATTTGGCAACTGGTGGCTATGTTCTATTCATTCATTACTCAATAAATGAAGTAAATTATTTGATGATAGTTATGTTAAATGACAAAAGCGGAATCACAATTAACGATGAGACCTTGGATATTTTAGATACAACACATTTAGATTTAGAACATTTACATTTAGCAGCGAGACTAGACATTGAAGCTTGGGATAGTGGAGATTCGGAAAAATACATATCATTTGTTAAAGGGAGAAAATCCGGAGAAAGTGTTTCGGTTTATTTTAGAGAGTTTTTAGGATGTACTGATTACACTGATTCAAAAGAACAATCACAAACTTTATTAAAAGTAATTGACAATTATTGTGATGAAAAAGATTTTGACAGTACACATACTCTAAACCTAAAATCCAAAGTATTTGACTATTGTGAAAATAAAAGGAAAGATAAAGAGCCAATTTATTTAGAAGATTTATCTCATATTATTAATGAAGAAGAACCAAATGAATTTTTAGAATATGCAAATTCTGAAGAATTTTCGCTAAGCACTGGTTTTGAACCACATAGAGATACAATTAAACGTCTTCGTAGAATTTTTGGAAAAGATAAAAAATTGACATTAAGTTTTGATACTGATTTACTTGGAAATAGAATTATCTATGATCAAAATGAAGAAAGTCTTCTGATTCGAGAGTTACCTAATGACTTAAAAATACAGTTAGATGAGATGTCGTGATTTCTAAAGGAGAAAAACTTTCTTTAACTCTGTCAATCTTTCAGAAGATGACAAATATTTCTTGGGATGGTGGTGAAATAGAAGGTAATATTGTTTTAACTCAAGAAATAAATGAGATTATTTTTCAATTAGAAATCCATAACCTAATCTATCCTACCATTAAGTTGGCAGATAGAGAGCTTACTATAACGGAATTAAAAAGTGATGGAATTGTTAATAGAGAATGCAAAATAAAACTTCATCCTCCGCGGTTTTCGAATGGTTCGCTCTTTTTTGCTAAAGATTTAGATGATTTATTTTCAATAACTCGGTATCAATTTGAGGAGCCTGATCAATATTTTATTGCAAGATATAATTTTCAAAAAGGACAGAAAAATATCCCACCTGAAATTAACAAATATGTACAAATTGTAAAATTGATTACATTGTTAAAAGATATTTGTGATCACCATGAAATTAAATCAGGGCAATTAAGATTAATATTTTTATGTAAAAACAAACTGGAACTTCCAATCCAATATAATATTGATGATACAAATCAAATTAATAATCTTGACAGTCTAATTCATGGACTAAAAAGTGAACCTCATAACGATCAAAAAGTTGAAATTTTCCGTTCTGTCTTATTTGAAGTTTTAATTAATATCAATTCGAACGAAAGATTTAAACATCTACTTTTTTGTTTTGAAGATTTATTGAAAAGATTTAAGGATAATTATCAGCTTTTCTTAAGTGAATTTTCTTTTGAAAAAATTCGTGAAGAAATTGAAGAACGGAATTTAGAATTTACTTCAAAATTAAACAAAATATTTTCAGAGATACAAAATAAAATATTAACTATACCGATTGCACTTGTAATTATTGGTAGTCAGTTTGAAAATGAAAACAAAATAACTTTAAAAAATACCTTGATACTATTTGGTGCAATTGTATTTTCTACTTTAATGTTTATCCTTTTATCAAATCAAAACCAATCATTACGGGCTATAAAAGATTCACTTGAAGCACAGAGAGAAAGATTCAGACTTAAATATGCTTCACTATTTGATGAATTTGAAAATACCTATGATAAATTAGAAAAGAGATATAAAAAACAATTAATATTCCTTAAGGGGATATTTGTGATAGTGTTAGTTTCATTAATATTAACACTAATTATTTATATTTATTATTCACCAGAAATTATTAATATTTTTAACTTTATATCAACGGATAATACATAAACCATTGTTCCACCCGAACCAAACAACTCCTTGCTTTTGGGTATCTAAGTCCTGTTTTGGAGCAGGTTTTGTGGTTTCTATCATGTTCATCTCCTGCTGTTTGGTCGTTTGAACATCGGCCGTTGTGTGTAAAAATGATTCCGAATTATTTAACATTCTTTAGCAATCGATTCAGAAATTTTAGTGTTCTCTTCAAGGCAGTATTTTACTGAAAAGGAAGGAGACTAAATATTATGAAAACCTCGACAATTCCAGTTGATTACTTAATCATCGGGACACAGAGCAGCATTTGGATCTTTTTTATCCTGGCATCAATAAATAGCATCGTCAAATCTGACAGTACATTAGAATACTTGCATGATACTATGCTTAATAATGTCAGCGGCAACAATTCACTTTTGTATGCTTTTGCGGCAACTGCTTTAGTTTACACAATCGGAGTCATAACAAATGATATATATAGATATTGGATATTCAAGAACAAATGGATTGGGAGCAATTGGGACATCAGGTGGCTCAACTGGCTTAAGAAAATTCACGAAGATAAAATACTTGATGATTACATTATTAACAACAAGAAAGAGAAAATAGACTTGAATGGTGTGCTCAATTATGTCTATCTTCACAAACAATATTTAGCTGAAAGGTTTGATAACTGGAAATCTAGAAAGAACCTCATACTTCGTAATACTTTTGTTAATTTCATGTTTATTGGGATTTCCATTATTCCATTTACATACGCTGAATTTCGAACCTATAGACCTAGTCTTGAGTTAATTCTCATAATTATTGCAATTTGGGGATTCGCCATAGTGGCCATTATAAGATGGAGGGCAAGAATCAAAAAGTATTATTCGGATTTGTATGGTATCTATGAACAATTGGATCCAACAATCCAAGAAAAATTATTCTTAAAAGAAAAAGAGCGGTAAAATGACAATTTCGAAACCTAAGATTTTTAGAATCTTATTGCCTTTAAATGTCAAATTAATCGTGCTGCTATGCTTGGTTGCTAAGGATTATACTCTTGCTCAAGAATCGAATATTGACTCAATAAGCTATAATCTCCCGGAAATTGTTATCTCAGATTACGCAATTTTGGTTCCTTCCCAAAATATTGTACGCGAAGCAAACACGCAAGACTTTCATTCTTGGAATGCGCATAATGTCGCCGAAGTTCTGTCACAGTCAACTGGAATGAGCGTTCAAAGAAGCTCCTCAGGAGACGCTCGTGTTTTGGTCAGGGGTTTTAGGCATCGAGATATTTTGGTCTTGTTTGATGGAATACCCATTGCATCAGCTTTTGAAGGAACGATAGATCTAAATGAAATCTCTATCGAAAATGTTACAAAAGTAAAAATGATCAAAGGTGCTCCGTCTGTGATTTACGGCACAAATGCAATGGGAGGTGTTATCGATATTATTCCAAAATCGGGCTTAAATTATAACTGGAAGCATGCCGCCTTTGAAATTGGAGAAAATAATACTCGCTTGCTTCGAGCAAATTATGGTGGTAGAAATAAGTTCATAAATTATTTCGTTTCAGCCAATTATGAAGCAACTGATGGGTTTGCAGTATCAGGAGGTTTTAAATCTCAGGAAAACGAGGATGGTGGAATTCGTGAGAACAGTGACTACTCTAGAAAAAACTTTTTCCTTCATTTAAATTCTAAAATTAATCCTATTGGAGTTTCATCTTTCTTCTTCAATATGTCAGACAACGAACGAGGATTTCCGCCACAAGGCGGTATTTCTGATCCTGATTTTGAGCGATTAACAGAATCGAAGCGAATGACTTTTGGGCTTTCAAATAGTTTTTCCTGTATTCCTGCCTCGTTGAAGATATTTTACAATCGATATAAAAGTGCGGAGACTACATACCAAGATTCAACCTACAGCAAGATTGTTGAGGTTAATTCTGCTAAAGATTATGCACTAGGCGCTATGCTTTATTCAAAGCTGGTCACTTCTCAAAACAATTTATTAATTCTTAATCTATCTTTTGAAAACGATGCCTATAAAAACAGCAGCGATCCCGAAAGTATTGTTGATGTTGACGTTCACACCTATTCTCTTGCTGTAGAGGATGAATTATCTATAAAGAAAAAACTATCAATTGCTGTTGGGGGACTTATCAGCAGGTTTGATCAACCGCAAACAAATAAGAGTATTTCTGCGCTGAACGCTCAAATTGTAATTGGTTATCAAGTAAGCCACAAAATTGACTTGCATGCATCTGCCACCCGACGGACACGCTTTCCTAAACTACGGGAATTATATCGAGATAGATATGGTAATCCAGATCTTCAAGAACAAAAAGCGAACAATTATGAGTTAGGTCTCAAATTTATCAATTCTCAAAAAATTCAAACTGATTTAACAGTTTTTCTTAATAAATTGGAAGATTTGATTGATCGAGAAGACAGGAGAAGTCTTTATGAAAACTTAGAAGATGTTACTCTTAAAGGGTTCGAGGCCTCATCAGGCGGTTGGCTGACAAAGCGACTGTTTGGACATCTGGGATATACTTATCTTGAAGCAGATGAGAAATTTGTAGATGGAAGTTCTCGCCAGCTTCGTAGATTACCAAAACATAACTTTAATGTCGAATTGCGTTACAAATTGCCTTTTAATATCTATTTTTCATTAAATGGAATTTATGTTAGCGAGCTTTTCGATGTGGATGAAGAACAAGTTTATACCCAAATGCCAAATTATTTTTTATTGAATGCCAAAACCTCCATAACGATTCGAAATCTATTGAACGCCTATATTGCAATGAGTAATATAAAAGACGAAGATTATGTGACCCGTTTCGGTTACCCAAGAGAAGGTAGGACTACACGATTTGGTTTAAACCTCACGTTATAAAATCCAGTACTTTAATGAAAGCAAAAAGCCAAAAGGGCAGCCTGTTTCAAGTCCGAAATCTCGTTTTGATGTCTTTGCTAGCAGCACTGGTTGTAGTCCTGAGATTAGTTACAAGAGTCGTTAATTTAAAAGGTGTCAAAGGCGACGGTAGCGCAATTCGGTTTATGCCCGCAATTATCGGAAAAGGATTGCTCCCTCAATTTGGTTCTTGCACTACAATTAATTTATTAGCCGGCGGTCTTATATCACTTATTTCTCCTTCCGAAGAAGGCATATTAACTTTCGTGGAATATATAACATCGGGTTTGATACTTGATATTCTTTATTACATTTTTAGAGACTATCCTCGAAAGCCGTTGTTTGCAGGCATTACAAATGCGTTAGCAAATCTTACAAAGCTTAGTACCAATTTAATAACTTATCGATTTTTTTTGGGTCTTTCTTGGGATATTATTTTTGTTGGTTTTAGTTTGGCGTGTTTTACTAATGCATTTTTTGGATTTGTTTTTGGTTATCTGGCTTCATCAATTTTTCGTCTGCTTGCAAAGCCAATAGCGTATGTAACTGAAAGTCCGAAAGCGTAGAGGCAAAATAGCAGGCTATAGTTTGGCCGCGAGCACATAACAATCGGCTGCACTGGATGTTACCGCTTTTCTCAATTTCTGGCTTTGCGCTCGCTTCTTAGTTTTGTTTTGGTTCATAGTTTTGTTCTCCGAAACCGCACCATTAAGCCCGAACATTAACACTCTTCAGAATCCCATAAAAATAATATTGTATCTAAGGAATAAATCATGAGTGCGCCAAGCAAAGCTAATATGAGCAAGCTGGACAATCCGGCACGTGTAACGACTAACCATCGGCACGGAACTGAACCATGCGTATGATGAGGTAACGAATCATGCGAAGCCATGGGAAAGGCAGTTTGTCAGCCACAACGCAAGTGAAGGTATCGAGCCCCGAAATAACTCTCATTGCATTGGGTCAAGGGTTTCATGTCCTGGAAACCAAAATCAGTTCACACGATAAAGGTGAGTGTGTCCCTGACGTGCCGGGGTCTAAGTCCGTGGCGGGCAAACGAACTGTTTATGTTGGAACTTGGGAGAACCGAGACGTTCCAATAGGAAGCTTCCAAGAAGCCGAAGAGGCAACAAGGAAGTATGGCGGTTCGGTAGTCGGACTGACTCATAGTAGAGGTGTAAACAGGGTAATGCCTGTTGAGTCCAGATATTTGGGACACTCGAAGGGGTCAGCATTAATACGCAAGAGCGAAGTGAGGAACAGGCCAATCACTGAATTGGAAGATACTGTGGAAACCGCACAACGCCTTACATCGGAGGTAGCAGTAAAGTATACTTATACATTTTATGTGGCTATTGAAGAGAGTATTAATGAAGAGCCGGATGTGGGAAATCCACAAGTCCGGTTCTGTGAGGGGCATTGAAACTCCTCATATTGTCTTAATGTACGTGTATTAATATAGGAGTCATATTATGTCTACTCGACA
>CAZIKB010000091.1:0-26900 GCA_964539665.1 uncultured Cytophagia bacterium
TTTTTAATTTAGGAGCCACCAATCTTAATTTCAACTAAATATAATACATTTTCCAAGCCCATTAATTTAAACATTTGACTTTTGTTAATGACCTGGTTTAAAAAAATACCAAAAATTGAACTCCATATTCATCTTGAAGGCGCCATTCCGCACAGAGCGCTGTGGGAGCTTATTCAAAAATACGGCGGTGATAGTGCAATCCCCAATGTTGAAACTCTTAAAAAACGTTTTGTATTTACTGATTTTGCTCATTTCATTAAAACCTGGTCCTGGAAAAATCAGTTCCTGCGTGAATACGAAGACTTCACATTCATTTCTGAATTAGTTGCGAGAGAACTTTTCAACCAAAATATTCGATATGCTGAAATGCTTTATTCGCCATCACTTTTTATTCGTAATGGCCTTGAAATCCAAAATATAAATGAAGCCGTTCACATTGGTCTATCACGAGTTCCAGAAATTGAAGTATCTCTTATCGCTGACCTGGTGCGTGATTATGGCCCTATAAAGAGATAAGAACGCTTGAGAAGCTTAATGAAACCAGAGAATTTGGAGTAATTGGCATAGGGATTGGTGGTTCTGAGCGAGAATATCCCCCAGAGTTATTTGAGCGTATTTTTAAAAGGGCTCGCAAATTTGGATTTCGCACTAATGCTCATGCAGGCGAAGCAGATGGCGCAGAGAGTATTTGGAGTGCGATTGAAAAACTAAAAGTAGATCGAATAGGACATGGTACTCGGGCGTTTGAAGATCCTCGATTATTACATTTTCTTGCAAAAAAGAGAATTCCATTGGAAATGTGTCCTGTTTCAAATGTACGTACGGGAGTTGTCGAAAATATTAAAGATCATCCAATTAAGGACTATTTTAAGGAAGGTTTGCTCGTAACAGTAAACACAGATGACCCTGAAATGTTTAATACAAATCTTGCGTATGAGTATCAATTACTTGTAGAAGAATGTGGTTTTTCATACAGGGATATTTGTGTTTTAATTTTAAACGCCATAGAAGCTTCATGGTTACCCGAAAATCGCAAAAAAGATTTTATTGATTTGTTTAAAAATCATAAATTGTGGATAACATAATTTAATTAGTTGTCGGTCAAACGTTAATTATGTGAACATCGATACAAACAGAATCAGAGGAGCAAATCCATTGCCACAACCATCACCAATTGATGCTTTTCTCGAGAAGCAAGGCGTAGTCCTGCTAGATGGCGGATTGGCAACCGAATTGGAGAACCTTGGCCACGATCTCAATCATCCATTATGGTCCGCTCGCCTGTTGGTTACCAATCCCGAAGATATTCGCAAGGTACATCTTTCGTACCTCGAAGCGGGTGCAGACTGTATCACATCTGCCAGTTACCAGGCAAGTGTTCCAGGCTTCGTGGCAGAGGGAATGTCAGAGAAACAGGCAAGGTCTCTCATGAAAAAATCTGTGGCCCTGGCTTGCGAGGCCCGCGACGAATATTGGGAATGCGTCAAAAGCGAAGAAGACCGGCCTATTCGGCCTCTTGTGGCAGCGAGTATCGGGCCGTATGGCGCGTATCTCGCTGACGGCTCTGAATACCACGGCAACTATGGTATCCCATCAAGTGAATTGCGCTCGTTCCATGAGCCGCGATGGAAGGTGCTGGCTGAGTCGTCCGCCGATTTATTCGCCTGCGAAACTATCCCGAGCTTTCAGGAAGCAGAGGTTTTGCTGGAGCTCCTCCAGGAAACACCGGCAATCCAGGTCTGGGTAAGTTTCTCATGCCGGGACAATGAAAGCATTAGCGACGGAACACCGATCGCAGAATGCGCCACACTATTTGTAAACTGTGAGCAGGTAGTAGCGGTAGGAGTCAACTGCACTCCTCCTCAGTATGTTTCTGCATTGATTGAGCAGATTCGCAGAGGAGCGCCAACCAAACCGATAGTTGTGTATCCGAATTCAGGCAAGATTTACGACGCGACCCGGCGCGCCTGGATTGGGATTTCAGATACAACAAATTTCGGCAAAGCAGTTTCCGAATGGCGAAGAAACGGCGCCTTATTACTTGGCGGCTGCTGCCGAACCGAGCCCCGCCACATCAAAGCAATGCGGGGGGCTTTATTGAGCAGGGATATTGGATAGATAAACACAGAGGATCAAATATTTAATATTTACTTTTATCTACTTATTGCCTATATTTTTACATATTTCTCTAAAAGAAACTAATATTACTAACAGTTCTATCATTTTATATATTTTATCCCAAAAATACAAATAACATATTTTCAAAAGTTTAAATTAGGTGAAAATTGATGGATACTAAAATATTACTTGAGAAAGCGTTAAACTTAAGACCCGCAGAAAGGTTACAGCTTATCGAATGGCTGGCGCAAAGTCTTGATAAACCCGATGAACAAATTGATAAAATATGGGCTGAGGAAGCAGAAAAACGATACCAGGCATTAAAAGCAGGCAAAGTGCAAACTATTCCATTGAATGAAATAATACAAAGATATAAATAAATGGAAGTCGAATTTATTGAACCCGCCTCAATCGAATTAGATGATGCGATTGATTATTACAATCTATAATCTTATGGCCTGGGTGATGAGTTTTTTGATGAAGTCCTAACAACAATTGAATTAATTACTCTTTTCCCAAGTGTGTGGACACAAAATACAAAACATACACGAAAGGCTATATTGAAAAATTTCCATACAGTTTAATATATTCAATCCACAATGACAAAGTTTATATTCTTGCAGTAGCCCATCAACATAGAGAGCCAGAATACTGGATAGATAAAATTTTTCGTTAATTATTTGGCTTACTTTTAAAGATGACGTGGTGGCTCGGTAGTTTTTTTTCTCTTCTCGCGTTGGTTTTGTAGAATAACCACTCTGCTGGTTTTATTAGTAGTATTTGCGACTCGAGCCTTAGTACCGATCCAATGTTAAAGGTTGAGTTGTTGAAGATGCTTTGAGTTAACAAGGTCATGAAATTCCTGTTTATTAACTCCGTTGAGGATTAATTGGAGACTGAATCAAGTGAGGAGCACAATTACCCCCACGAGCGTGGTAAGCAGGTAATAATAAATTTCGGAAGACAATCACTATTCTATAACAGGTGGCCCATTCCCACCCAGCCTTAACTAATTTACTAGCTTCGAAGGAGGAAAGATGAAAAAGTTCAATACCATTTCACTGATGTTATTCCTGTCTATCTATCTCGTTACACAGGGAATAAGCCAGGTACATAATTCTCCACATTCACAAAGTTCGTCCACAATAACAAAAAGGCCGGTATCTCTGGAAGACTATTATCGGATTGAGAGTGTCAACAGCCCGGCGATTTCACCGGACGGTAAAAAGGTCGCCTATGTCAGAACCTATATAATCGAAAAGGAAAACCGCCGGCAGACAGAAATCTGGCTGGCTGCGGTTGATTCTGGCGATGAGCCAGTTCGGTTAACAAATCCCGCTTTTAATGCCACGAATCCGCAGTGGAGTCCGGACGCTACTTTATTAGCATTTTCATCAAGGCGGGAAGTCCCGCAAGCAGATGAGAAAACCAGCAGCTCTATCTGGTTTCTAAGAATGGATCGACCCGCTGGTGAAGCATTTCAAATTACCGGCGTTGGCGGCCGGCCGATTTTCAGTCCGGACAATAAATGGATTGCATTTACCAAACGGACTCCCCCTGAATCCAAACCTGAGAAGCCGAAACTGAATGAGTTTGAGCGCAAAATCCAGGAACGATTTAAAGGACGAATCTTCGATTGGATGAATTATCGTTTTGACCGCCGGGGTTATTTGCCCGATCCGCGCGATCCGCAAGCGACTCCTGCACAGGAACTTTATGTCGTACCCAGGGCAGGTGGCGATCCCAAACAAATAACCGAGCTTGGCTTCAATGTCCAGAGAGCGGCCTGGCGTCGGGATGGTACGGCTCTGGCCTTCACAGCCGATTCCCATCAGCGCGATGAACATTCCTACGAGCGGGCTGATGTTTGGCTTGTAAGCACAAATGGCAAAGTACAACGACTCACCGACGACGGCTTTAACTATTCCAGTCCGGCATTTTCTCCAGATAGTAAATCCATTGTTGTCAGGGGAAACCTTGGATTAGATAAAGTGATCGCTGCAAAACAGGATCACGGAGCGCCGACCGATCTTTTTCTCATCCCGACAGATGGCGGCCCGCCTGAAAATCTCACTGCGGATTGGGACCTGATCCCCGGCCAGCCGCAATGGAGCGGCGATGGCAAATCCATTTATTTTACGGCTGCCACTCATGGTAACTTCCACTTATTTAAGCTCACGCCTAAAAATGGACACGTAGAGCAGGTAACAACAGGCGACCGTTGGCTGAGAAATGTCAGTTTTTCTGCGAATTTCAAACAGATAGTCTATTCTGCCACAACGCCAACACAGCCTGGCAATATTTTTGGGGCTCGCAATGACGGCTCTGAAGAAACCCGTTTAACCGAGAGCAATAAAAATCTGTTAAACGAAATCCAACTCAGCTCAACCGAGCGCATTCAGTATCAAAGCAAAGACGGGACTGCAATTGAAGGCTGGGTGATGAAACCCGTAAATTATGACGCAGAAGTCAAATATCCCATGATTCTCGTGATTCATGGCGGTCCTCACAGCGCTTACGGCAACAGTTTTTCATTTCAGCGGCAACTGTTAACTGCGCAGGATTATTTTGTGCTGTTTACCAATCCGCGCGCTTCCACAGGCTATGGCGAAAAATTTCGCTGGGCAACCTGGGGAAGCTGGGGATTTCTTGATTTCGAAGACGTCATGGCGGGTGTGGATTACGCTCTACAGCACTATGCAATTGATGAAAATCGTCTGGGAGTCACAGGATATTCCTATGGCGGTTATTTAACCAACTGGGCCATCACACACACTAAGCGGTTTACTGCTGCCATATCCGGAGCATCGATTTCAAACTGGGTGAGCGACTATGGTACCGCCGACATTCCGAGAACCAAAGAAAGCGAGTTTTTCGGGCCGCCCTGGCAGAAAAAAAGCCGGGAATTACTATTAAAGTCATCGCCAATTGTTTACGCCGGCAACGTAGTAACTCCAACCATGTTTATCCATGGTGAAGCTGATCTGCGCGTTCCTATCGAAGAGGCAGAACAGATGTATGTAGCGTTGAAAAAACAGCGAGTACCTGCGAAATTTATCCGCTACCCCGAGACCTATCACGGTGGCTGGACTCTGTGGCGAACCGTGCACAGATACTTTTATGAATTGCAATGGTGGCAGGAACATTTTCAACTGGACACTTCATCAAGCAAGTAAAGGACTACCACTAAAAATAAATTGTAAGACTCATTGTGGAAGTGTCATCAATTAATGTGTTATTTAGCTGCTGACTAACCTTCCGAAGGTTAGTCATTCAACAGATTCATAAATGACAATTAAGTTCCAGGATGATTTATCATCCTTCAATTTTAATCCAGGAGGAAGAACCATGTTACTAAGAAAAAATAATACTCACTGGCTGTTTATTCTTGCGATACTGTTTTTCATTAACTTTGTTTTTGCTCAAACAGAGGATGCGAGCCAACCCAACTGGCAAAAATATCACAGCTCAGCGGAGACTCATGCTTTACTCGAAGGCTGGGCAGCCAGGTATCCTGAGCTTACCAGATTGTATTCCATCGGAGAAACCTTAAAGGGCACACCGCTGATGGTGCTGGAAATTACCAGCAAAGAAACCGGCAAAGCAGATGAGAAGCCAGGATATTATTACGATGGCAACATTCACGCCGGCGAACTGACCGGTGCCGAGGTTGCGCTGCATTTTGCCTGGCATATTTTGAGTAATTATGGTAAAGACGACCGCATAACCGTGCTGGTTAATACCCACACTCTTTACATCCGGCCCAAATTTAATCCGGACGGCGCGGACATTGCGCAAACCACGCCTCACTCTCTTAGAAGCACTCCCAGGCCTTATGATGAAGACCGGGACGGCCGTTTTGATGAGGACCCCGGCAATGACTTGAATGGCGATGGCGTCATTACTCGCATGCGCGTCCAAAATCCGAACGGGGTGTGGAAAGTCAGTCCGGATGATAAACGCATTATGGTGCGTCGGCAAGAAAGTGATTTTAACGGCAAGTTTTACGATATCTACTCCGAAGGCATCGACGATGACAGCGATGGCTTGTTCAATGAAGATGGCGTTGGTGGCATCGATATGAACCGCAATTTTCCGCGCAACTGGGGCCTGGAGTTCGAACAGCGGGGTGCCGGTCCTTTTCCCCTTTCCGAACCCGAAACGCGCGCTACCATAGAATTTATAAACAGTCACCGCAACATCACCGGCGTCTTTCATGGCCACACTTCTGGTGGTTTTCTGTTTCGATTGCCGTCAACCATTTCCTGGGATGAGTACAATCTGAACGACCAGCGCCTGATTCTTGAACTTTCTGAAAAGTACACCAAAACAACCGGACAGCGCGCCATTGCCAGTTACAGCAATCCCCGAGTTCACCGATATGGCACGCTTATAAGCTGGTCCTACTGGGATTTTGGCGTAATTGGGTTTGTGCCGGAATTCTGGGGCGGATTCGGACGCGACTACGATGACGACGGCAAAGTAAGCGAAACCGAAAAACTGCGCTGGAACAAAGAGGAGTTGAAAGGGTCCGGATTTGTGGACTGGCGACCGTTCGAACATCCGCAGTTGCGTAACGTAGAAATCGGTGGTTGGAAAACTAAATTCACGCGCCAGAATCCGCCGCCGCATCTACTCAAAATAGAAATTGAAAAGTATGTGCCGTGGATGGTCTGGTTAGCTGAAATCAGTCCACGGGTGGTGATAAAAGAAATTTCACAGGATGCCATTGATGCTGATAAGGTTGTGAAAGTAACTGTTGTAGTTGAAAACGAAGGCTATCTGTCAACCAATATTACCCAACGCGCCCTGGATGCTGAAATCGTTGTGCCGGTGCGGGCAAAAGTAGATGTGCAGGATGGTGTACTGGTTGCAGGGAAAGCCTATGCCAACGTTGGTCATTTACAAGGTTCCCGAGACAGCCAGAGTCGCAGAGGGAGTGTTGGATCCCGGCGGATTCTTGAATATGTTTTGCAAATAACTGGTTCAGACCCGGTTTTTACCATCAAGGTGATTTCGGAAAAAGGCGGGGTGTCAGTTAGAAAGGTAAACCTGAATCGGTGAGATAAAAGTTAACATAGAACTTTGCACTGATTGTTGACGGAAACAAACATGGTTATTCAATTGGCTCGGTTTATATCCATTTTCAAATCATTGAAAAATTGCTAAATGAGCAAAAGAATTTAATTCTTCTTTATAGCTGGGCTTTTTTAAAATGCGAACAAATATAGTTTAAATATGATTGTAACATCGTAATTGATTTTTCAGTATATTGAAAGAATAGCTGTTATCAATCCCAGACTTCTGCCAAATTGAACTACTCATCGGATGACCTGAAGTTGTCCGATGAGAGTAAACTGTTGCTGTAATGACGCAAAAATTGTGTTTATCTGAAGTCTCATTATTAAATCCCATAAGGAAGGAAATATGAAGATTTACAAAAGACATTGTCTGACTATTGGCCTACTTATTTTATTTGTTCAGACATGCTGGTCGCAGAACTGGACACAGTGGCGCGGTCCAAAACGCGATGCTGTCGTTACTGATTTTAAAACTCCCACACAATGGCCCAGTGATTTGAAAAAGCAGTGGCGGGTCTCAGCTGGCGCTGGAATCTCCTCTCCGGTCGTAAGTGCGGAAAGGATTTTTCTGTTTACACGCACAGGCGATGATGAAGTTGTTTCTTGCCTTGATCTTGAAAATGGAGCGGTTCTCTGGCGCCAAAGTTATTCCGCGCCGTTCCATGCAAATCCGCAGGCTAAAAGCCCGCGATTATTTCCAGCTTCAAAAGGGCAAGGGCCTTTTTCTACACCTGTTCTTTATGAAAACCGACTCTTTACACTTGGGATTAGCAGAATAGTCTCAAGTTTCGAATCAAAGACAGGCGCTCTGGTCTGGCAGAAGCAATTCTTCAAACAGGAATTACCTGAGACCGTAACCTATCGATGTGCGCCTTGTGACTGCAGTGAAGACGACAAAACTTTTGATGCACCTGGAAAATGTCCGGGCTGCAATATGCAATTGGGTCCAATCGGCCTGGAGACTACAGAGGTGACTACTGGCAATTATTATGGTGCGGTTTCTTCGCCATTAATTGAAGGAAATATGGTAATTTTTCATGTTGGTAATTCAAATAAAAGTTCGTTTATTGCGTTCGACCTCCAAAGCGGTGAAGAAAAGTGGACATGTAAAGCACAGGGATTGGCTGCATCTTCGCCCATAATGGCAGACCTTCATGGCACTCGCCAATTGATAACTTTAACCAGGTTTAGCGTAGTAGGTGTCTCAGCTACTCATGGTGAGCTTCTTTGGAGCTTTCCTCTTGAATCTGACGCACAGATTGTAACGCCGGTTGTGTTCGAAGATCTGATAATTTTCGCAATCTATCGCGGTCCGTCTATGGCAATCAAGGTTTCGAAGAAAGGAGAAATCTGGTCTGCTGAAGAAGCCTGGAAAAACTCGAAGATGACGGTTTGGACAAGCTCCTTTGTGCTGGACGGTGGACAGTTGTACGGATTTTTCTACTCAAAAAGAGGGCAATGGGGCAGTCTCGATGCCCGGACAGGCAAAACAATTTGGACGAGTGAAGGACGGCAGGGTTTGGCGGCTGCCATGCTTGATGCAGGAGACGCTTTGATTGCATTAAAAGACGACGCCACTTTGATAGTACTAATAAAAGGCGATGCATTCGCACCGCTGGCTCAATATTCAGTGAGTGAGCACCCGACCTGGGCGTATCCGATTGTTTGGAATAATAATATTCTTATCAAGGATGAGTTTGATTTGACTTTATGGCGTGTGGAATAAATGCGTCTGCAAGGCAAGCTTCATAAAAGAAAAGCGACCTTCAGTGTATTTAGAAGCAGAGAGCTTGCGAATTATCCTTTGATTTCAGAATGATAGATTAAATAAATCACCCAATAAATTTTTCTATTATGTTGTTATTCATAAGGTAAAAACAAACATTTGACTTTTACTGATTATATATTTAGTTTTTCACCAGATGTAGTTTGCCCCACCGTAGAAATTAATATTTTATAGTTTTGCCCGTTAAAAATTTTATTATAAGATCTCACGTAAAAGGAGTCTGTTATGAATTTAAAGGATTTGGTCATTGCTTTCAGAATTATCAAAAAACAAAAAGGATATGCGTTTATAAATATTTTGGGACTGGCGCTCGGGATGGCCTGTTGCTTCCTGGTACTAAGCTTTATTCTTGCAGAACTCAGCTATGATAAATATCACGAGAAAAGCGACAGAATTTATCGTCTCATCTGTAATCTGACACTTGGCGAAACACCAAACATGATTGCGACAACCAATGCTCCGCCGGCGCTGGCTATGCGTGATGATTATCCAGAAGTGATAAACGCTGTCAGGATGCGGCCAGTGGGCAGAGTGCCTGTAAAATATGAAGATACAAAGTTTTATGAAGATCGTATTTTTTACGCGGAGGCTGCGTTTTTTGACATATTCACGTTCCCGATGATTAATGGGCAGCCTGAAACAGCGCTGTCCAGGGCGCATTCAATTGTGCTTACAGAAGGTACTGCGTTTAAATATTTTGGCGAACAAGATCCAATCGGAAAAGTAATAAGACTAAATAATCAATCTGATTATACGGTTACTGGTGTTGTGAAAAATGTGCCTGAAAATTCCCATTTCGTTTTCGATATGTTGCTGTCTTTTGAATCACTGCTTGCCAGGAACCGGGCGGCTATTGAATCATGGTCGAGTCCTTTTTATTTTTATTCGTATGTCCTCCTCGCAGAAAATCAAGATTACAAAGAGCTTGAAAACAAGCTGCCGGCTTTGGTAGACAAGTATATGGGAGAATCTCTAAAAAGCTTTGGGGCCTCGGTTACTTACTTTCTCCAGCCTTTAACCAAGATTCATCTTCATTCCAGGCTAAGACATGAAATATCGGTACACGGCGATATCAAGTATGTCTATATTTTTGGAGCGGTTGCTCTGTTTGTGTTGCTCATTGCCTGTTTTAATTTTACGAATCTGGCAACTGCGCGTTCTGCAACCCGGGCTAATGAAATAGGCATGCGAAAGATTCTCGGTGTTGAGCGCAAAAAATTAATTGCGAGATTTCTCGGAGAGTCAACGCTTTACAGTTTTCTCTCATTAATTGTCGCGCTGGGACTTGTAAATTTAGCGCTGCCTCTATTCCGGTCTCTTTCAGAAATCCCGTTGAGTTTAAATTTTCTCGGAACGCCGTGGCTAATTGCCGGGGCAGTTGGATTGGCTCTATTTGTCGGACTGGTCGCTGGAATTTACCCGGCCTTTTTCCTTTCATCATTCCAGCCAATCACTGTATTAAAAGGCAACTCTCATACTGGCGGCGGTAGTGCGCTGTTTCGGAAGGCTCTGGTAGTCATTCAATTTACAATCTCAATTGCACTCATTATCAGTACCAGTGTAGTATTTAACCAGTTACAATTTATGAAGCAAAAAAATCTTGGCTTTGACAAAGAACAGGTGATTGTCGTGCCAATTATCGATAACAGCATTCGGCAGGCTCTCGAATCCATTAAACACAAATTAAAAGAATATCCCGGTATCCTGAATGTAGCTGCTTCATCACATGTTCCAGGAATGCGTCAGAGTGGAGGTACTTACCAGCCTGAGGGCTACGATGAGGGTCAGACCGTCATGATGGATGGCATGAGTATTGACCAGGATTACATTCAAACACTTGGAATGGAAATCGTGGCTGGTCGAAACTTTAGCCAGGAATTTCCATCTGATCCTGAAGAATCGATTCTCATCAATGAAACAGCCGCCGCGGACATCGGCTGGAAAAATCCGGTCGGAAAGAAAATTGGCAGACCGCGTCAGACAACAAGTAAAACAATCGTGGGAGTAGTGAAGAATTTTCATTTTAAATCACCGCACTCGATTATCCGAGCGCTTTACATTAGTAATGATCCAGCGTCTTTTATGCCTTACCGCGCCCTTTTTGTCAAAGTTAGTCCTGCCAATATCCCGGACACCATAGATTATTTAACCGGTGTGTGGAAAACTTTCGACCCAAATCGAGCCATGGATTTCTATTTTCTGGACGAATCGTATGACAAACAGTACCGCGCGGAGGAGAGGTTAAGCCAGATTTTTACTTACTTTACTATGTTCGCAATTTTTATTGCCTGCCTGGGCTTGTTTGGAATGTCTTCTTTTGCAGCAGCACAACGCACTAAAGAGATAGGAATCCGAAAAGTTCTTGGCGCTTCAGTCGGAAATGTTTTAGTCCTGCTTTCAAAAGAATTTATGTGGATGGTGCTCATTTCACTGAGTATTGCAATTCCAGTTGCATATTTTGCCATGAATCGCTGGTTACAGGATTTTGAATTTCGAATTGAGATTGCAACAACCACGTTCATTATTGCCGGTGCACTGGCCTTTTTTACTGCTATTATCACCGTGAGTTATCAATCTATTCGTGCGGCTCTGGCCAATCCGGCAGATTCTATTCGTTATGAATAATCAGGTCATTTGTCTACTTCATAAAATTGGCAGCCTCGATTCATCGAGGGAAATCCCAAATGAAATTGGGCGTCCTTTTGTTACTATCTCAATAACAGCATCTGCTTCACTTGCCTGAAATCACCAGCTGGTAATTTGTAAAAATAAGGCCTTGATTTTACCATTTATCCGGCGTTGTTTTTTCCATCCCACAAAACAACATGACTATCAGCATTCTGGCGTTCATCGACTAGTATTCTCACTTCATGTCCAAGACCATCATAGAAAATGATTTTAGTCACACTAATTAAAGCATTAATAAACAATCATTTTGACTATAATTGTTTTGGCTGTGTTCTCTCTATGAATTATTCAGGCTAACTTCTATTTTACTGCACCGCACCCTTAATCTCCAATAAATATTCTAACGCCGCATCATGCTCATTCGGGATCTCGCCTTCCAAAATAGCTTCTTCAATCATGGTTTTCAGTTTACCTACTTTTGGGCCTGGTTTCAGGCCACAGACCTGCATAATTTCCTCTCCCCGTACCGGCGACTGAAAAGCCCGCATGCGATCTTTTTCCTCGACTTCCTGCAGTCTCTTGACCACAAAATCAAAATTGGCTAAATGCTTTTGCACGCGTTTCGGATTCTGAGAAGTAATATCGGCGCGGCAAAGGATTAGTAAATCTTCCAGATGTTCGCCGGTTTGCACTAACAGCCTTCGATACGCGGAGTCGGTGACATCCTCTTCAGTCAAAGCGATGGGGCGTAAATGCAGGCGTGTGAGTTTTTGGGCATATTTTATCATGTCGTTGGGAAGCCGTAACCTCTGGCCGATAGCCGGCAGCATGCGTGCGCCGATTTCTTCGTGATTGTGAAACGACCAGCCTTTGTCTGGTATAAACTCTTTGGTTTTCGGCTTGGCAATATCGTGTACCAGAGCCGTAAAGCGGAGATTGAGATTATTGGAAACTTCTGCCAAATTATCGACTACTTTCAAAGTATGCCAAAAAACATCTTTATGATGAATCCCAGCGATCTGTTCAACTCCTTTGAGCTGAATTAACTCAGGGAAAATTACTCTAAACACTTGGGCTTCATCCATTAATTGCAATCCGATGGAGGGCCTTGCCGCTGCCAGAATTTTCAGAAATTCATCGGTAATACGCTCCTTTGAGATAATAGAGAGCCGTTCTGCCATCTTTTTCATGGCGGTTTGAGTTTTGCTCTCAATTGTAAAATCCATTTGGGTTGCAAAACGGATGGCGCGCATAATTCGCAACGGATCATCCTGGAAAGTGATCGCGGATTCTAATGGCGTACGAAGAATTTTATTCGTGAGGTCCTGTTGTCCATCAAATGGATCGATAATCTGGCCAAAGGTTTTTTCATTTAAACTAATTGCCAGAGCATTGATAGTAAAATCCCTTCGGGCCAAATCAGTTGGCAAATCGGCCGGTGTAACCTCAGGTTTGCGAGAATCGCTTCGGTAGCTTTCTTTCCGAGCTCCGACAAATTCAAGCTTGTGGTCCTTGTGTTCAACCAGAGCCGTTCCGAATTTTTCGTAAATGGTCACTCTTTTCGAATCCAGTCCATCAGCTACAGCCCGAGCAAATTCAGGTCCATCTCCCACCACGACAAAGTCGATATCCTTGCTATCTTTACCAAGAAGCTTATCGCGTACGAAACCGCCAACGGCATAGACCTGTACTGCGCATTTGTCGGCGATCTTACCGATAATTTTGAGAATTGAGTTATTGTGCAATGCTTCCATTTTATGGATAGTGGTCATAGATTTCTCAGTCGCTCCACTCCTTCAGAATGACATTTTTCGGAGTAAAATGGATAACCGTAAGAGTAATTATCTATTTCAAAAAAAACAACTTAAGTTCTAATATCAAGTTTCATACACCCCCCTTACCCTGCCTTTATTTAAACCACTCACAATCTCCCGGACCGCAGGATTGCAATCACCAGCCAGATACCCAGTATCCCCGCAAAGATATACCCCAGCATACCAAACAGCGGATACCCGAAAAGCACCGGGCCGGTCTTTAGATTCAGAATTAGTGAGGAGCCCACAATCAGGGAGGCAATAATCAGACTAAAAGCAATCCGATTGGAAGCACGATCCAGTTCAAGCATGAGATTCTGTAAACCACGATCTTGTAATTCGAAGGCAAATTTCCCGCGCTTAATTTTCTTGAAGAGTAATTCTAATTCCCTTGGCGCTACTTTTAAAAGGTCAAAGAAGTCACGCAAAGTTTTCATTCCTTCATAAGCTATTTTGTTCAAATTCATGCGCCTCCACATGAGTTTGCGAACATAAGGTTTCGCGAGAGAAAAAAAGTCAAAATCCGGATCTAGTTTTCGAGCAATGTCTTCATAAGTGCCCAGAGTTTTCATGAGCAATAGTATATTTGATGGCGTACGAAGTTGGTGTCTGGTGACCAAATCAAAAACATCCGCAATAATAGTTTGCATATTTATTCGTTTAAGTGGAATACCGTAATACCGGTCAATAAAATTAGCAATGTCTATTTTTAAAGAGCTGACCACACGTTCTTCATCCAAAGAGCCCAAATTTATAAGCACACGAATTATCAAATCAGCATCTTTTTGGATGGTACCGATAAGCAGGTCAGAAAACTGTTCCATTAAAAAATCATCCAGTCGTCCCATCATACCAAAATCTACCGGTACGATGACGGTCTGGTCTTGAATAAACAGATTTCCTGGATGCGGATCAGCATGAAAAAATCCATCGTCGAATATCTGTTTTAAAATAAATTTTGCCCCAACTTGCGAAATGAATTTTAGATCGCAGCCTGCGTTCCGGAGTGTTTCAAACTCAGAAATTTTAATTCCTTTAATATATTCTGTAGTAACTATTTTAGCAGTCGTATAATCCCAAAAAACGCCTGGAATATATACATTCTCAAAGTCCTTAAAATTTTTGGCAAAGATTTCAATATTTCGGCCTTCATTAATAAAATCCAATTCTTGCTTTGTGGTCTGAGAAAGCTCTCTCACCACACCTTTAGGATCAAACTGCCGACTTTCTGGAATATATTTGTCCATTAAGCGAGCCAGGTCAGATAAAATATCCAGATCAGTTGCTATGATTCGTGCGACTTCAGGTCGTTGGATTTTCACCACCACGTCTTGCCCGTCGTTAGTAGTCGCCCGATGCACTTGCGCAATTGAGGCAGAGGCGATGGCCTCTTTTTGAAAATCAGCAAACTTTTCTTCAATAGAAGCCCCCAATTGATTTTCAATGTAATCCTGAATCTTTTCAAATGGCAGAGGTTTGACATCATCCTGCAGTTTAGTCAGTTCGTTTAAAAACTCGGCTGGAATCAAAAAAGAACGCGTGCTTAGTACCTGTCCGAGTTTGATAAAAGTTGGTCCTAACTCTTCAAGCACCAGTCGGATTCTCTCCGCGGCAGTTAGCCGTGTTGTAGTAGATACGCCCTTCTTAAAAAACTTTTTACCAATCTGAAGGTAAGTTTTCAAATTCATACGGTCAACGATTTCAGCGAAGCCGTATTTAATAAGAATCCCTACAATCTGTCGGTAACGTTTTAAATTTCGATATCCTTTGTCTATGCGGGGGATACGTACCATTGCTATTATTAGATTTTTTTAGAATGGATTACCGAATTGCTATAAAGTTCATTAATTAGATAATTGTCATTAGGTCAATTTTAAAACGTCATTGGTAGCATTGTTCCGATAAATTTCAAAATGTATCAGTCATTTAACTGGCTAAATGACAACAAAGGCCAGTGACTTTATGTTTTGCTTTTTCCTATTTCATGGTTTTTCTTTTAAGATAGTCCTGATCTTATTTAAAACATCCTGAAAATTTTGAAATTCAAAATGCGAAATTTGGCTTTGCCGGCAATAATCCAGCAAATCCCGGCCGGTCTTTGCAAAAACAATGTCTGCTTCATTCGCACCACAGCGATCAGATAAACCATCTCCAACATAGACAATTGGATTGTGATTTTCCCGAGCCTTTCGAACATGATAGCCTTTACAATTTGCACAGTGACCACAGCCTTGTTCATAATAGGGAAACTCGGGCTTGATTTGATTTTGGTCTATAAAAATCAAACGATTTGAATGTACCTTTACAATTGAATCAAGTGCATGATTTTTTAGAATCCTTTCTATGTAAAAATCCAGGCCGTCGCTAACGATCTCAACTTCCAGGTTCTTTGACTGGCTGAATTCTACAAAATTTTTGAAAAAAGGATCAAGTTCTTGAGAATTAACAAAATTTTCCAGCTCAGTTCTGGTAACGCGCGCGATGCGGCATTCTTCAATCAGGCACTCTTTTGAAGAAATTTTACCTTCTTTCCATGAATTAACAATATCATAAACCCGGTTATCAGCAAAAGTACGGAAAAGCAGATTTCCTACATCGTTGTTAGCGGCAGTCCCATCAAAATCGCAATATATTTTCATACTTATTTACTATAAAAACTTTAATTCAAAACAATTAAAAGCAAAATGATTGGTGGCAAAATAATTGATTTTTTAAATATTATCTTAATTACATGACTATTGTAAAAACAGAATATGACAGTTTAATTTGGAATTCATATTAGTTTTAAGTATGATTGTCAATCTGGAAGAATCTACTTAATTTAGCGATTAGTTTTTGTCTTTATTTATAGTTGGTAACTTTAACAGGATTCCTCCTGCTTGCTCCGAGTTATTTTCAGAGAATGACAGATTAAGTATTAATATTAGAAAATCAGCCATTATATACAGATGTTCAAATTTTTACAAGAGTCTAATTTTTAATTATTTTGTCCCGAATAATTTGGCCTTTTCAATAATCACGTAAAAAAATCGCTCACTGTGACAATGAGCGATTTAATTGTATTGACCATTTTTTCAAATGATTGTTTATGAGTTTATTGCCTCAGAAATTATTTGGATTCCTCAATAACCGCCTGTGCTGCCGCCAATCTTGCAATGGGTACCCTGAATGGCGAACAGCTTACATAATCCAAACCTGTGCGATGACAGAATTTGACTGATTCCGGGTCACCGCCATGTTCACCACAGATACCGATTTTTAAGTTCGGCCGGGTTTTTCGGCCTTTTTCAACACCCATAATAATTAGCTGACCAACACCTTCCTGGTCTATAGTCTGAAATGGGTCTGAAGGCAATATTTTGTTTTCATAATAATCGTAGAGAAACTTGCCTGCATCATCCCTGGAGTACCCAAAAGTCATCTGGGTCAAATCGTTTGTGCCATAAGAAAAGAATTCCGCCTTTTCAGCGATTTTATCTGCTACCAGAGTCGCGCGTGGAATTTCAATCATGGTGCCCACCAAATAATTCACATTGACGCCTTTTTCAGCAATCACCTCTTTCGCTACTCTATCGACGACTTCTTTTTGATTGTCGAACTCGGTTTTTGTTCCCGTTAACGGAATCATGATTTCAGGATTTACTTCAATGCCTTCTACAGCACACTGTGCTGCTGCTTCAATGATGGCGCGCGCTTGCATCTCAGTGATTTCAGGATATGTGACTCCTAACCGGCAGCCGCGGTGACCTAACATGGGATTGAACTCATGCAGTGATTCCACCTTTTGCTTTACTGCCTCGACCGACATACCCAGGCGTTCCGCCATTTCTTTTTGTGATTCCGGCTCGTTGGGTACAAATTCATGCAGTGGCGGGTCCAGAAGTCTAATGGTCACCGGACGATGCTGCATGACTTTTAATATATCATAAAAATCCTGTCTCTGCATAGGCAGCAATTTTGCCAGCGCTTTTTTTCTGCCTTCTATATCCTCCGCCATAATCATCTCACGCATGGCCCAGATTCTGTCGCCAAAAAACATGTGTTCAGTTCGGCAAAGCCCAATGCCTTCGGCGCCAAAACTGATGGCTGCGGCTGAATCTGACGGTGTATCCGCATTCGTTCTCACTTTTAGCTTTCTAATTTCATCCGCCCAACTTAAAATCTCTTTGTAATATTCGTTTCTTTCGGGATCGATGGTTACCAGGGGAATCTGGCCTTCATAAATAAGTCCTTTCGTTCCGTTGAGGGAAATCCAATCTCCTTCTTTATAGATTTTATCGCCAAAGCAAGCTGTTTTATTTGCCATATCGATGGATAAATCGCCGCAGCCCACTATACAGCATTTTCCCCAGCCTCTGGCAACCAGCGCTGCATGACTGGTCATGCCACCTTTTGAAGTCAGGATTGCTTGCGCTGGTTTCATGCCATGTACGTCTTCAGGACTTGTTTCGTCTCTGACAAGAACGACCTTTTCGCCTTTAGTTCCTAATTCTTCTGCCATGTCCGCTGTGAAAACAATCTTTCCCACGGCGCCACCAGGGCCAGCAGGTAAACCTTTCGCGATAGGATGGTTAACAGTCTCAGCTTTTGGATCCACCATCGGATGTAACAGCTCATCTAATTGATCAGGTTTTACACGTGAAAGAGCTTCTTCTTTGCTAATCAAGCCCTCCTTCTGCATTTCAACAGCCATGCGAGTGGCTGCAATTCCGTTCCTTTTCCCAACCCGCGTCTGCAGCATCCAAAGCTTGCCCTCTTCAACAGTAAACTCAATATCCTGCATATCGCGATAGTGTTCTTCCAATTTATTACGGTATCCTTCCAATTCAATATAGGTTTTAGGGAAAAGTTCTTCCAGGGAAGGAAATTGTCTATTGTTGTCTTGCTTTGATTTCAAATTCACTGCGTAAGGAGTTCTAATTCCTGCTACAACATCTTCACCCTGAGCGTTTATGAGCCATTCACCATAAAAATAATTCTGTCCGGTGCCAGGGTCCCGGGTAAATGCCACACCAGTAGCTGATTTTTCTCCAGTATTACCAAATACCATGGCCTGAACGTTTACTGCTGTTCCCCATTCACCAGGAATACCCTCTATCCTTCGATAAGACACAGCTCGTTTGCCATTCCAGGACTGAAACACAGCAGATATGCCACCCCACAGTTGTCCGTATGGATCATCAGGAAATTCTTTGCCAAGCACATCTTTAACTTTGATTTTCATGTTTTCAGTCAGTTCTTTAAGATCTTCAGCAGTTAAATCAGTGTCATTTGTATAGCCCCTTCTTTCTTTTACGCCTTCAAGCAGTCTTTCAATTTGAGAGCGAATTCCTTGCCCTTCTTCTGGTTCAATTCCCGCGGCTTTTTCCATGACAACATCGCTGTACATGGAAATTAACCTTCGATAGGAATCGTAGACGAATCGCTCATTGTTGGTTTTTTTAATCAAACCAGGAATGGTTTTTGTGGTCAAACCAATATTTAAAACCGTTTCCATCATTCCAGGCATAGATAAACGCGCACCGGACCGAACCGAAAAAAGCAGTGGATTTTCAGGATCCGTAAACTTTGAACCCAGAATACTTTCAACTTTTTGCACTCCATCCTCAACCTGTTTTTTTAATACTTCGGGGTATTTTTTTTGGTTTTGATAGTAGTAGGTACAAACTTCTGTGGTGACTGTAAATCCTGGCGGAACAGGGAAACCTATGTTAGACATTTCTGCTAGGTTTGCCCCTTTGCCTCCAAGCAGGTTTTTCATTTGAGCACTGCCTTCAGCTTTACCATCACCAAAAAAATAAACGTACTGATTATTATTCATTTTCCCTCCATGTTAATACAATTGAAGTATGTTTCTTTAGTTGTTTATATTTTTATCGCCCTTTAACAGGGCATGATATTCATCGGAATTGGAAAGCAAATCTACAGCTCTCTCGATGACTTTGTCACTATCAAAACTGGCTTCTATTTCTGCTCGTGTACCCCACAATTTGGCTGAAATTTCCTGCTCCAGTTCTTCTTTAATAAAATCCTTGCTCTTAATAAACCCCTCTTTCTTTTGTTCTAAAATTACTTGACGCATTTCCTCTATTGAAGTAGAAATGGCTGCAAAATAGTTTTTGTCTTTGGTTATTTCCTCGAGTTTCTTTAATGACATTTCTGCTTCTGAAGTATAAGTAAATTCACTTTTCGTCAAATAATTTTGAAAGTCATTCAACATTTCTTCAGTTACTGGAAAACCTCTTTGCAGTTCAGGATGTTTGGCTGCATAGATTACCGCAAATTGAAATGGTATAGTTTTACGCAGTAATTCAAGAGCAAACTGTTCTAATGATTCTTGTTCTATCAGAATATCCGGGGTTACACCATGTGATGCGTATACTTTTCTTCCATTTGCAGTAAAGAAAACCTCTTCCTGCTCCTTTTGATTTTTTGAGGAGTTTGTGGAATTATCTTTCTTTATTTGTGCGGAAGAGTCGCCCGTCATCAGGTTCCCATGATACAAGATTTCATTTGATGACCTGATAAATTTATTTGGATCCTGAATGGACCGTCCACTTGGTACAAGATATTTGGCAGTAGTAATTTTCAGGACAGCATCTCCCGTAATCGGGATGACTGTTTGTACCAATCCTTTGCCAAAAGTATTTGTACCCACTATCACGCCTCTGTCTAAATCCTGCACTGCCCCGGCGACAATCTCTGAGGCTGAAGCGCTAAAGCCGTTCACCAAAACTACCAGAGGCATATCTTCCAGAATTGGAGATTTTGTAGATTGATATTTTTGTAACGTGCCAGCCGACCTGCCCTGAGTGGAAACTATTAACTCACCCTTTTTTATGAAATTTTCGCTTACACTTACAGCCGCATCTAACAAACCACCAGGATTAGACCGCAAATCTAAAATAAGCGATGTAAGTCCTTCTTTTTTTAAATCACGAATCGCATTTTCAATATCTTTGCCAGCATTCCGGGAAAAATGACTTAAACGAATGAAGCCAATTTCATCTTTTATTATGCCAGAATAAGCGACATCTGTCACAATAATTTCGGCCCGAACCAAACGAAAATCGATGGGAGCATTCTCACCTTCGCGTGATATTTTCAGAGAAACGGTACTGCCAATCTTCCCTCTTAATAGATTCGCTACAGTGGAAATACTCAGACCTTTAGTAATCTTTCCATCTATCTCCAATAATTTGTCTCCTTCACGTATTCCTGCTTTCAGAGCCGGAGTGCCATCAAAAGGCGGCTCCACAACCACTGGCAATCCTGTACGTAATCCAATGCGCATACCAAGACCGCCATATTTTCCTGAAGACATTATTTGGAGCTCAGCATTATCTTCTGGTTCAACCAGAACGGTGTATGGGTCCAGGGTTGAAAGCATCCCTTCGATTCCAGCACGCATAAAGTTAGAAGGGTCCACCTCTTCGACGTATTTACTGGAAATTTCCTGGTAAACCCGGCCAAACAGTTCTATATTTTCCTGAATTTGGTGATAATAATCCGGGCTATAAGCCGATACCCAGCCAGAAACCCAGGCGCTAACTGTAATTAAAACTACGATTAGTATAATAATTGCTGATATTTTCTTTTTAGTTAACATAAGTACCTCCGTAAAAACTTAATTGCATCCTGACGCTGTTCTTCAATAAATAAAATGACTTGCATTTTTATAAGTTAAATCTGGTTTTTGTATGATTAAATATTTGCTTTTGAATTGTGCTGATTGTTTGCGACCCATCAATAGTAATAAATCTATGTGATTCTGATTGGGCAATTTTTAAATATCCTTTTCTGACTCTTTGATGAAATTGCAGATTTTCTTTCTCCAATCGGTCAATTTTAACCTTGCTTATATTTTTTCTTTCTAATGTCTTCTCTGGATCTAAATCTATTAGAAATGTCAGATCCGGGTTAACACCCCGGGTAACAAACTTATGCAATTTGTCAATAAAATCCAAATTAATTTTTCGCCCGAATCCCTGATATGCCGTGGTTGAATCAAAATACCGATCACAAATTACGATACTACCTTTTTTTAAATGCGGTATAATACATTCATCCACCATCTGAGCCCGCGCTGCAGAATATAGCAACACTTCAGCTTTTGCACACATTTTATCATGTTGTGTATCTAACAGAACCTCCCGAACCTTCTCAGATATTTCAGTTCCACCTGGCTCGCGCAGAAAAAGAACCGGCAAACTCTGAGCTAATAATTGCTCCTTAAGTAAATTGGCTTGTACTGACTTGCCGGAAAAATCAATTCCTTCAAATGTAATCAGGAAACCTTTCATTTATGAGCCTGCATTATTCATGACGCGCTAAAGCGCAGTGCCTAAAGTTTGAAGTTTAAAGTAAAGAAAATTAAAAGTCAAAAAATTTTTGCAATATAAACGAAGATTTAACTCTCAGCAGAATAGCATTCTGTTGGTTAAAGTCGTTTACAATTAATGGAATATTGGGGCAATGGAACAATTCAACAAATCATTACTCCAACATTCCTTCATCATAACTGCATAAATAAACCAGATAAAATTAAAATTCCGCCATTTTCCATTTACCTCCTTTGAAACGCAAGGAATTTATTATGGTTCTTAATATTTCGTCACCTAAATGCACTACCCACAACGCCATGAGGGAAAAATCAAAAATAAACACTAATACCCAATTCAATCCCATTTCTAAAAATAACACACTGGCTATCGTAATCCACATGAGCCATTTTAGATCGCCTGCGCCCCGCAAGTTACCAATTAATACGCCATCCAAAGCTTTAGGTATTTGAACCAATGCAAATACAATGATGACTTTGGAGCCCAGGGCTACCACTTTGGGATCGGTTGTAAAAAGGGAAACCAATGACTTAGAAAAAATTGCAATGATAATAAAAATAATACTCGAAAATACAAAGACTACTGCACTGGCAGTATAAGCAGTTTTCTCTGCATCTTTTCTTCTGTCCGCTCCCAGGTTTTTTCCAACTAAAGTCATAGCGCCTAATCCGAATCCGAGATAACACATCGATAAAATTGACTGGATTCTTAAAAATACTTGATGAGCAGCCAATACTGTTATTCCAATTACCGCAGCATATCCTGTCACGATCAGCTGCCCGAAAGCCCAAACCAATTGTTCAACAGTGGTTGGAACACCAGCATTAAATAATCTTTTAAATGTCTTAAAATTTGGTGTTGTTAATTCTTTGAACGAAAGAAATAATATGGATTTACGGCTTCTCAATAAATACAGGGTTGCACAAAATCCAAGTGAGTGAGCTGTACCCATTGCCAGGGCCGCGCCACGTACTTCCAGTCTTGGAAAACCGAATAATCCAAAAATAAAAATGGGCGCTAAAATCAAATTCAATGCATTGACTGAAAGATTAATCGTCATTGCATGGCGTGTATCACCAGCGCCCCGAATAATCCCCAGTGCCACAAAATTTGAAAGTACTACCGGCCCAAAAAGCGCCACTGTTTTGAGGTAGACTATTCCAGCTTCCCTGGCTTCGGAACCCCCTTCTTTGATGAGCCTGAATAAATGAGTTGCACCAAAATACCACCCAAAAGCAATAAGGATTGCCATGATGATACCAAGCATCAGAGCCTGCCCTAAAATATGATTTGCCTGCCAATAATCTTTCGCGCCAATATAGCGATTAATTATAATGGAGCTGCCAACAATAAAAGTTAATAAGATAGTCAATATCACTATAATTATTTGTACAGCCATACCCACACCTCCAAATGCCTCGGCGCTAATTTTTCCAATAAAAATAGCTTCAATCGTCCACATGAAAGTTTGGGATGACAAATCTATCACTGCAGGTAAGGAAGTCTTGAGAATACTTTTTAGAGGAGACTTATCAGTCAAGTCTTTTTATTTTCCTACAAAATTTAATATTTCTATTTTTGATTATAAGCAGTGCCTGAACGAAAACAATCCAATCTCCGCAGTCCCGCATGTTGAAACCGAGAATCTCCTGCCTGAATAATAAAATTCCGGCATAATCCTGTTCTTCATATTTTCAGCAGGAGAGAATGCCGGAATAACATATTTAACCGTGTTTAAATTCAGACACTTAGTAGTAATCGTCCACCTCAATCAAAAAATTAATGCCGTTGATGAATAAAGAGGATTAAGACGTTATTGCTCTACCTTCGTCGTCAATCGTAATATTCTAAACCCAGATGGGTGATGAGCTCTTCACCTTTTAAATATCTAAGAGTATTTTTTAGTTTCATCAATTGAATAAACAGGTCATGTTCTGGATATACACCTTTGGCAGACATCGGGCTTTTAAAATAAAAAGACAGCCATTCTTGAATGCCCTTCATATCCGATCTTCCTGCCAGGTCTAAAAAGAGTACCAGATCCAGGACTATTGGTGCCGCTAATATGCTATCACGGCAGAGAAAATTTATTTTGATCTGCATAGGATAACCCAGCCAGCCAAATATATCAACGTTATCCCATCCTTCTTTATTGTCTCCGCTTGGAGGATAATAATTTATTCTTACTTTATGATATATATTACCGTAAAGCTCTGGATTGACACTCGGTTGGAGAATATATTCCAATACCCCGAGTTTACTCACTTCTTTGGTTTTAAACGATTCCGGATCATCCAGAACCTCGCCATCACGATTTCCCAAAATGTTAGTTGAAAACCAGCCGGAAAGACCTAACTGACGGGCCTTTAAGCCAGGGGCCAGGATAGTTTTCATCAAAGTTTGTCCTGTTTTATAATCTTTGCCCGCGATTGGCACGCCTTTCTTTTTTGAAAATTCAATCATAGCAGGGAAATCCACACTCAAATTCGGCGCCCCATTCGCATAAGGCACCCCTTCTGCTATTGCAGCATACGCATAAATCATACTGGGAGCAATAGCCGGATGATTAGCTTTCATCGCATATTCAAATGCGTCTAAATCATTGTAAACTGGCTCTTCTGGCGGCATGAATATTTCAGTGCTGCCACACCAAATCATAACCATTCTTTCTAAATTATTATTACGCTTGAAATTTTGAATATCCTCGCGTACCTTTTCCATGAGATCCCATTTTGTAGTGGCAGATTTTACATTTTCACCGGTTAATTTCTTGACATATTCCTGATCGAAAACGGCTTGCCATGGTTCAATTGCCGCTAATTCCGGTTTTACCTGTTCCACTAAGGCTTTATCCAAAACCCCTGCATGCAAGGCAGCGGTGTAGCAATTTTCCTGATAAATATCCCAGCCGCCAAATACCAGATCGTTTACATTTGCCAGTGGAACAAAATCTTTAATTTCAGGGACACGATTTTCTGTTCTTTTTCCCAGTCGTATGGTTCCCATTTGTGTTAATGATCCAAATGGTTTTGAAAGTCCTTTTCGAATAGCTTCTACGCCAGCAATAAATGTTGTACTCACTGCTCCCAAACCAGGCAGTAAAACTCCAAGTTTACCTTTCGCTTCCGCAATATTAACTTCTTTCTTATCCAAGACATCCTCCAGTTTGTTTTATAAAAGTAAGAATATTATTCATTTTAAAACTGCATTTTTCATTTTAATATCATGTATTTTCAGTCTCCACCCATATCCAATTCTGCCTCACTCAACTTTTCTTTTTTCCTGCCATTCGCAGCCACCCAGATGTGATAAATTCTTTGAATAGCTGTGACATTTGCAAATATCGCAATTAACAATACTGCGAAAATCAGAGTATACAAATGTAGAATTGAAAATACTGCGCCAAATCCAATATAAACCACACGTTCAGGTCGTTGCATAATTCCAACTTTGCACTGAAAGCCCAAGGCTTCGGCCCGGGCTCGGACATAGCTAACCATGACCGAACCACCCAAAGCAAATGACACAGCAATTGAAGTAATAAACATATCTGCCTTCACAAAATAAAACGCTAATCCAAAAAACATAATCACTTCTGCATACCTGTCCAGAGTTGAGTCATACAGGGCGCCAAATTTTGTTACCCGATTGGTAGCACGCGCAACTTTGCCGTCAATTATATCAAATGTGCCTGCTAACAAAATGATCGCCCCGGCAACGCTAAGATATCCGGATGCAAATAATATTGCAGCGCCAATGGTCAGAATAAAGCCTATGGTTGTGAAAAAATTTGGATTGAGTTCTAATTTTACGAAGAATTCAACAACAGGTTGAATTAACCTGAGATACCAATTTTTAATAACATCTGGTAATACATTAATTTTCCATTTGAAAATATTAAATTTAACCAACTTTTATTTTTTTCTCCTTTCCTTTCCCTGCGATAACAACAACAAACTCTCCTTTTAATTTCATTTGAGAAAGTTTTGCTTTCAATTCAAATAATGTGCCCCGATGTACTTCCTGAAATTTTTTCGTAATTTCCCTGACTAAAGCAGCTTTACGATTTCCAAAATATTGCTCCAAATCCGTAAAAGTGCTGGAAATACGATATGGAGACTCGTAAAAAATCAGAGTTCTTGGATCATCTTTCAATGAATCGATGCGTTTTTTCCGGCCTTTTTTTCTGGGCAAAAATCCTTCAAATGCAAATCTATCGGTAGGCAGACTTGATAATATCAAGGCCGGCACAAAAGCTGTCGCACCCGGAATTACTTCCAATGGTATGTTGTTTTCAACACAGGCTTTAACAAGTTTATAAGCAGGATCAGAAATACCCGGCGTACCTGCGTCAGAAACAAGCGCAATCTTTGCACCCTCCTTCAACTTTTTAATCAAAATAGGAATTTTCCTGTCTTTATTAAAATCGTAATAACTGGTCGTCGGGGTACTGATATTAAAATGCTTTAAAAGATTTCCGGAGTGTCTTGTATCTTCAGCAGCAATTAGATCAACTTTTGAAAGAACCTCGATTGCCCGATAAGTTATATCTTTCAGATTGCCTATGGGTGTACTAACAATAAACAGAGTACTTCCTGGCAATTCATTTTCATTTTCGGCCATAATTTGTAAACGAACCTTCTCAACAATAGAGTGTCATTTTAAAAGAACTGGAATTAAACATCAAAACAAATCTCCTGTGAATCCGGCACCATAGAAGGCTGGTTTTCATTTAAATCTTGTTTCAAAATAAACTAAATATATTAGCAAAAAATCGGGTGAAAGTCAAGGGGAAAGGTATGCTTTGACGCAAAACTAATGTAGTCTATTCAGATAATGAATGTTTAAGAACTAATCCTTCATCCCAACTGCCGTTCCAGACAGAACCATCAGAATCTCAGGCAATAAAATCGAACCCAACGGCCTCACTGTTTAACTTACTTATTATTAGTTATGCCATCAATTATTATTACTTACACTGAAATTAATCCACCTTGTTATTGCATCATGATAGCTATCAACGCCCATAACCACGGGTACATCGTCGTGTTCCGCTTTTGGAATAAGCACAAGTTTTTTCGGTTCCGGCGCGTTTTTGTAGATCAATTTGCCATTATCGCGGTAGCGCACA
>CAZIKB010000092.1:0-26885 GCA_964539665.1 uncultured Cytophagia bacterium
TTAATTTATCTCTTGTTACGAAAAATAGGGGTTTTCGGTCAATCACTAATTAAACGAATAGTCTATCATTTGCTGATGTCTGTATTAATCTCCTCTGCTTTTCCGATAGGCCTGAAGATTAGAAACCGCCGGTTTAGAAAAGAATTTCAACCGCTAATTGATGATTTAAAAACAATCTGTGATGACTTAAAAGGATATACAAAATGCAACTAAAAACAAGACTTAAACTATTAGCCATCGTTGGATTTGGCGCCATTACCATTTCTTTAATTACCATTAACCGTAAATATGGAGTTGAACTTTTTTCTTCTAAGAATTTTTATCAGGGACTTGTTATGGGAATTGTATTAACTGCGCTTATAATCTGGATGATCGCATTGATTGTTGAGATTGTTAAGCATCATAGAATTAAAGACAAAGAGACAAAGTTATTTTCTAATAAACAATTCTTACTAAGTATTGGTATGTTCAGTCTTGTTGCTGGAATATTTTTGAGCCGTTATGGCGGTGATAGTATATATATTGATTTTGTGGCCAGCATTTTGATTGGAATATCCATCGTCTTCAATCTTTCATATCTTCACAAATACAAAAGGTCGTCCACATGACCGAGACAATCGAATAGACCTCTTTTTAATAGGTCACTTTCATAGTCTAATAAATGGTTGTGCCCAATTATCTTTCGCATTGAGAATTTTTAATTTAACGACAGCCTCTTCCGGCATAAAATCGATCTGTGGAATTTATTGTCACCTGCCTAATAAATTTTGTTGACTAAGACTAAAAATATTATAAATTACAAATTGAATTTTTCATGAATTGTAATTATATGTACAGGATAAGTATTAAATTAAACAGCTTAACCGCGAAGCTGTTATTGTTCATAAAAATTATATGACCGGTCATATTACTAATGTAGAATGTTGGAGGATATCATGAAAGGAAATGAAAAAATCATTCAAAGATTGAACGCTTTACTTGCTGATGAACTGACTGCTATTAACCAGTATATTGTGCATTCGGAGATGTGTGCGGATTGGGGTTACGAACGACTCCACGATTCGATTGAGAAGCGGGCTATCGAGGAAATGAAGCATGCGGAAAAGTTGATCGGGCGAATCCTGTTCTTAGAGGGAAGTCCGATAGTAAGCGAGCTGAACAAGATCACCATTGGCCCAGATGTCGAATCTCAGCACAAAAATGACTGTAATGCCGAGGCAGGCGCAATTGAGGCGTATAATGATGGCATCAGACTGGCTGTTGAAGTCGGTGACAACGGTACACGTGAGCTTCTTGAATCAATACTAACTGACGAAGAGGAGCACATAGACTGGCTGGAGGCACAGCTCGATCAAATTCAGCAGATGGGGATCCAAAATTACCTGGTAGAGCAGTTAGGATAACTTCTTTACCCGAATAATATTACTAATTCACACCTCATTTACAGAATGGGGTGTGAATTAGTAACTTTCTCACGTTATACTTTCTCCGAAACTGTCTTGGCCTGTTGAAACAACAGCAGGTAATCGCGGCCGCCGGCTTTGGAATCCGTGCCAGACATATTGAATCCGCCAAACGGTTGCCCGCCAACCAAAGCGCCGGTGCATTTACGATTGATGTAAAGATTCCCAGCATGAAAGATTTTTTTCGCTTTTACAATTTTATCACGATTTTGTGTGTAAACAGCCCCGGTAAGCCCAAATTCGCTGTCGTTGGCAATTTCTAAAGCGTGGTCGAAATCGCGGGCTTTTATCACAGCGAGTACAGGTGCAAAAACTTCTTCCTGCGCGAGTCTGGCTTGTGGATCCACATCAGCGATAATGGTAGGTTGGATGTAGTAACCTTCATCTGCCCCTTTTTCTCCACCGAGCAACAGTCTCCCCTCTTTTTTGCCAATATCGATATATTGCAAGGTCTTGTCCCGTGCGGCTTTATTTATCACGGCACCCATGTAATTATTTTGATCTTGAACTGGTCCCATAGTAATTTTCCTGGTTCTTTCCACCAATTTCTCAAGAAATTCATCGTAAATCGATTCGTCAATAATTGCCCGAGAACAGGCCGAACATTTTTGCCCCTGATAGCCAAAGGCTGATAAAGCTACCCCTTCTGCTGCATCATCCAAATTTGTTTCTTTATCTACAATGATGGCGTCCTTTCCACCCATTTCCACAACAACACGTTTTATCCAGATTTGTCCTGGTTGAGGTTTTGCAGCCAATTCATTTATTCTCAGGCCAACTTCTTTGGAGCCGGTAAATGCGATAAAGCGGATTTTTGGGTGAGTAACAATGGTGTCTCCAATTACGCCGCCGCTGCCAGGTATATAATTTAATACGCCGGCTGGAAGATTCACTTCCTGCATAATTTCAACAAATTTATGACCAATTGTAGGGGAATCGCTGGCGGGTTTAAGCAAAACACAATTACCAGCCACGATTGCCGCGGTCGTCATGCCAGCTAAAATTGCGAGTGGGAAATTCCAGGGTGGAATTACTGCACCCACACCTAAAGGAATATAAAACAATTCATTGTCTTCTCCTGGTATAGGAGTCACTGGTTGCTTTTTAGCGTAACGCAGCATTTCCCAGGCGTAGAAGTCTAAGAAGTCAATGGCCTCAGCCGTATCCGCATCTGCTTCAACCCAATTTTTCCCGGTTTCGTAGACCATCCAGGCGTTGAGTTCCATTTGTCGGCGGCGCATGACTTCGGCAGCTTTAAACAGGTAATCTGCCCGTTCCGTAGGTTCTACGAAACGCCATGATTCAAAAGCTTTTAAACCGGATGTAATAGCAAGCTCAACTTCACTGGCACCGGCTTTATGAGTAGTACCAATTACCTGATCTTTATTGCATGGATTATACGACTTCAACAAATCGCCGGTCTCCACTTCTTGCCCGTTAATGCAGAACGGGTAAACTCTATCAAATTCACCTTCAACGCTCTGAAGAGCTGCTTGCATTTTTTTTCGATTTTCTTTTTGTGAAAAATCCGTGAGCGGATGATTTCTAAATTCCGAAATCATTTTCAACCTCCTGTTTAAAGTTATGAATAATTGTTTAATAATTTTCGGTAAGGTATATAATTATAAACATATTTTCAATCATTATTCTTTTAATATTTCCAATTTTTATATTTTTTCTTGCTTCTCTCTGAAAAAATATTAGTTTAAAACACACTCACATAATGTACTAAAACATTTCTAAATTGATTTTGCTTGGGCTCAGCAACTTTTATTCATTCAAAACTTTTGGAGGGCAAATGCTAAATTATATTTGGATGGGATTAATGTTAATAGCTATCATTGTAGGCGCTGTTAATGGAAAACTATCTGAGGTTACTAAAGCGGCTTTTGATATGGCGGAAACCTCTGTCAGTATTGCTATCGGTTTAATTGGTATCATGGCGCTTTGGCTGGGGATCATGAAAATTGCAGAAGAGAGCGGTTTAGTAAAAATACTTGCTAAAATTATAAAACCTATAAGTAAGCGACTTTTTCCAGACGTCCCATCGGATCATCCAGCTATTGCGTCTATTTTGCTTAATCTCAGCGCGAATTGGATGGGTCTTTCAAATGCCGCGACTCCGCTTGGACTGAAAGCAATGGAGGAACTGCAAAAATTAAACGAAAAAAAAGACACCGCTTCAAATGCAATGGTTACTTTTTTAGCGCTGAATACCGCTGCTATCACACTTATTCCGGCGACTATGATCGGTGTCCGCATTTCATTGAATTCACAGAGTCCTCAGGAGATTATTGGGACAACCATTTTTGCCGGCATTTGTGCGACAACCATTGCGGTGATTACAGCAAAAATCTTAGAAAAGCTGCCAATCTTTAACAAAGAACTCAGAGATAATAACAAGTCATCTGCGGATGCAACACAAAAATAGGAGGTGACATGAGTGAGATTTTTAGTCAGTTCATCACAAAAGTATCTGATTTTGCGATTCCTGTAGTATTATTTCTGATACTTGGCTATGGTGTTTTCAAGAAAGTTAAAATCTATGAATCGTTTGTAGAAGGGGCTAAGGGCGGCTTTGAAGTAGCAGTAAAAATAATTCCGTTTTTAGTAGCTATTTTGGTAGCTATCGGGATGTTTCGCGCTTCAGGTGCAATGGATTTCTTCATCAAAATTATTTCGCCTTTGACGAACCTGATTGATATGCCGGCCGAAGCGCTTCCGGTAGCCATCATGCGTCCGCTTTCAGGAAGCGGAAGTCTTGGCCTGGTAACGGAAATAATGAAAACCCATGGACCAGACTCTTTTTTAGGTCGACTGGTTTCGACCATGTACGGCAGCACCGAAACTACGTTTTATGTACTGGCCGTTTATTTTGGTTCGGTTGGGATTAAAAAAACCAGACATGCCGTGCCTACAGGACTTCTGGCAGATGCAGCCGGTATGATAGGCGCATTATTAATATGTAAATTGATTTTTTAAGGCTCTTTTAAAAGACGCTTAACTTCTTTTATTAAGGTTGGTAATTCCCATGGCTTGGGTAAAAAACAGTCGGTAGAAGATTTTTTCATAATTTCACGATTTTGAAGAATTTTTGTATAACCACTGGTTAGTATAAATTTCGGTTTTGTACTGGTGTTTTTCAGCTTATTATACACTTCAGTTCCATCTATTCCTGGTAATATCAAATCCAATATTACCAATTGAATGGCCTTTGCATTTTCCTCATATATTTTAATGGCATTGTGCCCGGAATCGGCTAATAATACTTTAAATCCTTTTTTTTCCAATATTTTTTTCGTCATTTCTCTAATATCTATTTCATCATCAACAACCAGAATGACTTCTCCTTTACCTTGCACACATTTTCTTCTTACTGGTGCTTTTTTTATAATTGCAGATACCCGCGTAGTTGGTAAATATATTTTTACTGAAGTCCCTTTTCCAGGTTCAGAAGATACTTTTAAAACTCCATGATGATCTTTTACAATTCCTTCGACAATCGTCAGGCCAAAACCATTACCTAAACTTGATTCTTTTGTACTGAAATAAGGCTTGAAAATGTGCGGAAGATGTTCTTTCTTTATTCCAGTACCATTATCCTTTATATTAATAACAATATATTCAGCTTTTCTATCAAATTCTGGAAAGTCCTCAATTTCTTCATTAGCTGCAACATAGGTCTGGATACAGAGTTTACCGCCATCAGGCATTGCTTCTTTAGCATTCATGCAAACATTTATTAGTACCTGACACATTTGGGAGAAATCAGCTAATATATTATGAGTTTGGTGATTAAATTCAGAACTGATTATTACATGACGATTAAATGTACTTGATAAAATGGCTATAACTTCCTGAACTAATGTACGAAGATCAATCGGAAACTTCTGAAATGTATGTTTGCTATTTGAATATATATATAGTTGAGAAATTAATTTTGACGCCCTTTTAGCGGCTTTTTCAATAATAAAAGCATGTCTGTATGGATCAGAGTCCTGGCTTAGCTCTTCTTTAAGCAATTGTGAATAACCTAAAATACCCCCCAGAATATTATTAAAAGCATGGGAAATGCCGCCAACTATCTTCCCGATATTAGCCAAACGATGAGTATTCAAATACTTATCCAGGTTTTCCGGATTCGTTTGTAAATCGGTTTTAATGTTTTCTATAACAGAATATATCGGATGCTTTTTCATTAGGCCCATAGAACTATTACTTCTCTTTTCTGAAAGTGTTTTCCAGGTCAATTTTGAACAATGCTAATTACCAAATTTTTCAGAGGAAATGCAAGCTTAAACTTCATTCTTACTTTAATTTAAAATTATTTAATGCACAACATTTAGTTGGCTGAGTAATAGAAAATAAATTACATGAATAGTTAAAATTTTTATACATTAATTCACTTTTTATAACTTGCATTAAGCATCCTCAAAAAAATGAAAGTTGTATTGCAGACTATTTTTTTCGTTTTTATTTTCGCAAAATTGGTATAATAATTGAATTGTTTGTAACTGTCTACCGAAGGCACCGAAAAGCGCTTTTAGATAGTATAATTGATGAAATATTGAAAGCTGGAGTAAAGGAATACTTGAATAATGGACGTAGTTTTTTCAATCCGTTATTCCTTCATTACATTGTATAAAAAATAAATGGGTGCTCTGGCTATGTTTGAGTAATCCTGAATTTCTGACAGGTCTTAAGATTTATTTTTCGAGAATTCAACCAGGCCTTGAATAAAATGGTGAGTGATTCTTGCGGTCAAGCCCCAGACGATTACTGTTTCAGGGAAATTTTTCGGCTGATATTGGAATTTTAAGTCCAACATATCTTGTATATTACGAAATTTGAGATCAGGATTAAATTGTCGCATAAGTGTCTGTACTGGTATTTCGATCACTTCAGCAACTTCTCCTTCGTTAATTTTATATGCCGGAGGTTTGGGACTCCAGACGATATGAGCTGCAGCATCATACCGTGTAGTGTAAGTGTGGAAAAACCCCATTTCACCTAAAAAAGAAATCTGCTTTTCCTCAATGCCTATTTCTTCATAAGTCTCACGAACCGCAGCAGCATAACTGGATATATCATTAGAATCAATTTTACCGCCAGGAAAGGCTATTTGACCACTGTGCATTTTCATATCCGGAGTGCGGCGAATGTAAACCAAATTCGTTTTATTCTCTTTATTAAAAAAAAGCATTAAAACAGCAGAAGGAATATGGCCATCAATGGATTTTAGACGTTTGGGTACAATTTTAATGATTTCTTTTATTTCGTCAGGTTTTAGTAGCATCGTGAAATTTACATCCAAAATCTGCAAAAATCAAGAAGGTATTTGGTAACGAAATGATATTATGATTAATTTTTTGTAATATTGATTTTACTATTGCCTTTTTACAGAAAGTAAATCCTGGCACTGCAGATTCGCTGAGATATCAAGTTGACGGTGAAGAAGCAATATGTTATTCTTCAAAGCTGCAGCAAATGATTTTGTTCAGGTGGAATTGAATCAAACTACTGGTGAGGCATATATAATCGCGCCGAAATACAATTCTTACTACTAACTTGATTTTTGCAAAAGAAGTTAGTACATATAATTTAGTCGTTTAAATAAATATATCTTTTAGTATAAGTGTTTATGATCAATTGAAAAGAAGGCCTGTAGTTTTTTTATGGTTGGCTATTTTAGGTGCCTGTAGTTCAGATAAACCACCTCAGAATTCAACGTACCCCTTGAGTGTTTTTGCAGCAGCAAGTTTGACTTCTGTAATGGCACAGCTCGGTGAGGCATTTCAAATTAAACATCCTGAAATTCAAATCGAATTTAATTTTGGCGCTTCTTCTATGTTAGCCAAACAAATTAATCTGGGTGCAGAAGCAGATATCTATATTTCAGCAAATTCTGAATGGGTCGATTTTTTAGACCAAAGAGGCCAGATAATAAATATTACACGAAATGAGTTCTTGAGTAACCGGTTGGTTTTAATTGCGCCTCTAAAAAATGAAAATAAAATAACCAGTTTACACGACTTTGAAAAATCAATGGTCAAAAGAATTGCCCTGGCTGATTGGGCACACGTTCCAGCAGGTATCTATGCAAAACAGGCATTAGAAAATTTTGGAATTTGGGAAAATGTCCGTTTCAAGTGCATTCCAGCTTTGGACGTCCGGGCAGCGTTGTCTTATGTCGAGCGCGGTGATGTGGACTGCGGCATTGTCTACCGCACCGATGCCAGAATCAGCAAAAAAGTAATCATTGTAGAGGAACTGCCTGAGGAAAGTCAACCGAAAATTCGCTATTCAATGGTTGTAACCAGACGTTCTAATCATCCACAAGGTCAATCCTTCCTTGCATTTATGCGTTCCCAAAAAGCAAAAGATATTTTTCAACAAAACGGTTTCGACGTTTTAACAGATGAATGAGCAATTTCAAATTATTCTCCTTTCTCTCAAAGTGGCATTAATTGCCACTGTCATCATTTTACCTGTGGGAACTTATTTAGGCTGGCTGTTTTCCCGAAAGAATTTTTTGGGTAAATCTCTATTAGATGGCCTGGTCAATATACCGCTTGTACTGCCACCGGTGGTTACTGGTTATTTTTTATTGGTTGTTTTGGGGCCAAATGGATTGATTGGCAGATATTTGGACCAGTGGTTTGGATTTAGTATTGCTTTCACCTGGAAGGCTGCTGTAGCCGCTTCCGCTGTGGTTAGCCTGCCTTTGCTGGTTCGGGCTGTCCGTGTGGCTGTAGATGCTGTGGATTTTAAATTAGAAGAGGCCGCGCGTATGCTGCGAGCTAATGAATGGGAAATATTTTTTAAAATCACCTTGCCATTAGCTGCCAATGGAATTATTGCTGGAGCTGTATTAGCTTTTGCCAGAGGACTCGGGGAGTTCGGGGCAACCATCATGGTCGCGAGTAATGTCCCCGGCAAAACCCAGACCATCCCTTTAGCAATATTTACATATTTAAATCAGCCTGATGGGGAATCCAAAGCTTTGGTATTGATTATAGTATCTATCATTTTTGCTTATTTGAGTGTTTTGATTAATGAGCTGCTCTTGCGACGATTTAGAAAAAAATAGACAAAACATAGAAATGCTAAAAGTTCAAATCCAAAAAGAATTCTCGAATTTTACCATCGATTTAAATCTAAAAGTAAAGCCAGCATTTACTGCTTTATTCGGTCCCTCGGGGGTAGGTAAAACCACCACTCTAAATATAATCGCCGGATTAATTCAGCCTGAGCGAGGGGAAATTAGTTTAGATGACCGAAAATTATTTTCTCATGTTAGTAAAATAAATCTTTCACCGCAAAAGCGAAATATTGGTTACATTTTCCAGGAAAGCCGGTTGTTCCCGCATTTATCAGTGAAGAAAAATTTGGAATTTGGTTTGCACGGGATAGCTGAAAATCAACGGAAATTTGCTTTTAATGATATTGTGGAAATTACTGGTGTAACTAAATTTCTAAAGCGGACATCCGGGGACTTATCAGGCGGAGAAAAACAGCGGGTTGCTCTGGCGCGTGCACTTTTAGCCTCGCCTGAATATCTTTTAATGGACGAACCGCTGGCCGCGCTTGATTTCCCGGCAAGGCTTTCATTTTTAAATTATTTGAAAGAAATTCATAAGCGATTTGCATTGCCAATATTGTATGTTTCGCATGATCTTTCCAACGTGTTAAATTTCGCGGATCAGGTTATTATTTTGAAATATGGTAGAAATGTTAGCTATGGGCCTCCTTATTCTTTATTAGATAAAATGACCGCGCCGCCGCTCATTTCCCGGGAAGACATTCCGAACATTTTTGAAATAAACATTTTATCTAACAACCTGGCGAAAGGATTGACTGTCGCAGCGGTGGACAATGTCAACTTTATTTTACCGTATTTAGATTGTCCGATTGGCGAAAAAATGCTTCTAAACATCCCGGCGTCGGAAATTATCATTTCAATCGCAGAACCTGAGAATATCAGCGCCAGTAATATACTGCCTGGCATAATTACAGAAATCCATCATTTAAATGAGAGGATATTTTTAGATGTAGATGTTGGCGTACAATTTACAGTCGAAATTGTACCAGCAACTATTGACCGACTGGATTTAACAAAAAGCAAAGAAGTATTTTTGATCATTAAAGCCAGCTCGTTTCGAAGGTTGGGATAAACTTCATTGAACCACCAAAATAGTTCTTGCGAAAAATTAACATTATAAGTATATTTTTGTTATAACTTTTACTTCATATTTTTGGAAAAAAGGTCAGATTATCCAATGAACGGCTACGTTATAGCGAATCCAGGATTGAAATGCGAAACCAACTGAATAAGATTCGTACTCTTGATCTTTTTTGTGGCGCGGGCGGCAGCAGCTGGGGAGCTGCTCAGGCAGGTGCACAAATCCTGGCCGGATTCGACAAATGGGAACTGACTGGTAAAGTTTACCATGACAACTTCCCCGAAGCCACTTTCTATTGTGTGGATCTTGCTGAAATCGATCCAAGGAATTTTAATAATGAAATCGGTGACATTGATTTGATAATTGCCTCTCCGGAATGTACCAACCATAGTCCGGCCAAAGGAAATGCTGAACGTTGTGAAAAGAGTCGCGAAACAGCCTTTCATGTAACACGATTCGCCGAGGCATTTCGAGCGCGATGGGTGATAATTGAGAATGTTATTAGTATGCGTCGCTGGGACAGGTATTCGGAGTTTCTTCGGTCTCTTGAGAATCTTGGTTATCATTTCCGTGAATGCATTCTCGACGCAGCAGATTTTGGTGCTCCTCAATCGCGACGCCGACTCTTCATCTTATGTGACAATCAATCCGAACCAACCGAAATCAAACCTTATAAACAAGAGAAGCTGACTGTACGAAGTGTGATAACCACTAATGGCACATATCATTTCACTCCCCTGCGCAACAATGGACGTGCAAAGGCAACTATTGAACGAGCAGAGCGAGCTATTTCCGAACTTGGTCCTGATGCAGAATTTCTGATTGTGTACTATGGTTCTGATCAGGCAGGTGGATGGCAGTCTCTTGATCGCTCCCTGCGTACTATTACAACACTGGATCGATTTGCCTATGTAAAGCCAACATCCGAGGGACACGTTATGCGAATGCTTCAGCCCGAGGAACTTAAACTTGCCATGGGTTGGCCGAAAAAGTTTCGCATAGAGCATGGAACGCGTCGAGACAGGATCAAGATGATCGGCAATGCTGTTTGCCCAAATGTAATGCAGGCAGCTGTTAAAACATTGTGTAGAATTGAACAGAAGCTTTAAACCGATGTCTTCCACTCCCCATACTTTTCGACCCCGTGCAAGAATTATGCACCTGCTTGGGGATCAACTTATCCGAGACGCAGGTATTGCAGTTTTTGAACTTGTCAAGAATGCTTACGACGCCGATGCGTCTAAATGCATCGTTACTATGTATGACAGTGATAAACCAAATCAGGCACGGATAGTGATTGAAGACGATGGCGTAGGTATGAGCTACGAGACGGTAACTGGGGTGTGGCTTGAACCAGGAACTGAATTTAGAAAAGAGCAAAAGGAACAGGGTGAAAGAAGCAAAAAGGGTCGACTGCCTTTAGGAGAAAAAGGTATTGGAAGATTTGCTGTCCATAAACTTGGCAGACAAATCAAAATGGCTACTCGACAAGCTGGCTCGGACGAGGTCGTTCTTGATCTTGATTGGGAGAACTTATTCTCAAGGTCCAGCTACCTATCAGAAATACCAATTCCAGTTAATCAAAGGCAGTCAGGACATTTTAGAGTAAATAAAACAGGTACATGCATTGAAATAAATGGTTTACGCAATGTTTGGACCAAAGGAAAAGTAAGGGACCTCTCTCGTTCAATCAGCTCAATCTGTTCTCCCTTTGAAGTTAGTAAGACTGGCTTTCGAGCAGAATTGGTTCTCAGTCCTGATCCTGAAAACTGGCTAAAAGGTCTTCTTGATATTCGGGAAGTTTTGGACTTGGCCATCTTTCAAGGATCCGGTGTTATTCAAGGTGATAACATAACCTATGATTACAAATTTAAGCCATTACCAGCGATGGAGTCGCGAATTGCCAGTCGAGAGTTAGTTCAACAAAACGCGAAAGTAATGGGCAGCATGCCAGAAGATATCGAGACGGCTGCACCTGGAAGACGTCCGAAATTACGCTTGATTAATCTCAATATGTACGAAATTGGCACTATGAAGTTTTTGTTTTACATTTTTGATCGAGATCCTGCTGTACTCAATTTGACTACTTCGGATAAGGAAGGGCTCAAGAAATTCCTCGATGCGAATGGCGGGGTCAGAGTTTATCGTGATGGCGTTCGCGTTTATGACTTCGGTGAACCCGGCAACGATTGGCTTGATCTTGGTGGCAGACGTGTAAATATTCCTGTCCGGCGTATCAGCAATAATCAGATTATTGGTGCTGTGATGCTTGACGTAGAGACCAGTGCAAAATCGCTTATAGAAAAAACAAACCGAGAAGGATTCATTGAGAATGATGCTTATGAAGCTTTTCGCGTTGCTGTTCTAAGTGCTTTACATAAGATCGAGATTGAGCGTTATGGTGATAAAGAAAGACTCCGACGCGTTTACTCGCGCGGAAAAGCAAAAGAACCGGTTGTCGAAGAACTCAGTGAGCTTAGAGAAAAACTCAAAAAGAATGAACTTCTTGAGGAATTGGGACCCATCGTTGACCGCGTTGAAACGCAATTCATTGAGGTACGAGACCAGTTGCTTACGGCAGCAGGCGCAGGGCTTAGTTTGACAGTTGTGCTTCATGAGGTTGAGAAGGTAGTAGCCGAGACCGTGGAGGCGGTCGACCGCAACGCAGACAGTCAAATTATTTCTCGATTAGTTCATCACATTTCAGAGATCGTCGATGGATTGACGTTTCTGGTTCGAAGCCGTGGCAGAAGTAAGGAAAGAGCCAGTGTTTTGATCCGTCAAGCGTTGTTCAATTTTGACTACCGTTTTCGCGCTCATAGCATTACAGTGATCAGCAGACTGGAAAAGGGCGATCCAGATTTTTCCATACGTTGCATTCGTAGACTGGTTGTATCAAGCCTTACAAATCTGCTCGATAACTGCATATACTGGCTTGAGAACAAAGGTCATAACAACAAACTAATCTATGTAGGCACGACCCATGATCTGCCGGAGGGTCCCGCTCTTGTGGTGGCTGACAACGGTACAGGCTTCCGACCGCAGGATACACCAGAATATTTGGTCCAGCCTTTTTTCTCCCGAAAAGAAGATGGAATGGGTCTTGGTCTCCATATCGTTAACGAGGTCGCCAAAATCCACAAGGGTCAGCTTCTTTTTCCTGACCATAACGACTTGACGTTACCGAAAGATATCAATGGTGCTGTGGTCGCACTATATATTCCTGACATGGAAAAGAAAGGATAATGCCCGATGGGTCTCGATAATCTCTCAACTTCGCGAGTACTTGTGATTGATGACAAACCTGAAGAAGCCGTTCCAATTCTCACAGCCCTAGGCGAAATAGGTGTGGGCTGCATTTATCTGAAGGGAGACAAAGAGGAAGAACTACCTAAAGAGCCTGTCAGGGGCACCCGAATCGTTTTTCTTGATCTGCGTCTGGATGAAGGAGGAAACCAAAAAAGTGTGCTGTCGAAAACGATCGGCGTATTAAAACGATGTGTAGCTGAGGAAACTATGCCACTTGTTGTTGTATGTTGGACCAAACATCCGGAGGATATTGAAGTTTTCAAGGAAATGGCGATGAATGACATCACAGGCCTGAAACCGGGTTTCATTGTAGGAATGCCCAAACCTGTAAAGGGCAATCCGGAAGATTGGAGAGGTATACTTAAGCAGATTCGTAAAAAACTCAGCCCTTATGATGCAATAGCTCTCGTATGGCAATGGGAGAGAGTGGTGCATGCGGCAGCGACTGAAACTAGCCAAAGGCTTGCAGATGTTTCCGCTGACTTGGTCAGAGAAAATAATCCATCTGCCAGTGAATGGCAGGAAGGAATGTTAAGGCTTTTCAGAGAGCTTGTCAAAGCTGAAGTAGGTAAAACCGGCAAAAAGGAAACTGCGACAATAGCGCATCACCAGTTCTCATTGAAATATCACCCAGCTGTGATTTTGTTCAGGATAAACGACCAATATCAACTTTTATCGCAGGGTATATATTACCGGCAGACAAATCCTGGGAAAAAAAGAAAGCGGAGCATATCTATATACTAGGACCTCTGGTTCTATCAGGGCAAACTGATGCAAAGAAAATTGTAATTAGCAAACGTCATCTGTATGCGAGAGCTCTGCAAGAAAAAGAAATATCCAATAAGCCGATATGCCGGCTGCGCTCTAATGTACTGGTAGATCTTCAAGTAAAATTAGCCGCTTATAAGTCAAGGCCGGGAATTATAGCACTGGAACATAAAGAATGAGTGCTCCTCCAAAAGCCAATGCCCTTGAAGATATACTTCAAAGTCTTTCTTCTTTGTCTGATAACAATATTTTTTTGTACCGCGCGGCTGTTGATATTATCTTGAGAAAGAGAAATCTATCATTTAGTGTAGGTGAACTTGGCGAAAAGCTGGTTATCGAATATTTTAATGCCACTCCAGGGCTAACTAACCTGCAGTTAGCGCCTACTGGTACGAAGAATGTTGACGCCTTATCAAGAAACGGAGACCGATACTCAATTAAGACCTTGTGGGCGGCAAAAAAGACAGGGATAATCTATCCCGACCCAGATAATCAGAGTAAGCAGCTTTTCGAGTTTCTTATCATTGCCAAGCTTGACGAGTATCTCAAGATAAAAAGCATATACCAATTCACATGGGAGTCGTTTGTTCAAGTTCGAAGCTGAGATAGGCGGATGTCCGCTTGGTATGTGACACTCTCTAAGAAGAATCGTCAGGTTGCACGATTGATAATAAAACGCTAGACCTAATTTCTATTTTACAAACAATGACTGATGTCCTGACTCCAGAACAACGACGATGCAACATGTCCGCCATCAAAGGCAGGGACACAAAGCCAGAAATAATTGTACGGCGGCTCGTTCATGGAATGGGTTTCCGCTACCGCCTGAATCTTAAGGATCTACCAGGAAAACCAGATCTGGTATTTACACGACTCAAAAAGATCATTTTCGTTCACGGCTGCTTCTGGCATATGCACCGCTGCCGTTACGGCCGAGTCGTTCCAGCTACGAATGCGGAATTCTGGAGAAATAAACGAGAGGGTAACGTCGAACGTGATAAGCGCAAGCAAAAGGAACTCAGAAGTCTTGGCTGGGAGATACTTGTTGTGTGGGAGTGCCAGACTATCCTTGAGAAACGTAAGTGGCTTGTGGAACGTATCAATTCGTCTTTGTCCTCGTAAAGATTAATCCTGCGAAGCTTTGGCATCTTTGTAAGACTAATCGAAAATCAAAAAAACCAAGTGGCTTTGGAAAATAGTACACTTGTGGTTTAATTGAGAAAAAAGCAAAAGAATTTTATGAATCTCCCCCAAATTCTCGACCAACTAAAAAACGACTCAAGATTCATGGCCAATGTCAAAGCCTGGCATGTTCTAAAATCCCAGGACGCTGAGTATGCTGATTTTCCTGCAAGCCTGCAGCCTTCATTGGTTCACGTTATTAACCAGCGCGGGATTAAACAACTCTACACTCACCAGTCAGAAGCCATTCGAATCATATTGGAGGGAAAAAACGTAGTCGTAGTTACCCCAACCGCCAGTGGCAAGACAATCTGTTACAACTTACCTGTTTTAAATACGGTCCTTTCGAATCCGGAAGCGCGCGCGCTTTATCTTTTCCCGACAAAAGCTCTTTCTCAGGATCAGGTGACGGAGCTCCATGATGTAGTGACAGTCATTAGCAAAGAAATCGATTTCGATATTAAAACCTACACGTTTGATGGCGACACTCCTGCATCCGCCCGAAAAGCTATCCGCAGCTCAGGCCACATCGTCGTTACTAATCCTGATATGCTGCACCAGGGAATTTTGCCGCACCATACCAAATGGGTGAAACTGTTTGAGAATCTACGCTATGTGGTCATCGATGAACTGCATAATTATCGCGGAGTATTTGGCAGCCACCTGGCAAATGTACTGCGCCGACTGCAACGAATTTGCAAATTCTATGGTTCAAGTCCGCAATTTGTTTGCTGTTCGGCTACCATTGCGAATCCCAAAGAACTCGCTGAGCAGATTATTGAAAAGCCAGTAGAATTAGTGGATCGCAATGGCGCGCCTTTTGGCGAGAAACATTTCATTCTTTATAATCCCCCTGTTGTGAATCAGGAACTGGGCATTCGCAAGTCTTGCGTGAAAGAAGCTCGTTCTATTGCCAATAAATTTGTGCGCAACAATATCCAGACTATTGTTTTTGCCAGAAGCAGGTTAAGGGTTGAAATTCTGGTGACTTACTTAAAAAAGACTATTCGGAAAGCAAAAAAGTCTGCGAATTTAATTCGGGGATATCGCGGGGGATACTTGCCAACCGAACGCCGCGAAATTGAAAAAGGTCTTCGCAGCGGGGAAATACTGGCTGTGGTGAGTACCAATGCGTTGGAGCTTGGTATTGATATCGGCCAATTGCAGGCGGCGGTCATGGCTGGTTATCCGGGCAGCATAGCCAGCTCCTGGCAGCAGGCGGGACGGTCAGGTCGGCGCTCGGATACATCAATTGCTATTTTAGTCGCGTCCAGTGCGCCTCTCGATCAATATATTGTCAACAATCCGAATTATTTCTTTGGCAAACCGTCGGAATCAGGGGTGGTCGATGCTAACAATCTCGTTATTCTTTTGGACCATATTAAATGTGGAGCATTTGAGCTTCCGTTTACCGAAAATGAAAAATTTGGCGTGGAAACTACTCGTGAAATTTTGGAATACCTGGTAGAAAACCGGGTCCTGCATTATGTCCCACCTGTTTCAGAAGGTGGTCAAGGGAGCAGACAACCGGGCAAATACCACTGGATGACCGACGCATATCCTGCGGAGTCGGTGAGTTTGCGCAGCGCCACTCCCGATAATGTCGTCATCATCGACACCACTCATGAAGAGCGAGTTATTGGTGAAATCAATCTTTTGGACGCGCCGATTATGCTCCATAACGACGCCATTTATATTCACGAAAGTAAACAGTACCATGTGGACAAGCTCGACTGGGATCGGCAGAAAGCTTACGTGCACGAGGTTGAAGTAGACTACTACACCGACGCCCACACTGACACCAGCCTGAGGGTTTTGGATATGATTGAAGAAGCCGAGATTCCGGATGGTACAAAGGGATACGGTGAAGTCAATGTCCACTGGCAGACTACAAAATACAAAAAACTAAAATTTGAAAGCCATGAAAATATCGGATTTGGTAAAGTCGAATTGCCAGAGCTGGAAATGCACACCACCTCCTACTGGTGGGAATTTGATCCTGACGTCGGAGACAAATTGCAAATGTCGCTGGAAAATCTTGGGGATGGACTGAAAGCACTGGCGAACTCTCTGGGAACGGTTGCAGCCGTTTACATGATGTGTGACCCAAAAGATATTCGGGCTGTGCCAATGGTGCGCGCTCCGATGACCCAGAAACCCACTATTTACATCTATGACAACCATGCCGGCGGAGTCGGCTTCAGCCAAAAAATATTCCATTTACACGATGACTTGAAAAGAGCGGCCCAAAATTTAATTCACAATTGTGAATGTGAAGCCGGTTGTCCTTCCTGTGTTGGCCCCGGATTAGAAGTCGGGGAAAAAGGGAAGGAGAGTGCAGTAGCGTTGTTGAAGTTATAAAATTATTTGCCGGCACCAACAATTGCGATTTATTCACTAATTTATCAAAGGGAGGAGATTAATGAAACGAATTTTTCTAATCACTGCATTACTATTTACATTTCAATCTATTGCACACCTGCAGACCAAAAAAGCATCAGTTGTTCCGGTGACAATCACCGAGAAAACAACTGAAATGAAAAAATATTCCGGCTTCTTTAATTTCTATTGGGACGCCAAACAAGGCAAAATATGGTTGGAGATTGCCAATTGGGATACAGAAATTCTTTATGTGAATTCACTGCCTGCCGGCGTTGGTTCCAATGATATCGGACTTGATCGCGGCCAATTAGGCAGTACGCGCATTGTTAAATTTCACAGGGTGGGTCCAAAAGTACTTATGATCCAACCCAATTATTCATTTCGTGCTATGTCAGATAATCCGGCTGAACAACTTGCAGTTCAAGATGCCTTTGCCCAATCTACTATCTGGGGATTTAAGATTGCAGCAGAAGAGAAAGGTCGTGTACTGGTAGACGCCAGCGATTTTTATTTACGCGATGCTCATAACGTAATTAGCAGGTTAAAAAGTGCCAAACAGGGGAATTATAAGCTCGAGCCTTCCCGTTCAGCCTTTTATCTAACTCGTACAAATAATTTTCCTGAAAACACAGAGGTTGAAGTAGCCTTAACCTTTACTGGCGACTCGCCAGGTAATTATGTTAGACAGGTCGTTCCAAGTCCACAGTCAATTACAGTTCGCCAGCACCATTCGTTCATCCAGCTTCCGAATGACGATTACAAACCGCGTAAATTTGATCCGCGCGCCGGCATCGGTAACATCAGCTATAATGATTATTCCACACCTATTTCCGAGCCCCTTGTAAAACGTTTCATCAGGCGGCATAGATTGCAGAAAAAAGATCCAACCGCGGCTGTGAGCGAAGCTGTCGAGCCTATTGTTTACTATGTCGATGCCGGCGTGCCGGAGCCAATACGTTCAGCGCTCGTCGAAGGCGCACAGTGGTGGGATCAGGCTTTTGCTGCTGCTGGCTACAAGAATGCTTTTCAGGTAAAAATTATGCCGGCAGGCGCTGATCTTATGGATGTTCGCTACAATGTCATTCAATGGGTGCACCGTTCAACCCGGGGCTGGTCTTATGGCAGCAGCGTCACGGATCCGCGCACCGGTGAAATAATCAAAGGACATGTGAGCCTGGGTTCCCTGCGTGTCCGGCAAGATTTCCTGATAGCTGAAGGACTGCTTGCTCCCTATGAAAAAGGTAAACCGGTTCCCTCCCAAATGCTGGAAATGGCGTTAGCAAGGCTGCGCCAACTTTCTACCCATGAAGTAGGACACACGCTCGGATTTCCTCACAATTATGCGGCAAGTGTCCGTGATCGTGCATCCGTAATGGATTATCCTCATCCATACATAAAAATAAATGGAAAGGGTGAAATTGATCTGTCAGAAGCGTATGCTACCGGAATCGGAGAATGGGACAAAGTGACCGTGGCCTACGCGTATCAGGATTTTCCGGGAGGAGTGGATGAAGAAGAAAAACTGCAAGAGATATTGAACACTTACCTGTCAGATGGCCTGCTGTTTATTGCGGACCAGGATGCACGGCCGGCCGGCAGCGCTCATCCTCTCGCCCACCTCTGGGATAACGGCAAAAATGCTGCTGATGAACTGAGCAGAATCATGCAGGTTCGTGCGCTGGCGCTGAGTCGTTTTTCTGAAAACAATATTCGTGAAAACGCACCTTTTGCCACGCTTGAGGAGGTGCTTGTACCGATTTATATGTTGCACCGCTATCAAGTTGAAGCGGCCTCGAAAATGCTCGGTGGCCTTTATTATACTTATGCGGTTCGTGGAGACGGTCAAAAAATAACAGAAATGATATCACCCCAGGAACAGCTCAAAGCGCTGGATGCCTTGCTTGCCACGCTTAAACCAGAGGCCCTGGCTTTAAATAACAGAACACTAAAAATGATTCCGCCACGTGCTTTTGGCTATCAACGCAGTCGGGAGACATTTAATATACGCACCGGGCTTACTTTTGATCCACTTGCAGCAGCCGAAACCGCGGCCAATTTAAGCATGAGTTTTATTCTCCATCCTGCGCGGGCAGCTCGATTGGTGGAGTATCATGCTCGAGACAGCAAGCTCCCGGGTTTCAATTATGTCACAGACAAAATTATATCAGCTACCTGGAAATCGCAGCATGGGTCGGGTTATCATGCTGAAATTCAACGGATTGTGGATGATGTGGTTTTACATAATTTAATGTTGTTAGCTGCTAATGAAAACGCTGCCAATCAAGTTCGAGCCATTGCCAGTTTAAAACTCGACGAGTTGAAAAACTGGCTCATAAAACAGTTAGATAAGATCAAAGATGAAAGTCAGCGTGCACATACATATTTTGCCATTTCACAGATCCGGCGTTTTCAGGAACATCCTGATGAATTGAATTTAACCAAGCCTGTGAACCCACCTGATGGTTCACCAATTGGATCTGATTTCCTGGGCTTTCAGTGCGGTTGGAATTGAGGAAATAATGGATTGACGCGTTGTCTTGAACATTTTTTTCTACGCTTGAAAAAGAAGGAATAAAAAAACCGACTCCATAAATTGAAGTCGGTTTTTTTCAGAGAAGGGATGAGAGTTATTTTAGAACCTGTTTTGAGTTTCTCTGATTTTTATGACTACAGGTTTTGCATTGTTTTTATAAAACCCATAAAATCGTTTTAAGACATCAACAGTTACGTCAAAAACCATATACAAAAACGGAACCGTGATTAATAGAATAAATAAAAACTGCATTATCATTATAAACATGTTTTTCTCCTGTCTGATTTATTATTAAATACGGCAGGAGTTTTAAAAAGTTACGTTTTACAATAATTCTTTTCAAATCTTTGTTTTTGTGCAAAAAGCGCAGTAATTAATTTGAACTCACTACCTGTTCCTCAGCAGCAATCCTCTCTACTTCACGCCATACCCGTAGCAGATTGCCACCCCAGAGTTTGGCAATATCCTCTTCGGAATAACCGCGTCGTACCAGTTCCAGCGTAACATTAAATGTCTCGCTGGCGTCACTCCAGCCTTCGACACCGCCGCCGCCGTCAAAATCTGAGCTAATGCCAACATGTTCGATACCGATTAGTTTTACTGCATAGTCAATATGATTTGCGAAATCCTTCACATCAGGCGGCGGCCATTTCTCGTCTAATTTAACGACGCTCTGCCTGTATGCTGTCCGTTGCTCATCTGTAAGTTTTTGCCAGACTCCAGACCCGGTGATTCCCATTTCTTTGCGGAGGGAATCGATTGCGGCTTCTTTCTCAGCAGGATTTTTTTTGACGAATTCGCCAAGAGCCACCGTTTGTATCACGCCGCCGTTTTTCTTGAGCGCTAACAATTGCTCATCATCCATGTTACGCGAATTATCGCAAAGTGCGCGAACACCCGAGTGAGAAGCAATCAACGGCGTTTTTGAGAGTTGAGCGGCATCAAGCATAGACTTCTTGGAAACGTGTGAAACATCGATCATGATGCCCAGACGATTCATCTCAGCAATAACTTTTTTTCCAAATTCGCTAACGCCATTGTGTTCGGTTTCTGTGTCGCCAATTCTATCGCGCGGATTGCAGGAATCGCAGATGTCATTATGGCCATTATGGGACAATGTTATATAACGCGCGCCCAGTTTATGGTATTTTTCCAGTAAACTTAAATCATTACCAATTGCATAGCCGTTTTCAATTCCGATACAGGCGACAAGTTTACCGCTTTTATTAATACGGACAACATCGTCAGCAGTATATGCCAATTCGATTTTATTCGGATACATTTCTTCAGTCATGCGATGAATGGCCTCAAATTTGGCTAAGGCTTCCTCTTTTACTTTCTTATAGTTTTCCGGGGTTCTTTCTGTCTGGCCGACATACACTGCAAAAAAGGCCGCGTTCAAACCGCCTTCAGTCATTTTAGGAATATCCACTTGCCGATCCCCGCGTACGCCCGGGTCCACTTCTTCAGTGGCAAAATTGGCAGAAATATCATCGTGCGTATCAATTGTAATGATACGTTCGTGAATTTCTTTCGCTTTTGTATTGAGCTGTTCTTCAGTCATTTTTTTTTCACAGGACAGATACGTCAGGACAGTCAGGAGTAGTAATAACATCGGTACTGTATTTCGATTCATAGCAGCCTCTGAGTTAAGTTGGATTATTTAGTGATTTGTTTATTGGCGAGTAAAGCGAAGAGAATATGACGAAAATTTAGCAAATAGTCAAGGATTTATCCACATTATTTGTCATCAACTCATTTTCAATTTACTTGATATAACCCAAAGTTTTGAGATGTTCTTTAATCGTTTCGTCCGACTTTGTACTCATCGGTTTTTGTTTTTTTGTAAAATTGTAGGTATCGTAGGTAGGGATGGTTTCAATTGGGTTGGCATCAAAGAAGTCAGTTTCAAAAGCATCTTTTAGTACTTTGCCGTCCATATCATCACCTACGGGTAATCCCAATGCATATAGAATTGTCGGGGTGATGTCTAATACTGTTGTATTTTCAATTTGTTGATTCTGTTTAATGTTTTTGCCGGCAAGAATAATGATACCTTCGACTGGATTGTCATGGCCGCCTGATTTCCAAAATCCGTCATGAGGGGTGGATTCAAAACCGTGGTCTGATAATATTATCACAATGGTGTTTTCATCAGTGAGACTTAATAGCTCTCCAATAATCTCGTCGGTGTAAATATAATATTCGCGAACTGTATCCTTGAATTTGCTTCGATTTTGCTGTTGAATTTCTGGAAAATCCTCAGGTTTTGTCCAGCGCCAAAACGCGTGCTGCATGGGATCGATCCCTTTCAGGTAGATGGCGTGGACTTGCGGTTGGTATTTTTGATGAAGATACATTCCCAGGTTTACTTTATTTTGATCACGCAGATAAATCCAGCCCAAATAGGACAGGGCCGTAGATAAAGTGTCATTTGAGTATGTGCTGGCTTTATTCATAGGACCGATTTGTAATGAGTCGATTTCACTTTTGACTTTGTCCATTTCAGTCTCATCGATATCTACAAACCGCAACAGCTCAGATTGCTGTTTGAATTGCCCCATCGAGATTAATTTGTCATTGATCTCATCCGCAAGCGAATCCGGAAAAGTCATACCAAAGTTATGAGTAAGCGTTTCATTAACTTTATCCCACATAAATCTATCCGAAACGATGAAACCCAACACTTCATCCGCAGGCCAGGAAGGCCACCAACCAATCACGCCTGTTGAAATATCCATGTCATTACAAATATTCCAAAAAGTCTTGGTTTTTCGAACGGTGTTGTTTACTGGAAACGTGTCTACTCCAATAATGTCCAAAAATTCATTCGTCCCAAACATCAAAGGATAATAATTCCAGAACAACGTGTTTACAGTTGGGATTTCGCGAAATACAAAATCCTGAACACCGTGTTTACTCATAGTTTTGCCCGTGCCAATAGTAGTCCAAATGACAGGAGACTTGGTTGGTCTATAGGTTTTCAGATTTCCGGAAACTCCTTTTTGCATTAAACTGGCGAAGTTGGGGACTTTGCCCTCATCAGCTAAAGTCCTGAGTATTTGCCAATCTGCTCCATCCACGCCAATCATAAAAATCTTCGTATCATTTACTTTGGTAGCTAAATTGTGAAAAACATTTTTTGATACGGAGTTTCTTGCAACATCAGAGGCTTTTTCATATTTAAAATAATTGACAGCAATAAAGAAGACCACTTCAAAGACGTACAGGATTCCCAGGGTAAAGAGCCACTTTTTAGTTTTACTGTAGGCGCCTTTCAAAAACAAGCGATTGGCGATTAACATGGCAATCATGGTTATAATGAATGTAAAGACCAAAAATACGCACATTCCAACAGGGCCAATATTCTTCAGGAACGATAGTTGTCCCGGAATAGCGCTTTTGTCTAATTTAACAAAGAGTATGAAAATTGCTATGAGCCAGCCAATGTTCGCAGCAAATATAAGATTTAAATATAGTTTTTTCTTGAACAGATAAAATAACAACGAGATTAGCGTAGTGAAGATTAAGCAGCCAATCAGACCCATGATTCCATAAAAAATAGCGGCATAAATTGGGAATATAAAAATATCTGGTATCAATGTGTGGTAGGAATATAAAGTAAGGGTGCCGCCTGAAAGGCCATAAGCCATTCCGCTGAATAAACCGATTAACCCTGCACTTTTAAAATTCTTTTTAAGATCTGATGACATTGTTTACCTTTTCCTTTTATGCTTATTCCTGGATAATTTACTATTTTATGGAGCCAGTTTCAATTATATTTTTGTTTTAGTGAAAATTTTGTCTTATTAAAAATCGGTCAAAACCACATCAATCTTTATTACAAGTCCAATTTAAATCATATACCTTCAATGTTGATATATGAAGAAAAGCCGTTGAAATGCACCGTTATGTCGGGTAAACCAGGGAATTGTGTGGTATGTTATCAAAGAATATTCGCCACAGAGTGAACCATTCATTCACAATTCATCAAAGACCTGATTTTAATATAATTATCTTACAAGCCTTTCCCTATTGAAAAATACCACCGAAACTGTCTTCTTTTCTCACCGGGCGGCGGATCGCTCAGCCAGATTGGAAAAAACAATTTTGCAGAAAGATTAGAAAAAAGCCCCAGATTTCCTCCAAATAGATTCAATCCTTCGCCAAAAAACTTGATGCCAAAGCCGGCGTCGGAACGCGTAATAGCCGTTTTATTTCCTACGTGCCAGATTCTTCCTGAATCATAAAATCCGAAAAGCTTAAATATGTAAAACGCCCTTGAATGCCCTAATTCAAGGTTAACCGTGGCAAAACTTTCTGCTGGTAATGGTTGCCCGGCGTAACCTTGTAGAAATCCGCCGCCTTCGACATAGCGGCGTGTGAAGGATGTGATGCCGCTGCCGGTTTTAACGACGTCGTTTTGGAAGCGTTCTCTTGGATTGGCGCCTTCTGCTCGCAATTGATCTTGCAGCGGCGGTCTGTCCGGACCAAAAGATGTCGCCAGATTCCCGCGTGCATTCACTGTGATTCCAAATCGCTGGTACCCTGTTTCCAATCGACCGCTGAGTTTGGTGAATCGTGAATCGCCGCCGGGCAAAGCAGATTCGAAGCGAAACCGCGCGTTGTTTGCCATTTCACCAAAATGCAGCTGCAGGTTGCCTTCTGCATAAGCAAGAAGAATATTGCGGTCTTCCCACTCTTCAAATCTGTATTTACCGCTGTCGTTGGCTACCTTGCGAAATGTATACGCATCATTGAGCAAATCGCTGTAGTTGAGACCGATCTCAATATTCCGTCCACTGCTGGCGAGAATCCCTTCCGAACCTTTGAAAGACACATGCACATCTGCCTCAAAACGTCCCTCATTTTTTCGCACCATCAGGTTGTAGCGATTCAACAAGCTTTTACGATTCAAGGGATGGGAATACGCAATTTTGCCGTCCAGCTCCCTGGAATCAACACCAAATATAACTTCAAGCGTCAAATTATTGTAAAAGGCCCGATAACTGCTGCTTGTTCGAAATCCTAAACGAATCGAATCGTGTTTGTTGTAATCGATGAGCGGCCGCCATAAAACCAGAATCGCATCTGCCGGCATGTGAATGAACTTCAATAGAGGCAGGTCCGGTCGGAATTCCAAACGCGGTCGTTGGTTGTTCAGTCGGTTGCTGTCCATGATGCGGTCTTCTGGATCGACTTTTACGTCTTTTGGTTTCTCGGCGGTTTCAAAGACAACGGTGCCGGTCTTTTCTTTTCCATCCCAACGCTTGATCAATTTTTGGTTTTTACCAACATCCAATTCCACATCAACAGGCATGATGCCGTCGCCCTTGCGTTTCAGTTCCACTTCTGTTACCCAGGTATCGTCATCTCGTTTATATTTTTTAACTTTGCCTTTGGTATAATCGACAGTAGGTGTTGCATGCAGCCATTGCTTAAAAAACCAATCTAAATCCTGCCCTGAGACATCTTCAAATACCGCCATCAGATCGGTTTCCTTAATATGGTGAAAGGCATATCGATTAACTACCTCACGCGTGCTTGCTCTAAAAATCGAATCTCCGACTACAAAGCGCAGCATTTCATAAAATATTTCTGATTTTAAATAGACATTCGAAAGGGCGCCAATTGGATCTTTATATTCATGAATAGCTTTGGAAATCGGTTCATTTTGTCCGGATTCCATATACATACGCGTAATGTTTCTCAAAATATTATCAAAAGAAGGCAGTGGGTATTGTCGTTCAAGCCAGTTCATTTCTTCTCGTGCTTCACTTAAATCGTAACCTTGTTTTCCAAAGGTTTGCTCGGAAATTAATTTACCCATGTAGATCTGGAGACCTTTCGCCAGCCAGGCTTCCTTCACTCCGTTGCTGGCTACCATACCGGGGAAATATATATTGGTTAATTCATAGGTTATTTCAAACTGTTCAGAATCGTGAAAGCGTGCCATCATTGGCTGGGATGCGGTGTGTCGGGATGCTTTAACTATGTTCAAATGGTTAAATGGATAGGCCCCGAAATGCTCTTCAAGGATGTAAAATACTTTATCTATGTTTTGTAAAATATTTGTTAACCAACGCTTGTGTCGAACGCCACGATAAAAAATATGCATCGGTATTTTAGAATTATATGAATAGTGGACAAATTTCGGGGAAGCGCTCCAGATAAAATTGTGCAATTTATCCGCATGAAAACGCACACTTCGTGGCCCGTTATGCAATCCTTGCTCAGTAAGTAGCTGCCTGATCGAATCCTGCCACGCTTTGAAAGTATCCTCACCCATCGAGGTGTCTGCTGTGACCGTTTGCCAGCCTGGAGCACCTTCTACAATTTCCCCGGAGCCGACCACTATAAAATTGCCGGGCACCGTGAGCACTACATCCATTTCGGCAAACTCACTATAGACGTCGCCGGATTCCATCATGAAATGAAAAGGTTCTGCATGCCAGCCCTCTTCATCATAAACTGTCAGTCTCGGGAACCAAAGCACAAAATCAGTGGGAATTCTAACTTTTTGGGAATCGCTGCCAGCTTTGATAAATTCCTGATAAAAACTCAGGCCCAGAACAAGAGTGTCTCCTGGAAACAGGACAAAAGGCAGGGTTAAATCTAAAATAGTATCACTAAAATCATAGGCCTGTAATGGAAACGATTTGCGTTTACCAATCGAAAGAAACTGCAGGCTTTGAATAGTTAATTTGTAGTTCGTTCCCATATCAAAATTGACATTGCCATCACTGAACCTCTTCATTTCTTTAACGGCGGTATTCTCTTCTTCATGATAAGCATTGGCCGGGACTTGCAGGTAGATTTTTGTCAAAGTGTCCGGGGAGTTATTCTGGTAGAATACCCGCAGGAAGCCATTTAATCTTTTGGCTGTAGTATCCAGTTCTGCTTCGATTTGGTAGCGTACGCCCTGTTGCCACACTTGCTTGTTGGAAGTCAGGGATTGCGCACTTAGCAAACTTATTCCGCAAAAAACCATTAAAAACAAAATAAACCTGATTTGTCGAGTAGACATAATATGACTCCTATATTAATACACGTACATTAAGACAA
>CAZIKB010000093.1:0-26832 GCA_964539665.1 uncultured Cytophagia bacterium
ATTTGAATCCATATACCCTCCAACTTTTTTTTGATCTTAAGCATTAAGCATAACGCAAGTTTCAGCCGCAGCGGGATTTCAAGGCACCTAACTTGCTGACAAAAATAAACTTTGAAAATGCACTGAACCAACCCAAAAAAACAGCGCCTCGCTGTCGGCTGGAAACGATGTTAGAACCAGCGTTTATTTGGCAAATTCCCGATACCTTTCACACAATAACAGATTCGAAACAAATAAGTTTTTTGGGTTTACAGATTAACAGTAATGTCGGTTGCGCTGTACGAACCCCAATGAGCTACTTCGGAACCGTCCACATAAACTTCGCCCTCTTCTCCATATTCGACGTCGAATTGTGCAATTCCGTTTGAGTCCGTATACTCGCTGTTCGTGATACCACCGGTTAGTCCGCTAATACCTAGCGTTACACGGTGATCACTTACAGGTTCACCATCTCGCAGAACAGTAACTCGAATTGTGGGCATTGGATTCTCCTTTCTTAAGATTAATCTTTTGTCTTAATCACGGCTTATACAATATGTTAATAATATGTACTTTAGAATGTGTGCTCACATATCCATCGAACGTGCCATTAGGACATAAATGTGGATCAAGTCCTTTTATTATATTCTTGTCTTTGTCCCAATCAAGTTCAAAGTTATCATCTAAATATGCTATGATTATACCGTGTGTAAAATCATCAAACATTGCATGCTCGAAGCCCCAGAAATATTTTCTAGGTACACGTTCAGCTAACCAAATATAGTTAAAACTGTTTTTTCTTAAGGTATCGGTATGGCTTATTATTGCGGTAGGGTTGACCGGCCCTTTATACTCTTCATCACTGCCACACAAACACAATTTCTTGGCGTTGAAGATCTGTACCTTTAATTTATGAAACTGCTTTTCTAATATTATGGCCATTATAAGGGGCTCCTTTAGTTTAAGGATTTGGCCGTAGTTCTAACACCGCTGTCAGTGGCGCGCTTCCTGTTGAGTTTTTAAAAAGAACCGACCCTTCCGCTGCTGTCGAACCTGCAACGACGCCCCTGAAGCGCGTCCACTGAACTGGCATGTTAGAAAATAGCCCGGACTTTGTTTTGGCCACAGCGCTTGCCGAACCTCTGAACCGGTCGCTGAAACCGCACTGCAACATGAACTCTCAATTTGACTTTGATTCAATTACCTTGCCTGTTGTTTAAAGGAATTGGTTTGCGCGGGGAAGATAGTTTCGGAAGCAGAGGGAGTAGAAGTCGCTTTCAGATTCGTGGTCATAACCGCAACCCTTCCTTTGTTATTTTCAGAGGAGACGGATTGTTCCCCATAATATGTTAAAATGTTACGCGCAAGTCAAGTAGAAAATGCCATTACAGGCTGAAAGTTCCTGTGCCTGATGGTCTCGCCAAAAGCGCTACCGAGCGTGCCTTTTCTAACATATTATTGACCCGCATAATAACACCCCAAAAAGTGTCCATTATTAGGAACAAGTTTCCATATATAGACATTGTTCCTAATTTTAGGAACTTCTTGGTGTCTAATAATGGATACTTTTCATTTTGAGGTTCCTAATATTAGACACTTTTTTTTGTCCTTTTTCTTACAATTCTTTATTCTAATCCCAAAGCTAAAACCTCTTTGTAAGGCAATTCCCAAACTCTATCATTTGTATTTGGTATTATTTCACCCCTGATTCCGCAGTACATAGGCTTCCCCAGTGCGCGGACTGTAGTGTTTTGTACGAATAGCCTCTCGTACTTGCGTAAGCAGTTTCGAAGTGCTTGTACTGTCAGGATTTGGGCTTGAAAAAGTCACGACCGCTCCCTGTCTGGTTAGACCACCAATTAATTTACCTTTTACGCCTCGAGAAGTTGTTAAAGATAAGCAATAAATTATGTAAAGTCAAGAAATAATGAAGTTATCAACTTACATTGTAGTAAACAACTCTTTATCGATCAACTGGGGATTCCCTAAATATACAAATTGGATATTTTTGAAATACTGGTTAGCGACTCTTTGTACATCCTCTGCGGTTACATTTCTTAGTTTCTCTACCATTTTTTCGCCTGCCTGCCAGCCGGCGCCCGACAGTTCAAAACGCGCTAGAAATTGTCCCTGGGCCGTATTAGTTTCATTTGCCAGGTAAAACCTGGTCAGGTACATGTTGATTCTGTCTCGTAAATCCTTTTCAGCTACCGGTTCTCCCCGTAGTTTTTTGAGCTCGGCCAGCATGATTTTAACAGTCGAATCCGGATGAACGGATGTTGCGTAAACGCCGGCGTAGTTGGCAAAGTTATTTGCAATAAACGCATCCGGGGCATAAGATAGATTCCGTTTCGTCCTGATTTCTTCATATAAGCGCCATTTCAAAATATTTATGGCCATGGTCATCGGATAATAATCAGGATCCTTTTCGCTTGGGGCAGAAAATAGCCCCAGGATATAATTGGTTGGCAGATCTCGTTCCTCAATCTTTAAATCAGGAGTCGTGTGCTCAACCATAGCTGGGAATGTGGGCTGGTATTTACCCCTGGAAAGTTTGCCAAATGACTTAGCCACTTTTTCCCTTAAGTTTTCAATATCCACATTGCCAACCACTAATAGCAGCAATTTCGACTTTTTAAGGCTTTTCTTTAAATAGGAATTCATCTGCTTCATAGTGATCTTGCTGATTGATTCCCCGACGCCCGCTGGATTGAATTGATAGGGATGCCCGCGATAAAATTGTTCTTCAGCGATTGCTCTTATATAAGAATCGGGCGTGTCCTTTCGCTGCCGTATTTGCGCCAGCATCCGTTCTCTGGCGACTTCTGTCCTTTCATCATAAAAAGTTGTTTTCATTACAAATTCGGAGTAAACTTCCCACACTTCGTCAAAATATTGCCGGGTGCAGCGCATGCTCAAAACTGTAAAATTTTTCACCGCAACACTCGACAGCTCAGCGCCTATCCCTGCAAAAATTTTATGCCAGCTATCATCAGCGAATTTTTTGTCTTTTAATGTGACAGAATTAAAAATGAATTGTTCAATTCCCTGATTTTCACTGGTCAAATTTAAAACACCGCCCTTAATATAAAGCTGTACCGTAATGATCTCGTTTGCCGTATTCTGTTTGAAGATCACTTTCAGGTCTTTTACAAGAAACTCTTCCGTAGTTCCGGACTCATTCACAGCCCGCAGAAGACTTCCAGGATTCAGTGCTATGAACAGAATAATGAAAAATAACATATACTTCATTTTATCTCTTAGCGTCAGCATATAAAAATTTCCTTTAGTGGAGTTCGAGCTTTTCCTTATCTTCAGGGGATATTAAAATTCCCATAACATAAGGTGCATTTTGAATGTATTTTTTAACAAAGTCTTTGATGTCTTCACGGGTTACTTTTTTTATATTTTCTATATAGTCGAGGTAGTAATCCAGTCCGCCAGTGACGCTCCACCAGAAACCAACAGCCTGAGCGTATGTGGAGGGGCGCTCCCAGTCGTATTTATCTTCGACTTCCAGGTTGGTTTTGGCAAATTCAATTTGTTCATCCGTGAAATATTCCGGGTCGATAAGATATTTGATTTCTTCGAACAGGGCTTTTCTGGCCTGAGGAAATTTCTCCGCTGTGGTTTGTGCAATAATCGTTATAGGACCTTTGTGGGCTAATGTGAGATAAGAAAAATATACACTGGTAAACAATCCGCTACCCGTAAGGATTCTCGGAAATTTCGAATTTTGTTTCATGATGTAGCTGAATACATCGGCGGTATAGGTAGCTTTCGTGTTGATGGAAACGCTCGGACCCTGCCAGCGAATCAGCATTGTCACCGCATTAACAGGCTTTTCCACAATCACGGTTTCATTTTTTTCTAAAGGAGGATGATATGGAATGATTTCATCTGCAAACGGATCTTCTGCAAAAGGATTTGGCCGCCTTTCCCAATCACTAAAGTATTCTTCTGCCAGTTGAAAAACCTCCTCATGTTTCACATCTCCGGCCACGAAGAGTGCAGAGTTGTTTGGAATGTAGTATTTTTGCTGAATCGTACGCATTTTATGCTCGTCGGCAGCGAGGATGACTTCGCGATTACCCGCGATATTTTTGCGGCTGAAATATTCGTACCACAACTTTTGGTCAACAGCACTATTGAGATGGAAAAAAGGATTAGATTCATTTCGGTCGTACTCGTCCATGACCACAAGTTTTTCTCTTTCCAGTTCATCCTGAAGAAACAACGGCGTCGTTATGGCTGCTTTCATAAATTTCATACCAGGACTGATGCTGTCCTTTAATACAGTAAAATAGTAGTTTACCCTCTCCTCGCTTGTCGTGGCGTTATAGGTCATACCTAATTCCCGGGTGCGTTCCAAAAATCTTTCCTGATGCGGAATCGATGCGTTCGCCTTGAAAAACATGTGTTCAAAAAGGTGCGACAGTCCATCAAATTCCGGGGGTTCAGTAAACGCACCGCTTCTGACGTCGATCTCAATCGTGACCAGAGGCACGGTTGAGTTTTCTATAACAATTACTTCCAGGCCGTTAGTTAATGTGGTGTGGTGGAGCGCACCGGTTTGGTCGGCGCCCAAAAGTGGCTTCAAGCACCAGAGAAAGGCTAAACAAATAATAATCAATTTTCGTAACATGCATTCACCTGTTTGGATAATGTGCAGCATCTGAGTTGACATTTTTGCAGTCAGCAAGCGCAGATGCTTTACCTGATATGATAAATTAGTTTTTGAGTTATTGCCCTCATATGCTCTCAGGCAGAGATGGAGCGGCATCGGTTAGACTCAACGATCTTCTTTATCGGAACATGGAGCATTTTTGTAAACAATTATATTTTTCAAACTACACCATAAGCCTACAAACGTACGGCAGGATTTTGATCCGTCAGAAAGTTTATCAGGCCAATCAGCATACTTACATTTAAGGTCACAAAACTGCATTTTAATAATTCCGGCTCAATACTAACCTGAATTATTCACCACGGAAACACACGGAATAACACGGATAATATAAAAACTGTAACTTAGTCGTGCATGAATCAAAGACAATATTTTTAAGATTTCTTTAATACTCATCATGTAACCGATAGATTTTCAGTGTCTTTTTCCGTTTCACCTTTGACGTTTTACTCGCGCTTTAACGCATTAGGAATTAATCAGGCTAATTATTATTTCGATTAGTTTTATAACATCTTCAATATTTTCAGAAAATTTAACATGTTACATACTCATTATGAAAATTTATCCACTCCGGCAGCACTTTTTCTATCAGTTTCTTTGGTGGCAAAAACGCTATTCTCAAATGGTGTGTGCCCGCTTTCTGACCAAAACCGGCGCCATTGACCGTACATAATCCTGTATTTTCCAGCAGGTTCATGCAATAATCAAAGTCCGTTGTTCCTGCCGGTAACTTATTGAGTCGCGGAAAGAGATACATTGCACCGGTCCTGCCGAAACATTCGACGGAATCCATCTGCTTGAATCCCTCACGGAGCATGGTGGCTTTTTCATTCAGCTCATTCAGAATGGAGTGTTTTTCCCCGACAAATTGAGCATACGGTTCGCTTCCCTGTTCAGGAGAATTTACCATCAGGTAAACCAGGAGCTGACCAACAGTATTGGAACATAAGGATACGGAAGCTTGTTTCAGAATGATCTCGGTCACAGATACATCCGTTCCCAGGGCCTTTGGAGGATTTCTCAACTCGAGGTAGCCGCCCCGATGACCGCACTCTCCATAAAATCCCTTTGATACGCTGTGCAGGCTGAACAACGGAACTTCTTCTTCTCTTAAAACCTTTGCAAAGGATACAAACTTTGCACCGTAAACATTTTCCTGATATACTTCATCGGCTATAATGACAATGTCGTTTTCCTTTGCAAAGTCAATCACCTCTCTGATGGTCTTTTCATCGAGAATTGCGCCTGTCGGATTTCCAGGATTAATTACTACAATTCCCTTTACAGTGACTCCGTCTTTTCTGGCGGAATTTAATGACTCTTCAAGTAAGGCCCTGTTAAATACCCAGCCATTATCCTCATCTGGATAGTAGTTGACCTGGACTCCGCCGCAATTTTTTATGGTCGCGGAATAAAGCGGATACTGGGGAATCGGGATCATGATTCCATCTTTTTTGTCGGCAATCAGCAGACTTATGATGTACCGGGCACCCTCGCTAGCCCCATTTGTAACGAATATATTATCCGGAATTGAACTCACACCGGACGAAGTATCAAAACCGTCTCTCTTATCGATGAACCGCGCTATCGCTTCTCTTATAAAAAGAGGGCCATTGCTCTCTGAATACGCACCCAGGCCGCTTTCCATTTTAGCCAGATATTTTTCACTTAAATCGAGAACATAGTCTGAAATGAAATCCGTGTTTTTGAATCCACTCAATGCACTGAAGTTATTTTTCAATATATCATTTAAGCGTCTCTCACGCCCGATCTTTGCCGGATCCTCAACCAGACCCAGAACCTGCCGGTAAAAAGTAATTGGATTTTGACCAAGCGCTTGCGGATTGCCAATGTTGCATGGGATGGTTACCATTCCCTGCTTTTTCAATTCAGCGGCTCTTTTGGGAATGGGACCTCTTACGGCATATTCCATCTCCAGAATATTTTGATTTACCGCTAAATGTGATTGTCGGGTAGCGTGCATTCCTGATACCTCCTTTGATAGTTAAAATATAGACTTTTGCATGACCGAAAAAGGGTAAGTCAATGGCCTCTGTCACTGACTTACTAAACTATCATTTAATTGTCATTAAGTCAATAATTCGGAACCATTCTACTCATTAATGACTCAGGTTTTTTATCAGCACTCTTGCTATGGCCTGTGATACTTTCCACATCTTCTCTTCATTTGGTGTATTGAATGATTTCGGCATTTGAGCGGAAATTGTCCGCTTACTAAGAGCCGAGTCGCTATCGATATAATATGTATTCCCGCTCAAATTAGTGAGCTTAAGTTCGAAATTGTTGAAATTTATATTGATAGTTACTGTTTCCCCTTCTGCGGACATCTCCATGTCAAGCGGGCCAGTTATATTCTGACGAACGATACCGGTGTCTGCAATCATATGATATTCAATTGCAAGCTGGGCAGAAATATCCATATTGATTATTGTGCCTTGCATTGTCATCGTGCCTGTCATAGTTATGTCGTTTGCCTGTTCCAATCGAATGGCATTGCGGATTCCGAACGGCAGAGATATGTTTTCATGGCCCACAACAAAAAATTTTGCTCTCGCATTGAGGTCAATATTTGACTGGACTCCACTTGCGCCGAACTCACTTATTAGCAGCTTAGTCATGTCCATTTTAGGGGCTGTTTCCCACGAATCGCCAACTTCCAGATTCGATTTGATGTAGATGGGATTCTCAACTTCCAGGTAGCTGCCATCGCTCAATTTCAATGCTTTAATATAAACTGCTTCTGCATCTTTCATGAAGTAACGACTGGTATCAGCAATTACCTGTCCCTCCATATCTGATATATCAACTATGGGATAAAGTGGAAGCGTGCCACTGCTCAATGGGATATTAGTTAGAGTAAGAACCTTGAGCATGCCAGTAGCAGGTGCATTCGTAGTTTCATCTACTTTAGGATACCCTGGGATGACCGCCTTGATATGCATACTTGCTGAACCACTGTAATAGCATGTGTAGCCTTCCTGTAATGGAAAATAGTCGCCGGTGTAGGTTGTACCTTTAGCTTCTGTAAGGTTTACAGTATAGTCATCGACGTAGGAAAAGGGATTGTCATCGCTATTATTACATCCTGTTAAAAATATAATTAAACCTAAGGTTAGTGCCATAAAAACAACGATTAAGTGTTTCATAAAACCTCCTTAAAAGATGCATCGTTATACTATAGTAAATTCATTAATTATCAAACTGCTGAGCTGGATTGTTTCCCGGATGATGATCCTCTTTCCTCGTATAATAACGGTTTGACATATTTAAGGGAAGTCCGATACCAAAGCTTGTTATCGGTGATAATCCCGAATTGAGAAACCTCCTTAGGATTGAGCCCCAGGAATGACATTCATATCGAACCCATCGCATTCCATTCAAGAGCTCGTCTTCTGTCATCTTTGCGGGTTTAAAAACAACATGATTCTTCCCATGATAATGCGACCAATCTTTATCAATGATTCGATCCTCTTTATTAAGATTATTATACAGCGCCGTTCCCGGATAGGGCGTCAGGATATTGAATATGCATCCAATGAGACCGGTCTGCCGTGCAAACTCTAATGTCTTTTCGAATATTGAGACATCATCATGATCAAATCCGAAAATGAACGAGGCATTCATAAAAATTCCATTGTTGTGAAGCCTCTTAATTCCCTCACTATATTGATCTACTTTATTGACTCTTTTATTAACTCCAGCAAGACTGCTGATTGATAAAGAATCAACACCAATGAGGATACCTCGACAACCAGACTTGTAGGCAAGTTTAATGAGTTCTTCATCCTCAGTAAATTGAAAGGTAGCCTGAGACACCCAGCGCACTTTGAGGGGAATTAAAGCCTCAAACAATTTTCTGGCATATTTAGGATTATCAATAATATTATCATCGAAGAACATGAGGCGCCGCACACCGCTTTCTTTTATATCACGGATGACGTCTGCTATGGGTCTCATGCGGAAACCAGGGCCATGGGCGCATGAAATTGAACAAAAATCGCATTGACAAGAACATCCTCTGGTGGTGGATAGACTTCGCTTTACGATATAACGCTTTTTATTCAATAAATCCCAGCGGGGTATAGGGATATTTTTTAAATCCGATTGTTCCTTTGAACGATATATTTTTTTTAATGTACACTTGCTGAAGTCATCCATTAACCGTGCCCAAACATCTTCCACCTCACCGATTACAACAGCATCCGCATAATCAAGGCACTCATGAGGCAAAACTGATGGATGGATACCTCCCATCACAATTCTGCTGCCATTTTTTCGAAATTTCTGTGCTATCTCGTACGCCCGTAATGCTGTCGGAGTAATGACTGAAATTCCTACCAGATCAAATTGTTCTCCAAATGGAACGGTATCGACAAATTCATCAATGAGCCGAACATTAATTGCGGGAGGGGTGAGAGAAGCAATAAGTGGCAAATTATAATTCGCTACTCTAAAAGCTGCACCGCCCTTTGGATAACGGTCGGCCTCGATGGCGGGTGATATTAACAAAAATTTCATGTTCAATTCCTGGAATACAATTACATCTTAACCTGTTTTTAGGTGTTCAAAAAGAGGTATTTCTTTTGCTTTCGTTAATCCGAGTTTCAAGGGGCCTTTAAAATAATAAATGCTTAACAAGCCCTTAATCACAGACATGATCCTGTTTCTCCCTCCAGCACATCTTTGACACTGCGGATGTATAAATCGCCATTTCCTTAATCCATCCTGAAGCGTTTTTACTTTCTCTGATGTTAATAGAGACATTAAGGAATCGGTTCTCAAGTTTCCAAGTGACGTTTCACCATCATAGTCGACACAGCATATGGTTACCTCACCATTACTCAAAACAGCTATATTCTTCAGTAATATTCCACAGTATCCGATTATCGCTGGAGATACTTTTTTCGACGTAAAAGTATTACCCCAGTCTGCAAAAAGCTGAATGAATACAGAAATTTGTTTGTCTATTTTTATTATTTTCAACGAATCTGTGTTGATTTTCAACAATTTCCGATGAATCTCATCATAAGAAATTTTTATATCAAGAGTCGAATAGATATCGTATATCACTGCTGATAACTCTTGTTTAAATCCTCTTCCTTTCGATTCTATTGCAAGTGGACTATCTACCATGAAATACTTTCCAGTCGATGTGTTCATGAGGCTAACCTGTATTTCAATGGCATTCGAGGTTTGTTTCATCATCTGTATTGCTTTCAGGATTTTTTGATAATATTCGTTAAATGGTATTTCGGTGTTCCGAGCCAGATGATGGTCACAATTATTCGTTTGCATGGATATTGTAATTTGATCAATATCGGAATCGATAATTTTGCTCACATTCTTCTCGGTCAATAACGAACCATTTGTCGTCAATTCTACTCGAAGCCCGTGCTTCTTCGCGTAGACGACTGCATCAAAAATTCCGGGATGAAGGAGAGGCTCTCCAAGGAGATGAAAACTGACCGTATCTGTGATCCTTTCTTTTACGATTTCATTAATTCCTTTTCGTAAAAGTTCAAATGATAAATATTCCTTTTTTCTCTTTGATAGTGTAATTGGGCAGAAATCACATCGGAAATTGCATATATTTGATAATTCAAAGTATATTTTATTTATTGGATTTATCCTGGCCACTAAATGATACCAATCTCATTTATTAAGATTTAATTGTCCAGTCGGAAACGAGTTGAGATTTAATTAATTACAGCTTGAAAAGGAATGTCATATATTCTGCATACTGTTTAAACTGGCAAGAACTGAACCTCTCCCGATAATAGTCCGCCGCCTCTTTAAATTGGCGGAACTGCTTGAAGAAAAAAAGCTTTATTAAAAATAATTTAACCGGTGAAATGGTACTGATATACTGTTCAATCATGCCGAAGGATGGACGAATGTACTCTTCAAAAACATGATCTGCAAAATAAAGGTTAGGAAATATATTTTCTGATATATCAATGGAGTCGATAAGAGTCAGTCCGTTGTTGCTGGCCCTTTCTTGATAATCTCCGGTGATATTAATTGTTCTTTTAAATTGATTAGAGTTTTGTTTTCTGAAAATTCCGGTAACTAACAAATAGCCGTTCTTTTTCAAGCATCGTAAGGTTTGACGAAAGCCTATGTCAGTCGCAAAATAATTTTGTGATTCGCTCATTAATATTAAATCGTATTTCATCTCGCTTTCAAAATCCTCAAACTTGCTCTGACAAAAACTAATCTTGCTATCATTGTATCCATCAAAATATTTTTTATGATTTCCATCTGGGGAAAGTGCAGTTACTGTATATCCCCTTTCAGCAAGGGAAACAGCGACATCACCTATACCACAGCCTACGTCAAGAATCGTTTCAATTCCTTCAGGGATCATTTCTATCAATTTATTATTGAATCGAATCTGGGCCTTTTTTAGATTTTCAAGGGTATGTTCTTCATTTCCCTCCCAATAGCCAAAGTGTAAAGAATTTAAGCTCAAAATTTCCGTACAAAGAAAGAGTTCTAAATCAATATTGCTATTTGTCATTAAAGTTTTTTTGGGCATTCTAATTTTCCTGTGCTTAGGCTAATGGGTAAATACCCATTCGGTGTTGTGCACCTCCGTTGGTTGTTAAAGATAATTAATAAACTGTCTGATGTCAAGATAAAAATTGAAGGAAAAAGAAAGTATAGTGAAATTAGTGTGATCTGATTAAAAAAGGTAAAAGCGACATTCATTTAGGGGGAGGAATAAATTAACATCCTCTAATATTTTGATCCTTTTTTAGTTCAACTTCAGATGACAAATCCTTTCTCTATGTTACAAATTTTTTGACAGCCGTAGAGCATTGACACTAAGTACATCGTTTCAAAAATACGGTTACGAATCATTAGACAGGATTTACAGGATGAAATCGATTCCATCCTGTTTATCTTGTTAATCCTGTCAATATGTTTATGTTACTGTATTTATGAAATTGGGTACTAAGTTCAGAGAAATCACAAATCGCTTCTTCGAACGGTTTTTTTACCACGTAAACCTCGATTGGCGAGTTGGTTTTGTGTGTACAAGAAGCATAAGTGCTTACTCAATAACAGCTCATTTATTGAATACGATTGTCCCTTTTGTTTGAGCGATCATGTTTACAGAAGACTCTGTTTGTGCTATGCCACCTCCAGTTGGGTGCGTACGATAACTAAAGTTTCAGCCACTGAAGGTATTTCCTGCACTGAAGCTATTAACCTAAACATGATTTTGAAATAGAACCAAAGTTTCCTCAAAAGCCCGCTGCCCTTCGGCCAATTGCAGGCGGAATTAGAAACCGGGAGACAACCGAACCAGACAGTGCCGCGGACTTGAACCAAAAGGCGACTGTCTTAAAAAGTTGTCTTGCTAAAATTTCACCAAAATCCTTTCTCTGTCTCCCAACACCTGAGGTACCTGTTTTCGAAAAAATTCAGCATTTGCATAGTATGGGACACCTTGTCGTCCATCCAAAAGGAATTTTTCCATTTCGCCGACTGTAATTTCCCTGTTGCCATTTTTATCAGCTTCTCCTTTCAAACCTTTCAGAAAAAAATATGTGAACATACTGTGTTTCATTTGAGGATACCAGTTTGAAATTTGATCTGACTTTGCTGATGAAAACAGTATTGCATTGGAATGTCTTAATAATGGATTCTTTACTTTGATGAGAATCGGACTGGCCTGTCGAATCAACATTTCTCCATCTCCAGAATAACCTGAAAAACACGCGTCTAAAACAACGGTTAGATTTTTAGCTTTGAGTTGACTTAAATCATAATATAGGTCCTCAAGACGATAGGCATTGTCGTTGTTGACAAAGTTAGGATCGCAATCTGCCGGAACGAGAAATGCTTCTTGAGTGTTTGTATTTGGTGCGCCATGGCCAGAATAGTAAAAAAAGACATCGGATTCATTTTCGTACATTAGTGCGGGCAATATCTGACGAACATGTGTTTTTAACTGCCCTGCAGTCATCACTTCATCGGGATTTCTGGGTAGAATTCGCCTTGGATTGATACCAAGCACTTTTTCCGCATATTTCCGCATCCAGTGAGCGTCGCGATTAGCGAACTGAACTTTCGGTATCCCTGGATTTTGGTAATCTGCAATTCCAATGATGAGTGCGACAGCGTCCGGATTTTCTTCTGATGATTGCGGTATATCCTTTTCGATGTCGATTGAGAGACCAGCTACGGATTTCAGTTCACCCCTTATTTCTTCTTCTCCTTTGAAGACAAATTTGGATGCCACCCTTTGGCGACTATTAACGGCCAGGCCCAGGTCTTTGGCTGTACCATATTTTTGTCTGGATTCGGTTACCAAAAGTTTGATTGGAATTTCTCCCGTTATGCGGTTATTAGTATAAATCGAAAAAGATACATCGCTGTAGTCATTGTAGGCCAATTCGCCCAGATCATTGGTTCTTTGTGAGTTTTCAGCCAGATAAACATTTTGACCCAACACGACTCTTACTCTCACTGCCTTCGCTATGCCATATCCAACGTTTTGCACACGAGCGGTGATTTTTGTTATTTCTCCCTGCTCGATCTGACCATTGGCGGAAGCGTCATCGATACCGACATCGACCACTTTGATATTTGGCGGCTCAAAGGCTTTGGTGTCGAAAGTGACAAAAATTGGATCGGGCTGAAAGCTGTTGTGCTCGGAGAATTCAATTTTAAGCTTGCAGGTTTCCGTTGGCACGGATAAGCCCGCTCGTAATTGAAAAGAAACCTGTCGACTCTCAGCAGGGGGAATGCGAGTTATGGTTTTAGTTGCGCCGAACTGAACATGGTGCATCATGGTTATAGCTTCCGGCATCACCGACACCCGGTAGGCCAGGCTTTTTCCTGTATTCTTCACCGACACAACCAGCTCTGCGGTTTCTTCGGCGTCAAGTTTATTGTTTCCAGATGGTTCAATGAAGGCAGCGCTGGCAGTCAGGTTCAGTGGTCCTGCCTTGTCAAGACGGAAGGGCTGGGTATAAACTATCCGACCGTTGTTTTTATGAGTCCAGGCAAACTGTGTGGTAGCTTCCAGTTTAATCCAGTTGCCGCGCTCTTCAACAACTGAATACAGGTCTCCCTTCTGGCATTTTTGTACGACCTTGTACTGCACTCCCGGACCGCTGCGGATGTTGTCCTGCGCAACAGTGATTTCGAGGTAGGGCTGGAGAAAATCGGCAGGTTTGAAGGTGAAGGACTGGTTGAGTTCAAGTGAATTGCTCCAGATTTGGACATTAATGGGCGAATCCGGGACTGGAGCATTAGCGCCGATGTTCAGGTCTGCGATGAGATCGATTCTGAATCGACCGTTGACAAGCTGTTTGTGAAGAATTTCATTTAAAGTAGGACTTTTGATATAGACATCACCTGAGTAATTGGAAGGTTGCCAATTACCACTCATTGATCCTAAATAATTGCTCTTTGACCTATATTGATTCGTGCTATCAATGCTTATCTTCCTCCATTCATCGTAAAATCCTGCATATATAACAATCCCCCCGAATACTAAAGCAGAGGCTGAATATTCAGACGCTTGGCTTCCTCTCTTCGCCATATCTACAATGGAAAGACCAACCAGTCCAGATCCAAGTGATACTAACGTCCAGCGTGGATGTTCTTTCCGATTTATTCGTCGTTCCTTATTAACCTCATAAGTTTTGAATCGTTTTTTTTGTTCAAGCTCAAGTGAAATTTCAAAATTATTTCGAGATGGATTCATGGTTTGAATTAATCGGTACTCTTGGTCAACTTCTTCTCGTTTCTCGGTTTGACTAATTTTTACCCACTTGCTTGTGCTTGAACAACCTGGTAAATTCATAGTAGCATTAATCATGACCAACACCACATAAACCGTAGACCTCGAGACTATTTTTTTTCTAAACATTATTCTCTCCTGACTAATATTTCTTCATAAGTGGTAGCGTAGGGCTTTACATATGATATTCTCTCTAACCCAAAATTGGTATAAAACATCTTCTCAGCGCACAGTGCACGCGCCACATGCCTTATTATTATTAGTGACTCCAAGGGTACTTTACCGTTTATATTTTGTATTTCGTTCATCATTGCTAAGAGAGTATTGGTAATCCTAATACAATTAGACAAAATCAGCCATTTATTTTGTATTAGGATTAATAACCTGCAAATCACTGGTTTATTCATCCTTTGATGATAAATAAACCAAACTTTTCTATGTTAAAAAGTTGATATTTTTTTTTTAAAAAAGCGACATCAAATCATTCTCCTGTATTAACGGAAGACAACGATTTGAGATTTAACAAAAAGTATTAATTTTAGTCCGAAATGTCAACATACTTTTTTACCCGGAAAACTTCATGAATTCTAACAAAAGTTTATTCTTCCTAACACTACCGACAAATCCATCCAAATAGAGATTTTTCAGGATGGATAAACCTGAAATAAAAATCATTAATTACAGAAGACGGAGTTAGCCGCAATTAGTAGATTCAGAAAGTAGTATTATAATATCAAAATGACTGTTAGATTGTCGGTGTTGTGCACCTCCGTTGGTTGTTAAAGATAATTAATAAACTGTCTGATGTCAAGATAAAAATTGAAGGAAAAAGAAAGTATAGTGAAATTAGTGTGATCTGATTAAAAAAGGTAAAAGCGACATTCATTTAGGGGGAGGAATAAATTAACATCCTCTAATATTTTGATCCTTTTTTAGTTCAACTTCAGATGACAAATCCTTTCTCTATGTTACAAATTTTTTGACAGCCGTAGAGCATTGACACTAAGTACATCGTTTCAAAAATACGGTTACGAATCATTAGACAGGATTTACAGGATGAAATCGATTCCATCCTGTTTATCTTGTTAATCCTGTCAATATGTTTATGTTACTGTATTTATGAAATTGGGTACTAAGTTCAGAGAAATCACAAATCGCTTCTTCGAACGGTTTTTTCCCACGCAAACCTCGATTGGCGAGTTGCTTTTTGTGTTCACAAGAAGCATTTCCTACCCTGCTCCTCCACCCGAGCCACCCGCACCTGCGCCGCCTCCCGCGCTAGCGCCGCCTCCGGTTCCAGTAGCTGAACTCATACTGCTGCTGGCTACGCTCACCATCGAAGATATGGCCTCGCCAAAGGCAGGGCCGAAATGAGCGCCAGAAGAACTGCCATGATAAATGTACCATGGAAACATAATGGCGTGCTGCTCGCTGGGCACCAATCCAATCAGCTCTTTGATGCGTTTCGAGGTGAGCCCCAGCACCATGCCGTAGATCAGGTAGCGGCTAAGATTGTCCACCAGTCTGGATCTGTCCGCCTCCACGAATTTGTACTTTTGCAGGTACCGGCGCAGCGCCTTCCACTGGGCATACTGGTCTGCGTACGGTCGGGCTACTCTGTTCGTGGCCAGGGTTATAGTGAGTAAAATCAATCCTGCCGCTAAGGGGATGAAGGCTCCTGGTCCTGCAAGAAAAATTGCAATGACTCCGAGCAAGAGCAACACAATGGAAGGGAACAAGCCCCGGAGCAACTTTCTTTTGCTCTCCACATCAAAAAATCCTTGCTCCTTTGCCAGAACGGATATCCCTTTTTTCCATTTATTGAACCACTTTATTGTTTTGCCTCTGGACTCCGCAATTTCCTTCATTGAAATTCGATCCTTTCCCTCAGCTAATTCTTCGAAGAGAAAGTCAAGCACCTCTTGCTCAAATGTCTGAACAGTTGCCGCTTTTTTCTGCAGGGCTTTACGATCTAATTCGAGAATATACTCCGTTTTTTCTTTTTTCCCAAAAAAAGATTTCTTTCGAGTGACCTTTTCTTCCATTGTTAAAATTCCCCGCTGAGCCAGGTCGAAAATGGTAGCCAGCAGAGCACTTCCTGAGACCGAACGGTTGTTCACAAAGTAACTTATCAATGCCGGAGCTAAATCCGTCGGGATGTCTGAGTAGAATTTGTCACGAACAACGGAGGGATAGGCCCGGCCATATTGTTTATAGATTCGCATCCAGAACAATACACCAGCAATGGATATGACAGCAAATATGATTGACCACCTCGTCCAGCGTTCATTGCGCGCGGCCAATTCCTGTTGTGCCCTGATTCTCGCTTCGTTTGCTGCCTTAGCCCACTGCGTCTCTTCTTCAATAATAAGATCTAGTTGTGGGATATTGCTGGTCACTGAAAGGCCTGGCGCCAGTCGGGAAGGAAACAGGATTCTACCTTCCCAGTACCGATGCTTCGGTAAATTCGACACATCGAGCTGGACAGTATTAGCATCTTTTATGGACACATTCCCCCATAGCGGGCCATGAGCCCAGGCGTGGATTTCGTCACGCTCGGCCCCTCCCGGCAGTTTGACGGTTACACTCACTTCTCTTGTCACGCGATCCCAGCCTGGGCCAATAAACATATAGTAAAGCTCTGAGACATCAGGATAGACTCTGAGCAGATCTGTAACCCTGTAAGAAAGAACAAATGTCCGCGTCTCGTTTGAGGCGCGGTAGAACCATTTCACATAGAATTCATCTTCGCTCTTTTGTATCTGATATGTGCCGCGTTCCTCAGACTGGCCCGGTCGATAAGCCATGTCGTCGTCCCGAAGGCTGAAGTCTTCGACGGAGGCGAATCCCTTGATTGACAGTCGATAATCGGCCCATTTGAATCGACCCTTGAAGCGATAGGTTCTCGTTTCCTGAATGATCATGCTGCCATCGAGATTGACCTGGGCCAGGATTACCACTCGCTCGATTCGATAGGATTTTGACTGGGCCGGGCTAAAAAATACGAAAAGGTGGATAAGTCCGATGACAGTGATTAAGTGAATTCTCTTCATAATTCGTCTCCAAAGTAATTTATGCAAAACATTTGCAATTGATACACTTTACATCAACTCCTTATTCATTTAACCACTTCAGCTCTTTGTGCTATCAGGCTCACGCGCTTCGCGGAATTACAATTGGCTCACTTGTGTTGCCGTGCATTTCCTCGAATTTGCCAATCTGATTAATCTCATTTTGTGCAACTAAATTTCAAAAATCCGCCGTAGCGGCAACATCCAGTGCAGCCATTGTTATACAATATTTTCATTCAGAAAGAATAATAATAGTAATCAAATAAGGCGTAGAAGAGAACATACAAAATATGATTAAATAGAACCGGATATTTTCGCCGATCGTTCGGTTGCGTCTTAGCGGTCGGCTGGTGCCTTTGATCTCTGTGGCTCATCTTTTCCGATTCCGGACAGCACGTAACCGACAACTGCGCCTATCAGTGCGGCGGTTGTCTGTGTCTCCAGTATGTCCTCAAGGGCCAAAATGAGGATGGACGGAAGAACGAGCACAATAATCGCTAGTTGGATGATCCGAACTCCGATTCCCCGCCCGGTTCGTTTTCGCTCCAAAAGGATTCCCAAAATACCCGCCAACATGATTAGATACGCAACGGCCTCTATATCTAACCTTACCAAAATTCTGCATCATTGCTCGTGAGTGAACTCGTCAATTTACTGGCACCCAATTTCGAAAACCAAATTAATACATTGAAGTGAACACTGCTCCCAGCGTCGGGTGGAGTTGTTGTTATGTACTTCATAGTTAATCTTCAGCTATTAAGACTCTGCTCTAAGCCATGGTCAATATACCTTTTTGTCTATCCAGCTATACTCACAATCAGAAGGAAAATTGGCGTGACCATCTTTTGATAAACATTTAACGATGTTAATAGTCTGATTTTAAGATAGATTACCAATTGTTAATATGCAACCTAAAAGATCGGTAGTTTTTCCCATCTTGGATGGGTTTGAGCAAGTCATTATAGAGAATCGCATGTTGGTTAAACATTACTTCGTTTGTGTCGATAATGAAATAAGTTGAACTGAGAGCTTGAGTAAGTGGCAAGCCTGGCCCACGACGATCCCGAATCTGATCAACTAAGTCTTGTTTTTTAGAAGACGGTAATACTTTAACTATTTGGGTGCATTGAGGTTGAGGTCACAGCGGCGTACATCTGCTGCCGTTTTTGGTTTCTTCTTCAAGTGCTTTGAGCCGAAAGCTGATACTTGCTCTTCCAATTGTTTAAGGTTGTAGTGCTTATATCATATTCCCGACAGAGACAGCCCATCTTGGTGCTATCTCAAAATCGACGTGGCATTTTGATAATCTGTTTTTCGGTGGATTTCGACTTTCATAGATGCCATAGATAGGGCTGACAGCTTTAACAACTACAGTCTTTGGGAAGTCTACAATGTGCATTATTTGATATTGGATCTAAAAAAGGAGAAAAAAAATGACAGAGAAACCCAAAAAAGTTCTCACCATTATTTTCTTGTCCGGCATTTTCACTCTTTTTTCATGCATCGTTTACGCCCAATCCACAACCGTAGAGGGTCAGATCTCTGGACTGAATGCAGGTGATACCGTACGTGTGTCTTTAGGAAACGATCAGTACTTATCTGATCTGCTTACAAGTGCTGGCCCCTTTCGCTTTGATGACGTACCGCCTGGGCATTACTTTGTAAAGTTGGAGATAACAGGCTATACCTTGCCAGATGCGAAGGAAGTTTCAGTGGATTCTCTAGGCAATGTAACGGGACCAGTTCTCTCATTCCAGGTCTCTCCTCTTCCTGCCGACACAGATCAGTATACCTACAGTTGGGAGCAGGACAACAGCCGAGGGGGAAAGGTAGAGCAAAGTAATATCGTGGCTCCCCGCATAATTGAATTCCTCAATGAGCCGAACCCTGTTCCTAATCTTAGCGCCGCACACGAACTTTTAGAAGACTATAACATTCTGCTTAGTGATGAAGGGGTGGCGTGGAGTGGTGAGTTGGCAGCTCGACTTCTCGCTTCCTTTAAGCAAATTCCAATCTTAGAATATCGGTTAAGCAACAGCAAATGGATAATCACAGATGATTTCCTGGCAAATGATATAGAAATTCAGCAACTGCAATCCGCACAGGTCGTTACCATATCTAGTTACGCTTTTGTCTATGCACAGCCCCGGAGTGTACGCTTAGATGGCGTTCAAGGTCGGTTTTATTCAAAGCGACTTCATCATGCCCTGGTCTCCTTTATCACTCAAGAAGGATCGGATGAAGAGGCAGTCGAACATATCTTGACTCAACGCTTTGGCGTAAGCATTCGAATTCCCGACTATGCAGCGCTTACAGGTGAGGATCCTACCCGTTTTCAAGCTTTTCATCCGAATGAGCTTGTCACGATGATAAATATGTTTGAAGAACTGCCAGAAGGCCTGCATGTCATCCCGGGACTCAACTTTTTGGTGCGTCGTGTAAATGGGCAAACCAACCCTTACTATCCTAGCGCCCCAGCCATAGCATGGACTTCACTAGGTTATATCGAGTTTATGGAAAACGGCTTTCTATCAGATATTGCACATCTTCAACGACTCATCTTGCACGAGAAATCCCACTTCATGTGGGCACACCTGTTCAGTGAATCGCTCAGAAACGAATGGATAGCCGTAGGTGGATGGTACCTCAATCCTGATGATCCTGATGGTTGGTCTACTACGGAACAAACCACCTTTGTCTCTGCCTACGCGCACAAAAAAAATCCAAATGAGGATATGGCTGAATCTATTTCCTACTATGTCCTTAATCCAAACAAGCTTTTGTCGCGTGCCCCCGATAAGTACAACTTCATTCGGGAGTATATCATGCACGGTACCCGGTACGTGGCACAGATCCGTGAAGATTTGACCTTTGAAGTTTTAAACCTGATGCCTGACTATAACTATCCAGGAAAAATTAACAGCGTTAATATTGAAGTCGATGGTAAACCCGAAGAAGATAAAGTGGTCTCTATTGAAATTGATTTAACGCTGATCGATAAAGCCTTTGATGGCGCCTCCCACGCTTTTTTGAGAATAACCAGTGAAATCGGCACGTTCATGGATCTCTATCTTTATCCTGTTGATCAATCCGGCGCTAAATTAAGTGGGCGTCTCACGATTCCCAAGTCTGCTAAAGCTGGGTACTGGCGAACAGATCAAATTATAGTTTCGGATTTAGTTGGAAACCAGCGCTTCGAAGGGGTAGACGATTTTGGCTGGTTATTGTATATCGATAACCCTTTGGAAGACGTGAGCCCGCCTCAATACGTTCCGAATAGTCTCCTTTATAGCCTAAATGATACCCTTATTCAAGATCATGATGTGCAAAAACTTACGGTATCTTGGGAAGTTGACGAAGACCGAGCGGTAAGAGCTGACCAAGGGGTCTATGCAAGAATTAGAACATTAAATTCCCTCAATTATTCCTTTGAGGCCTATGGACAATTTAACGAATCAACCAAACGCGGGTCCATAGATTTTTTGATTACCGAATATTATCCATCGGATGTCTACGCCGTTTCTGAAGTGGTGATGATAGATGCAGCCATGAATACGACACGGGTTCGATTCTCTGAAGATTCTAATGATCAGCCGATTGTCTCGATACCCATTCAGACCTCAAATGAAGATGATGCCGGACCCACGTTAAGCCTTAATAATATTTATCTTTCAGCTGAACCAACCCACCCGGAAGCGCCCGATGGCGAAACGCTGGTAAATATTGAATACTATACGAAAGATGACTTGTCTGGCCTTGGAGTCGTCAATTATAGACTTTTAGATCCACAAGGCATATCGCATTTTGAATACCATTACCATGAAAATTTTTATACCCTGTTTTTTGAAGGAGACCCGACAGCATGGCGGCGATATGAGATCAATGTTGTGTTGCCGCAAGGCTCTCCGCCAGGTATTTGGGGGCTACAAACCATGGAGCTCAAAGATAAAGCTGGGAATCGCAGTAGCCACTCATTTGTCGAAATAATACGTTTTGATGTCACAGAAGAGGGTCAAACCAATGATTCAACCGTGGTTCCCGTTCGTGTACAGGCAGAGGCCACCTATACCTCTGACGGCACAATCAAGCTGGATTGGCAGCCTATCGAAAGCGATCTCCTCAGCCATTACCAAATATATCGGGACACTACCTCGTTCCCCGCTGAATCAGATTTTCTGTATGCTGGTGAGGTGGATACTACCTCATTTCTTGATACAGATCCTGGTGGAGATGGATCATATGTCTACCGTATCACTTGGGTTGATGTAAATGGAAATGAAAGTTCGCCCTCGCTCCTCATTCAGCCCACGGAAAGCATTACTTCTGTAGAATCTGGGTTTGAATCTCCCAGCAAATATAGCTTATTGCCAAACTACCCAAATCCATTTAATCCGACAACTGTCATCAGATATGAGTTGCTTGGTCAGGCTCAAGTTCGCCTTGAGATTTACAACCTGCTCGGCCAGAAGGTTCGAACCCTTGTCGACGTTAAACAGAGTCCGGGTATAAAAACATTAGAGTGGGACGCCACGAATGACATCGGAAGAAAAGTCACAACCGGAGTTTACTTCATGCGCCTACAGGCAAGCACAGGTGAGGGTTCACTAACTGTGATAACGAGAAAAATGACACTGCTTAAATAGCGCCAAATGCCTGCTATATGCCCGGTTATCCATTTTGCTCCGCATCTGTCATTTCGAACGTCAGTGAGAAATCTGAACTTGAAAAAATGCTGACTTTTGAGAAAATCCAGATTCCTCACCCGACATTTCGGATTCGGAATGACAATATTGTGACCTTTACGGAGCTAACTGGATAACCGTACGCTAGTGGATATAAGGTTAGGTTTTTTTAGGCATAGGGAAGAAATAATTACGGAACCGGGAGGACTAATGATGGTTTCCCCGGTATTTCCTTCGGCCTGGCTATCCCTGGTAGAGGCATCGTAGAGCAGCAATAGTTCGGGGCTTTTGGCTTTCAGTTTTTAACTAACAACTGGCTCAAGGAACAAGGCTTGGTCTCAGTTTGGGATCTTTCAACTGCCCACGAATGGTACATTTTCAACTGCCCCGTGACACACATAAAATTCATCTTCGCTCTTTTGTATCTGATATGTGCCGCGTTCCTCAGACTGGCCCGGTCGATAAGCCATGTCGTCGTCCCGAAGGCTGAAGTCTTCGACGGAGGCGAATCCCTTGATTGACAGTCGATAATCGGCCCATTTGAATCGACCCTTGAAGCGATAGGTTCTCGTTTCCTGAATGATCATGCTGCCATCGAGATTGACCTGGGCCAGGATTACCACTCGCTCGATTCGATAGGATTTTGACTGGGCCGGGCTAAAAAATACGAAAAGGTGGACAAGTCCGATAACAGTGATTAAGTGAATTCTCTTCATAATTTGTCTCCAAAGTAATTTATGGAAATCTTTGCAGATGATACACCGTACATCCGCTCCTTATTCATTTAACCACTTCACCTCTTTGGGCTATCCAGCGCACGCGTTTCGCGGAATAACGTTTGAGTTCACCTGCATTTAGGAGCGCAGCGGAAAAATGTCAGGTGAAACGATTTGTTATTTGTTTTTTTCATTTCTTGTCCTCCACGGTTTGGCTATGCTCAGTAAGGGATTTTATAGCACTTCCGTTTCCATTTACTACTTATTTTCATTGCTTGAATTTACTTTTAGCTTAGCACTGAAACCCTTATTGGGTATAGCTTTTGTTAGCAGCAGATTATATTAAATGTTGTAGCACTTTGCAATCAGTGATTTCAACGTTTTCTCTTGTTAATTTCAGGTCTTGCACATTTTCATCATGGACTAAAATACCATTAGCAAAAAAACAGTGATTCGTTCCACCAGAAATTATATACATTTCAAAATCTCCAAATATATTATCAATATGAGTTATTTCTACTTCTGATAATTGGTAGTTGTCAAAGAAAATACACTTGTCACCAGCTATAAGTTGATTTACTTTTAAATCATAATTTTCATTAGTCGTGACAGGATTTACAGAACACCAACCTTTTCCAACTACCCAAAGTGGGTGGTCAATAGTACTCTTAACTGAACTGCTGTTTTCAAAAGTTATTTTAGCAATCTGTGAATGCTTAGAACTTGCAATTCGTTCTACAATAATTTCTTCTGTAATACCTAAATTATGATTATAGGAAATCACAATATCATTAGGTTTTATTTGCTTAATAAGCTTACTGCCATTTGTTGTAATTATTTCTGTGTCAGAACAAAAACAAATTATTTCACTAAAGTTATTCATGATAGTTTTCCTTTTTGCTTTACTACAATTTAAATAAAAAGAATGCTTTTTCTCTTCTAGATTGACTTTCAACTGGCTCCGAAAGAATTAAATTAAAAGAATCTCCAATTTCTTTTTTTATGTCATCGAAATTATATCTTTTTGAAATTAATAGTATTTCATCATCATATTTATAACAATACACTTCTGTATTATCTACGTCAGTATAACTACTTTTTATAGTTGTGTTTTCAATATTCTCAGTTACAAAATCAATATCATCTATCAATTTATGAGCATTTATTCGTCCACTTTTGATAAGAGAATTATATAATAGTTTTTTGTAATGATCATCTTTAACCGCATCTTTCATGCTTACAAGGTCATTATCATTATTTAAACTAACATCTATGAGAAAATAATCGTTTGGATCCATCCATGCGTTTACTTTATTAAAAAAATCTAATTCTATACCTTCTAAATTTGAAAATGTAACTCCCAGCATCATAAAAAAATTATTTTCCCCAATTTCATTTATTCTACCATTAATGATATTTTTAATATGATCTACTTCTTCTTCAAAATCATCTATAATAGCAAAAGGCATTCGTGTTGTCGGATCAATATTCTTGGACGCATAAAAAGCCATCATAGGATTTATATCAATAGGGATATAGCAAATAGTATCATTTATTCTAATAAGTTTTTTAAGAAATTTGTTATCAGTAAAACCATTACCGCAACCAAAAGAGACAATGTTATCAATGTTTTTAAAGTCTACTTTTTTTTGGTCAATAATTCTTTTTTGAAATCTTGTTAGCTGGGCGACATTAATTTTGTAAGAATCGCTACGTTCTATTTTGTCCCATATCCTCACACTTTCATTACCTATATATTGAGCTTTAGTTTTCCAATTTTTGTAATTACGTTCTTTGATATTTTTTGAAATTTCATCGCTTATATAAAATGTAGTCTTATCGAATTTAGCACCTTCAGGTTCTGAGGATGAACTAAAAAAATTTCGTATTCTTTCTGGGAGATTATCATCTGATAATTTGGGCACCTCATAACCAAATGTATCTGATGGTATTTGTATATTTGTAGAATTTCCATCAACAATAAATAAGGTTCTTTTTATGCCTTTTGAAGCATAAAACATACCGGCTTCAAGAAGAACATTTAGATTAGGGATACCCTTTTTTCCAGTTGATTCATTTTTTGAATCATCTCCAAGTACAAAAATTCCCCCATCATATTTTTTTGATGCAGATATTAAATTTGCTAAAAACGTAGTGCCTTCATGAAAAACTCCGATAGTATTCCACCAAGGAACTGGTTTAAACTTAGCTTTTTTTAATCCATCAATTATTGGTTTTAACTTCCAATTATTGGTTTGTTCCACATCAATTATGTTATTATGTTCAATAACATAATCTAATGATGAAGATATAAATATTTCTAATGTTTTTTTCATTTATTAACTCGATGATATATATAAAATATTGACATAATTGATAAACCTACCGTTGGATAAATTACTGCCTTTGGTTCTATTTCGACTTTCAATATCTCAACAAATATTATGAATAAGATTATTAAGAGTGATGATAAAAAGATGAGGTTACTTTTCATTTTTAATTTCTTAGCAAAAGCTATTGGAAATAATACAGATATATAAACTAGTAATGCGGTTAATACTAAGACTAATATTTCATTGAAAAACAGGGCAATGCCTAATGAAATTATGTATACGATAATTCCAGCTATATTAATTATTGTTGTATGCTGTGTTCTTTTCAAAAATGGTATTTCAGTTAAGATATCATTTGAAACAGAAGTAATTCCATTAAGTGTATATGAATCTAACGAAGATACAATTGCAGCTAATGCTGCAATTATGCCTAAAAAACCAACATTTGTGAACTTGGTTTGAAAAAATATAGTATATGCAGTTTCGGGGTCATCCAATACAACACCATTTTCTGCAAGATATATCCCTATGTATGTTGCAACTAAAACAATCGAAAAATATATAGCTGCTCCAATTGATAACCCTAATTTACCATTTCGCATATTTTTTGCAGATTTTACTCTTATATTAATATCTTGTGATAAGGGGATGAACAAAATTGGTATACTAAACAAGATAATATAATTAATCGGCATTGATAAAAACTGATGTTCACTTTCCGAAACTTTTGCTGCGCTAAAATCGGTCGTTAAGATGAAAATCAAGACTGGCAATATTAAGAAAAGGCCAATAAAAATAAGTTGTAATATATCTGTCTTTGTTACAGATGTAAAACCGCCCAAGAATACATAAGAAAATATTGCTGTGGATAATACTAAAGTTATAATAAGTGGGTCTATATTCTGAAAATAGGGGGAAACCAGTTTTGAAAGTGCTACAAATTGGGCAGAAACAATGAGAATGAAAACAAAAGATGTAATAACTCCTATAAGAATATTAAGGTTTTTGTAGTTACCTGAAAGCAAATTTGAAATAGTTACTCCTTTATCATCCCGATACTTATTGAATAATGAAATTACAATGAGCATTCCCAAAACTAATGCAATAGGATCAACCAAAGTATACCATTTAAACGTAAATCCTAAGGATGTCATGTTTAATATTGCTGCACCGCCAGCAAATGTCATACTAATTCCAGCTGCTATAGGAAACCAATTCAATTTTCCTTCATGAATGGTAAATTCCTTAATAGAGGTAGTTCTCCTTTTCTTGAAGAAATGTCCAACAATCAAGAAAACTATTACAGAAATAATTATGAAAAGTTGGTCTGTTGTCATTTTTATACCTCATTTATGTGTTTTTTAAATTTGCTGCTAACGTTTATGTATAAACAATTGTATACATCCGCTTGATTTTGCGGTATCAACACAATTGTGTTTATTTTCTATTATATTTATCATTTCGTTTTTCAACACATAACGCTCCGCATAACCGACGGCAATGGATCGTATAGGAATTGCCGTCCGAATTCCGGGTAGAAGCAGTCGGTTACCCGACCGCTCCCCCCACAGACCCGTACGTGA
>CAZIKB010000094.1:0-26515 GCA_964539665.1 uncultured Cytophagia bacterium
ATAATGTCAATATCACTGCTGTTCCGTTAATTTGAAGTGAGAAATGTTAGTTACTTATATACCAAATAGCGGTCCCAATGGCTGGTAAGGTGAAGAATATTTTACTCAATATACCTACTTTATTTTCAGGATTTCCCGGGCGATTTGGAGCAAAGTTCAGGTATAAAAAGACAGCCACAAAAATCAGAATGGCGCCTAAAATTCGACCGGAGGAAGCGGCCTTAATCCAACCAAAAGAAGCTGCCAATCCCAATAAAGTGACGGCCCCGGCAAGAAACCAAATTTGGATTTCTTCACCGATATTCCACTTTAAAAAATAATTAAATCGAGTAAATCCTATCATACTAAATAAATTGGCTACTTTTTCCAGGAAGAAATTGATGTATTTTGGACCTAATGTAATAAGAACGACTAAACCCATAAAACTCAAAGTTGTAAATCCCACGAGAAATCCATCAATTCTTGCAATTAATCCGGGCCTGTTTTCTTTAATGTTTAAAGCACCCCAGTCGACTTTATTCCTTTTGTAGAAAAGAAAACTCGTTAATAATATGATGAAAACCAGGCCGAAGTTTGTGAAGGACACAAATTTTTGTAATATAGCTCCTTTCGAGCTTTCACGGGCTGTGGTTAAAAAAAACCGGCCATTACTGACAATAGGTGAAGAAGCGCCTTCCCCAGATATGTTTGCTTTCCATTTTATATTAGCGCTATTTTGGCTCCAAACACCTGGAAGATTTTTGGCGTAAGAAATGCCTGTTCCTTCTGGCCCACGGAATTGCGGCCACTCATTTACTTTCTCTTCACTTGATCCGGTTTTCAGTTTACCGTAAGAAACCTGAAATCCAGGCAAAAGTACAATCAGTACCAACAATACTATTATCAAATTAAAGATAATTTTACTTTCCATCGCTTTCCCATTTGGCTGTTAATTAATGATTTATAATAATGGGAGATTGAATATATTCTATATACAATATAAGTCGTCTGTTTGATGACTTTTCTTTACGATTCTGGAACCTTTCTTGCAATAACAGGTATAACGTAGTTGTTATCTGGGGACGACATGGCTTCGACGGGGGTCGAGGAGCTAAGAATCGCATGCCGAGGTTTTTTCAGAACCGCGTTAAAAAACTGGAAACTATAATTAAACGCAGACAATTATGCGTATGCAATGGCTGCCTAAGTAATTAGAGTAGCCCGTTCGTTTAGACTTCGCCACAAAGTTTAAATTGGACGCCGAAATTGTGGCTATATCGTGAATCTTGCTTGAGGGTTGGCGACGAATTTTTTCGAGTTGGTCTTTAGAGGTTTTGTTTGTTGAACCTGTGAAGATGAGATTTAATCAATAAACTAAGCATGTAGAAGTTCTTAGGGACTGGCTTTCGGACGTGGGTTCGATTCCCACCGTCTCCACTACTAACTCTCCTTCCAATAGAAATATCCTGATAAGCGGCATTTGCCCGAAACCACCGGTTTTATTGGAAACCAGCAGCTTAAATCACACATTACAATAATTGGTCTATTATATATTCTGTCGATCTTATAGCCAGGGCTGCCATGGTCAGGGTAGGATTTATGGCGCCGGTCGTGCCTGGGAAGCTACTGCCTCCAATAACAAAAAGGTTAGAACTGCCGTGTATTTTTCCATATTGATCAACGACACCATCTCCAACATTAAATCCCATGCGGCATCCCCCCATATGATGAGCGCCAGAATCAAATTGATTCACGCCATCTAAGCGTACTTTTTCAGCGCTTGTCGCGGTTGCAAAACGGTCATACAGTTCACCTGCAAACTTGTGGGTTGCATAGTCAAAGTCACAGGATTCATAGTGGATATGGGCAAAGTGATCGCCAAAACGGTCGCGCTTCTCGGATAGGGTTACGTACTTCCTGGCATCTGGCAGAGACTCAGAGTGTAAAATCATTCCGCGCGAGTAAAGTCTGGAACTTAATTCTTTTAGAATTTTTGATTGATCCCCCCATCTGGTTGCTACTTTCCTGAATCCCGGCGTTGAAGCAAACTCAACTTTTATTCCACCGTGTATCCCGCGTGTCGGCGGATTAAGGAACTGATGGCTTTGTCCGGTCATCGGCCCAATTCTGCCTGGATATAGTTTTTCTTTGTACCTGAGAAGCCCTTTCCACAAATGATGAAACGTGACGTGCTGTCCCACATGGCCGCCCGCGTTTCCCAATCCATCCGGGTGGCTGCTATTCGTAGAAAGAAGAAGCAGACGTACGGATTCAATTGCGCTTGCAGCAATGATTATTATTTTTGCAGAATATTCTTTTTCTGTCCTGCTGTCATTTGACTGGCAGACAAGCGCTTTTGCTTTACCTGATTTATCAAGGACGATTCTTCGTACCGAAACATTCGTGTGCAGTTTGCAAAGACCGGTAGCAAGCGCCCGTTCTAAATGGTGGTTGGGAGAATAGCGAGCGCCAATCGGACAGACGTCACAGGTACCGAAGTTTTCACAGGCATCCCGGCCATCGTATTCGTGACGAGTAAAGGCCTGTGGAGATGTGTGTAAGATGATGTTATTTTTACGCAGTCTCTCAGCCAGCAGGACGTCGTCATAACTCAACTCAAACTCTGGCAGTGGATAGGGCTGGGAGCGTCTGGGAGCAAATGGATTGTCGGCATCCGTTCCCGCTACGCCCATGAACTTTTCGGCCTTGCAATAGTACGGCTCGATCTCATCATAAGTAAAGGGCCAATCTTCACCATACCCATATAAGCTTTTGGTTTTGAAATCTTCAGGCGTCATTCGAATAGTGAGCCCGGTCCAATTGGTGCCACTGCCTCCCACAACCATTGTTCTTTCTTTTTCAAAATCGTGCTGATAATCACCGGAGATAGTGTGATTTTTAATATCTTTTGGAAGTTGATATTTGGGATTGTTATATAAATACAATATTCGTTCGGTAAACTGTTCAATATGGGGGTATGGGTATTCGGGACCTTTCTCAAAAATTTCTACTTTGTAGCCTTTATTAATCAAAAAGTGGGCAATAGTAGTACCTACGATTCCTGAGCCTATAATTGCGACGGTGTTCTCATTCATTTGAGTGTCTGAAACAGTAAAATCATTATATTCTTATTTTAAACTTCATCACACCTGGATTATTAAATGTTTTGGTGCCACCATCAAAATGGTTTTCTTCGATATTGCTCTAATCCTCTTGCTTCACCCGGCCAGTGTTTATAGCCCATTAAAATCCACGCGTCGGTGTGACTAAATATTTTTAGTATTTCCTGAATTATATGGTCATGAAACAAAATATAATTTTCGCTATTAAATAACACTGTTTTTAAAGTATAAAATCGGCCTGACGGAAAAAATTCTCTTAAAATACTTTTACACATAGCGAGTTCGCAATTAGTAAAATCACGATGAAATGATTGCCGGGCCATTTGGTCAAGCACAGCAGCGAATTTTTTATACAGGTTTTGGTATCCCGGCAAATTTTCCGCTCGCCATTCAAAGTACGTTTCATAATGCCCCTTTTCAATTGACGCGCCTACCAGTGTTTCGGTGACCTTGAGTAAGCATTGCAATGTATTTGGTTTGAGATTGCCGGTTCCAACTTTTTCGAGGGCGGGATAGAGCAATTTATTTAGCCAATCCCTGAGCGAAGTTAAAAGCCAGGATTTCAACAACAGGATACTCAGGATGCTGGCGCTTAAGGGTAATAAAAAAAACCTTAGAAACTTTCGTCTTGTGAGAGGCATATTCAATTATTAAAATGAATAAATCGTCTTTATTTATATATATAGTATAGAGAAGATTTGGCGAATGTATCGGCAAAATGGAAAGTCATCTTTAAAAATTTTACAAAAACGCAATCTTGAACCGGTACGCATTCTCCGAGGTTATTCCCGGAAACGAGGTTCTTTTTATCTACTTATTGGCCCATTTATAATTTATTATTATAAATTTAATATTATCAATATCTAACGCCTTTGAAAGGTGTGATAATTTTAGACAAATTTCAAAACATATTGAAATTTAGCATATTTTAGGTTGCATATATCATTATTTCTGCTATAATTAATATTGAGTAAGCTGCAACACGAGTTTCATATCACTAAACAAACCCCCTTGCTCGATAATAATGAAATAGATTATTAATGTAAAACTGGCTTTTCAAATAAATTTCAAAATAAAAAACATTCAGTTATTTGCTAGAATAACATTAGTAATTTCCTTAAAATAATCACTCGCCTTTTAGATTCTAATCCAAACTGCACTTTTGGGGAATTTAATTTATTGCATAGAGGTTAGCTTAATAAAAGGAAAGGAGAATTTGCGGTGGAACTTGATACTTTAACAAATTTGACACATTCCCGATTGAAGGTAAAAATTTCACGAAGGGACAAATCCGTTGAGTCTCTCGCTGATGACGTCATGGTTGGATTGAGATCTGTTCCAAAAACCTTGTCACCCAAATATTTTTATGATAAAATCGGTTCTAAGATCTTTGAAGAAATTTGTGAGCTGCCTGAGTATTATCCTACCCGCACGGAAACCGCCATTCTCCAGAAATATGCCAAAGATATTGCGCTGATGTTCGATGAAAAAGTAACCTTAATTGAACTCGGCAGCGGCAATTCAGTGAAAACCCGTCTCATTATGGAAGCTTTTTTTAAACAGTTTAAAAGATTGCACTACCTTCCTATTGATATTTCTAAAAGCATTCTGGTCGAAAGTTCTAAGTTGCTCATGAATGATTATCCAAATCTCAGGATAACCGCGTATATTTCTGATTATCACACTGCATTAGAAACTCTCAGCGGTCAGGAAATCGACGAAAAGCTAATTTTATTTTTAGGTTCAAATATCGGCAATTTTGAGCCAGAAGAAGCAGATTATTTTCTCAAACAAACCCGTGCAACCATGACCGGAAATGATAGCTTGCTTATGGGGATTGACCTGATGAAAGATAAAAGCATCCTCGAACCAGCCTACAATGATGCACAGGGTGTGACTGCAAAATTTAATTTAAATTTATTAGCGAGAATCAATCGCGAATTGGATGGTGACTTTGACGTTTCAAAATTTAGGCACAAAGGTTTACTTAATCAAAGGCTTGGAAGGATTGAACTGCATTTAGAAAGTACCGAATCCCAAATCGTTACTTTAAATAAATTGAATCACCACTTCCTTTTTGAAAAAGGCGAAACTATCCACACGGAAAATTCCTATAAATTTACATTAGACCAGATTAAATCCCTGGTTATTCGCAATGGATTTGAACTGCAAAAATCCTGGTTTGATGACAAAAGATGGTTTAGCCTGAACTTGTTGCAACCCATCACCTGATCTAAAAATATAAATCTTAACTTGCATTATTTCCAGCGTGGCATGCCGTAAATGCAGAATGAAGAACAAGAAAATCTACTACTAATTTTGACAACTTTTTTCAGGACGCTACCATAATTGAAATCCTTTAATTTTTAATGTAACACGATTTCAATTAGTAAAATAGATAAACAGATTATTTTCTATATTTAAATCCCGTAAATCCTGTTCATCCTGTCAAATTCGTTTTTTGCTGACTTAACTGGATAACCACAGGATTATCCGGTTAAACGATAACTCTGGATTTTGAATGGATCCCATCGTTTTTGAAGATGTTCAAAAATCATATAATCAGAAAATTGCGTTAAAGCAGATCAGCTTATCCTTCACACTCAATAAAACTACAGCTGTTATCGGTCCCAGCGGCAGTGGTAAATCTACTTTGCTTCAGCTTATAAATGGACTCCTGATGCCCGACCAGGGAAAAGTTTATATGTTCGGGGAAGACATCGATTACACAAAACTTCCAGAGCTTAGAAAGAAATTAGGCTATGCTGTCCAGGGAACCGGACTATTCCCGCATTTAACCGTGCTTAAAAATATAACCTTGTTGGCTGTTTTGAACAAGTGGGATCAAGATCGAATTCAGAATCGAGCTAAAGAATTAATGGAGCTTGTCAATTTGCCATTTTCATACGCCACAAGATATCCGTATGAATTAAGTGGGGGCGAGCAGCAACGGGTCGGTTTATGTCGAGCGATGATGCTGAACCCAAAGATATTTCTACTGGATGAAGCTTTTGGCGCCCTGGACCCGATGACGCGCAGTGAAATTCATGTTGAATTTTTGACGCTGCAGAAGATGGAGGCTATAACCGTAGTTTTGGTAAGTCATGATTTAAGAGAGGCATTTAAGCTTGCTGAGCAAATCGTTATTTTAAATCATGGGAGTATTGAACAAACAGGAACCCGCAGTGAAATTTTAAAAAATCCAGCCACTAAATTTGTGGAAAAATTTGTACATTTACAATTGGAAGATAATGCATTCCAGACATTTTAAAAAATCAGGTAGATACCATCGAATCACTTTTTTCTTTCTAATCATTCTACTTTTTCGAACAGGCGCTGGTTATTGTCAAACAGTGAAAGTTGGCTCAAAAAATTTTAATGAAAGCTATATTCTGGCTGAACTAATGTCACAGCTTTTAGAGGATCGCGGCTTTAGTGTTGAGCGTATCTTCGGATTAGGAGGCACGATAATTTGCTATCAAGGCTTAATTAATGGGGAGATAGATCTGTATCCAGAATATTCTGGCACGATTGAACAAGCCATTCTTAAACTCCAAAAAACCGCGGATTTTGAACGATTGCAGAATTTACTGGAAGACAATCATGGACTGGAACTTTTAAACTCGTTCGGTTTTAATAACACTTATGCCCTGACTGTACGCGCCAATTTAGCACGGCAAATCAATATAGCAAGCATTTCAGATCTCAGAGAACATCCTGATTTGCGCTTCGGATTAAGCTATGAATTTCTGGAACGCGGTGATGGCTGGGGCGCGTTATCAAAAACATACGGTCTAACAGTTTTACCAATTGGGATGGAACATTCGCTCTCTTATCAGGCTTTAGAGCAAAAAAAAATTGACGTCATGGATGTATATTCTACGGATGCTGAAATTCAAAAATATGATCTGGTTTTATTAGTGGATGATAAAAATTTCTTCCCGAAGTATCTCGCGGCCCCGCTAATTCGCAGTGATGTATCGCAAGAAGTTAAAGCAATCCTGAATGAGCTTGCCGGCGCATTAAATGAGCAAGAGATGCAAGAGTTAAATGCCTCTGTTGTCTTTCATAATCAGAATTTTGCTGAAGCCGCATATAATTTCCTGATAAAAAACAATCTGTTAATAAATGAAAACTCTACTGTCACAGACAAAAAGTGGATTACTCTGGCGCATCGAACTTTGACTCATTTGTACCTGACGACCATCGCTCTTTTAGCTGCCATGTTCATCGCTATTCCTTTTGGTATCATTACATATCGCATTCCAAAAATTTCAAAACCGGTTATTTACTTTACCGGACTCCTGCAGACTATTCCCTCCCTGGCGCTTTTGGCATTTATGATTCCTTTTTTTGGGATTGGCTTCAAACCTGCGGTAATCGCACTCTTTCTTTATGCGCTCCTGCCAATTCTCAGGAACACTTTTTCAGCTTTACAGTCCATTGAGCCAATTTTGAAAAAAGTATCCACAGGCATGGGATTAACGGTTTGGCAGCGACTGCGGCACATCGAGATTCCACTGGCGACACCAAATATGTTGGCGGGAATACGAACCGCGGCAGTGATTTTGGTCGGAACCGCAACTCTGGCGGCTTTTATCGGAGCCGGGGGGCTTGGTGAGTACATATTTACAGGCGTGACTTTAAACGATCCCAAAATAATTATGTGGGGCGCTATTCCAGCGGCGCTTTTAGCCATTCTGGTTGAATTACTTTTTGAGTGGCTGGAACGGCTGGTTATTCCTAAACATTTGCTGCAAAAGCAGGTTCGCTAATCCATTTATCCCTGCGTTTTTAAATACTCCTCCAGTTGTTTTGGGGAGACCTCCATATATTGATCGCAAATATAGCATTTGCTGCCAGTTTTTTGTACTGAAAAGGCGCAGCGAATAGAATTGGCAAGATCACTTTCAGCCAGGAATATAAAAACCATTAATGCAGCTACAGATAAACCACTGCATAAAATGATCATATTTTTTATACCGTAAGCTTCTGCTATCGCACCTAAAAAGAAGCCGGCAATGGATATACCCAAATCAAATCCGCCGAAATAAAAAGAAAAGATTTTTCCTCGTGTTTCCTCGGTAGTATTGTCAGCTACTAATGCTGATAACGTGGGTTGATGTGCCCCGAAGCCAATACCATAAAGCACGGCGGCAATGGAAATCAAACCGATGCTTGTTGGTTGACTTAATAAATACAGCCCGGAGGTAATACAAATTAAAGAACAAACCATAATGAGACCCCGACCCACCAGGTCGGATAATCGACCTGTTATAAATCGAATGACAAGTGCAGCAGTACCATAAATTGCGAAGAATAGCCCAATGTTAATATTGATTGTTTCATTGAGAAATATTGGCAGAAAAAATATCACTCCGCCATGCGCTAATGAAATTAATAAAATAATCATGAATGCAACCAGAATCCTTCGTTGCATAATAATTTGAAAATAACCAATGCTTTTTTGGGTGGACTTATGAGATTTGGTTTCTTTCAGTAGTAGCGCGGTTAAAAAACATGCAAGCGCCATTACAGATACAAATCCAAATAATATATTATCACCCCAATTGTCACGGATGAAAATTCCTAATATCGGTCCCCCCGAAAAAGCTACTGTGTTTGATACGCTGGTATAGCTGAGAACTTCACCTCGTTTGTGAATTGGTGCTGAGTCTGTGATTAAAGTAATGGATGCCGTGCCAAAGGCCGCCAGTCCTAATCCATGAAATATCCGCAGAGCAACTAACATGGGGATACTCTTGACGAATATATAAGTTATGGGCGCAACAATAAAAATTAAAATGCCTAACAGCAGTATAATTTTTCGTCCCAGGGTATCAATCTGTTTGCCGACTAATGGTCTGAAAAGCAGGACTCCAATAGCAAATGAACTCATGACCAGTCCAATTTGAGATTCATCACCGCCCAAATTTTTCAAGTAAAGGGGAAAGGTCGGTAAAAGTGTAGATAAGCTGGTAAAGAATAAAATTCTGGTGATCCAGTGTAAAATGAGCTGCGAGGTTAAAAGTCCTTCTGATTTCATGTTGGTGAAATATATAATCTTTTTTCATAGTTGCAAGATATTCCTGATGCAGCGGGCTGCCATGTTGAATTTATTGTTAGAAGTTACATTGTCACATTGTTCTATTTTTGCTAATCATCAAACAATTTAACAATAAAACAATGTATCTGTAGAGCAATGAGAAAAAAATCCATGATTTCAGTGGAAATACCATACAATACCTGGCACTAACAAGCAAAACCCCAGATTTTTTTGTTGATTTTCATTCATATTTCTGTTAAGTTGATTTATGGTTTATAAGTTATTACAAAATTTTTTTATTAGTTGTTTTATATTAACATTATTGTTCAATTTATATGGGCAGCAAAAGTCTGAAAAGCATTATGAAAAACTGCGCAAGATTCGCAAAGAAATCTATGACGTAGAAAAAGAAATTACAGCGAATGAAAAAAAAGAATCTTCAGTGCTCTATGTGTTGACAAATTTAGATTTAGAGATTGATTTAACGCAGAGTATTATTCAAAATAAAAAAAGTGAAACGAAAAAAAGCGAAAGACAAATAGCAAAAATTGAAAAACAGCTTAATACCACTCAAAAGGAATTACAGCGCTTAAAGGAAATGTTGAAAAAACGTCTGGTTTATTTTTATAAATACGGGCGCATGAAGGATATTGAACTTTTATTGACGGCCAGATCTTTTAATCAGGGATTATTATGGATTGAATATCAAAAACGAATGTCTGCGCAAGATCATCGTAATTATCAGGGGATTATTGACAAGCAGGCACAAATTGAGCGCGACAGAAATTTGTTGACCATTGAATTGGAAGAAAAGCGAAAATTATTAGCCGCGAAGTTAAAAGAAGAAGATAATTTAAAAAAGAAAAAAGACGAGCGTCAGAAGGTTCTTAAATCCATTCGACAAAACACTGATCTCCTGCGTCAGGAATTGGTGGCGAAAGAATTGGCCGCTGCTGAAATTCGCAAATTGGTAGCACAACTCGATCGGGCGCCGGTCACAACGCCACTTTTAGAATCAGGCACACCTTTTTCTGAGCTGCAGGGCAGGATGCTTTGGCCAACACAAGGTCAGGTTATTACTAAATTTGGAAAATATAAACACCCTGAATTAAAAACAGTAACTGAAAATATTGGAATTGATATTAAAGCAGGATTGGGAAGTCCGGTTAGTGCGGTTGCTGAAGGCAGAGTTACAGTTATCACCTGGCAGCGTGGAAGAGGCAATATTATAATTATCAGCCATTATGGCGGGTATTACACAGTTTATACGCATTTAAAAGAAATTTTAGTTAACGTGTTCGAAGAAATTGAAATGGGCCAGGTTATTGGTAACGTAGGCGAATCTGGCTCCATTAAAGGGCCTGTGCTCCATTTTGAGATTTGGAAAGGACAACAAAAACTCAATCCAGAGTTCTGGCTCGCAAAACAGACTTAATTTCATTTTAATATATTGTAATAAATACCGAAACTCTATATATAACCAAAGAATCTATTCAATGAGATTCGAAAAAATAATCGGACAAAATCGAGTCAAAGAATTTTTTCAAAATGCTATTGAAAATGGTCGAATTTCGCATGCTTACCTGTTCGTTGGCGAGCGAGGTGTTGGTAAAGAAGCTATGGCACTGGAAATTTCAAAAGCATTGCTTTGTTCAAATATTCAGAATAACCATTCTGATAACTGTCCTGACTGTTCGAGAATTGCTAAATTAAGTCACCCGGATATAAATTTTTTATTTCCATCACCCAAAAATATAAAGGAAGACGAGCATAAAAAAATCTTTTCAAGCGTTGCCGAGGATGCTTATAATCGCTTAGAAATCTGGGCGAAACCAACGATTTCTATTGAACGAATTCGGGAAATGCGGCACGCTTCATCTTACAAATCATTTGAAGGGAAGGGTCGTGTTGAAATAATTGCAGACTGTGAAAAATTGACAACGGAAGCTTCTAATGCTTTACTAAAAATATTGGAAGAACCGCCTGATAAAATGTATTTATTTTTGATTTCTTCAAAAGCAAATTTGTTATTACCGACAATCACATCCCGCTGTCAAGTGATTAAATTTGATCCGCTTGCTATTGAGGACATTGAACAAGCTTTAATGAGTCGAAAATCAGTGGATGAAAAACGAGCGCGCCTGACGGCCCGATTAGCAGGAGGAAGCTATCGACGCGCCGTGGAGCTGTTGGATGAAAATTTGATTGAAATGCAGAATAAAGCGTTGGAATTTTTTAGAAAAAGTGTTCAAAATGATTTTAATCAAATTTTTTTCATAGAAGAAACTTTACACAATTTTCAACGCGACTTAAAAAAGATAAAAGAACTTTTGATGCTTGTGAATATTTGGTTCAGAGATGCGATGATATTCAAAGAAACTAACGGAGAAGCTGAGGAACTGCTTATAAATTATGATCAATTGGAGATTTTAACAAATTTCACCAATAAATTCCCGAACGCAGATTTGTATAGCGCAGTTCGTGAAATTGAAAAGTCTTTAGGACTTATAGACAGAAATGTGCAAACTCAATTGATCATGATAGTGTTATTGAACAAATTAAGAGGATATTTGAGGAGATGAATTGTGGAAAATTATATAATAGAGGTAAAGTTCAAAGGTGAACGAAGAGAACTTTTTGTAAATGTAAAACAATTTCAACTAAAGGTCGGCGATTATACAATAGTTGAAGCGGAAAAAGGAGTGGACATTGGGCGTGTTAATCATATAAGCCCACTTCTGAATTCCTCAAAAGAATCTGATAATTTAAGAAAAGTTATAAGAAAAACCGATAAAGAAGATTTGCTTAAATATAAAGAGATTCAACATCAGGAGAATGATGCGATTGACGTTTGTAAAACTGAAATTGCAAATCATAAGCTGGATATGAAATTGGTAGATTGTGAATTTCAGTATGATAAAAACAAAATAACTTTCTATTTCACATCAGAGAATCGGGTTGATTTTAGAAAACTGGTCAAAGATGTGGCGCGAGTATATAAAACCCGCATTGAATTCCGACAAATTGGCGTGAGAGATGAGGCTCGCAGAGTGGGTGGCTATGGTGTATGCGGGAGAAAATTTTGCTGTACGTCCTGGATTAAGGAATTTATGCCCATTACTACACAAGCCGCCAAAGACCAGAATCTCCCGTTAAACCCGTCTAAACTTGCAGGAGTCTGTGGACGTCTTAAGTGCTGTTTGATGTATGAACGGGATTTTTATAATCAGGTGATTTATAAATTTCCTGATTTAGCAAGACCAGTATTCACTGAACAGGGCAAAGGGATTGTATCCAATATTGACATATTTAATGACACGGTCCTGGTATTGTTTCCGGACGACACTACAGAGAATTATTCGTTAGATTATATTAGGCGAAGTTTACATCAGTGTGAAAAGAAATGCGAAAATTCTAATCCTAAAGACTTAAATTAACCATCCTTAAGATTTTCAGAGGTATCTTTGACAAATAAAGAAAAAATATTAGTAACGAGTGCGCTACCTTATGCGAACGGCCCATTGCATCTGGGTCACCTCGCCGGAGCATATCTGCCAGCCGATATTTATGTCCGTTATCAGCGTTTAAAAGGCAATGATATTGTCTATATTTGCGGCTCGGATGAACATGGTGTGCCCATTACTATCAAGGCTGAGCAGGAGGGCGTATCGCCGCAGCACATAATAGATAGATATCACGCGTTAAACAAAGAGAGTTTTCGCCGCTTTGGTATCAGTTTTGATAATTACTCAAGAACTTCTTTACCCATACATCATAAAACCGGCCAGGAGTTTTTTTTAGATCTTTATAATAAAGGCATTCTAAAACAGAAAAAAGATATGCAGTTTTATGATGAACAAGCTCAAATGTTTCTTCCGGATAGATACGTGGAGGGTACGTGTCCAAATTGTAAATTTGAAGAAGCCCGCGGGGACCAGTGTGAAAACTGCGGCAGCGATTTGAATCAGATTGATTTAATTAATCCCAAAAGTAAAATCTCGGGTAAGCCACCTGAATTGCGCGAAACCTATCACTGGTATTTTCCTCTGGGGGATTTTCAGGAAAAATTGAAGCAATATCTTGACGGCCATCCGGAATGGAAAGATAATGTTAAAAATTATTGCTACGGTTGGTATAAACAGGGACTTAAAGATCGGGCGGTTACTCGCGATTTGAACTGGGGAATTAAAGTTCCCATTGAGGAGTCAGAAGGTAAAGTCCTTTATGTCTGGTTTGAAGCTGTTTTAGGTTATATTTCCTCTACTAAAGAATGGGCGGAAAATTCAGGTCAACCAGAAAAATGGAAAGATTACTGGCAAAATGAACACTGCAAACTTGTCAATTTCATTGGCAAAGATAACATTGTATTTCATGCGGTCATGTTCCCGGCAATTTTGATGGCAAAGGGTGGATATGTTCTACCGACAAATGTGCCTGCCAATGAATTTCTAAACATCGAACAGCTGAAGTTATCTACGAGCCGTAACTACGCGATATGGCTGGATGAATATCTGGACTCTTTTCCGGTTGATCCGCTAAGATATTGCCTGGCCTCTATCTCACCAGAAACCAAAGATTCAGACTTTTCCTGGAGAGATTTCCAAACCAGAAACAACAGCGAATTGGTAGGAATTTTAGGGAATTTCATTAACCGTTCTTTGACGTTTATCGGCAAGAATTTTAATAATTGTGTCCCTGAACAAAATCAGCTTGATGATCTGGATAATTGGATGCTTGGTCGACTAACTGACGCGCCAAAACAAGTGGGTGAGGCGCTCGAAAAATTTGAAGTAAGAGAAGCTCTGCGGAGATTTATGAACATTGCGCGGGATGCGAATAAATATTTCAATGATCAGCAGCCCTGGCTGACATTACGGGAAGATTTAGATAAATGCAGCACCACCCTGAATATCTGCATTCAAGTTTCGAAAACACTGGCTATATTAATGCAACCTTTTATGCCTTTTTCGGCTGAAAAATTATGGCGTCTTTTAAACCTGGAAAACGAAGTGCAAAATCAAAATTGGCTTGAAGCCGGGTCCATTCAGATTGACTCAGGTCATACTTTGTGTAAACCAGATATTTTGTTTTCGAAAATTGAAAATGATATAATTGATCATGAAATTGAAAAGCTTGGAAAGGCATCTCAGCCAGAAACAAAACAGGAATCCTCAGAAAAGGAGACAAAAGTGGAAGAAAAAAAATCTGAATTAATATCTATTGATGAATTTAAAAAGGTCGACCTCCGAGTTGCCAGAATTTTGGCAGCGGAAAAAGTTGAGAAAGCTGACAAACTTTTGCGCCTTGAAATACAACTTGGCGAAGAAAAGAGACAAGTAATAGCTGGTATTGCCGAAAATGTTTCCCCCGATTCTCTGATAAATAAAAATATCGTGGTAGTCGCTAATTTACAACCTGCCACAATCCGCGGTCTGGAGTCACAAGGCATGCTACTGGCTGCCGAGGATGACAAGGGGAATTTGAGTTTAGTGACATTGGATACAGAGATTGAATCCGGGGCGAGAATTAAATAGTATGAAAGGGACAGAGATGACGTGGATTTGATAGATAGATACCGATAAATATTAATTAGTGCGTTTTTGTTGTAATATATATCTTTAATTAATAAGGCGATAAAGATTATGAAGGGCATTCAATATTTAGTTGATGATAATGGCGAGAAAACAGCGGTTCAAATAGACCTCAAAGAATACAGAGAGCTTTGGGAGGACTTTTATGATTGTATAATATTTAAATTGAGATCTGATGAACCACGAGAATCTTTTGAAGTCGTCAAAGAAAGATTAATGGAACAAGGAAAACTGAATGGGTGATTTCATAATCACTTTCGCTCGTTCAGCGCGAAAAGAACTTGAAGCTCTTGATATTTTAATAGTGAACAGGATTTTCCCGAAGATTGAAATGTTAGTTGAAGATCCACGCCCCAGTAATTGCCGAAAATTGCAAGGGGAGAAAAATTTATGGAGAATTCGGATTGGTGATTATCGTGTGATTTATGCGATTCACGAAAAAGAACGAGTAATAGATATCATTGGGATAAGACATAGAAGTGACGCATATCGATAAAAAGGAAAGTCAAATAATTTTAAATCATCAAGATTATATTTGTTCAAGTTTCTATTTTCAGTTTCATTATTAAAGTCAGTGTTTACCAAACAGTATCAATAAAATGCTAATCGACACCCACGCTCATCTTTATTTCGAACAATTTGATCAGGACCGGGACGAGGTTATTCAGAATGCTTTTAAGGCTGGAGTAAAGAAAATTATCAATATCGGTATTGATTTAGAAACTTGTAGACAATCAATAAGATTGGCTGAGCAGTACCCTGGATTGTATGCGGCTGTTGGAATCCATCCCAACGACTCAAACGGACTGGACGACAAGACTTCTGCGGAATTGAAAGAATTAACCAGACACCCAAAGGTGGTTGCCATCGGTGAAATTGGCCTGGATTTTTATCGGGATCGAAGTCCGGTTGAAACTCAAAAAAAGGCATTTCGTTTACAGATAAATTTAGCAAAAGAATTGGGTCTGCCCATTGTTATTCACAATCGACAGGCAGGCAGGGAAATACTTGATATTTTGAAGTCGGAAGCAATAGACGGCTTGAGCGGTGTTTTTCACTGCTTTTCAGAAGACAAAAACTTTGCAGAAGAAGTATTGGAGTCAGGATTTTTTATTTCTTTTACAGGAAACCTAACATTCAAAAAATCGCAATTACCCGAAGTGGCGCGAATGATTCCGTTGAATCAGCTTTTATTGGAAACTGATTGCCCGTTTCTTTCTCCTGAGCCCAAACGAGGGCGGAGAAATGAACCAGCCCATATGGTTTACATCGCACAGAAGTTGGCTGATATCAAAGAAATTGAACTGTCTGAATTAGAAAAAATGACTACTGCCAATGCGGTTCGATTGTTTGGATTGGGAGATGATGAGTTGAATGAATGACACAACATTTCGGCCGCGGAAAAGTCTGGGGCAAAATTTTTTGGTGGACGAAAATATCGCCCGTAAAATAATTCTCAAGCTGAATCCAAATCCGCAGGATGTCATTTTAGAAATAGGACCCGGGTATGGAGTTTTGACTAAATATCTCTTTCCAAAAATTAAAAAAGTTATCGCGGTTGAAATCGACCGGAAACTAACTCAAACACTGAATGCGCAATACGGTCAAATTAATAATTTTGATTTAATTACAGCGGATTTCCTCAAAATAGATTTAGGTCAATATATAAACGGAACAGACAGGTTCAGGATTATGGGTAATATCCCATATCATATAACCAGTCCGGTAATTTTTAAGATATTTAAAATTCGTGATTCTGTTCATGATATGATTTTAATGATTCAAAAAGAAGTGGCTCAAAGAATTGTCGCTAATCCTGGTTGTAAAGAATATGGGATTCTCTCGGTTTTTAGCCAATTATTCTCACATCCGCAAATTCTGTTTCATGTTTCAAGGAACGTATTCATACCGAAACCAGACGTGGATTCTTCAGTTATACGCTGGGATTTTTCAAAAAAGCAAAAATTGCATGTAAAGAGTGAAGCTCGATTTGATAGGCTCATTCATGTTGTATTTCAACAGCGGCGGAAAATGTTGAGAAAATCTTTGAAAAGTAGTCCGGAATTTGCAGATAAATTGCATGATTTAACTTATAATTTAGAAAGACGTCCAGAAGAATTAAAACCAGAAGAATTTGTCGAGCTTACTAATTTAATCAGTGACTAATGGAAGACGACGATTTAAAAACTATCATTGACGATTTAGAGTACCTTTCTTCGGAAAAAGACCAGCGGATGATTCTCAATATATTGATTGGTAATCATCCAGCGGATATTGCTGATTTAGTCCGCAATTTATCGGAAGAAAATGGCAAATACGTATTCGGACTACTCGATGCTGACACAGCCTCAGATGTGATTGTCGAGTTGGACGAAGTTTCCAGAGATAAGTTAGTTTCAGAACTTCGGCACGAGCGCCTTTCCGAAATTGTCGATGAAATGGATTCGGATGATGCAACAGATATCGTAGCCGATCTGCCTGAAGATGTAGCTGAAAAGGTTCTCGAATCAATAGACAAAGAGGATTCTGAAGAAGTAAAAGAACTTCTGCGTCATGAGGAAGACTCGGCTGGTGGAATCATGGCCCTGGAATTTATTTCAGTGTCAGAAGATTCGACGGTAGACGAAGCAATTCGCGAAATTCGCGCCAAAGCTGACGAAGTTAGCGAGGTCTATAATGTTTATGTTGTTGATAGCGCAGGTGTTTTAGTCGGAGTGTTATCTTTAAAAAAAATCATTCTGGCAAAATCTATGGCAAATGTAACCAGTTTTATGGACAAAGAAGTCCTCACGGTGCCAACAGATATGGACCAGGAGCAAGTAGCCAATTTCTTCCGTCGCTATGATTTGGTTTCAGTGCCAGTTGTGGATGAGTCAGGAAAATTAGTCGGGCGCATAACGGTAGATGATGTGGTCGATGTTATGGAGGAAGAAGCTTCTGAAGATATTCAAAAAATGGCAGGCTTAATCGATGAAGAGGAACTTCGGGAAACATCGGTTTTTAAAATTTCTTCTGTTCGACTTCCCTGGCTGCTTGTTGCGTTCATTGGTCAATTGTTTGCAGCCCTGGTTCTTTATAAATTTGAGACTTCTTTAAAAGAAATATTTTTAGTGACAATTTTCATTCCATTAATGATGGCTATGGGAGGCAATTCAGGAATACAGGCTGCCACTATAATTGTTCGTGGAATGGCTCTCGGAGAACTGAGCCACGGTAGTACCTTTCAAAGATTAGGTAAGGAAATTAAAGTTTCTCTTTTTAATGGGACAATTTGTGGATTGATGCTTTTTGTTGTTGTCGCATTATTTGATAAACCCCCTATTGGAATTATCTTAGCGCTTGCTTTGTTGATTGTGATATTAAACGCTACAGTATTTGGTGCGAGTATTCCTATGATTTTAAAACGCGCTGGTATTGATCCCGCCATTGCCACAGGTCCTTTAATCACGACCTTTAATGATATATTTGGGCTGTTTATTTATCTTGGATTAATTACGTTAGCGTTGCAGTATATTTAATAATGTCTCTTCAAAAAACCGAAGCCATTGTCTTGAAGAGTCAAAGACAAGGCGAAACCAGTAAAATATTAACACTATACACTCGAAAATTCGGCAAAGTCAAGGTCATCGCCAAAGGCGCCCGCAGCTCAAAAAGCCGATTTGGTGGGAGTTTGGATACCCTTAATTATATTTCAATCGTATTTTATGAAAAGGAAACCCGTGATCTGCAGTTTTTGAGTCAGGCAGATATCATCGAATCGTTTTCTGGTGTCAGGCAAAAAATAGATAAAATTTCGCTGGCCATGGCAGCATGCGAATTAGTAGATAAATTAGAAATTGGTGTATCGCCAGGGCCTCGACTGTTTCAATTGCTTTTGGAAGTTTTAAGAGGTATTGCCAATGCCAGGGAAAGGCCTGTTAACTGTTTTCGAGCTTTCCAGGTTCGAATATTTGAAGTCAGTGGTATCAAACCAAATCTTACGACATGTATGAATTGTATGCAGCATACAACCGGTGAGGTAATATTTGATGTAAATCAGGGCGGATTTGTGTGCGAAAATTGTATGGAGTCTAAAACACCGGGAGTGGTTTTAACAGAGGAGGCAATATATGCTTTAAGAGTCTTTCAGAAATCTGCCACATCTGAATTACATGGGTTACTCACTTCAGCTGCAGCCCAAAATCAGGTGGACGATCTGTTATCATCTTACTTGACTTATCATATAGACGGTTTGAGAGAATTAAAGGCTTTGAAATTTTTTAAAAACCTATGATGATATGGCTAAAAGGAAAAAACAAAAAAAATCTAAAGCGCACAGGAAGCAGAAAGCAAAAAAACTAGCAATTAAAAGAAGCCATGTCATTTTAAATAAAGCCAGTGAGGAAAGCGTACCGGCCAGTTTTTCCCAAGGTGAGCTTGATTATTATTGGGATATTATTGATGAAGTTGAGGAAGATTTTCTAATTCATCATCCTGACAATGAGTTGAATTATCGCTATAGCATTGAAAGCTTGTGCAGGACTTCTTTCAGTACTGAATCGGTTGAATTTTTTGAAAACCTGTATAAGAAAGCTAAGGATGTTGTGTCACGAAGAATATTGGCTAAGAAAATTCATTTACTTCGACGAGCTTATTTACAATCCTTTAAGGAATATTCCGATAACGCACTTATTTTACTCACTCAACGTGCGTGTTGCGTCAAAATTAAATGTAACCCTAGGGTTTTTATGTTGAGTAATATTATTCGAGTAACAATTTATTAACATCCTTAAGAATTTGTTTGATTTCATCATTCTTATCGCCTTTTTAATTTACTATAAAAAAGTTTAGCTTATTTGTTACAGTAAAAAGGTTTCTTAATAAACAGTCGTAAACTTTAACAAAATAGGAGGCATAGCCATGGAACGTTTTCTTTCAGAAGTATTCAAAGAACTTGCAAAACATGGCATAAAAAACGTCAACAATGTTTTTTGGAATCTGTCTACACCTGCTCTCTTTGAAAACGCCATTAGACGCCAGGAAGGACTTATCAGCCATCTGGGTCCATTGGTTGTACGTACAGGACATCATACTGGTCGTTCACCAAACGACAGGTTTATTGTAAAAGAGTCCACCAGTGAAAAAAATATTTGGTGGGGCGAAGCTAATCGCCCTTTCCCACGAGAGAATTTCACTAATCTTCACCACCGACTTCTGGCCTATCTTCAAGGTAAGGATATTTTTATTCAGGACTGTCATGCTGGCGCCGATCCTGAATATCAAATATCTGTTCGCGTCGTTACAGAAACAGCCTGGCATAACATTTTTGCAAAAAATATATTCATCCAGATCCCAAAAGAGAAATTAGCTAAATTTAAGCCCGACTTCACAATTATTAATGTTCCGTTTTTTCAGGCTATACCGGAGGTCGATGGTACCGACTCGGAAATATTTATTATTGTCAATATTGCGGAAAAGCTCATTTTAATTGGCGGAACCAGTTACGCCGGCGAAATAAAAAAATCAGTGTTTTCAATCTTAAATTATCTCCTGCCTTTAGACATAAATGGCAAAGGCAAACAAGTTCTTTCCATGCATTGTTCGGCAAACGTTGGCAAGAATGATGACGTTGCTTTGTTTTTTGGACTTTCAGGAACTGGTAAAACCACGCTATCTGCTGATCCCGGCAGAAGTCTCATTGGTGACGACGAACACGGATGGAGTGACAGAGGTGTATTTAATTTCGAAGGTGGCTGCTATGCCAAAGTTATTCGACTTTCACAGGAAGCTGAGCCGGACATTTACCAATGTACCCGTAAATTTGGTACTATTTTAGAAAACGTGGCCATTGATAATCTTTCGAGACGCCTTGATCTGGATGACGCTTCATTAACTGAAAATACGCGTGCGGCTTATCCCATTTCACACATAAAGGATGTCGTCTTGCCAGGTGTGGCTGGTCATCCCAGAAATATCATCATGTTGACAGCAGATGCTTTTGGTGTTTTGCCGCCAATAGCAAAACTTACACAACCACAAGCCATATACCATTTTCTTTCCGGTTACACAGCAAAAGTAGCAGGTACCGAAAAAGGTCTGAGCAGCGAACCGCAAGCCACCTTTAGCACCTGTTTTGGAGCTCCATTTATGACACTGCATCCTACTGTTTATGCCAAACTCCTGGGTACTAAAATGGCAAAACACAATGTGAACTGTTGGCTGGTAAATACTGGCTGGAGCGGTGGCCCGTATGGCATCGGTAAGCGGATGAAAATCGCCTACACAAGAGCAATGATTACGGCAGCGCTGGACGGTTCATTAGCCAGGGTGCCTACAGTAGAAGATCCAATATTTGGCGTGCACGTGCCAACTTCGTGTCCGGATGTACCTGCTGAAATTTTATCACCAAGACAAACCTGGCAGGATAAAGCATCCTATGATGAGTATGCTGCTAAACTTGCTGATATGTTTAAGAAAAATTTTGAACAATTCAGAGAGCATGTTTCCAAAGAAGTGTTAACAGCAGGACCGAAGTAATCAGTTTTAGAACGAAAACAGCCTTTTCTGTCATTTCTGGCAGCAGGGTGGAATCTTTTTTTGCACAGACTCATGATCTATTAACGTTGACCAGCTTTCGCATCCCGTTTCACGCATTGGCGTCAACTTAAGGGATTATTGGCAATTTGAGAAATAATCAACTAAAAAACACTGCCATCTCGTTCCAAAATTTCTATTTTGAAATGAAATTGAAAAACAACTTAGTTTCCAATGTTGGTGCAAACCTTACGAAGCAAAGCTACTTGGTCAATTGCGTCCCAAAACTGGAGTTAGGATGAAACCACAGAGGGTGACATGAGGGTTCTACTTCAAACCATATTCGTAGTAGCAACCTCAATCGCGCTAGCTGGCTGCATGAGCGGCCCAAGGCCATTCCAAACCCAAAGCGGGCTTCAAATCAGTATCCTTCGTCATGGTAAAGGACCGGAGGTTGTCCCCGGAGACGAAGTGGAAATTCACGAGATCGCTAGCCTGACAAATGGCGAGGTGGTGTTCTCTACTTATAAACAGGGTGAACCACGCCGTTTCTGCCAGGGTAAGGGCATCGTCATTAAGGGGATTGACGAGGCGGTCTTAGGGATGAAAGTCGGAGAGACACGGACAGTCATCGTACCTCCGCATCTCAGTCGGCGGGGGTATAATTTCGAAAAGTTATTACCTGAGGCCAGAAATAGACTACTTGAGCGCAGGAGCGGAAAATGGCTGTATAAATCCGAGAAGTTCGGTCCTGAGGACACACTTCACGTTAAAATTGATTTGGTTCGGATTGTAGGCAGACCCTGTAACCGAGGCCCAAGGCCGTTCCAAACCCAAAGTGGGCTTCAAATCAGTATCCTTCGTCAGGGTAAAGGGCCGGAGGTTGTCCCCGGAGCCGAAGTGGAAATTCACGAGATTACTAGCCTGATAAAAGGCGAGATGGTATTCTCCACTTACAAGCAGTATAGACCATTCCGTTTCTGCCAGGGTAAGGGCATCGTCATAAAGGGAGTTGACGAGGCGGTTTTAGGTATGAAAGCCGGAGAAATACGAGCCGTCATTGTACCGCCACATCTCCACGAGCGTGGGGATTCGAAGAAGTATGCAGCTGAGGATTCGCTCCATTACAGGCTTGAACTGGTTCGAATTGTGGGCAGTACTTGTAACAAGCCAAGTAAGCTTTAGTTGTCGCACAGGTGCCCTGTACGAGACTTGCACCCTGTTTCAGAGTGTGCTTTTCCTAACTTTTCAGTGCAGCCGACGCCTTAGCTCTAGCGCGATTTCAGTGTTTTAAGGAACGGCGAGTTTAAATTCATTTTCACTGATCAGTGAGTCGGCGCGGCTGACTGCGTTGTTAGGGGACGAGATTTGTGCTGTGTTTCCCTTAAGTTGGCCTGTTGCGCTTCAGGAGACTCGAAATAACAGAAGCTGAGCTAACTGAATAACAGAGAATATATTTAAATAACTGGACTATTGTAAATAAGTTATTTTATCCCTCACGCAAATTTACGGTAAATAATTGAACACCTGCACCTTAAAATATAATCTACTAACAACATGTGATCTGCATCCACCGTAACAATTAACTTATAAGTTATCACATTACCTCTGCCAAATCGTTTTAATTCTGAGTTGAGTATGTGAACGTCATAATGCATTTTCATGTTTGTTGTTCTAAAAGTAGGCAATTCTTGAGAAGAATTTATTAAGGAGGAATTATGCGACAAAAACTATGCACTATCATTCTGTTAATTGGAATTTTATTTACTCTTGGTTGTCAGGGAAGTGGATACAAAGAAGTCCAGCAATACACTATCGAGCAGTTCATGAATACAACATCAATTACTGGCGGTTCTTTTTCTAATGATGAAAATACAATTTTATTTTCAAGCAACAAAACCGGCATTTTCAATGCCTACACCATTCCAGTTGAGGGTGGCGAACCAACTCAAATCACTGAATCTGCAAATGATGCTGTTTATGCTATTTCTTTTTTCCCAAATGATGATAGAATTCTTTATCTCAGCGATTCAGGTGGAAATGAGATCTGGCATATTTATGTTCGTAACGAAGACGGCAGTATTCAGGATTTAACGCCTTTTGAAACTGCCAGGGCTGTATTTTATGGTTGGAGCTTTGATTATAAAAGCTTTTTCTACGGTTCAAACCAAAAAAATCCAAAATTCATGGATATATATGAGATGGACATTGAGACCTTCAAATCAGAGTTATTCTATCAAAATAATGAAGGCTATTTCCTGGGTGACGTATCAAATGATAAACGATATCTGGCATTTACGAAAACCATTACTACTAACAATTCAGAGATGTATTTATATGACCGGGAAAGCAGGAAATTAAAACACATTAGTCCACACGAGGGCGACGCTAATTATAATCCCCAAACTTTTAGCAGTGATTCAAAAAATCTGTACTTTTCAACGAATGAGGGCAGGGAATTTACCAATTTGAAAAAATATGACATTGAAAGCGAGAATACGGAAACGGTTGAAGAATCCGATTGGGACATCATGTATGGTTACTTCTCTCGAAATGAAAAATACAGGGTTACTGGAATTAATAATGATGCGAAAACAGAAATCAAAGTAATTGAAGTCAGCTCGAATACTCCTGTAAATCTGCCGAATCTATCGGATGCCGATATCACCGGTGTAAGTATTTCGAGAAGTGAAAACCTGATGACCTTTTATCTAAACGGCTCGACTTCTCCAAATAATTTATATGTTTATAATTTTGAGTCAAAAAAGTATTTAAAATTAACAGATTCCATGAACCCGGAAATCAACCAGGATGACCTGGTAGAGGCAGAGGTCATACGCTACATTTCTTTTGACAGCCTGGAAATTCCAGCAATTTTGTATAAACCGCACCATATCAAGCCCGGAGAAAAAGCGCCAGCCTTACTCTCGATTCACGGAGGCCCCGGCGGTCAGTCCAGGATTGGCTATAACAGTGTAATTCAGTATCTTGTCAATCACGGTTACGTTGTGCTCGCTGTGAATAATCGGGGTAGTTCTGGATACGGCAAAACCTTTTTCAAATTGGATGATTTAAAACATGGCGAAGATGATTTATACGACTGTGTGGAATCTAAAAAGTTTCTGATTTCTACCGGCTATGTTGATGAAAACAAGATTGGCATTCTCGGCGGCAGTTATGGTGGTTATATGGTATTGGCCGCTTTGGCTTATACTCCGGAAGAATTTGCTGTCGGTGTTGATATTTTTGGCGTAGCGAATTGGGTAAGAACTCTGAAAAGTATTCCACCGTGGTGGGAAGCGTTTAAAGAAGCGCTTTACACAGAATTGGGCAATCCGGAGACAGATGAGGAATACTTACGTAAAATTTCTCCACTGTTTCACGCTGATAAAATCACCAAACCATTGATTGTTCTGCAAGGCGCAAATGATCCGCGCGTACTCAAGGTAGAATCAGACGAAATAGTCGAGGCAGTTAAGAAAAACGGCGTACCTGTTGAATACGTTGTCTTCGACGATGAAGGTCATGGCTTCAGAAAAAATGAAAACAAAATCAAGGGGTATAAGGCAATTTTAGATTTTCTCGACAAACATCTTAAAGGAGTAGCAGAAGTAAAAGTAGAGCAACCCGTGAGCTCACAAAGGTAATTATTGTGCGTGCGCTAAAGTAAAAATTGCTCATAATTAGTGATTGAACGAAAACTCTTGGATTGATGTCATTGCGAGGGAGGAACGACCGAAGCAATCTCCTGTTTATATTGAGATTGCTTCGGCACAATACGCCTCGCAATGACAAGTATGAGTTTTGCTGATTTTTATGCGATCATTAAACAATATATTTCGTTTGCTCAGTACGCTATTTTCCAATATCCTGAGGCGCTCCATCATCTAAACTAAAATCAAGCCTACAATTTTTCTGCAAAATATAAACGGAAACAAGTAGGAGTAATCTTACCTTAATTGGAATATGATTTTGCTTTATCATACATTTAAGACCAGGAGAACATTCATGAGTCATATAAAGTTATTATTTTTTTTCATATATACATTTACTTTAAACACCGCTTTATTTACTCAGGAAACCGAGATAGAGCAAGATACTACAAAATACGGCTGGAAAAACGAACTCATTGGTAATTTAAATCTTACTCAGGCAAGTTTTGATAACTGGGAACAAGGCGGTGAAAATACTTTAGCCTGGCAAATTACACTTAACATAAATTTTTCTCTGGATCAGGAAAAATACAATTGGTCTAATTCAGGAAAATTTTCTTTGGGTTTTGCAAAAGTAGGTGATTCGGGATCACGAAAATCCGCAGATGAGATTAAACTGGAAAGTGTCTACACGCGCAAATTAAACAAATCGCTGAATCCGTTCGTAGCTGTCACAGCCAAGACTCAATTTGCAGCAGGTTTTGACTATGACAGTGACACTAAAAGTAAAGTGTCAAGGTTTATGGATCCAGGTTATTTCACGCAAAGTGCTGGAGTAGGCTATTCTCCACATGAAAATTTAAAGAGCCGGCTGGGTGCAACAATAAAAGAAACTATAACCAGCGATTTCCCAAAGCCGTTTGCAGACAACCCAAGTACTATAAAAACAGAAAAGACAAAGGTAGAACCTGGAATCTCATCAATTACTGAATATAAAAAGAAGTTTGAAGAAAATATTATATTCGCTTCAAAGCTGGATCTTTTTTCTGATTTAGAAGCGTTTGACCGAATTGATGTACTTTGGGAGAATAACTTAATCCTTAAATTTTCCAATTATATTAATGTGAGTGTAAATGTTGATTTATTTTATGATAAAGATATCTCGGATAGACGTCAGATTAAACAGGTCTTAGCGATAGGACTTACATATACATTTCTCTAAAATTGATCTGGAAACAAATTACCCCAACAAATTATTATGGTATATCTTAAGTGTCAATTTCAGGAGTATTTGAATTATTTTTATCCAATTCTTTTCGAATTGCGTTAGCTAAAACAGGCAGGGTTACTGGTTTTGAGACGAATTCACCGGCACCCAGGCGCAGTGCTTCTTCAACACGTTGAGATATAGCATATCCTGATAAAATGATGGCCTTCTGGTCTGCATAAATTTCTAAAATTTGTCGGTAGGTTTCAACACCATCTATGCCATCCAACACCATGTCCAATACCAGTAAATCCTGAGGATGTTTTTTCACTAACTTAATTGCATCTTCTCCACGAAAATGTATTATATTTAGTTGAAATTAAGATTGGTGGCTCCTAAATTAA
>CAZIKB010000095.1:0-26432 GCA_964539665.1 uncultured Cytophagia bacterium
TTTTTAATTTAGGAGCCACCAATCTTAATTTCAACTAAATATAATACATTTTCGAACATTTTGGTAGAATGTTAAGAATGTTAAATCTAGGTATAGTACCTGTAATAAGTCTAAATCTCAAAACTGAATTTTATGACAAACCTGAAAACAACGTTAACATTATAGGACAATTAACAGGTAGCGATTCTAAATTAAAAAACGAACAAATAATTATTGGTGCCCATATTGATTCATGGCACTCTAGTACTGGTGCAACGGATAATGCGGCAAGTTGTGTAGTTCTTGTAGAAGCTTTGCGAATTCTTAAACAGATTGGATATACTCCCAGGCGAACAATAATAATTGGACTATGGGGGGGTGAGGAGCAGGCTCATTTAGGTTCTTTGGCTTATGCGAATGATCATTTTGGCAGCCTTGACGAAGAGCCCAATACCGAATCAAGAATGGTATCGGCCTATTTGAATCTAGATGATGGTGCTGGGGCGATCAGAGGAATCTTCTTGCAAGAAAATGAATTTGCAAGGCCTGTTTTTTCGGAAATTTTTGAACCCATTGATGACTTATGTGACGGAATTATCACGATAGAGAATGATCTTGAGACGGACCATGAAACTTTCGATCACTACAATATTCCGTCCTTTCAATTCATACAAGATCAATTGGCTTACAGCACTGTTACTCACCATACTTATCTCGATGTTTTAGAGTATGTTCCGGAAAAGGACATCATGAAAAATGCTGTGATTCTAGCATGGATATTATATTCACTTGCTGAAATGAATGAGAAGGTACCTCGAAAATCGAATTAATCAACAGTAACAACAGATAAAATGCATTGAAACGCATTTTATAGAAAATCGCTGCTGCCAATTTATTTTAAAGGCACGTATAACAAAAGGATCAACCTGACAAAAAACACGCCCGTTTTTCGTTAGTTCTGTGAAAATCGATTCAGTTCGGTGGTAGCTTAAAGCTACTGGCCCTAGCCTTTTTTGCAGGTTATACTCACCGTTATCCGTGACACAACTACGACTTGTGATTCGAATTAACTTAGTCTTTTGTAAATATAATCCCCATCCCCTATTAGAAATGGATTAATTATGACTGTAAAACAAGAAAATAATTTAATAGCTCAGGTCAACAGAAATGACAGAAGAAGGTAACTCAGACACTATATTGCAAAATTACCTAATTTTCAGGGAAAGGAACCACCAGGTTTAGAAATACTCGATAAAAATAGATTAGTCAGCTTTTCAGCATTTTTGTGCAGGTTAAATTCTCGCAGGACTTTTTCTCTCCCAGCCGAGCCCATTTTTTTTCGCAATTCAGCATCACCACATAATAATTTTAGAGCATCCACCAGGCCAATGACGTCCCGCGGCTCGACCAGTATCCCGGACTCTCCATTTTCAACCAATTCCGGAATTCCAGACAATTGACTGGACACCACCGGCAAGCCCATAGCCATGGCTTCCATGAGCACCACCGGAATACCCTCACGTTTGCCGGCTTTCGTTGGCACGCTTGCCAGCACTTTTACATCCGCTTCTGATAGCATCTGGATTACAGCAGGACGCGGCATGGCGTCGTGAATAGTTATTTTATTTTGCAGACCAGCTTCTAATATCTGTTTTTTTACTTTTTGTTTGAGCGGCCCGTATCCGATAAAATGGCACTGAAAATCAAAACCCTCTTTATCTAATATTTGGCAGGCTTCAACTACATATTTATGTCCCTTTACCTCCTCAAAAGAAGCGACACATAAAATTTGGAACGGTCTGTTTTTATGATTTTTTGGAACAGGTTTAAATTCTTTCGTATCTACCCCACAATGGACGATGTTGATTTTATCATTATAATGATCCCCGCATTCATCAAGTATAACCTTTTTATTGAAGTTGGAGATGGTCACGGCAAATGCCGCGGCTGCGACTTTTTTACCCAGCATTCGTCTTTCTTTGTGCAGATCCGAGCCATGCGCTGTGAAGCTGTAAGAAATACCCGTGAGTCGATGTATGATAAACGCGGCCAGTGCGGGATGACTGGCGAAATGAGCGTGCAGATGGGTGACGCCCAGTTTTTCCATTTCATAGGCAATGCGTACTGTTTTGGGATAAAGGCCAATGGCGCCTAAAAAGAAATTTAAACTGCCAAACGTACCGGCAAAAACTTCTACCAGAGTCTTGAAATATGACTTTGTTTTGCGAATCATATAATACAAATGAGCATAAATAATAGGCAAAGAAATTACCGCCAGGAAACGAGTTCTTTTAACCATTTTTGCCGCTTCAGGATGAACGACGGCTTGTTTCTCGCGAATCAAAGGAAAAAGCTCTACTTTTACTCCCATTTTCTCAAGGGCTAAAATCTCGTATAGAATAAATGTCTCTGTGAGTTTGGGAAAGCGAGACATGGTATAAGCCACTTTTATTTTGGGTTTATTGTTCGGGGAACGTGAGTCTGACTTTACCTTTGGTTTTATTTTTTCGATTTGTATTTCTGCCATGTATTTGCTAATTCAGTTCAATTGTTGAAGTTATTTCTCGAATGCGCTTGCGAAGACGGAACTTCTCAATAAATGAAAACCAGGAAGTAAGCCTGAGCTTAAATATAAATTGGCTTGATTTCGGGGTAATGTTAATTCGCCGAATTCGGAATAAATCAACGGAGCTCAGGTCGTTATAGCCGCCGGGGCCATTAAAACCCAGTAAGAATCCTTCATTCTTAATGATATTGACTACCTCATCATTGTGTCGACAATCAGGGTAGCAGAAAACAGGCAGGACAACACCAATTTCTCTTTGTAAGTCATTATACGAACCGGATATTTCCTGGTGCGCCCTATCAACAGATATGCTTGTTAATAAGGGATGCGTTTGAGTATGGGCACCTAAAGTAACTCCCTCTTTAGATAATTTTCGCAGTTCATCCCAGCTTAGAACAGTTGGTTGTATGCTTGGTTTTGTGAAGGATTGATCGTAAACTTCATCGACTAAAGTCATTGCTTCTTCATATGGCAGACTTTTTAAATAATTTTGTATTTTTTTTAATTCCTTTCGGCGTTGTACAGGATTATTCACTGGGTCAAAATCAACCGGGACTGCCTTCTTAACTGCATCGACGTCATTTATGAAAACCTGATACAGCTTATCCCACCAAAACAATCGTTCAGGATGATCTGGATAAGCGGTCGGTACAAAAATTGTGGCAGGCATATTCAACCTTTTCAATATTGGCCAGGCGTTTTCTGCAAAATCCCGATATGCATCATCGAAAGTAATTAACACCGCGCGTTTTGGCAGACATTTGTTCTTTCTAACCGAGTCAAGCACATTTTCCATTGATACAACATGAAACTTTTTAGACAAGAAATTCATTTGCTGCGCAAACATAGATGGTGTTGCGCTGATAATCCGTGTATTCAACCAGGGTCTATCATCAATTTCAGCAATGCGATGGTAAGTTAATACACGTAATAAATTCGTAGGCTTTTTTTCCATTTCTTTTTGTTATGCTTTTAAATATTTTGAACCTCTGACCTGAATTATTCGCCATGCACGCACACGAACGCTCAGGTAATTAAATAAATTAGTCTATTATGATTTAATCAAAATTAATTATACTTTTTTTCAATCCTCATCATGTAAACAATTGATTTTCAGTGTCTCATTTCGTGTAAGGCCAAGGTTTAGGAATTGTTCAGACTAAATGATTTTCAGTTATTACTACTTGCTCTTCTTTTTGACTTTCCCGCTTATTTTTGAATTTCTTATAAATGACCGGCATCTCATACAAACCTGGCCAAGGATCATCCAGGCACTGTAAATCAAATTTATTCCGAGGATTGAACATACTAATAAGTGCCAATAGCGCTTCTTTGCGGTCAGGCATTTTAAGAAAAGAATACTGTTGTCTCTGCATTAAAACTGAAGTAATCCACATCATATCTTTCCATAAATCTCGGCACTTCAATCCGATTTTATAATTGGAATTCAAGTTAGTTGTTACAGTTTTAGAGTTGTTAAGATAAAGTTCTACCAGCATTGCTGGAAAATCTACTCCACTGGCAACTGCCAACGGTAAAGAACCCCAAACACGGCCATTAATTTCCATCAACTCAGATCTTGTATCTCCAACCTTAAATTCAACCATGGCTAATCCAGTCCAGCGTAATTCCTTTAGAAAGTTCACTGAATATTCAAAAAGATCTTTTTGAAGCCTTACGCTCTCCCGATATGCACTGGCACCTCCAGTAATTGGTATTTCTCTTAACCTTTTATGTTGAAATGCAGCAATAGGCTGACCCTCTTTCATAAGCAATTCCACTCCATATCCAATACCAACAAGATAACGCTGCAAGAGTACTGCACAACGGCCTTCAAATGTTTTCATCTGTCTATACAGGTCTTCCGGGTCTTGAGCATAAGAGATATTGAAAATTTCAATTCGCTCTCCTTGTCGAAGCAAGCGTGAAATTTGCGGTTTTAAGACAACCGGCCATCCTAAACTCTCTGCTTTTTCCAAAGCTTCATCAGCCGTATGGACAGTTATAGTCTGAGGAACTGGTACCCCTAATTTCTTTGCAATTTCAACTGTTTTATCTTTATCTGTAACCGCCTCAAGAAGTCCATCCTCTGGAATGGCCAATTTTGTAACACTTTCAAAAGATTGGCGCGAATGTGCAAGAGGTTGGATAGTTAAATCTGTAACGGGTATGATCAGATCAATATCATTTGATTTAACAATATTAAACATGTAATCGCAAAAATCTTGTGGATGGCTTTCTGGTGCAGGATAAACTACTGTTTCGTGGACATAGCGCGATCTAAATCCAAGGCTGTCTCGCGTTGAATCTGCAGCTACTACTCGATAGCCTTTGCGACCGAGAGAGCGTATTATTGCTACTGCACTACCCCGGTTAACATCAGTCACAAGTATTTTGGGCATTGTACTATTTTTAGACATATCTTAATTTTGTTTATCAAAGTTACAAATAATTTGATTTACTTCTTGTATCACTGTTTCCAAATCTCGATTTGCATCCACTATGGCAAAATTATTTATAACTGACTGAAGGCTTTTATATTGAGAACGGCGGCTTTCCAGATAATCTATAGTAAATTCTCCTTTACGCTTAAAAATAACTTCTGCCGGCGCATCCAGACAAATCACTAAATCCGGATCAGGAATAGTATGCTTCAGTAAAAATCCATGCAATCGTCGTTTGAACGGACGTTGTCCATTCTGAGACTCAATATCAAAATGATAATAATCATAAGTGAAATGTCGGTCAAACAGAACAACGTATCCACGATGCGAAAAGTAGAATGCGACTAAATAGCGATACCATAAATCCAATATTCGATTAGTGAATCCAATTGTTTTTTTAAATACTCTCAGAACGCCGCCTGTTTTACTGTCCTGATTCTTAATCTCCAGGTTTGTATTTGATTCGGAATTCGATGACGCCGCGCTGTTGCTTTTCTTTTTAGCAAGCATACGTTTTTTCCACCAGCGCGAAGAAGGCAAAATATAATTGCATGATTCGACATTATCGCCCATGTAAATATATTTAACCGGCATTGGCAGTGTTTTTTGCAGTCGGTTTACAATGGTCGTTTTGCCCACCCCATCGGGCCCGATTAAGGAAACGGTAAACATAAATCTGTGTCTGTTTATTTAATAAGAATTATTTTTTATACCAGGATATATCAAATTATCGAGTTATGTAGATGGAGTGATGGATTGTTCCATTGCTACATTACTCTACTAATCCAATACTCCATTATTCCAACATTCCATTGTATTATTTTACATTACACTCCGATAGCCACATTTGAAGAAACATCTCCTAAACCTCCAAATGTAATTCGCCAATATGCTTTATGGCAAAATCCCACAAGACATAATAACGATTTGATCTCAGCCAGTTAGCGCTTTCATTAGATAATTTATCGTCTGAACGGTCGAGAGACTTTAAACGCCGGACTAAACTGACCACGTATCTACTCCAGCACAAGACGAAAAGCGGTTTCAATAATTCGGGTGATATTTGAAAAACGTCATTATAACGCATAACATGCGGTAATGCCCAGGCATCTGCCCCAAAGAAAGCATCATTGAAAGCTGCTAAATATGCTGCATTTTTGCGTGCTCCCTTCAAGGCGAAAGCGATGTAAGTCAAAAAGAAAAACAGGTCCACTGCCGGCAATCCTTCTGGTTCAGCCAATTCCCAATCCACTACGGCTATTTTGTTTTGCTTGCCCATCAAAATATTCGGCGAGCTCAAATCCCCATGCTCAAACACTAAAGGCATTGGTTGATTTTCGAGAAGCTGTGTGATTTTCCTCGTCGCATCGAGTAAACGATTTTCCGAAGGATTCAATGGAAACATGGTTTCAAAATCATCTAAAGGGCGCTTAATTAAATTCGCAAACCAATCAACATTGTGGTTGTGATTAATGGTGGTTTCCTGCAGGTCGATTAACCAGATTGAAACCGCATCAATACAAATCCGGGGATTGCTGCGCACAACCGCTGGTCTCATGGTTTCAAATTGCATGGCAGTCTCAACTAAGAGCCGGTTGCCCTTAAAATCTTCATAAGCTACCACACCTGGAATGGAATCGAAGTCCCTGTTCTTAAAAGTGTGAATTCTATTCAGGTTTTCAACTTCCCGATCTAACCGGCCATTATCACCAGGTACACGGGGCACTTTAGCCACTAAAATTGGTTTTGACTGAGAAGCAGAAAGTATGAAGAAAATCAGGTGGCTCGAAGCCTGGAATCTTGGTGTGACCATCATAGAGGAAAGGCGCGTCGGATCACCAAATTTGTCTAAATTCAGACGTTGCCAGTTTTTATTTAAAAATGTTAAAACCGTATTCATATTATTTCTTAATTTAAGCGTTTACAAGCTACCACACTTACGCAGGGTACAACATATTTTAAGATTCCTGATTTCATCATTAAGCGTCCGGCGACGATTTTAAACTGTCCGGCAAGATCGGTGCGATCCCGAGAAAAATAATAATCAAGGGCCGTTGGATTATTTAAAGGGATGATTTCAAGACATTTATCAAAATTCGGTCGATGCCAGTTAATTTCAATATCTGTAAATCCAAGTTTTTTCAGGAATGCGATATGTTTGTGCAAATTACCGAAATCTTTGAATCCTTTGATAACTCCATTATTTGATGAATTTACCGATTGCTGACTTTTTTTCTTTTTATTCAAAGAGTTAATCCAACCAGTACGCTCAATCTCCCAGTATAAATAGCCCCCGTCTTTAAGTAAAGTACAAGCTTTTTCAATGTCTGAAAAATTGAGAGAGGTTACCACGACCGAATCAAACCGGGACTGGCGTTTATGATTTTCTTTAAAATGGGCTGTTTCATTTACAAAGTAAACCGTTTCGCAAAAATACTGCAAAGCAGAAAGTAAAGTTTGATTATTTTGACCAATGTAGGCAACAGACGTTAAACTTGGATTTGGCAAAAGAAAACGCCAATCCAGCCTTCTCACTAACTGAAGCTCATTGACGCTTTTGTCTGTTTGAACATCTACTGCCAAAGGTTGTTTGTTCTTATAATCCAAAGCAAGATTAGTCAAAAATTACTCCGATATGATTCAATCTATATTGCGTTTTCTTTCAATTGCAAATTATTAGCTTGAGTGTTCAGTATACTATGCTCTGCTTCTTTACGTTTATCATTATTCATTTCATTTTGAAATATCTGAATCGCAGCTCCGGATAATGCCATAATAATCCAATAATATCTTTGATAAGAGAGATGCAGAAAAACTGCTGTACCGAGATACGCAATGATGCCGAACCACAAAGTCGAAATTATATTTGCGATTTCAGGGTTCCTTTCGTGGAAGTAGATACGCAACCGCCAAAGTCGATACATGACCAATACTACGATAGTCATAAAAGTACCAAAGCCCAATATGCCTGTTTCTGCCATCATTTCAAAATAGAGAGTATGAGCTCGCCGGCCTTTTGGTAAAAATCTATACGCAATATCCGGGTCCAACTGGTACTCCATCGAATAGAATGGCGTATATTGGCCGGGGCCAACACCCAAAATGGGATAATCCAGAAAAGCCTTAAAAGCTGCCAGCATCTCAGTAAAACGACCTCTTGTAACCGCATCAGGTCTGTGACCGGAGCTTTGGGAAAATAATCCTTCAATACCCAGAAGTGTTTCTACTCGTAAAAAATAACCAGGCGCGGCTATTATCATAATAACAAGGATGACTAAAACAATTACTATAACCTGATGAATCCTGATATACCGCAAGATGGTCATAATAAGGAGCATCATGACAAGCGTCACAAACGCTCCGCGGGAATAGGTAAGAAAAATTCCACTGAGAATTAACATTGCAGCAATGAGTGCGAAAATCTTAAGCGCCCGGGAACGTTCTCCCCAATATCGAAACACAGCAAAAGGCAGCACAACCAGCATAATTTGAGCATAACGGTTTGAGCCTTCTAATGGTCCGCCAGCTCGGTCCGTTCCGCCAACTTTATCTCGCTTTCGGATTAATTTACTCCCCCCATAAATACTATCGTCATCCACATCGTCTGTTTCTATTTTTCTTTGAGCCAAACCAAAGTAATTGTTACTATAGGTCCTTGTAACATCTTGGAATACACTGAGACCGCCCAATAAAGTACAAGCCAGAATCAGTGTCCAGATTACCCGTTTCAAAATTTTGGTGTTTCGAATTACATTAATAATTAAGAAGTAAATTGCCATTCCTTCTACAACATAATTACCAATCCACGCCATTGCACGATTTGTGTCTTTAGCAAAAAGTGAAGATGCAAACAGTATGGCAAGAAAAATCAACATCAAGATAACAACATAATCAATAACTAGCTTTTCACGTTCAAAAAAAAGATATTTAGCCAGGGGTAAGACAAGGAGCAGTGAAAAAGATCCGGCAACAAGACCAGATACACCGTGAAACTCTTTTGCAACTGCCGCGATATTTATATAAAGTACAAACATAACCGCCAAAGTTGAAGCTTCTGACCATTTTATAGAACACAAAATCAGAATAATAACAGCGAAACCAAGGACAACTAATTTCGCATTGAAATGAAAAACCAGATACCCGGTCAATAATAATCCGATGAGCAGGACACAAACTAACAGGAACTTAAACGTCAGCGGATTATTGAGTACACTTTTTGAGTTTATGGAATTATCTACAGCCATTAAAAGTTACCACAAATATATTTTTTGAATACCATTGGCATATTTTGAACTTTTAGTCACTCGGAACGGGAAATAACTTGAAATTCTGCTGGCATGATTATCCAGGTCTTGATTGTATTTCAACTCAACAATTAAATAATGGTCATCAACAGATTTATGTAAAAACGTATTGTTTTTCTGATTAATCCGATAAAATTCCAGCTTTGAATCGATGGTCATTCTGTAATTGCGATCAGCGGTTTGAAAGTACCTTCGACTATAGCGGTTTAGCAGAGTGAGCTGCATGGAGGTTAAATCCACTCCTAAAGAGCCGGGAAGATCAGAATTTTTAAATACAACCATAATATCTTCAATACTAAATTTTTCATCCAGAGAAAATGGGGTCAGGGGATAAAACTTTTTTCTGCCAACTAATCCATCTTTGATTTTAAGCTCCAGCACGGGTTTTTCAATGTAACCCAATACGTCACCATACCAGCGAATGCGACATTTTATTCTATTCCGCAGACCATCAATTGTGGCAAAATAGCAATTCATCAGGCATGAATCAAAGTAAATATTATTGATGAACCTCTCATAAAATATTTCTGAGAACATGCCCGGATGCAATTTAATCAGCAATTCCACCTGGGGCTTAGTCAATTCTGTTACGACAAACTTCCGTTCGTAGCGATAGTTTATTGCTTGATTTTCTATTGTGTTCATTGTTTCCTATCCTAATTAAACCTCACACTCTCCTGCTTACCGAATCCCTGTAAATTAATTCTGGCATTACCATCGATTGAAACGATACCGAATGAGTTATTCTGTAAAGTAGCACCGTCAACCAGCGCCTTCAATGTAAAATAATGAATTCCGTTGATTTTAGTATCTCCTCCCCTGTGATCATGGCCTTGAAAGACAGCCACAACATTGCCGGCCTTTTCCAGAATTTTCCTGATTTCATCCGCGTTATTCACGCCATGAGGCCGCTGTTCATCATTTAGATTCTGGTGGACAAAAATACAGGTTGTTTTATCATGTGCCTTTTTCAAATCCTGAGCCAGCCAATTTTGCTGCGCAGCATGAATATAAGTATCCTTCCACTTAAAATTCCCGCTATTATAATCTGCGCCATTTTTCATAAAATTAGCATCAAGAATAACAAAATGATAATTGCCCGCGTCAAATGAATAAAAACTTTTATTCACATCAGCGCCGCAATTATCAAGGCATTCGTCTTTTGAAAATCTCGCCAGATCATGATTTCCAAGAACATAATGTTTTGCACCTTTGAATTGGGAAAACACCTGGCTTATCGATTTCAGATGACTTAATTCAGTGGATTTATCTTTAGCCTTATCAATCAAGTCTCCAAGATGGACGACAAATGCAAGCTCATTATTATTGAAGTTATCAATACAATGCTGCAGTTTTACCAAAGAATCTCTATAATAGCGATTGTTGCGCATATCCCTATCAGCATAGTGCAAATCCGCAACCATGCCAAATGAAAATTCGGCTGCCTTTTCTTTGGAGTGACATCGAGGAGGTCTGATATAGAAAAATTCTGTGAAGCCAAAACCAGCAATGGCCGATAGTTTTAGAAATTCTCTCCGTGTTAATTCACTTTTCATGTAGTGATGCCATTATTGTCCAGGAATGTAATTTTAATATCTTCGTTCAGTTTTTGCAGGCCAGTTTTACTTTGATTCAATTTCGTATAGTCATCGAATCCTACTAAAAATGATGCTTCGAGAACTTCTTTTGTCTCATCAAATCGTTTGAGGTTAACATCTGAACAATACTTTTTCAATGTCGAAATAATTTCGTCCAAATTTGCTTTCTGTGGGTTGTGACTGGTGACGGTTAAATACAGATTTTGAGTATCTTCCGATTTTTGTGAGGCATGTTTCAACCAGATAATGCCAGATATGATGGCAAAGGCAACCACCGTGATAATTCTTTGATCGGCGCCGAAACCTAAACCGATGGCAATGGCTAAAAATAAAAATGCTAATTCTTCCGGTTCTTTGATAGCGGCACGAAATCGTACAATTGAAAGTGCGCCCACAAGACCCAGGGACAACGCCAACGAGGATTTAACGATACTGATGATGAGCATCGTGGTCAGAGTTAATAGCATGAAATTTTTTGCAAACATTTTGCGATTCGAAAGAGAATGTCCATATTTAGTATACAGAAAGCTCAAAATGTAAGCTAAAATAGCTGCCAATACCAGATTGAATATAAAACCAAAAACTGGCACCTGTACGCTTTGTGTCGTTAAAAACTCTTGAAATGTCTGAGTTTTACCCATTTAGTTGACCTCCATATTCTTGTATTGTCAAACTGTTTATTTCTTTGATAAATTATGCCTATATCCCTATCTATTAATTCGGTTAAAAATGCAAATTATTGAAACTTTAGTTTCCCATTTCCGGATTTTTACCTTCTTTCTAATTAAGAGCTTTTGCATGCGTCCAATCTGTCCAACCGATGTTTTTACCCGGCCTGGCAGGAACCGGCGCCGGAAATTTCGTACCATAGTAGTAATTAATTAGATGCGGTTCCCAAACATCATCACCCTCAGCCGGGAAATGTGCGACATTGTGGAGCCATTCAAAAGCACGCAGCAATGCCTTATCCTGCCAATTCCAGACATCATAGCCAGCACGGTTTAGAATGACCGCTTGCGCAAGCGAACCCTGCAAAGCGCCGTACACATAATTTTCCTTCGGAGGGGGCCATGTAAAACCACCGTCGCGACGCTGGTCATCGGGCAGTACTCCGTCAATCGATTGCTCATATTTCACCGCGCCTTTTGGATTGATACCGACAGGCTTTTGAGGATCAGCCTGCCAATCCAAATCTTTATATTTAAAACCAGAATAGGACTGCCGATCTCCCAGCCAGCCTTTAAAAACTTTCGCGGTTCGCGCAATCTCGTCAGTGTCGTCTAAATACACAGCTATCGCAACTCTGCTGGCGCCAGCGTGTGTTCCCCAATTATTGGGTCTGATTTCATGGGTAGTTTGCAGGCTTCTGCCTTTAAATTTTTTAGTTAGCATTTTACGGAGCCAGCTTCGGAAAATTGTGTCTTTGTCTTCAGGTAAATTCACCAGGTCCGCTGCTATTACAAAAGCGATGAGTCCACGCCCAAGCGCTAAAGTATTAGCGCCCCTTTCGGTACCCATGGCGTCCATACAGACTTTAATAACTTCTTCACGATATTTAGCCTTGCCGGTTCGTGCATAGACCAGAGCTTTAGCCATAACCTGAACATTCACCGGGTCGTTCAAATCGGATAGATCTGGCCGACTCAGTGATTTGTCGGCTGCGGATTGGACGTTTTCCCAGGCTCGCCCTGACATTGGCAATTTGGCCAGTTCTTCAGGGCTAATCCAAATGCCATGACTTTTAGCGTTGTTCGTTTTCTGAGCACACGAATTTCCCACGGTAGTTACCAAGGCGATAAAAAAGATCCCAAAAACGAGAAACATCCTGTTAACTGAATTATGCATAAAGTTCACCTGCAGAAATCTTAAGCGTTATTGATACGTCCTGTTATTTGCTGCTTTTACCAAATTCAACTCCGTAGAGAATATCCTTAACATTCTTACGGCTGGTTGCAATGGCTTCACCTTCAACAATCAGCCTGGAATTTTCCTCGACCAGATAAGGGATCGCGATTTCACCCTTTTCTAACTCTTTCACAGTGATTATAGCCACATCAAACTCAGGCTTTTTTTGATACACTGTAAATCCAATTTCACAATCCGCAATTTTAATCTTGTTTATGGTTATTTCAGATTTGTCTTTACTGGCTACGGCGATTTCAGAATTTACTATTTCCACATTATTAACCAGCATCTGACTATTTTCACCGGCGCTTAAGCCTTTATCACCAGCATTATTAATGAAAACGTCATGAACTTCTATCGCGCTTCCTGAAACATCGATTGCATCATTGCCAGAGTTGATAAAAGATGAATTTGAAATTTTACCTTTAGTAAAGTCTCCATCAAAAGCATCAGAGAAAATACCTTTGAAGAGCGATTTATCAATTATGAATTCTGCACGTATTACATTCAATGCGTCTTCTGACCTGTTATTCAAAAATTGACAATGGGAGAAATGCACAGGCGATTCATAGAATGTGACGGCTCCTGTTAACCCCCAGCCATTTTTAGAGGGATTAGAAAGGTTGTCAAACTTAACATAATCTAAAATGGATATTTCCTTTGCACTCACGACAGTTATACCCTGGCCGGTAGAATCTGTCGAATGAATGACAATTGGATAATCTTCGCTCCCCTGAAAATTTATAGGTGAATAGGACAAAATAGTAGCAGAATTAGTAAGATTGAGCTTTGTACCTTCTCTGCAAAGCACCTCATATCCGGCAGGTATAATCAAGCTTTGACCAATATTCCAGTTGCCGGATTTTATCGACACTTTTTTTGTTTGCTCGTTCACAGTAATAAATTTAAATTTACCCAGATCAGGCGATTTTCTCATGAAATCATTCTCGACGAAATTATCGGTCTGAAGGGACCAGGAATATACATTTTCCTGGCGCAGTTGACTCGTACCTAATATTTTGAAATTTATACGTAACTCACTGCGCATGGTATCTGACCAGACGAAACCCGCAGGAATAGAAAAGTTAACTTTTTGATAGGCCACTAAATTCTGCGGTATCTTTGGTTCCAACACTGTTCGGTGAGCTGGTTTAAATCTAATGATATCTTTATAAGCAACATCAAGCACCTGAACTGGTAAGGCCTGGGCATTGCCAAGCTCAAGCTTAAAAAACTCACCAGAAGCTTCAGAAAAATAGGCATGCAGGCCTTTTGCCGGATTTAAGACATTTCTTATTGCCTGTTGATTTTGATACAATAAAGTTTTCGAATAGTGAAAAAATGGAAATTCCTTATATATTATTTTGAGATTTTCCTGCATCTCGTCATTAATATCATTCAGAAGCGCCCCCAGGTAAGATGGTGAAGAAACTTTCTCTAACTCTTTTATATATTCCTCATACAATATCTGATCACTAAATGCAATATCTTTAAATTTATTTACAGGTGAATAAAACGCCCGGTTCGAACCTACCACGTGAATAGTCTTTCTACCCGCGTTAGCATCAAAACCAATGGGTTCTAACATGGCTGTTACAGGATTAAAATAAAATCTTAAATTTTGCCACATCACAGCATGTTCGGCGCCTAATAAATCCGATAATGCGAAAAATGTAGCTAATTTTTTTACATCGAATACTTTATGCGTGGGTAATTCCTTTCTCCTGAATAATTCAATCAGGTTTTGCGCAGTGACAAACTGTTTATAAAGCACTGGATTATTTAAAATCGTATTTGTTTTAAAAACATCAATACTGCTCGCACTTTCTGCCTGCAAACCCGTTGGACTGTTGTTACCCGTTAAATGATGCGCAGCCCTGTCCGCCCAGAGGTAATTTTCATCGTATTTTAAAATCGGCCCTTCACGATATTGATTATGCTCAACCACACGTTTCTCAAAGTGTTCTTCAAGAGCATAGACGCCTAAATTTTTTCCATTCAGAGTAACTTCGATAAAATCATAACGCAAAGAGATTAAATCTTCTCGTTTCAACGCCTGATGAAAAATCCATTCATAAATATAGTTGCGTGTCTTTGGATGATGAATGGAAAATTGCTTCATGCCAAAAAGCGTATTGTCGCCTCTTACTTTAATCCTGAACGACCATTTATCTCCCAGGAGGTGATCGATCCAATCGCCTTTTAAGCGAAGCCTTACTTTGATTGTTTTATCCTGATACCTGATTGAGGCTGGAACAAAATCTTCGGCGCTGGTCATCAAAATCCCGCTTGCTAATGCCTGTGACCTCTTGTAGGCTATTTTTTGCAAGTCATTATGTTTGACATCGATTGTAATTCGTTCCGGGGCAGATGCTAAATAGCCTTTGATGAAATTTGGTACAATGTTGAATCTTGTTTGAATTGCGTTTTCAAAAAATTCATGATAGGAATCTGCTTTTTTAGCTTTGTACAAATACATACCATAATAAATACTTGACAAAGATATTGCTGTCAGAATAAAAATAAAAACAAGCGTAATAACAAATACATTCTTCCTGAGCGATTTGATGTAATTTAATACAGGATTTTCACGCCATTTACTTTTATTTTTGTAGTTTTTAATGATCATTTAAAGAACCTCAAAATTAGTCAATTTATTTACTGTCTAATTTCCTTTATATCAAATTATCAATACTCTCAAATATAACATTTGCGCAAATACAATTTGTTACCTCGAATTCGTGACCGGCCATTCTGCTTTCATCTGCCATTTCGCCACTCAAAATTCCATCTAAGTAAACGCTAATGAACTTCTATTATCTATAGCCAGCCGCAACAAATTCACATAGTGCCCGGAATCCAGCTTTTCCCCGGTTAAGCGTGTAGATTCCTTCAACGCACGATGCATCCAGCAAGTGTAGAACAGAGACTCAATTAATTCATGGTCTAATCCTATAAGATTACAGTATTTACTGACAATCTCCTGTAATAGAGTACTCAGGGCTGATGGCTGCAAAAAGTGCTGTGTAAAGTTCTTTAGAGCATCGCGGCTGCCCTGCTGTCGGGAGACCCATGAGCCATAGGTTCTGAAAAAATAAAATAGATCCCACAAAGGCATCCCTTGCGGCTCGCCAGCTTCCCAATCCATGAAAATCACTTTCCCTGCCTTCGAAACCAGAATATTCCATGTGCCAGGATCGCCGTGCTGAAAGACCAGCGGGAAAACCTGTTTACTATCTGTGATGGCATGAATTTTTTGGTAAAGAAACATTTGATGTTCATTTGATAATTTGTAAATGGCTATAAATCGTTTATATAATTTGCTGAGAGCGATGGCGACTTCACCGGGCACGGCCGCACTTTTGCTGCCCTCGGCGGCGCCTAACTGCACCAGCCAGTTCACGGCATCGTGAAAAACAGGACATGATTCGTTAGCCGCGGTACGGGCACGAAACGGTTCGCCATCTACCGCCCGTTGTCCTAAAATCGCCAAATGGTTGTGATAGTCAAAAAACAATGCCTCTGGAAATGTTTCCTGGCTTACAATTTGCTTTTCTTTCAGTAGCTTCAGTACACGATTCTCATTTTCGAGTCGATAGTTAAACTCCGGGCCCCGGGTCATTTTTATGACTATCTCGGGCAAACTCGCCGTACGTTCGAACAAATAGAAAATCGCTTTATTCGAATTACCCAGGCCTCGGGTTGAGAGTCCAAACCGATAGCCGTTCAAATCGAAGCCACTTTTTTCTGCAAGAGATTTCAGGTACATTGGCGGCTGAGCTATCCCACCATTTACCGGAGCTTGTCGCAGCAGTACCGCCCGCCGCGGGGTCAGGTATTTTAACCAGCCAATTTTACTCAAATGCTTACCAATCTGACTCAATGCTCGTTTTTTTATAGACTGGCCATACATGACATTACTAAAAAAGTAGGTGGCAATCTTTTCATCCCAAACAGGCTGCGCTGTACGCATCTTTCCTGTAAACGGCATCAACCAGAAAACCTGTGCAGCTTTGAAGCGAGCTCCCAAATCCTTAATACTATTTGTCTCGAAATAAATGACTCCATGCATGCTTAAGATTCTATTCAATTCAGCAAAGGTGTTTTTCTCCTTAAAATCCTGCGTTTCAGTTTTTTCATCATATTTGAAAATGAGATCCAGGCTATTGTCTGCAAAAGGTAACTTGTCTAAACTGTCAACACATATCAATTGTAGATTCTGAATTTTTTGAATCTGGATTTCCTGGGATAACTTTAACAATTTTATTTTCTTATTGGACACTACAAATATTTTTTGACCCAGGGTACCATAAACAGAAAGATCATTTACTGAAGGTGCGCCGATACAAAGAACGTGATCAAACCTGAGACTCGGCAGTAAATATCGCCAATCGGCGACAGCTAATCCACCTCTAAGATTTGTCCCAGGCACAAATTTGGTATTTAAGGTAATTTCAAGCATCAGTTCTCCATTAATTCCATTTCGGGAATTTAACAGCAAAAATCTTTCGAATGAATTTTATTTGCATCAATTCCGGAAAAGTCTCTTCTACTTTCAATTTATCCCTGGAAATCATAAATATTGCGATAGATATGAATGTAGCAATTGGAATCAGCACATAAATGCTCTGTGATACAAAATATTGGATTCCGAAGAGTACAAGCGCGCTTACTATGATAAGCAGATAAAATGAAAAATATTTCCACTCAAAAATGTTGAGATCGGAAGCAAGACGCAGACCAGCCTGTTTAAAAACATTGTGAAGTATCATAGCAGTGGTCGTTGCAATTGCAGCGCCTAATGCTCCATATTTAGGTATCAGTAAATAGGCTAATATCAAATTGCAAAGTGCAGCCCCTAAGTTTACAATTACTACATAGCGTATTTTACCCAAGACCTTTAAAGTGAGACCATTGAATCCGAGAGCCACGTTAAAATAATAACCGAATGAAAATAAGTACATATAAATCCACGACGCCTCATAACGAGCTCCATATAGCAACAAAGTGAGCGGCTTAGCCAGGGAAAAAGTCAAAGCAAAAATGGGAAAAGAAATTACGGTCATCCAGATAGCTGTCCGCCAATAGAGATCATTTATACCTTTAAAATCATTTTTTGCAAATAAACGCGCAGCCATAGGCATATACAGAATGGCAAAGGTCATCATGGGAATTTTATTAAAATGGGCTGCTGGTAATATTGCCCGATAGGCCGCCACCTGGGTGGAATCATGAAAATATCCAAGAAACATGGTATCTGCTGAATGCATGATAATCGTCACTAAATCAGATGTAAGCAATGGGATAGTAAATGAAAAAATTTCTTTCGCAGGAATGATCATGGTCTTCAGATGCAACTTTTGCAAAATACCCTGCCGTTTTAGCATGTTTATCAACAAACCAACAAAAAACAATACACCTAAAGCGCTGCCTATTAAATATCCGTAAGCAAGAAAGAGCACGCTGGTTTGAAATATAATTAGTAGTAATACGACGGCCAATTTGAGCACCGGTGCAACCACGAACTTGCGAAAGAAAATCGCTCGCGGACTGGCAAAGCAGGCAAATAAAGACACGAGTAAACCATCGATGGCCTCTACAGGCACCATAAATATTAAAATTAAAAGTAAAAAGATTGGTTGATCTTTGTCTTTAACCAGCCGGGCTAACTGTTCAGGAGCAATGTGTATGACGCCAATTATAAGAACGGCTGCAATTACAATGGTACCAATGGTCAGAATTAGCGTACCAGCGAGTTTTTCAAATTCTTCGCGTTCGTGATAAATAGGAATAAATCGAGTTATGCCACGCCGCAATCCGAGTGATGAAATTCCGTGGAAAAAGGCCACCACGGCTAATGCATAGGCAAACGCTCCATAATCCGAGGTTGACAGATAACGAACCATGAGCACTTGCGAGGCAAAATTTAAACCCGTAGACAGGACTCTTCCAACCAATAATAAACTTGAGCCTCGAATTTGTTTTTGAGTTGTGTCCTGTTCGACTGACTTTTTTATTTTAACAGGTTCTTTTAATACAGTCTCCATTAACCTTTTAATTTTTCACCTTTAAAGCGTAATGTTTCCAGATTAAGCCAATAACTTCCCGCTTAACACTTTCCGCCGGCAATCCGGCGTTTACGATTTGCATTTGGGGGATACTGTCTTTGAGTCCGAGATAAGCCTGGCGTTGCTGCTCAAGCCACTCTGGTGTATGCTCTCCTTTTCGTCTGAAAAGCACATCACCGGGTGCATCCAGAAAGATGACCAGATCTGGTTCAGGCAGGCTTCCTTCAAATAATATCCGTCTCAAGCGTTTCCATAATGTTCTCTTTTTTTTGTTCACCCATGAATCATAAATGTATCGATCAAATACAACAATCCGCCCCCGCAACAGGTGATAGTAGGCTGAAATAGCACGCAACCATTGTTCCGCTAATTTGTTGCAAAAATTCAGCCCTTTAAGCAAAAACAGGCGTGTTTTTTTTGAGTTCTTTATATTTTTAAATGACTTAAGCTGATAATGAAGCCAGCGCGTCGTTGGCAAACCAATTGAACTGGCTTCGATGTTGGTTCCCATGTATACGCGATGCGCTTTTAAAATAGGCTCACTTACTAACTCTCTGGCCAGGGTTGACTTACCAGCGCCATCAGGCGCAAGTAAAGCTAAAGAAATACCCCGGCGTTTTACAGCGAAAAAAAGTGGTCGCAACCGACGAATCAGACGGGAAGAGGTATTGCGCCAGATATTTAAAAATGGTTCGCGGCCGCTGAATTTACGAATGAGCCTGTAGCGTTTTTTCAGTAGCGACTGCCAGTCCTGGTTTTCAATAGCATTAGAAATTGCCTTCCAGTCAAGAATCGGCAATAAATATTGCTGGATGAGTTCTTCAATTCTTTTTTTGATTTCAAAATCATTATCTATGGCCTTTTTCAATTCAATCAGCCGTATTTGATGGCTCTGCCTGAACTGCTCTTTGTCAAGCAAACAATGCAGGAACAGAGTAAAGAGTTCATTTACTGGTGAAAGAGTATAAAGCGTATTAAATTGTCGTTCTTGCAGGCAAGCATCAACGAGATCGATGCGCAATCTTCTAATGGGTTTACCGTAGCGAAGTTCGGTTACAATGTCAAGCTTTATCCAGTCACCTCGGTTTTTATCAAAGACAACAAAAAACTTATGCGGAGCATGTCCCCAAGATGGCAGCTCAACAAAGCCAATTTCTGCTACCGTTGATGAAAATAAAGGGAGCTGGCTTTTATTAACCAACAAATCAATTTCGAGGTAACCTTCGTTACAAAACAGTTCATCAAAACCACGGAGCAAACAATACTCTACGCCCGCTGAATCAAGGCTTTTAAATATACTGTGGACAAAGACGTTTAATTTGTCTTTTTTTTTCGCTATTCCTGAAAGCGTGTCTGTACTCATTTCTATTTTTATTGATATATTTTTTAAAATTAAGTCGCGATGATTGAATTATTATAATATTTTTCAAGGGTAAGAGGGTAGTCACATCACGAATGCTTACATTAAATCCTTATACACCAACATCCTCATATCCTTATGTCCTTGTTTCCCTATTCCTCACCACACCCATTCATTCTAAGCATTGTCGTATAACAGATTAATCAACTCACGACATCATCACCCGCCACAAAAGAAACCCACTGAGTTGAAGTGCACATTTGTAAAGCACCAAAAACAGTGGGATATTATTACAAGTTTCGCAGAAATTAACCAGCACAAATTTCTAAGCCATCCTGGATCGCTTTGTTCGGCAGGTTCAATCGGCCTGGGAAACAAAGTGACTATTTTCAACTCGATTGAAGAATTCGACTATTAGTTTACCTTCTTCTTCTGTCAGGTATTTTTTCCATTTATCAACGGGATTGTAAAAACTCATTTGGTTAATTTCTTTCTCAAACAATTAGTCCCATTCCAGCTCACAAAAATCTAAAGTGGAGCGCAAATACTGCGTTGGTTGAGTGATGAGATCTTCATATTGTATTTCATAGCATTTACCGGCAAATTGTGCGATATTCTTGTTTATATCGTCCAAATCTAATTGAATCTTGACGGCAGCTGAAAGAACTGGGCTGCCTCCCAATTCTTCCCAGACCTGATAATAGTCTGGTGGTATTTCGCCCCACTGCCATTTATCAGTATCTGGCCCGCTTGTTACGTCTAACCAACCTGCCTGCACCCAGGAACTCACGACCGATCTATGTTCGCGTTTTAAGAAAATGACATTCACATCCGGGAAAATACGTTCAAAAAGGCTATTCGCCCCCAACCAGTCACTTTTACAAGAAACCGACTTTTGTTTTGAGACTTGAGTACATTTGCAACAGCCCGACGTACGGGTTCAATGGCACTTTCAGGAACATCATCTGCAATTTGTGGCATATCTCTTCGGCTAATTTCAGGCAAATTGTGTTGCCAGAATCGATAAGATTCAAATGGCTTTGGGAAAAATGACTCGTGTTTTATTTTATCAAAAAACTTTTTTCTGTATAAATTAGAGAACATAGACAACCATGTTTGAGTCGGGAAAACATCGTTAAAAGTTGACAACCAGCCGACATCTTTGTGACGTGCAATAATTCGATGCAGCATAGTCGAACCACAACGACCTGTACCAACAATTAGGACAGGTTTCTCAATTTTGACCATTAAAATCTCCGCGCTATATTTGTAAATTTCAACAAAAAGTTTATATTATTGTGTCGCAGTTCTTAAATAAATGTATAATTATCTACGATTAGATTTAACTAATTTCTTTTTTTGCATGCTAATTTGCCTCACCTGAAAGAGTAAGAAAAATGCAAATGCCATGGCAATTATAATCTCTATTACTTCGGAATATTCAGAAATAGCAAAGTAATATTTTTTAGGAGCTTTGAAAAAATTCCTGTACATTCGCCAAATAAATGGTAAAAAGAAAAATGGCAACAACGTGTAATGGGGAACTAACATGGACAAATGTGGGCGAATGCGTTGTAGAACCTTTGACTTCAAAACAATCAAGGGCATAAAGGTTCCGTAAGTTCCAATCACCAGATGCAGCCATTTTATGCTCGTACCTATGCCATGGATATTATGAATATTTGTTTCATCCTGTTTGTTAATAATTTTCATAGATTCGGGTGTGGCCCAACCAAAAAATCTCTGCCCCCAACTGACTTCTTCACCGATGATAAACGCTATCCCAACACATAGAATACCGTATAAGATTGCATACGATTTATTTTTATCAAGTGATTTGTTATTCACAACAATCAAGCTGAGGATAAAAGAGATCACCCAAAAAACAATTTGCAGGTTTTCAGCAAACCGGTCTTCACCAGTAAACCACTTGTATGCTGCTTTACCAAAAAGAGCGGTGACAAAGCCAGACATCGCAACAATAAATGGCAACGAACAAATAAATAATAGCATTCCGCGAGAGATATTCCACGCTTTTGCTCCATCGTCCAAAAGGTCATTTATGGCCCAGGTTCCTGAATAGGTGTTAGTATCTCTTTCTCTATCTTTGGTAGATGTCCTTGAAATTGGCTTCATAAATTTTCTCCAAATTGATCGTCGATGGCAAGGTAGTCAATTTGGTAACTATTATAACTTACTAATTTAAATAAATGAACTGGTATTGATTCTATACTAATGTTAACTTTCGGTATACATTCCACTGATCTTTATCTCATTTGATTGATTAACTAATAGTTTTCTCATTTTATTTTGTCTCAATTAAAAAATCATAAAAAATACAAATGCAATTGACAAAATCAACTCCATAACTTCAGCATATTCAGCGATTGCGAAGTAATATTTTTTCGGCTGACCGAAAAAATTCCTGTATATCCGCCAAATAAAAGGTAAAAAAAAATAAGGAATCAAAGTATAATGTGGAATCAACTTCGATAATTGCGGGCGAAAGCGTGAAAGCTTTTTCGAGCTTACCAGCAATATGGGCAAAAAAGTGCCGTACGCGCCAATGATGAGATGAATCCATTTAAATGCCGAGTCAACGCCATATATGGTATGAATGTTTGTTTCATTTTGCTTGTTTATTACACTCATAGATTCGGGTGTAATCCAGCCAAATATTCTTTGTCCCCAACTGAGTTCCTCACCTATCAGAAAAAAGATGCCAATGCAAAGGAACACGTAAAGCGAGCCAATTAATCGTTCCCCTTCTTTAAAAATGTTCCAGGCGACTAAAAGGCCCAGAATACAAGTAATTGTCCAGAATAGGACTTGTAAATTCTCAGCAAATCTATCTTCGCCGGTGAACCATTTATATGCATCTTTTCCGATTAGTGCGGTAATTATTCCAGTCAGTGCGACAATAAATGGCACTGAACAAATTAAAATTAACGAAAGCCATGAGTTATTCCATATTTTTGCACCATCATCCAAAAGACTCGTTAAAGACCAGGGCTTTGAGCCAAAGTTATTTTCGGCTTCCTTATTATTCGTGGCTTCGTTTGACACTTTTCGTACTTTGATCCGCTATCTTGCTTCTACATACAATGATGCCAATATGGCAACTATATTAATATAATCTGCAAAAATGAAATTGCTGAATATGTTAATTGCTTTTCATTGCATGTAAACACAATTTTTCCAATTTCTTAGAACTACATTCCCAATTGAAATATTTTTCAACAAACATTCTGCCTTCATTTGCCAATCTGGAACGCTCTTTTTCGTCTTTCAGTAGTTTGATTATACTTTCCGCCAACTCATTTTCAGTATCCGCTTTATGAAGCGGCGGTTCGCCATAACTGTCCAGATATAATCCATCTGCAACTATTTTGGTGCTGACAACAGGTACCTCCATTGCCATCGCCTCTAACACTTTATTCTGGATCCCGGAGCCGTAGCGTAAAGGTGCAGCAAAAACAGCCGCTCTTTCCAGGTAAACTCTCATATCTTCCACAAAACCAGTTATGGTTATCTCTGAATGCCGCCGGGCTTTCTCTACCAATTCAGGCTTCGGATCTCTACCCGCGATAAGCACCTCCAGATTCGAAATCCGGTTTTTTAGAAGCGGCAATATTTTATCAATCAGGTAAACTGCCGCGTCATGATTAGGGGCGTAATCCATCACTCCTGTAAAAATTATACAATTTCTATTTGATTGTTTTGTTTTTCGCTTCCAATAGTTTTGATCAACTCCTATAGGTATAATTTCGGATTTATTTTTAAAACCTAAAATGGTAGTTCGATCTCGATTTGAAATAAATGCGATATGTGGTGTTTTATTAACAAGTTGTCTCTCAATTTGCCTAATCTGCAATAAACGTATTAACAACAGCGGCAGTTTTGCAATACCGGTGTAGTGCATCTTATTTCGGATTCTCATGGAAGTCGCATCACAAAAATCGACGACAATTGGCAGCTCGTTAAATTCTTTAATGACTGGAAAAACTGATTTACCATGAAAAAGAACGAGGTCAAAAGATTCCTGATTGACCAATTCCAGGAAAGCTTTTTTCATTTGATTGATACTATCCCGGAGCTTCCTGTTCTGCATTAAATGCGCACCCAAAACTGGTAATTTGCCGACCAGCGAGCCAACATCAGAATTTGAAGTCCCATTAGCATCAAATGTAAGGATTCGTTCAGTAAGTGACTGCATTTCGGCTATAGCCCCGGGCGCTATCTTACTTCTTTTTAGAGTCAACAGAGTGATTTTGTGTCGTTTAGAAAGTTCTCTGATAAAATGATAGTGACGATGCGGGCCTCGAACTTCAGGATGTTGAAATGAAGGTGTAATATATAATATTCTCATTTTCTTTTATGTCGAATTCATGATTTTTTAAAAAATCCTAATGTGTTTAAAGATTTTATTTTCTTCAAATTAATATCGGCGCTAATGCGGCCGCCACGTTTATCTAATATTGTGTTTTTAAAGACCCGTATATTTATATTTTCGCTTAAATCTATACTTTCATCACCGCAATTGATAAATTCATTTTCATAAATTTCACCTGAACCGCCATCGAGGTCAAGACCGTCTTTATACGTATTTTTAAAAATATTATTATTGATGGTGACCGTACCAAGTCTGACATACATAGCGTCTTTTCCAAACATATTCACAAAGCGACTGTTAGTTATTTCAACATCCGATTCAATTATTGATAAACCTGCCAGGAAATCTATATTATTTACCCGAGCCTGTCTGCCATGCTTGAAAGTAACATATTCAAATATGGACTTCTCAGCTCCTACAATTCCAACCACTCCCCATTTCAGCAATTTGTTTTTTGCCAAAAATCGAATTGGAGCGCTTGCGGTGCCTTGAGCATAAATTGGACTGTAAGATATTAATGAACATCCCACGTCAAAATTTAATACGGTGCCGGACTCGATTGTTAATGAGGTATTTTCCGGTATTACTATAGTTTCATCAATTACATATTTGCCTTTTCGCAGAATCAACTTTGTGGGATTCTGCGGGTCTAACGAAAAAATTTGAAATCTATTAACAAATTCTTCAGGAGACAACTTAATCAGACTGACATAATTTTCAGATAAGGTTAAGTTATAACCGGTCAATTTAAACCAGAGCCAGCCGGCTTTATCTATATTAAAAACAGAAAATAAAAATAATGATGTTGAGAATACCCACAGAAGAACTAATTGCGTTATTTGCACGGCGCCTATTTTTTTGCAGTTTATTTTAACCGTCCAGAATATTACAGATACAAATAGAAAACTAAAATTAATAAAGACAAACAGCGGTATGGGCATTTTCCAAAATGTTCGTAATGAAACTAAACCTAATATTACCCACACTGTAATTGATACGACAACTTTCATATTTGGCTTAAGGTATAGGCCAGGGCTGTAATGCATCGGGGGTCTGTTATTTATTATTCTTGAATCGTGCATTTAATATACCTTGAATAAATTTAATAGATCGTTGTGAACGAACAGCATGATTTTCTTTAGCAAAGTTCCTCTTCAAGTATATCACAAATAGCATGAGCCACTGTAATATGCACTTCTTGAATCCTGGCGGTAATTTCCGAAGGCGCCCGAAAACAAATATCCACCAATTCCGATATTTTGCCGCCGCCCTGACCAGTCAATCCGATAGTAGAGATACCTTTCTCTTTGGCCATGCGCACCGCTTTAAGCACATTAGGGGAATTTCCACTGGTAGTGATGGCAATTGCCACATCGCCTTCCTGACCCAATGCCTCAATCTGCCTGGCAAAAACATCCGCAAAATCATAATCATTTCCAATTGAAGTCATGATTGAGGTATCAGTAGTTAATGCAATTGCCGGCAAGGCTTTTCTATCCCGCCGAAATTTACTTACCAATTCAGCGGCAATATGCTGGGAGTCGGCTGCGCTGCCGCCATTTCCAAATAATAGGACTTTTTTACCATTGCTTAATGACTGGATTAACAGTTGTACCATATCATTTACAATTGATATGTGCATATTACTTATGCGTTTTTTGGTCTCAATACTATTCTCAATTGTTTCTGCAATTTTTTTGGAAAAATTTGTTGTTAGATTAGACAAAATCATACCTCCCACGTTTGCAATCCATGGTAATCAAATGTGAATTCTACAATTTGTCCCCCCAAATTTTCCAATTTCTCTGCAATAAT
>CAZIKB010000096.1:0-26284 GCA_964539665.1 uncultured Cytophagia bacterium
TTGATTCTCACTTTAATACTCTTCATTTTTTCATAAAACTTTTGACACTACCTTGATGGTTACATTTAGATTCCCGCTTAAAAGATCGCGGGAATGACACCATTGTAGATATTTTACTATTTTCTGGAACACTGTCTAATAAGGCATTACTCTCGAAAATTACCTGGGACATTTACTTACGCCAAAAAAACGTGGCTTTTACCATGAATGTCCGATTGCTAATCTCATCCTGACCCGGTCCAACCAGTCGTGAATCATTGTAGACTAAATATATATTACTGGTTGGTGAATATATCCATCTCAACAGAAAGTTGGCTAAAACTTTCTCTCTCCCCTCAAAACTCAGTTTGTCGTCATTCCATTGAACATAAGCTTTTAAGTAGAGCTCTGTTGAAAAAAAGTAAAACATTCGAAGTCCCAGCGTATTGGTTTGAAAGCTGCCTTCAGGAAGATCTACAAAATTATGATTGTAGTCTATCTCAAACCTGAGCGGTGAGATGCGCGTTATGTTTCCGTTAAGACCAAAACGAAGGTTACGACCGGTGTAGTAATTTCCATAATTTAGGTTCATCCGGCCTGCAATGGTGCGGCTCTCGTCGCTGTTTGCGCGCATGTAGTAATCGTAACCGGAATAAGTCCCCTTAGGAACGAGGAATCCTTCGCGTACTGTCCAATCATAATCAATGAATTCATTCTCTCTTTTGGCGCCTATGGTGAAGCGTGCGCTGTTCTGGAAGCGAATACCGAATGAGGCATTGATCTCACTATTTAACATTTTATTGCTATGATCTGAACGATATTTACCTTCTAACCTGTAGTTGAATTGACGGATAAACGAAGATCTTTTAGGCCGCGGAGAATATTCCACCGAAGCGTTGCCGAGACGATAGTCTTTACGGCGAATAAAGCCCATCTCCGGATTGAACTGCGCTCCAATATCCTGGTAAGATGCTGAAAATTCCCAGAGATCGCTGTTATATCCGAGACTGAGCTTACCAGCTAAATTTTTCTTGTTCATATTGATGAGCTTTCCATCATCCTCTTTATCGGGACCGAAGGTACCCGCAAAATAGCCAGAGATGGTGAAATATTTGGTTAACGGCAGGTTAACGTCGAATCCCATTGAGCGATTATAGTCCGACGAATGTAGTTCTTCCTTGTTGAGCAGCATTAAACCAATCGTACCACGTCTGAGAATATCCCGACGCACTCTGAGTACTGAAAAATTAGCCGCGCTGACTTTAGTTGTTTCATCACCCGTATTGATGGTGACATTATCGGTCCACAGGTTCATTACGCCAACCTGATACCGCCCTATTTTACCGACCATTTTAGCTCCGCCAAGTATGCGTGTTTCGTGACCATTAACAAGGCCAAGCCGGCGGCTATAGAAAAGATTAAAGTCAGAACCAGAACCGCGACGCCAGAAAAAACGCCCACTACTACCAAATGAGAGAACCTCTGCGCCTTTAAGAAAAAACTCGCGCTTTTCAGGATAGTAAAGTGAGAACCGAGTCAGGTTGACCTGTTCGCGATCGGCTTCTACCTGTGCAAAATCTGTATTTACGGTGATATCTAAAGCTAAGTTTGGGGTTAACGCCACCCTGGCATCCACGCCTGTGTCACTCATTCGGTCAGTGGCCAAATTTGTGTTCAAGTCGTTTTCCAAACCTCCCAAAAAGTATGGTCTGACTTCCAGGTTGCCGCCCATTTTCAGATCAGTCAAACCGTTCAGCGTGCCGGCTTCAGAAAGACGAAACAAACCGAAATATCCAAAATCGCGAGGGATAAGCTGCCAGAATACTTGTTCATTCTTACGACGAATGGTGCGAGCAAAGTTAATACCCCAGACTGCGGAGTCCTCCATAGTAAATCGTAATGTTTTCCAGGGTATGGCGATCTCGGCGAACCAGCCATTATCAGTAATCCGAGCTTTACACCACCAAACGCCATCCCAGGCAGAATTATAATCACGTCCTTCATTTGCAATAACCGCATCACGTTTAGCCCCGTTTGGATTGGTAGTGAAATAATAACCACTGCGGTAATCGTGGTAAGTGTCAATAATCAACGCAAAATAGTCGTCATCATGGATGCGAGCATCGCGCCGCATTTCTCTGGCAATAATTTTGTCCGGTTCGGAATCGTAACACTTGATGCCAAAGTAGATATTTTGTTCATCATAAAGCACGCCCACTTCGGTCTTTTCGGTTGCAGACGCCCCTTCATCGGGTTCACGCTGCGTAAAATGCTGTTGAAACTGGACGGTTTCCCAGGCCGTCTCATTCAATCGACCATCGATGTTTGGTTTGTTTTCCGTATAGACTGCATTGATATAGCGTTTGCCATCCTGATCGATAAGTAGACCTCGCTTTATATCACCATTATCTTCGGAATCACTACCCCAGGCTTTCCCGGTTAAAACTATTAGAAATAGAGCAATTATTGTCTGATATGTAACAGATTTATTAAGTTTATTTCGCATCATATTTTGTGAATAATCCTTTCTTAAATGTTCGTTTCTTTATTTCAGTTCTGATTTCCATATTTCTTTGTTTTACTTCCAGAATAATTGCAAACTATATAAACAAATAGTAGTCTGAAGACTTAGATAAATGATCTAAAATGTCTGAAGTGCAGCTAATTAACACTCTATTAACTTTGGGCTCTTCAAACTTTAAGCACTTTAGCTCTCTTTTGTCCCGATTTATTGCGGCATGGACACGAAAAGAAATATTCGGGTTTATTACTCCCCTACATCTGACGCATCTTCTGAAACATTTCCTTGAAGAAAGCCATTTTTTTCTGTGGGTCGGTTTTCAGTTCAGGGTCTTCTTTGACACGTTTTTCATATTCTGCCCGAATGGCGGGATTTTGCATGAGTCGTTCTTCCATCCGTTTTAAGCGCTCTGGATCAGGCTGGCCATCAGCGCCCATTCCCCGACGCCCTCTCTTTTCACCAGAACTTTTAGCTGCAAGTGCCGGGCCTGCAGTAGTCTCCTCTTTGCTGGTGCGAGTTACAGTCTGTTCCTGTCCGGGAATTCTGATGGGTAATCCTGTTCTCAAGCCTTCCTGACCTACCGTTACTACCAGGTCGCCTTCTTTTAATCCAGAGAGCACTTCGACACTATCTCCTGCTGTGAAACCAAGTTTTAATCTGGCTTTATTCGCCACACCTTCTTGATATACATAAACTTGATCCACTTCGCTTTCTAATACCAGCGCTTTTTTAGGTATAATTAAAGTGTTTTTGTGGGTTTCAGTGTTAATGAACACAGAGGCAAACATGCCTGGTTTGAGTTTACCTTTGGCATCGTTTATATCGATCGTTACTTTGGCGGTACCACTGGTTGGATCCACAACCGGGCTAATCATTTTCACTACACCCGAAAATTCCGTGTCTGCTTCGGATTCAACGGTGATCTTCGCCTGCTGCCCTACAAAAATCCGTCCCATATCTTTTTCGGGTACGAATATCCTGGCTCGTAAAGGATTGAAATCCGCAACCTGAAACAGTGCCTCATTCACATTTACCCGCTGCCCAAGCTCAATATAGCGGGCTGTTACCACGCCGTCAATTGGTGACCGCACACTGGTGTAATCCAGCTTGAGACGAGCAGCTTCATTGGCAGCTTTGGAACTCTCATACTGCAAACGGGCTGTTTCATAATTTTCTTCTGCGATTAGTTTTTTCTCCAACATGTTTTTTGAGCGCTCAAATATTGTTTTGTCGGTTTCCATGCGCACTTTTGCCTGCAAATACTCAATTTGTAGTTCAGCTTCATCCAATTGGACCAGCAAACTGCCTTTTCTAACTTTATCACCTTCTTCAGCGGCTAATTTTACGACCAGTCCTGCTACTTTTGTGATTATGTCCACCTGTTTTTCTGCTTCAATGGTAGTGGTCTGCAGAAGAAACATTGAAATATCTCCCTTTCTGACGGCGGTCACCTGCACCGGGATGGCTGCATTATTCTGCGAGTCTCTGTTACCCATCATACCAGGAGCGCCCATTCTTGAGTTGGTGTTAGCGTCATCTTTTCCACATCCGGAAAACACTAAAATCAAGACCAAAACTAAGCTCATGTGCTTAAGGCAATATTTAATGAATGGACTGAATTTATGAAATGTTGGTTTTGGAATTTTAAGATTTTTCACATTAAATTTGTATTTGTCAATCTCAAACCAAAGATTACCCATTAGTTCTCTCCCTTTTTCTTAGAAAATAAAGAAGGTTCATACTAATAATATGTATCCCCTCAATAAATAATGGAAACTCAGCTTTACTAAACTTTGAAAGTTTAGTAAAGCTCCATATACCCTCAAATTTTGAGTGGGTACAATAATATGGACCTAAAATAGTTATTAAAAAATATTTTTTGACAGGATATACCTGATTAACAAGATTATTTTTAGTTGTATTTCCTGTTTTATATTAGACCTTTTTTTACAAGTATTTATTTCAAAGATGTTATGATAGAAGCTATTCAATGACTTCCAGACTCTCTGCCATCTCATCCAGTTCTGTGCGGGGTATTTCTCCAATGATGCTATAGGCAAGGTTGCCTTGTTTGCCGCGAATAATGACATAAGGACTATGATGCTCGTCCTTTTTCTGGTTTTCTTTGCTCCGAAATGATTCACGATCTTTGTCGCCCTTATTGTCTCTACTATATTTTTGTTGATTTCCCCTCCTGTGGGATGAATCGCGATTCTCTCTATTTTGAAATAAGGAGATGAAAGTAAGACCGTCTCCATATAAAAAGTGCAGATATGATTTCCTCCTCCGTTGAATGGATTTGATTTGGAGTAGGGCGAATCCTGCCGGTAACTTCTTCGGTATGAGCACTCTACCTTTGTACGAGGTCAGTAATGCATCTAAATCTGTATATATTTTTGCTTTCCGACTTTTTTTGAGATGTTTAGAATCAGACCATGCGCTGGTAAAAATTGCAGCATCCGGTTTTCCAGGAGAGAATTCTACAAACTGATTTATAATTACCAGGCTGTCATTGGGCATACCAACAGGACTACGTTTAACCTGCAGCAATAGTCCGCTTTCTGCGTCAATCAAAGCATGCAAGGCTGGACGACCCGGGTGACGCGGAGTGACTTTGAGTGAAATTGTTGGCCGGTTGAGAAATGGCTGCCGCGGAAAAGCTTCCACAAAGTAATTACGCCGTAACAAAGCAATTTCTTTAAATATTTTACCATTTTTAAGTAATTCCTCAGGCCCGCCATAGTGAAATGTCCTGTCTTTGTGTTGATTGCACTTATATTTTATCTGATCGCCTTGAAGAACAGTCATCAAATCACGTTGGTCTTTTGGTGATAGAAAAATCACTACGGTTCGGTCTGGATGCCAATGATTTTCTTGCCAGCGTAGTTCAATGCGCTGCCCTCTATGCTTAACGAAACGCTGGTGCACTCCAGAGTAGCTGATATTTTCTGATGCATGAGTAATTCGCATCAGCAGACTATCGATTGCAACGGAATCGGTGGAAACAGTATAAACTTTTAGACTCTTACCTTCTACAATTGGCCCCCAAATTGCAGTGCTGAAAATAATCCCAGCTAAGATTGTAAGACGATTGAAATTAAGCATGTTATATATTATTGCTCCGTTTCTGTTATCGTAATCAGGTTTGCGTACTGAGAGGTACTGTGAAAAATTCCGTTTTCCATGGCTATGGTATGTTCTTCAAGTAAAATTTCGATATCATTTTCAACTTGCAAATTGGTCGGTTCTGGAACTGTGGTTGTAAATACTTGAAGAATCAATATGATTCCAATGGCAATTGGGGCACTTGCAAATAATACTCGCTGCCAGCGAATCGCAGTGATAGTATCTGACAAATTTTGCCAAACGGAATGTGACTGTGACGCTAATGACGACCTGATTCTATTAGTAATACTTCTTGCAATTAATGTTTCTGCCCGGGGTGAGAGCTCAGGCTTTGGAGCATCTTGAACAGCTTTACGTAATTCTAACAATTGTGAATAAAGCAAACGACAGTTTTCACAATTTTGGATATGCCTTTGGGCAGCAGCCGGCAAGGTCTCCATGTTGCCATCTAACACTGATTGCAAGCTTTCATTAAATTTTTGACACTCCATGACGCACTCCAAATTTTAAGATAATCAGGCAATTGTTTACGCAACTTAAGATAAACAGCTAAAAGCATATCCTGTTCGATATTGCCGAGGTGCTTTATTTTCTAAAGCGTCGTCCTCTTTGCCGGTGAGGCTTCATTCGCTCTTTCTTAAGAACTTTTAATTTTTTCAATTGTTCCGAGGTTAAAACACTTTTAAATTCTAATTGACCCTTTACTTTTGTGAAGGAGAGATCAGACTTAAGTTTGCCGATTTGTTCAATTTTCTTTTTTATCTCATCTATTTTTGGATTTTCGCTATCCAGGAGTTCTCTTAATTCGAGATTAGCTATTTGAATTTGAGAATTTAATTCAATAGACTGTTTTTCTGTTACAGAGCGTTTTTCTTTTAATGTTGTCAGTTGTTCGTCACTCAATCCCAACTCATCAGCATACCGTTCGATATGAAAAAACGTGGATTTGTGGGATTTGTAAAATTTTTGCGAATAACTATTGTTCGTGATACATGCGGTGATGAGTAAGAACAATCCCAGCGCTAAGATAATTTTTGTGGTTTTCATGATTAATGCTCCTTATTTAAAAATAATCAAGTAACTGTTCACGCAATGCCAGACGCGCATGATGTAACCGTGAGGAAACGGTACCTTCGGGAATACCTAACAAAGTTGCAATTTCCCTGGTTTTGAATTCTTCCATTTCAGATAAAACAAATACCCTGCGTTGTCGTTCTGGAAGTTTTGATATTGCTCGTAATAGTTCGGATTGTAATTCCGACTTTTCCAGCTCCTTTTCCGGTATCCGATTATCCATGTCTTCAAAATATTCAAATTTGAAAGCTTCGTCCTGAGGTCGCCAAAAATATTTCTTCGCTCGTTGTAACCCTCGTCGAAAATTTGATAATCGATTCAGATGAATGCGTGTGATCCATGTAGAAAACTTATAAGAAAAATTAAAAGTCTGCAACGCTCGATACGCCGCTAAAAATGTATCCTGAACAATATCTGCTGCATCTTCCGGTGACAGACCAAAATGTCTGGCAATTCTATAACAGCGCTGTAGGTGTCGCTGGGTTAATTTGTCAAAAGCTTTACTCTCACCCGCAATCGCTTTTTTTACAAGACAAGCATCGTCTGTCACAAATTTTTTATTCTCCTCCTTCATATAGCAATATACACCGGAAACAGGATATCCTTCAATGTTTTTTTTATAATATCTGAATAACATCCATATTTGAGTATTTAGCAGAAAGTTTGGTTAACATTCTAAAGATAAATGTAACTGTTCAGCCTGTCATTCTGGAAGAATCTTTTTTGAGTCTGATAATTATTTAGCTAAACAAATAAGTGCTAAAAATCAAACAAGTTCCCTACGGGATGACAAAACAGTCTGAACAGTTACAGGAAAATAATATTTTAAAAAAATGCCATATTTTTATTGTTTTTTGATAGTACATTAAATATATTGGTTTTATACAAAATAAAATGAGTTGCTTACTTGTTTGGCCCATTGCCTGCGACCGGACGGCCACACAGTAGCGGAGATAGCCATTTTCTGCATATCATTAAATAATGAATGTTATACATATCTGCATACTCACTTGTTTGTGTGCTTAGTACTGTCTGTTTAAAAAATATTTAAATATAAACATTTTAAGGTTACATTTTAAGTGAAAATTTATTAATTTTAAAGAATCAAATCTTTAACCAAGGAGAATAAAATCATGAAAAATATGCCATTTATAAAACTATTTGTTTTTTTGTTACTTGCGTTGATTATTTCAAGCTGTGGCAAAGAAAAAAAAACCATTACTATAATTGGAGAAAATGCCTCTAATTTAAAAGCCTTGCAAGCACTAAAGGGAGATTATGAAATAAAGAATAATATTATTATTGATTACAAACCTCACACATTTGAAGAAGCATTTAATAAAGCAAATCAAGATTTTGCTAATAAAACAGGGCTTTATGATATAATAATGCAATATAATTTTTCTTTATCTTCATTCGTAAGAAATAATTATGTAACCCCATTAGATGAATTGACCAAAAACATCCCTGATAGTTTGCTATCTTTTGAAAATGAATTATTTTCAAATGCGTGGCAAGAAGTAGGGTATTACTATTCAAACCCCGAAAACCCCCAAGATGGAATCATGAAGGTTGGGTATCCTTTTGCTACTAATACAATGATATTAGCTTATAATAGGGAGCTTTTTGAAAACCCAAATCAAAAAAAAGAGTATAAAGAAAAATACTATAAAGAATTAAAACCTCCCAAAACATGGGAACAATATAAACAAATTGCAGAGTTTTTTACACAACCTGAAAATTCAATTTTTGGTGTATGTCTTCAAGGAGCTACGGGAAGTTGGCTTTATTATGAATGGTGTAATTTCCTTTTTGGTATGGGTGGTAAGGTAATGGAAAAAGAAAGAGGATGGGAAGGGAATATCGATTCAAAAATACTTCTGAACTCTCCTGAATCCCAAAAAGCAGCAATGTTTTATAAAAGTCTAAAACCATATAATGCTGGTGATTTTTTTACTGTGGGAGCTTTTGAACAACTTAAGTTAATGAAAGATGGTAATATTGCAATGGCTATAATATGGAGTGATTTAGCTTATGAATTAATCAAGCTGGATAACAATACGTTTGATAAGCGATTTGGTTTTGTTCCAATACCTGGCGACAAATCTGGTTTAGCTGGAGGTGCATTTTTTATTAATCAACAATCTGCAAACAAACAAGAATGCATTAATTACATATTAGATGTAATGCAAAAAGAAAATCAAATTAATTTAATAAAAAGAGGTCTTTGTTCTGCAAATAAAGCGGCTTATGAAGATTCAGTTATTATAGCAACGATACCTTATGCAAATGCACTAAAAAGATCATTAGAAAGAGGTGTTTATATGTTTGAAGCGGGACCTGATGCAGACTTGATAAGCAATAAAATTACAAAATATATTCAAAAAATTTGGAATAACGAAGTGAATGTCATAGATGGATTGCAACAGCTTAATGACGAAATTGAAACTGAAAGAACCATTCTTTATAAAAATCTATAATTGGATAATCTGTGCATAATTCTCTTAAATATTGGAAAACTATTGTTGTTATAATTTATTTTTCAACAATCCTATTCTTAATACCTTTTTTTATAAATATTAGAGGAAATATTTTTATTGAATATTTATATGAAAACCGTGATGGATTCAATAATACACTAATTAGAAGTCTTGTATTTGCATTTGTTTCTGCACTATTAAATGTTATCTTTGGTTTTATCGGCGCAATTACACTAAAAAAAATCTCGTTTTTCTCATTTAGAGGAATTTCATTAAGTATCTTATTGGTACCGTTTTTATTAGGTAATGTATCAATAGCATTTCTCTTTAAAATTCTGTTATATCAAACATCTTTTTTTACCACTATTATAAATAGCCATAGAATCTATCACTTCATATTATTAATTTGTCTGCAATTTTGGCAATTTGGTTTACTATTTATGTATCTTTTTTGGTTAAATTTTAAAAATATACCCAAAGAAATTGAAGAATATGCTTATGCTTCTAAATTTGGTTTCTTTACAAAACTTAAGAATATTTTTCTTCCCTATAGCAGGAGTTTATTTATTCTTTTATTTATTATTAGTTTTGTGTTTTCATTTTATGAAAATGCAAAAAGCCAGTTTATTTTAAAAGCCTCACAAGGTATTAATACAGAACTCATAACAAACTGGTTATATCGTACATATCAATCAAAACTACTTGTTAATCCAAATTATGCAACTAATGATACATTTAGCAACAGTTTATTTTTAATTATTTTTATGCTTGCTTCATTATTTATTTTTATCACCCTATTTAATTTCTTCATTAAAAAGATTACTACCTACCAATACAATTATTCCAAACAAACAACTAAATCAAATAGTTCATTGTATAGAAAGGCATTTTTACATAAATATGTCCATTCCTTATTAATACTCATTATTTTTGTACCAATTTTAATTGTATTCCTAAAAATAAAAATTCATTTCTCAAAAGAATTATTCAACTTGGGATTTCCTTTTTTTATTACATTAATCGCTGCTTTTGTAGCAACAGTTATTGCAATTCTATTTGGTATTTCTTCAAGAATTGCATGGAAAAATAGACTTAATAATTTTAATAATTTCTCAATTGCTTTTTTTGTTTTTCTTTATCTGTTGCTACTTATACCTCCGCTATGTATTCTTATTAGCGGTTTTAAGTGGATGGCTTTTTTAGGCTACAGTAGTAATTTCTATATTTATTTAATATGGATAATTGGACATTCTATTTTATTGCTTCCACTTTTAGGAAGTTTTGTTTTGGCTACGCATTTTAAAATATCGAATAATGAATTTTCCTATTTTAACTCTCTTATGATTAAACGTATAGAGATCACACAATATACATTTATCTCTAGATTTAAATTAGAATATCTTCTTACATTAATAATCGCTTTTTCATTTATTTGGAATGAAGCAATAATAAATAAAGTTTTTTCAGATAGAATTCCTTCATTTGTTTCGAATCTTGAGATGTTATTTGTAGGTCGGGGGGCTGACTATACTAGTGCATTCGGATATTTAATTATTTCTTTCATTTTAGTTGCTATGGGAATAACTATCTGGATAACAATAATTAATAAAAACAAAAAAATAAAGTTGGTAAATGAAAAGTATAACAATTAATAATATTTCGTTTGGATACAATAAAGAAAATCTACTGTTTAATAATTTATCTATTAATATTGAAACCAACAAAGATTCAGGTTATATCTTCGCTTTAATGGGAACAAGCGGATGTGGCAAAACAACTTTATTTAAGTTAATTTTAGGAATTGAGAACTTATCAAAGGGGGAAATTAAAACAAATCCAACATTGCCTATTATTTCATATATTCCACAGGAAGCGATTTTGTTTGAGCATTTATCACCAATGCAAAACGCAGCTTTTTTTAAAAAGTTAAAAAACTACAATAAAATTTATGACCAAACTAGATTTAATAAACTTTCCCAAGCATTGGGATTGAATAATATTTTGAAAAATAAGAAATATATCAATGAATTAAGTGGTGGAGAGAAGCAAAGATTAGCTTTATTACGTGCTTTAAGTATTCAACCAAATATATTACTATTAGACGAACCCTTGACAGGTTTAGATGCAGAAAGTAAAAATGAAATCTTGTTACTTATACGTGAACTTACAGAAGATTATAAATTACTTGTTGTATATATTACTCATCACTTTCCAGAGGCAGAATTAATTGCTGATGAAATAATTTATATGTTTAATCAGAAAATTGGATGTATACAACCTGTTGTAAAAAAAGAAACAAATGAATTTATGCAACGTCCTCCTTTTCTCGATGCTGCTATTTCTATTAATTTTCCTGATTATAATATTCTTCCGTGTACTATAGAACCTAATAATGAAATTAAATTAATAAATTTATCTGATTATTCAACATATCAAAACAATATTAATTACTTGACTTTCAAATCAAATTGTGTTCATTTTACAAAAACGAAGGGATTCAGAATTAACAGGGTAACTGAATCGTCTCAATATGTATTGATAAAACTAAATGAATCTAATACAGTAATAAAATCAAAAATGAAGGATGAAATAAATAGTAATTATATAAAACTGAATGGAGAAGGATTATTATACGATTCGAAAAATATTCTTTTATGTTCTGTTCAAATAAATAATAATAGAATAATGGAAAGATATGAGCACTAAAATTCGGCCTAGTGATGAAAATTTAACTCCTTTAAATTTTGGCATAGCATTTTTCAATGTTTTCTTGTGGATTAACTTACTTTTGCTAGCTCTTTTATTTGAAAAAGGACTTGACACAATAATTGGTGTTAATAATTTCAATGAATTAAAAGACTACAAATTTTCAATTTTACCAATTTATAATAATATTACCTGGGCATATATAATATATTCTTTTTTATTAGCAAACTATATTCTATTTGTTATCAGATATTTATTTTGGACACCTTGGCCGATCTTTAATAGAATTCTTGATTTAAGTAGAAATAAAAATAATAAAAAGGAAAAAAAATCTGGAAATAAACATGACATCTTAACTGAAATAAAATTTAATAAATTGATTTATGGTATATCAAATGTTACTGACTCTGATGTACGTTGGTCAAGTATTATTTTAGTTCTGGAAGCTTTCATTGCTTATATGGGAATAACTTCGTTAGGAAATATACAAATAGTTTTTGTTTTTATAATTCTCTTACCTATAGTAGACTTGTCCATCCCATTTATTAGCTCAATATTAAAAACAATATTAATAACATTATTAAGAATAAAATTTAGAAAAAAAGCTGACAAAACTATTTCCTCATCTAAACCAATTAAGCATTCTTATACTGTAAGGAAATGGTTATTGCCAACAATTTTTCTTAAACCTAATGCGTATGACATACTAATTCCGATTGTTTTTATTGGAATTGCAATAATAGTTATGTATTCTGGTAATTATAAAAATTTATCTTTTTTTTCTATATCACTGAAAAATCAGATGATTTTTTCAATTGTTATTGCTGTTTCTATGTTTATAAATAATATTTTAATTTTTAAGACATTAAAAATACAATACTTTAAAGCACTTTATATTCTTTTTAAATTACGTACTATTAATGACGCTCTCGATTCAAAGAATAGACCAGAAGCCTATAAAAAAGGCTCTATTAAATTTATGGATCTAGAATTAAAAATTGACGAAAGAGTTTATCCGCCAACACCTGAAACAAGTTTTTTAGTCGAAAAATCTATTGAATTATTAAAAATGAAAGCATCTTCAGTTATAATAGATGTTGGTACTGGTTCAGCTAATATTGCAATATGTATTGCAAATAAATTTCCTACCGCCGACATAAGGGCCATTGATTTTAGTAATGATGCTCTTGACTTAGCGAAAGAAAACTTATACAAACATAAAATTAAAAACATTAAATTAGTGGATAGCGATTTGTTAGCAGCTAAAGATTTACATAATATAAATAATCCTGACTTGATTGTTGCGAATCTACCATATGGGTCTCATGAATATTTACTTGCCAGTAATAAAGAAGAATCCATTCCATACATGCCTAGTGAAGCTGTATTCCCCAAAAAAAACGGATTAATTGGTGATTATATTGAGCTTGTTAAGGAAATTATTAATTTTCAATGGAAAACTACACTTTTAATTGAAACTGGTCCAATTCCACAGGATGAATTAATTAATGAGTTTCCACAAGAACTATTAGAACTTGTATCTATTGAATACATTTCTAAAGATAAAAATTATTCTATACTAAAAATTATATTCTCTCAAGGTTGATATTTTATGACGATTGTACACAAACATTTATTATATCAGGCAGTAGTTTAAAAAGAACTGTTGTTTAAAACTTCAGGTTTAGAGAGAGTATTTGAAAAATTTTTACTTGACTTATTAATAGAAATTAATATGACTTGGCTGATTCGGTAGTGTCCGTTGTTAGTTGTCAATAGTCAGTTGTGTCTTTATTTTATAATTACTTACTCTGAATTTATGATTCGTTAACAATACTTTTGTTATTTCAGTGAAATAATTGAAGTTACGATTCATGCAACAGACAACGGACAACTATCTACGGACACTACCGATTTCTGAGTGTATAACTTATTAAGTATTCTCAAAAGCAATTCATACTTGCCAGGTTTGGGTGTTTTTTTGTTATATGATGTGACTATTGCTGGCCAATCAATTATTTATAAAATTGTGTATTAAATTGGCTGCCTGCAACCTTTGATCAAATCTATGCGTAAATTGATTTGTCTAAGCATCATGTGGTACAACAATCCTAACTAAGTAAAAACTAATTGAAATAAAGCTTGACAATACGAGGCAGCAGGTATAAGGCAATAAAGATATTAGGTATCATTATGAAAGTCAACTAATTTAATAGACTAATGTAATATACTCATAACATCAGATTATCTTTTTCCGCATACCCTATACCCATATACCCTTATTTCCTTATATCTTTCTCTCACTTTTAGTGAAACGTTTTATTTTTATTGTAACATTTTAGGGATTCCAACTGTCTAATGCAACATCGAATTATTGCCTAACAAAATTTAACAGGAGTGGCGCTCATGAAAGTATTTGGTAAGTTATTCTTTTTAAGTCTTAGCTTAATAATTTGTGTTTCTATGTTTTCCATGTCCTGTGGGGAAAACGGTCAGGCAAAAGATAAGGAAGAAACAGCGGTTTTAATTCCAGTTGAAGTGGCTGAGGTGTCACAAGACGATATATCTGCCTTTCTAACCGGTACCTCTACTTTGGAAGCTGAAGAAGAAGCGGAGGTTGTCGCTAAAACCTCTGGAATCGTTGAAAAGATTTTCGTGGAAGAAGGAATGTTTGTTAAAAAAGGCCAGATACTGGTACAATTAGAGGAAGACATGTTGGCCATTGAGATGGAAAAAGCCCGTGCAGATTTGAATAAATTGGAAAATGATTTTGAAAGAAATAAAGAGCTTTTTCAAAAAAACCTCATTTCAAAAGAGGAATTTCAAAGCGTACGTTTTCAATACGACGCCCAGAAAGCAGCCTTTGAAAAGACAAAACTTAATTTAGCATATGCCTCCATTCGAGCTCCCATCACAGGAGTGGTAGCAAAACGCCACATTAAAACCGGCAACATGATAAACCTCAATCAACCTGTTTTCACCATTGTTGGATTCGATGAGTTAATCGCAAATCTTTATGTGCCTGAAGTAGATATGAAGAAAGTCAGTCTAAAACAGCTTGCCGAATTAACTTTTGATGCGTCAAACGGAACCGTCTTTAATGGATTTGTGGATAGAATTAGTCCCATTGTCGATCCGAATAGTGGTACGGTGAAAGTTACTATTGCTGTGAGAGACGGCAAATCACACATCAAACCTGGTATGTTTGCCCGCGTGCGAATTATTTATGACACCCGCCAAAACATTTTACTTGTTCCAAAACAAGCTGTCATCACAGAAGATGGTTCTGATTTGGTTTATGCCATTCAAGACTCTATGGCTGTGAAAAAATCTGTTAAAACCGGCTACTCGTCTGAATCAATGGTCGAAATCGTGGATGGATTGAACTTAGGTGATCAAGTTGTAGTCGTTGGACAAAATGGCCTCAAAGACAGCTCAAAAGTCGAAATTGTGCAGTAATTCTGGATGCTGGTAACTGGTTGCTGGATTCAGGATACAAGATTTTATACAATTATCAAGTATCCAGAATACAGCATCTCTTCATATCAAAAAATAATACTTTGATAATTATGCAATAAGGGCTTTTTATGAAAATCATTGACCTCGCGATCCGCCGAAGAGTGACTGTATCCATGGTTACTCTTGCCATTGTCATTTTTGGTTTTGTGGCATTTAATAGACTGGATGTTACGCTGCTGCCCAATCTAACTTATCCCACATTAACTATTCGTACTGAATATCCTGGGGCAGCGCCCATCGAGGTTGAAAATTTAGTCACAAAGCCCATCGAAGAAGCGCTGGGTGTGGTGAAAAATCTAATCGATGTGCGTTCTATTTCCCGCTCCGGTCAATCCGATGTTATCCTGGAATTTGAATGGGGTACGAATATGGATTATGCCGGCCTGGATGTCCGCGAAAAATTAGATGCTTTAAACCTGCCGTTAGAAGTGAAGAAACCATTAGTTTTGCGGTTCGATCCGTCTTTGGATGCCATCGTTACTTTGGCTTTATTCAGGCAGAAAAAGAGTGAAGAAAAATCAACCGAAAATTTAAAACTGGTCAATAATTTATCTTCAAATGAACAGTTAATCGATGAAAGCAATTTGAAGTATTTAAGGACCCTTTCGGAAGAACAACTAAAAAAAGAATTAGAATCCATTCTGGGCGTGGCTGCTGTAAAGATTAGCGGCGGATTGGAGGAAGAAATTCAGGTTGAAGTCGATCAAGGTAAATTAAACCAACTCGATATAACCATCCAGGAAGTAGCCAATCGATTAAGACAGGAAAATGTGAATCTTGCTGGCGGCAATTTAAAGGAAGGCGCACATCAGTATCTTGTGCGTACGCTTAATCAATTCAAATCGGTTGATGAAATCCGCAATGTTATTCTCCGCAGTAAAGAAGGCTCAAATATTTATCTGAAAGATATTGCAGATGTAATTGAGGGGTATAAAGAACGAAAAGCCATTAGCAGAATCGATGGCGTTGAAGCTGTTGAAATTGCCATTTACAAAGAAGGTGACGCCAATACGGTTGCAGTGGCGAAGGCGTTAAAAAGCCGATTGCCGCGCATTAATAAACTGCTGCCTGAAGGCGCTGAACTAAAAGTGGTTTATGACCAGTCGATTTTCATTGAAAGCGCTGTAAATGAAGTTGTCTATGCCGCTGTGTTTGGCGGAATTTTAGCTTTTTTTGTTCTTTATTTCTTTCTTAGAAATATCTGGAGCACGGTAATTATATGTTTAGCGATCCCCATTTCCGTTATTGCTACTTTTAACCTGATGCTGAGCGGAGACATTACTTTAAACATCATGTCCCTCGGCGGCATTGCATTAGGCATTGGCATGCTCGTTGACAATTCAGTGGTGGTTTTAGAGAGTATATTTCGGTACCGTGAGAAAGGTACGGCTATCATGGTTGCAGCACAGAAAGGAGCCAGTGAGGTAGGTATGGCTGTCACCGCCTCAACTTTGACCACTATCGCTGTGTTTTTCCCGCTGGTGTTTGTAAAAGGCATTGCAGGACAGCTTTTTCGGGATCAGGCATTAACGGTCACGTTTTCACTTCTGGCTTCTCTGATTGTTGCCTTAACACTCATCCCCATGATGGCTTCTTTAGGCGGCAAAAAGAAGCAGGCGCTGGAGTTTAAAGAAGAAGCGGAAAAGCCCAGGAAGTCTCATGGTAAGATTGTTCGCGGGATAATAAGATTTTTCAGATTCATTTTTTCAACCATGCCAACTTTTATTCTAACCTGGACCATTCGTATTTCAAAAGCCCTTTCTAAAGCATTGAAATTTTTGGTAACTCCTTTTGTAAATCTGTTTGAAAGAGTGTTTAATAAGGTAAATCGAAATTATCCCAAATTCCTGGACTGGGCGTTGAATCATCGACCTGTTACATTAAGTACCGCCATCGGACTTTTTGTGATTAGTATGCTGTTTATCCCAAAACTGGGATTGCAGCTCATTCCGCAATTGTCTCAGGGAGAATTTATTGTTGAGGTTAAGCTGTCGCCCGGAACACCCCTGATTCAGACGGATAGACTAATTGCGAGGATGCAAAACGAAGCTCATGGCAATCAAATTATTCACACGATGTTTTCTGTAGCAGGAACCGGCAATCGCCTGGATGCCAATCCTGAAGAGGGAGGTGAAAATTGGGGAGAGATCAGGATTAAAATGCTGCCTGGCGCCGACCGTACTGATGAGGAGCTCTTAATGACAGAATTAAGAGAACGCTTTAGCCATATCGCGGGTGCAGAATACAAGTTTACCCGACCCACACTATTTAGTTTCAGAACGCCAATTGAAATAGAAATCGCTGGCTACGATCTCAAAGGTCTCAAAAAGTTGTCTGATATAATGGTGCGAAAATTGGAAGAAAATCCAAAATTTACGGACATTAAATCAACCATGCAGGGTGGCTATCCTGAAATTCAAATATATTTTGACCGGGAAAAAATTGCTTCTTATGGTCTGCAAGTGCCTGAAGTGGCGCAGACGGTGGTGAATAAAGTAAAAGGTGAATTAGCCACAAGATACTCCCTGCGGGACCGAAAAATAGATATTTTGGTACGGGCACGAGAAAAAGACCGAGAATCCATTGAAAATATCCGACGAATGCTGGTTAATCCAGTAGGCATGCCAACCATACCTTTAGCATCAGTGGCGAATGTTGTTGTGGATATGGGACCCGGAGAAATCCATCGTTCCGCACAACAACGGGTAGCGCTGGTGCGAGCTAATTTAGTGGGACATGATTTAGGCAGAGCTGCCGAGGATATTAATCGCATCATTAGTTCATTGCGAATCCCTGAAGAATTTAACATTCGATTAGCTGGCCAAAGTAATGAAATGAGCGTGTCCTTTCAATCCTTACGCTTAGCATTAATCCTGGCTGTTTTTTTAGTCTATTTGGTCATGGCTTCACAGTTCGAATCCTTACTGCACCCGTTTGTCATCATGTTTACCATTCCGTTAGCATTAATCGGCGTGGTGTTTGCTTTGCTGCTTACGGGGAATTCCCTCAGCGTGGTTGTGTTTATAGGTCTGATTATGCTTGCTGGAATTGTAGTGAACAACGCTATTGTTTTAATCGATTACATAAATCAAATGCGTAAAAGCGGCATGGCAAAATTAGAAGCCATAAAAGAAGCTGGAAAGGTGCGACTTCGTCCTATTATGATGACCACTTTGACGACTGTTTTAGGATTACTGCCGCTGGCACTGGGACTGGGTGAAGGCGCAGAAGTTCGGGCGCCCATGGCGATTACCGTGATTGGTGGATTGCTGGTGTCCACCATGTTGACGCTGGTGGTGATACCAGTGGTTTATTCGATTGTTGATCGGAAGGGTTAAATTGATTGATTCTGGATTCAAGATGCTCGATTCTGGATGCTTGATGCTCGGTGCAAAACAGGATGCTGGATACTTGATACTTGCTACTTTTGTTGTATTATCCGGTATTCAGAAGCCAGTATCTGGTAACCAGTAACCAGTATCCAGAATCCAGTAACCAGTATCGTTTCATCACTCTAATATTGTATTGGGTTTTCAATTACTTAATCAGAGAGATAACATGAACCTATCAAAAACCGCACTCAGCAGACCTGTAACCACTGTCATGGTTTTTTTATCATTATTTTTATTAGGCGGTATCGCCGGGCAAATGCTTCCTTTTGAATTTCTCCCTGATGTGGATTTCCCTGGAGTTTTTATCAATTTTCCATATCCAAACTCCACACCTAAAGAGGTTGAAGAACTGATAACCATTCCTGTCGAAGAAGTGCTTGGAACCATGAGCGGAATTAAACGCATGGATTCTAATTCAGATGAGAATGGCGTTGGTATCAATTTACAATTCGATTGGGGCGAAGAGACTTCTATCAAAGCTATGGAAGCAAAAGAAAAAATAGAAAGTATCTGGAACCAGCTTCCTCCGGACCTTGAGCGCTATTTTGTTTTAAAGTTTTCGTCGTCTGATATTCCAATCATGAACCTTCGACTTTCCTCAAAACGCGATCTTTCTAATAGCTACGATCTCATAGACCGAAATGTAAAAAGGCGCATAGAACGTATTTCAGGCGTTTCAAAAGTGCAATTGCATGGGGTTGAAAAAAAAGAAATTTTGATAGACCTCAGAGCAGACCGCATTTTAGCGCACAAAGTTGACATTGGCCGCCTTCAGCAAAATCTTCGCAATTCCAATCTGGTATTAACGGCCGGTCGCATTACCGATGGACAAAAACGGTATAACGTACGACCTCTGGTTGAATTCCAAAGTGTGGATGATATTGAGAATTTGATAATTAATGAAAAAGGCTTACGTCTGAAAGATGTAGCTAACGTACGATATGACCACCCTGAATTGAATTACGGCCGTCACTTAGACCAAAGCTATGCTATAGGATTGGAAATTTTTAAGGAATCAGGCGCAAATACTGTAGATGTAGGCGACCGGGTTTTAGCGGCTATCAACGAAATTGAGGGCAGTACTGAAATGCACGGGATTAAGCTTTTCTTTATGGATAATGCTGCGGAGGGTATTGTGTCCTCGATTGATGAGCTTATGAAATCAGGCATGTGGGGGGCTTTATTTGCTATATTGGTTTTGTATTTCTTTTTAAGAAGAATTTCAACGACCCTGATTGTGGCTTTGTCCATTCCCTTTTCTTTGATCATCACTACGGGATTTATGTATTTTCTCAACATGAGCTTGAACATACTTACCATGATGGGGCTGATGCTTTCGGTGGGTATGCTGGTGGATAATGCGGTTGTTATTACAGAAAGTATCTTTCGTCATCAGAAGTTAGGCGAAAATCCAGAGCAGGCTACAATCCTTGGAATTAAAGAGGTTGGATTGGCCGTGGCTGCGGCGACTTCTACAACAGCAATTGTGTTCCTGCCTTTTATTATGGCGACGGCGGATGAAATAACCACGTACATGAAGCATGTTTCGGTGACTATCATCATTGCTCTGGCTGCTTCCCTTTTGATTGCCCTGACTCTTATTCCTTTATTAACCTCTAAAATAAAATACAAAACTAAAACTCAGAAAGCGACAATAATTGATAAAGCCTCTGTTCATTACGGTAAAATTCTGAAGTGGACCCTGGCACACCCGGGCTATTCGACTTTAATCATAATTGGAATATTAGCCAGCACTGTGCTGCCAATCATGAATGTAAAAATCGATATGTTTCCGGAAAGAGAAGACCGGCGGTTGTACTTAAACTACTATGTCAATAGTAATTACAATGTAGAAAAAGTTGAAGAAGCGGTTGACGTCATTGAAGAATATCTTTATGCAAACAAAGACCAATTTGACATAGAATCGGTCTATTCTTACTATCAGACCGGCTCAGCCATGTCTACATTAATTCTCAAAGAGGAGGAAGAAGCAACAAAATCTGAATTTGAATTACAAAAAGAAATTGTAAAAGATTTGCCTAAAATAGCCATAGGCAGTCCTTCATTTGAAAGGCAGTCTTCATCCGGAAGTGAGGAAAATATTAGTATACAATTATGGGGCGATTCCAGCGAACTTTTAGCAGATTTGAGCAAAGACGTGGAATGGCGGCTTTCTAAAATACCCGGGCTGATGGATGTGCGTTCCTCTGCTGAAGCCGGCGATCGGGAAGTCCACATCAAAGTGAATCAGGAGCAAGCCCAGAAGCATGATTTTTCTGCCCAGGATGTAGGCCAGATTGTGGCTGTGGCTTTGCGGGGACAGAATCTGCGGCGATTTAAAACAGCTACTGGTGAAATTGAAATGAAATTGCGATTGCAGGATTCAGATCGTGAAAATTTAGAGCAGCTAAAAAATCTGGTTATATATGACGATTCAGGTCAATCCTTAGAATTGGCCACTCTGGCTGATTTTAACTGGCGCAAAGGCCCTCAGAGCATTCATCGAATAGATCGGCAAACGACCATTGCAGTCACCGCAGCGCTTGAGGAATTAAGCGTTAAGGAAGCGCGCAGCAAGATTGAAAAACAGTTGGCCAAATTTGAATTACCACCCGGTTATTCCTGGGGTTTTGGAAGAAGATTTCAGCGTGAAGATGATACGGCTAAAATCATGATGATTAACATGATACTCGCTTTAATATTAATCTATTTTGTGATGGCGTCTTTATTTGAATCATTGGTCTACCCTGGCGTTATCTGGACTTCCATAATCTTTGCGATAATCGGCACCTTCTGGTTTTTCTGGATAACCGGCACTACTTTTTCTATGATGGCCTGGATTGGCGTGTTTGTTCTCATCGGTATTGTCGTAAATAATGGCATTGTCCTGATTGATCATATTAATCAACTCAGAACCGAAGGATTGCCCCGTAAGGAAGCCATATATCAGGGGGCTGTGCACCGCATCCGGCCTATCCTGATGACAGCCGGCACCACCGTGCTTGGACTGATCCCGCTCTCTATCGGCAAAACCCTCATTGGCGGCGACGGCCCGCCTTATTTCCCCATGGCCCGCTCAATCATGGGTGGTTTGCTGTTTTCCACAATAGTGACCTTAATCATTTTGCCCACTATTTATGTGGGTTTGGATAATTTGACATTATGGGGACGGAAGACTTTGCGGAAGGCTACTGGGAAAGAGGAAGCGAATATTAGCGAAAAGTAGAAAAGTAATATTAGTACAACTTATGCTTTTCTATTCATCGGATGACTCCAAGTCATCCGATGAATGTAGACTATTTCTGCCTGACAAATCAATCCAGTTTTAAAATTTCACTCATTTTTAGTTGACAATAATTATATTTTTGTTATTATTGTCATTATCAGGTTGTATTTAATCATTTGATTTTTAAATAGGCCATGAGCTATTCTTTCTCAAAGGATTGATTGCCGATGAAAGAATCATTGTTAACTATCCATACTAATCTCCCTTGTCAGAGAACTTTTGATTTATTGGCAATTGCAAATAAAACTTAGCAAAATTACAGTCATAATTTTTGGTTTATCAATCCCAATAAAATTTCATTAGGAAGGATTGGTCGTTAAAATTAGGGAAAATAAGCTGAATGTTTGCCAGTTTCTGTTATATCCTTTCGGATTGAATGTTATCCAGAAACTGTACAGTAACTTGATTACACGGACGCTTCGCGTCGTGCCATCGCGCTGCGGATTTCCATTCGCTCGCTGCTTGGTGATCCGCAGCGTGTTATGTGTGTATACAATTACCTTATAATCTAAGCGTTACAGGAAAAGCTATATGGCCAACAATAAAAACAACAACAAAGAAGAACCGCTCGAAAAACAACTCTGGAAATCGGCTGACAAGCTGCGTAAAAACATCGATGCTGCTGAATATAAACACATCATTCTCGGATTAATATTTCTTAAATACATTTCCGATGCTTTCGAAGAACTTCACGAAAAACTAATAAAAGGTGAAGGCGAATTTGCCGGTGCTGACCCTGAAGACCGCGACGAGTACAAAGCGGAAAATGTCTTCTTTGTGCCGCCATCCGCTCGTTGGACCTACTTGCAGTCACGGGCAAAATTGCCAGAAATCGGTAAGGATGTGGATTCAGCAATGGACGCCATTGAGCGTGACAATAATTCTCTTAAAGACGTGCTGCCAAAAGTATTTGCCCGCGGAAATCTCGATCCCACTAATCTCGGCGGACTCATTGACCTGATCAGCAATATTGCGCTGGGCGACGCTAAATCCCGAAGTGCCGATATTTTGGGTCATGTATTTGAATATTTTCTCGGAGAGTTTGCCCTGGCCGAAGGCAAAAAGGGTGGACAGTTCTACACACCACGAAGCGTTGTGCAACTATTGGTGGAGATGCTGGAACCGTACAAAGGACGGGTGTTAGATGCCTGCTGCGGCAGCGGCGGTATTTTTGTGCAATCCGAAAAATTTGTGGAACAGCACCAGGGCAAGTTGAGCGATATTTCCATTTACGGGCAGGAAAGCAACCAGACCACCTGGCGGTTGGCTAAAATGAACCTGGCCATTCGTGGTATTGACAGCTCACAAATAAAGTGGAACAACGAAGGCTCTTTTTTAAACGATACGCACAAAGACCTGAAAGCCAATTATGTGATTGCCAATCCGCCCTTCAATGATAGCGACTGGTCCGGCGATTTGCTGCGCGGTGATGGCCGATGGAAATACGGAGACCCGCCCACCGGCAACGCCAATTATGCCTGGATACAACACTTTCTCTTCCACTTGAGCCCCAGCGGTATAGCCGGTTTTGTGTTGGCAAAAGGTGCGTTGACTTCCAAAACATCCGGTGAAGGCGATATACGTAAAAAGTTGGTGAAAGGTCGACTGGTGGATTGTATCGTAAACCTGCCTGCGAAACTCTTTTTAAATACCCAGATCCCGGCCAGCCTGTGGTTTTTGAGCCGCAATAAAGCCAATGGCAAATTCCGTAACCGAGTTGATGAAATTTTGTTTATTGACGCCCGCAATATGGGCCATTTACTAAACCGACGTACGCGCGAGTTTTCAGAAGAAGATATAAACAAGATAGCGGAAACCTACCACAATTGGCGCAATCCGGATAGCAACTATGAAGATGTAAAAGGTTTTTGTAATTCCGCTTCCATTGAACGTGTGAGAGAACTGGACTATGTGCTCACGCCCGGGCGATATGTGGGTTTGCCCGATGACGAGGACGATTTTGATTTTAATGAACGGTTTAGCAAGCTGAAAGCAGAGTTTGAGGCGCAGTTGCAAGAGGAGGCGAGACTGAATGCCTTGATTGCGGAGAATTTGGGAAAGGTGAAGCTGGTATGAGTAAGCAACCTGGAAAAAGTGTAAAAGTAAAATATGGAAATGCTTATTTTACTTTTCGCGTTAAAAGTAAAACAAAGGAAAGCATATTTTATTTTAGGAATGCTTATGGATATTAAGGATTTCAAAGCTGGTTTATATAGAAAAGAATATGAGTACCGCTACTTTTTGCCTGAGAAAATAAATCATTCCTTTTTCTGGACCGATGAGGTTATCAATGAACTGTTGGAAAAAGCCTCATTGAAATTGGGAGAATTGAATTCCTTTTCCCGATTTGTTCCGGATACAGACATGTTCATCATCATGCACATTTTTAAGGAGGCTGTCGTTTCCAGCCGAATTGAAGGCACCAAAACCAATATAGAAGAAGCCCTTATTGAAGAGAAGGAAATTGGCCCGGAAAGGCGGGACGATTGGAAAGAGGTCAATAACTATGTAAACGCATTGAATACCGCCATAGAGGAGCTTAAAACGCTGCCATTATCCAACAGGCTCATTAAAAATACCCATAAAATATTGCTTTCAAGCGGCAGAGGCGGGCGTAAAAATCCGGGTGAATATCGGCAATCTCAAAACTGGATTGGCGGAGCAAGTTTTGCGGACGCGGTGTTCATCCCTCCGGCGCATACAGAGTTACCGGAATTGATGTCTGATCTGGAGTTTTTCCTTCATAATTCTGAGATAAAAGTTCCCCATTTGGTAAAGGTAGCAATCGCCCACTATCAGTTTGAAACGATTCACCCCTTTCTGGACGGCAATGGCAGAATAGGACGATTGCTTATTACCCTTTATCTGGTATCAAGCGGCATGCTAAACAAACCTCTTTTGTATCTCTCCGAATTTTTTGAAAAGAACAAGACGTTGTATTACGACAACCTGACCTTTGTCCGAAGCAAAAACGACCTTGGACAATGGATCAAGTTTTTTCTGACAGGGATTATCCAGACCGCAGAAAACTCTGTTGCAACATTAATGAAGATCACAGATTTAAAAGCAGTCATCGAGAAGGAACGAATCCTTCGTATGGGCAAGCGTTCAAAACAGGGAATAGAATTCTTGCACCAGCTTTTTAGAAAACCAGTCGTGACAATCAAGGATGTGCAGGCAATGACCGGCTTGTCTCCCAAAGCGGCGAATGACCTGGTCAAGGCCTTTGTCGAGCAAAAGATACTTATTGAAACGTCCGGCTATCAGCGCAACCGGGTTTTTGTGTTTGATGAATATGTGAGGATGTTTTGATGAGTGAGTGGAAGGAATATGAGTTAGGAGACGTGGCAGAAGTTCAAACCGGACCATTTGGAAGTCAATTACATCAACGAGATTATAAGGATGTAGGAACTCCGATAATCACAGTCGAACACTTGGGTGAAAATAAAATTTTACATAAAAATCTGCCACTTGTTGGTGATGAAGACAAGGAAAGATTAAAGAAATATATTATCCAAGAGGGGGATATCGTATTCAGCAGAGTTGGATCTGTAGATAGGCGTGCATATGTTTCAAAACGGGAAGATTCTTGGATGTTTTCGGGGCGTCTATTGCGAGTTAGACCAGATAGAAAAATTATTAGCCCTAATTTTCTTTCGTATTATTTTGGACAAGTAAATTTTAAGGAACACATTATACGAATCGCAGTTGGGGCAACAATGCCATCAATTAATACTGCAATTTTAAGCTGTGTTAAAATAATTCTCCCCCCACTCCCTGAACAAAAAGCCATCGCCTCAGTCCTTTCCAGTCTTGACGACAAAATAGACCTGCTCCACCACCAGAACAAAACCCTCGAAGCCATGGCGGAAACGCTTTTCAGGCAGTGGTTTGTGGAGGAAGCGCAGGATGATTGGGAGGTAGTTAAATTGGATAGCCTAATCAATATTTCAAGTGGAAAAGGGTTGAAAAAAGAACACTTATCTGAAAATGGGGCCTATCCTGTACTTGGTGCAAATGGAGAGATTGGCAGAACGAATAGATTTTTGTTTGACGAAAGCCTGTTGTTTACTGGGCGTGTCGGTACACTTGGGAACATCTTTAGAGTTGAAAATGAAAAAGTCTGGCTGTCAGATAATACACATGTAATTAGTGTTTGAACGAAAACCATTTAACTAATTGTAAATTAAAAGACATAACA
>CAZIKB010000097.1:0-25850 GCA_964539665.1 uncultured Cytophagia bacterium
GCCTCAATTTCTCGGAAATGCGATTCTCCTTTTTCTTGACATATTTGCGCTGTGGACAAGCTAGCGTTATCTTCAATGAGCTTATCTGTATCAAAAAATTTGCGTTGTAATTTTCCCGCCAGGATTTCTCCTACCGTACTTTTACCGGAAGCCATAAATCCAATTAGAAAAATATTTTGTTTAGCCATCAATTTTTCTTTTCCAATACTCATAGGTATTTTGGATTTCATCTATTGAATCACCGCCAAACTTTTCTAAAAATGCATCTGCTAAAACCAATGCCAAAATGGATTCTCCAATTATTGATGCTGCGGGAACAGCGCACACATCGCTCCGTTCTACATGAGCTTGCACTTTTTCTTTAGTAGCCATATCAACCGAATCTAACGGCTGCATTAAAGTAGAAATAGGTTTCATTGCAACTCTTACAACCAAAGGCATACCATTGGTAATTCCGCCTTCTAATCCACCGGCATGGTTACTCGATCTATAATAACATTTTTTCTTTTTATCATAAAAAATCTGGTCGTGAACTTCAGAGCCAAATAACGATGCAGTCTTAAAACCTGCTCCAATATCCACTCCTTTCATCGCTGGAATGCTCATCATAGCATTCGATACCAGAGCATCCAGTTTACGATCCCAGTGAACGTGACTCCCCAGGCCAACAGGTACATTTAGTGCAACGACTTCAAACACACCTCCCACTGTGTCCCGGTTAGCTTTAGCTTCATCTATTACTGCTGTCATTTGTTTTTCTATTTGGCTATCCAGGCATCGCAACGAAGACTCGTCAGCCATATCGCTGATTTCCTGTAATTCAAAGCCCACATTTTGATCATTTACTCCATAATTAACAACTGTAAATGCATTTTTTACAGAATGGATTTGTACAACATGACTTACTATTTTGATTGCAAATTCATCCAGCAGCTTTTTGGCGATTGCACCCAGAGCAACTCTCATGGCGGTTTCGCGAGCGCTAGCTCTTTCCAAGACATTGCGGACATCTGTATGCCCATACTTTAGAGCGCCTGCAAAATCTGCGTGACCTGGCCTCGGAACATGTATTTCAGGTACGGATTGTTCTGATTCCTCCACAGCCATTTTAGTTGTCCAATTTTTCCAGTCTGCATTCTGTATTAACAGCGCAATTGGACTGCCCAGAGATTTACCAAATCTGACACCAGACATGATGCGCGCCCGGTCTGTTTCGATCTGCATGCGGCCACCACGACCGTAGCCCGTCTGTCGGCGCTGCAGCTCATGGAAAATTTCGTCTTCGCTAATTTTTAAACCAGCGGGGATGCCTTCTAAAATGCCAACTAATCCCTGGCCATGTGATTCGCCGGCCGTTAAAAATCTAATTCTACTCATGAGTTTGCATTTTTTCATTTAGAAAAGTTCTTAGTTTTTTAAAATTAAAATTGATGTCCACTTTTCCCTCAGTCCAAATTTTAAGCGATTCAACACCCTGATAAATGAACATGTCTAATCCATCTACTGTTTTGGCGCCTGCTTTTTGAGCAGACTTTAAAAACCGTGTTTCAAGGGGATTATAAATTAAATCAATCGCGGTTATATTTTTCGCGTCAAAATTAAAGTTATAAGGCATTACTTCTATTTTGGGCCACATTCCCAGCGGAGTCGTATTGATAATAAGTTGAGATGACTCCAGCGATTGCGATAGTTGCAGTTCCTGCAATTCACCAGTATGGAAATTTGAAAAACCAGTGGCTTTAACGACTTCCTCCACCAATTGTTCCGCCCGTGAGAGCGTTCGGTTAAAAAGGTACATTTTGTCAATTCCACCCAGTATTAAAGATACCAGAATAGCACGACAGGCCCCGCCAGCGCCTAAAATAACCGCTGTTTTATTTTTCACAACAACTTTGCTTTTTTGAAGGGCCAGATTAAAACCTTTGCCATCTGTATTAAAACCGTGAAGACTGCTATTTTTGATTAATACTGTATTAACAGCGCCAATCAATTGCGCTTCCTCACTGATTTTGTCTAAATGGGACATGATTAATTGTTTAAACGGAATAGTGACGTTAAATCCGATAAAGCCTAATGATTTTAGTCCGAGAACCGCATCATCGAGCTTTTCTTTTTCAATTTCGAAAGCATGGTAGCAGCCGTTCTGGTTATTCTCGTGTAATAAATATTCATGCAAAAACGGCGACAAAGAATGCTGCAATGGATATCCTATGAGGCCGAACATTTTTTTAGTTTTATTTTGATCAGTGGCGTGCGTACTCATTTTCATTATCAGTTGACAATAACTTCTTTTAATTTTTCGTAAAATCCTGGAAAACTCACGTTTGCACAAAGTGCATTTTTTATTAGACTCGTTTTTTTGGCTATCAAGGCTGCTATGGTAAACGACATGGCTATTCGATGATCATTGAAACTATCACACTCAAAGTGTTTTAATTCTACTGGTCCGTTAATTATTAAATCATCGCCGGTTTGCTCAACATTTGCCCCCATTTTAATTAAATTCGTAGTCACAGCTTGCAGCCGGTCAGATTCCTTGTATCGCAGCTCTCCAGCGCCTCTAATTTCAGTCGTGCCTTCCGCCTGGGTTGCTAATACAGCTAATATTGGAATTTCATCAATTATTTGTGGAATCATTGACCTTTCTATTTTAACTGATTTCAAAGTAGAGTGTCTAACAAAAATATCAGCCATAAGTTCATTATTGAAATTGGCTAAATTAATTATGTCAATATTGGCTTGCATCTCACTAAGAATCGACAGAAACGCTTTCCGAGTTGGATTAATGCCGACATTTTCAATCTTCAAATCTGAATCTTTAACCAAAATGGCCGCGGCAATAAAAAACGCTGCTGATGACAAATCACCGGGGACAAAAACATTCTGAGCTTTTAATTTTGCAGGACCTGATACCGACACTTTTAATCCCTCTTTTTCGATAGCAGCGCCAAAATTCTGCAGCATTCGTTCCGTATGATCTCTGGTTTGATAGGGTTCGATTATTTCATTTATGCCATTGGCATAGAGGCCGGCAAAAAGAATGCTGGATTTAACCTGTGCGCTGGCCATGGGTAATCGGTAGACAATTGGGCTTAAATTTCCACCATTTATTCTTAGTGGCGCATATTCATCATTGACAGCATGGATTTCTGTACCCATTTCAGTTAACGGTTTCACAATTCGCGACATGGGCCGCCGCTGAATGGAATCGTCGCCAGTGATGGTTGAGGTAAATTGCTGCCCTGCTAACAATCCTGAAAGCAGGCGGATAGTAGTCCCTGAATTTCCCACATCCAAATTCATGGCAGGCGGCTTAAATCCATTCAAACCTCTTCCAGATACTGTCGTTATATTTTTTTTTCTTTTAATTTTAACGCCTAATTGTTTGAGACAATTAGCTGTGCTTTGTACATCGGCTCCATCAGAAAGATTTTCTATTTCAGAGGTACCTTCAGCAATGGATGCAATCATTAACGCACGGTGTGATATCGACTTATCACCCGGAAGCTTTATACAACCTGAAATTTTATTAACAGGTAAGATTTTCTGGTGCATTTTAATTCTAATTTATCCTATTACAAGACAGTAAATAATTTTTAACAGCACCTTTCCGTGCTAATTAGTTAAGAGTTTAGGGGGTTGGATATAAATTTAGATCTAATTAAAGCTCATTAGCCATAATTTATCAAAGTTTATAGCAATCAAAATTTGCGACGTAATTATCCAATCCCCTAAATCTTCGTTTTTTTGCAAAAGTTTTTGACTCCTGAGTTTATTTAATTCGAACTTCAAACTTTAATCACTTTAAACATTAGACACCGCGCTAAAACGCGTTGAGACTTTCGAAAAAACTTTCGTTTCCAGCGATCTTCAACTTGAGCGGAATCGAAGCATATTTATATTTAAAGACTTAGGTATTACTCGACTCAGTTCCTGATGAAGTCAAAGTACTTTTTCGACGGTCTCGTTGGGTATCATTCTCCTCGTTTAGAGACTTGAAAGCCAATGTTCAACAAGTGAGCTATTGCACGCTCCCTGTCTGTTTCGCTTTCAAAAGCCAGTCTCATAGTACCGCCATCACCTTCCCTGATTTTTAGCACCTCTACATCTTTAATATTTATTTTTTCATTAAATAAAGTTGACGAAATAGACGCAAACACGCCCGGAGTATCTTCAACAACAACGGAGATGTCATATTGAGGTTTCAGGAAGCCACGCGTGTCTTTTGGAATGGAAAGGCGGTTTTTTGCAGCTTTTGCAAAAAGAGATTCCATTTTGCCGGGTATTAAAAGCATCTCCTTAACCGTAGTTAGCTCGTCAATAAATTGCTCAATTGTTGAAACGATATTTTCTTTATTAGATTTTAGAATGTCAGCCCATACTGCATACGGACTCGAAGCTACTCGGGTCATATCACGGAATCCGCCAGCTGCCAATTTTAGGTAAACAGAATTGTCCAAATTAAGCCGCGAGGCATATTGCATCAATGTAACCGCTAAAATTTGTGGCAAGTGACTCACTACCGCGGCAATTTCGTCATGCAGTTTTGCGGGTAAAAAAATGATCTTTGCGCCAACGGCTTCTAAAGTATTAACCAATTTTTCAACAAGTTCAATTGGCACCGATTGATTTTCAGTGAGTATATAAACAGCGTTCTCAAAAAGAAACGGGTCGGCATTATCAAGTCCACTTTTTTCCGCACCGGTCATTGGGTGCCCCCCTAAAAAGTGAACGCCATCAGGCAGGTATTTATGGGCAGCATATACAATTTCATCTTTTGTACTGCCCACATCCGTGACTAAAGCAGCATTTTTTATTATATCGCCAATTGTTGACAGCAGTTCTAAGATTCCTTTTATTGGCGTTGCTAAAATTATCAACTCCGCCTCCTCGAGCGCTTTATCAATTAGATTTAATTCATAACCCTGGTTAATTAAGCCTTGGCTTAAAGCTTTATCGATAACATCTTTATGATCAATTCCTATTATCTTGACGGCTAACTTCTTTCTTTTTAATGCAGCAGCCAAAGAGCCACCAATTAAACCCAAACCAACGATTGCAATTTTTTTAAAATTCAATTTTTATTCTCTATTTAATACCCATATTATAAATAACTTCCTATTACTTTTCAAGTAAAAATATTCTTGTTTCATTCCAGAAAAATCATAAATTTTCAAGGCTGAACAAAGGAATGATGGGATAAGGGTATAGGGAAATAAGATTATAAGGAAATATTGGCATTGTGATATGCCTTATGCCCTTATATCCTCATACCAAATACCTCTTCCGAATACAGAATCGGGAGGGGATGAATCTCATTTCAAAGCTGACTTGAATTCCTGGACAAATTGACTAACTCCGGTCAGCATTTCCCCGCTCGATGAATATTTTGATATTTCGTTAATTAGTGCGCTGCCAACAATGATTCCGTGACAATTTTGTGCAATTATACTTGCATCACGAGGGTTGGATATACCAAATCCCACTAAGTATGGATGACTGATGGTATCTTTGAGTGATTGCAGGAAATCGATTAAACTCTGAGGAACCCCCTCCCGAACGCCGGTAACACCAGTGACTGCCACACAATATATAAAATCACGGGTTAAATTATCAACAGTCTTAATCCTTGATTTTGTGGTAATTGGTGAGACTAAAAAATTGAGACCTAATTTCGAACCTGAAAATGCATTTTTATGTTTTATAAATTCTTCAGGAATGAGATCTGGAATGATAAATCCATCAGCACCAGCCTCTTCTGAATCTTGAATAATATTTCTGAGTCCATATTTTAGAAATGGATTGATATATCCCATCAGAATTAGCGGTATCTGACTTTGTTTGCGAATAATTTGAACTTGCTCTAATGCCATCTCCAATTTCATTCCATTCTCTAAAGCTATTTGAGAGGCTTTTTGAATGGTTGGTCCATCTGCAATAGGATCGGAAAAGGGGATGCCGATTTCAACTAAATCTGCGCCTGCCTGCTCCAGACTAAAAACCAGATCTGGAGTAATTTCCAATTCGGGGTATCCAGCAGTTACAAAAATAGACAACACCTTTTCTTTTTTATTTTGTTTGTCCTGAAATAATTTGGTAAGTCGATTCAAAATAGACCTCTCTAAATGTTAATTTTACCTTTTTTTAGCTATAGCATCAGAATTCCAGTATTACATTTCATTCTTTACATTTTTTTGTAAAGAAAAGTCAAATCTCAAATAATAAATGCTAAATAAATCTCAAATGACAAATTCCAATTTCTAAAAACCCAACCCTTCCGGTAGAAAGACCATGAAAGCAAAGGATTTGAAAATTGATTTTTGTTTTTTGGAATTTATTTGTCATTTGTAGCTTCGCCACGTTAGGGATAAAAATAATATAGTGACTGGCGAAAGTCACTATTTAAAAATTTCATTATTCTTTTGCACCAATTCCACATCTTTATCTCCCCGGCCAGAGAGACAGACAACAATACAATGTTCCGGGGATGTCTCAGGCGCCATTTTAACCACCTGCGCCAGAGCATGTGCACTTTCGAGTGCAGGAATGATGCCCTCAGTTTTTGAAAGCAAATAGAATGCTTCGAGCGCTTCTTCGTCAGTCACCGCCATATATTCGACTCTGCCCGAATCCTTCCAATAGCAATGCTCCGGCCCTACTCCAGGATAATCAAGGCCTGCGGAGATGGAATACGCTTCCTGTATCTGGCCGTCTTTATTTTGCAACAAATACATTAATGCGCCATGTAAAACACCGTTAGTTCCAGCGCAGAGGGTAGCCGCGTGCTGATGTGTTTGCACGCCGAATCCGCCGCCTTCAACTCCAATCAACTTAACGCTTTGATCTTCAATAAATGGATAAAACATACCAGCAGAATTACTGCCGCCGCCAACGCAGGCCACAATATATTCTGGCAGTTTCGACTCCTTCTCCAAAATTTGCTTTCGAGTTTCCTGCCCAATTACCGATTGAAAATCACGCACCATCATCGGATAAGGATGTGGACCAACCACTGATCCAATCAAATAAAAAGTGTCCTGGACATTTGAGACCCAATCTCTTATGGCTTCATTTATGGCGTCTTTCAGGGTTTTACTGCCGGAAGTCACAGGAATTATTTCGGCGCCCATTAATCGCATTCTAAAAACATTGAGTCGCTGCCGGTGCGTGTCTTCTTCTCCCATATAAATTATGCATTTAAGTCCAAATTTAGCAGCAACGGTGGCCACCGCTACTCCATGTTGTCCTGCTCCGGTTTCAGCGATAATCCGCTGCTTTCCCATTCTCTGAGCTAATGCTATCTGCCCTAAAGCATTGTTAATTTTATGGGCACCGGTATGATTTAAATCTTCACGTTTGAGGTAAATTTTTGCACCTCCTAATTTTTCAGTTAAATGGTGCGCAAAAGTTAAAGGTGTGGAACGACCTGAATATTCTGTTAAATAATATTTCAACGTGTCTTGAAATGCCGGGTCGTCTTTTGCATCTAAATATGCCTCTTCCAATTCGACAATAGCCGGTACCAGGATCTCTGGTATGTATTTACCGCCATAGCTGCCAAAATATCCATCGTTGTCTGGTAATAGTTGATTTTGATTCATTTTAAACCTTACAATTTATGCCATTAAAGTTCAACCCGTATTTTATATGCTTATATACTTTTACTAATCCTGGAATATTTTCGAACCTCTCGAAAAAACACCTGCATTTTTTCCAGATGTTTATTTCCCGGAGACGCCTCCACCCCACTACTCACATCCACTGCATAAGGTTCGACAAAATTTAACGCTTCTAATATATTTTCAGAATTAAGTCCCCCGGAAAGAACAATTCTGCCAAACTTTTTTGCTTCTATCGCGATATTCCAGTCAAAAGTTTTTCCAGTGCCCCCATATTTATCTTTAACAAAAGTATCCAACAAAAATCCATTAGTATGATAATTATTTAACTTCAATAAATTAAAATTCGGCTCGACCTGAAAAGCTTTTAAACAAGGCAGTGTAACTTGTTGACAATATTCAGGTGATTCGTTACCATGCAATTGTACCAGGTTTAATGGCAAAGATTCACAGATTGTGCTTAAATCGTTTATGGGCATATTTACAAAGACACCGACTTTTGTTATAAATGGGGGCAATGATTGCATAATTTCTTTTGCAGCCGCCGGTTGAATAAATCGGGGACTTTTTTCATAAATGATAAATCCCAGGGCATCAGCTCCCAATTCACACGCCATTAAGGCATCCTGCAAATTAGTGATGCCGCAAATTTTCACCTTGACCATTTTGAAACGCCCATTAAGTTTTTGAGAGCCGCCCCTTCATCAGGTTGGCGCATCAAGGCCTCCCCTATCAAAACTGCATCCACGCCCACTTTTCCTAACCTCTGAATGTTTTCTTTATTCTTTATACCACTTTCTGAGACCACAATAACATTATCAGGAATTGATGCAATTAATAATTCAGTTGTCTTTATGTCCACATTAAAAGTCTTTAAATTGCGATTGTTAATGCCAATCAGCTTAAAACCGTATTTCAAAGCTATTTCCAGTTCTTCCGCTGTGTGAACTTCTCCCAGGCAGTCAAGCTGATATTCGTTTGCCGTGTGCACAATTTCATCACATTGAAGTCGTGAGAGCAATCCGATAATTAATAAAATCGCGTCGGCGCCAAAAGAGCGAGATTGGATGACCTGGTAGGGATCGATGATGAAATCTTTCCGCAGTAGTGGTAATTGCACCTTTTTTCGAACTAAATTTAAATAATCTATATGTCCGTTAAAATATTTTTCATCTGTCAAAACCGAAATTGCACAGGCGCCATTTTCTTCGTATCGTTTGGCAATTGAAACGGGATCGAAATTCTGTCTGATAATTCCGGCAGAGGGAGAAGACTTTTTTATTTCTGCAATGATGGAAACTGAAGTTTTATCAGGCAGTCGTTCAGCAAATGCACGCGGCGGCGGTGAGTTTTTTATTAGCTTAAAAAGCTCAGTGACGCGTACCGCTTTTTTGCTCCTGGTAATTTCTGCCTTTTTATTTTTGACAATATTATCTAATATGTTATCCATTTTACTGGCTATTACTTATTTCTATTAATGAATTCAGCTTGCCTAAAGCGGCACCGGAATCTATGGAATCCTGGGCCATTATAGTGCCATCTGCAACGCTTTTTGCTGCTCCTCCAACAACAAATCCACAGGCAGCATTTACCACGACAATGTCTCTTTCTGCCCCCTTTTTGCCATTTAAAATATTTGTTGTTATATATGCATTTTCAATTGGTGTACCACCTACGACGCCATTTCTTTTGGCAAATTTCAGATTAAAATTTGCCGGGAACAGGCGTTTTTCTGTTATCTCACCCTGACGCAGCTCAACTACCGTGGTTGGTTTGTTTATTGAAACTTCATCCAGGCCATCTTCACTGTGTACTATCATAACATGTTCTGCATCCAGTTCTCTGAGGACTCTGGCCATTAGTTTAGATAACCTGAGATCATATACACCAAGAACCTGCCTTCTCACTCCAGCAGGATTTGTAATGGGACCCAAAATATTAAACACCGTCCGAATCCCGATTTCCCGTCTGGGGCCGATAGCATGTTTCATTGCTTTGTGTAACAGTGGCGCAAAAAGAAAAGCAATGCCTATCTTGTTTAAACACATTTCAACTTTGTCTTCGCTAATATTTATATTAACACCTAATGCTTCAAGCAAATCGGCGCTGCCGCATTTACTTGAAACCGCCCGATTGCCATGCTTGGCAACAGGAACACCGCCACCAGCCACCACGAACGACGCCACAGTTGAAATATTAAAAGTATTTGAACCATCACCCCCTGTTCCGCACATGTCAATCGCATTTGAATGATGTGTTTCGATGGAGGTTGCTTTCTCCCGCATGGCCTGTGCAAATCCTGCAACTTCCTGATAAGTTTCCCCCTTTATTTTTGCGGCCACAATAAATGCAGAAATTTGTGCAGATGTGGCTTCTCCATTCATGATAGAATGCATAACGTTGTGTGCTTGCTCACGGGATAAATTTACACCCTTAATAACCAATTTAATTGCATCTTTTATCATGGTCTTATCCTCTTCATATTATCTGCATAAATTTAAAAAGTTATTTAATATTTTAATTCCTTCTATAGTCAAAATCGATTCAGGGTGAAATTGTACGCCGTATAAAGGGTATTTTTTATGTTTTAAAGCCATAATAATTTTGTCCTCGGTTTCAGCTATTATTTTCAGGTCAGAAGGTAAACTATTTTTATTTACAATTAAGGAATGGTATCGGGTAGCTTCAAATGGATTTGGCAGGCCATTAAATATTTCATCGTTATAATAAAAAATCATCGATGTTTTACCGTGCATTAAAATCGGTGCAGATACAATTTTACCGCCAAAGGCGTAGCCAATGGCTTGATGTCCCAGACAAACACCCAGAATGGGAATTTGTGATGCCAACTGTTTTATTAATGAAATGGTTATGCCGGCATTTTCCGGCCTGCCCGGACCCGGCGAAATAACAACGCCCTTTGGTTTTAGCTGTTTTACTGTTGACACGTCGATTGCATCATTGCGATGAACCTGCAATTCCGCCCCTGATTCTCCCAGGTACTGCACTAAGTTGAATGTAAATGAATCGTAGTTATCAATGACTAATATCATTTAAGACCCCTCTCGGCAAAATCGATTGCAGATTTGAGGGCAGCGGCTTTATCTATGGTTTCTTGAAATTCGCGCTCAGGAACAGAATCAGCAACAATGCCGGCGCCTGCCTGGAAATGCGCTGAATTCCCCTTTATAACGATGGTTCTAATAGCAATGCAGGTATCTAAATTCCCTGAAAAATCAAGATACCCCAATGCTCCTGCATACACGCCTCGTTTTGAAGGCTCTAACTCGCTTATAATTTCCATTGCCCGAATTTTTGGAGCTCCTGAAACTGTGCCTGCAGGGAAGCAGGCTTTCAATGCATCAACTGCGCTCAGCCCAGCTTTCAATTTGCCCCGCACGTTCGATACCAAATGCATGACATGAGAGTATTTTTCCACAGACATCAATTCGTTAACTTCGACAGTGCCATATTGACTCACCTGGCCGACATCGTTCCTGCCCAAATCAACTAACATGATGTGTTCTGCCACCTCTTTTTCATCATTTCGCAGTTCTTGCATGAACTGCTGGTCTTCCAGGGCATCCTTTCCACGGGGACGTGTGCCAGCGATAGGCCTGACTTCTACTACTCCATCCTCCACCCGAACTAAAAGCTCTGGCGAAGAACCAATAATAGCCATATCATTGATGTTAAGATAATACAAATAAGGCGACGGATTAATTACTCTTAGAGCACGGTAAATATCAAAGGGAGCGGCTTTGATTTCCTGTTGGAATTTTTGCGAGAGAACGACCTGAAAAATATCTCCTGCCTGAATATATTTTTGGCCAGAAGATACAGCCTGACAGAAATCAGACCTGGTGAAATTTGAAGAAACATTATTACTATTAAATGCGCTTGCTCTGGCAATATGAACTTCTTTATCTAATACTTTTTTTATGGTCTCAATTTTCCCAATTGCTTCTTTATATTTGGCTTCAAGAGACGCACTTGCGTCGTCAAGAAATGCATTCGCAATAATATAAATTTGATGGGTCAAGTGGTCAAAAACTAAAATTGTATCATATAACATGATTATTGCATCAGGAAGTCCTAAACCATCTGTAGTATTGACCGGAATATTTTCAATCAAATTAATCGTTTCGTATCCAAAATACCCAACTGCTCCGCCTGTAAATCGAGGTAAACCGGCATGTCTGACTATTTTATATTTTCGAAAGAGCTGCTTTAAATATTCAAATATATTTCCTGAATAAGTGGTTGTTTGGTCGTATCGTTGCTCTTGTATCGTGTTATCAGAGTATCGGATTGTTGCGTAGGGCTGGCATCCTAAAAATGAATATCTGGCCGTTTTTTCCCCTCCTTCCACGCTTTCTAATAAAAAGGCCTGATCTGAGATCGTCCTTAGATGCAGATATGCCGAGACCGGTGTTTGTAAATCAGCGAGGAAAGACGCATAGACAGGAATTACATTCCCTTGCGAAGACAACTTTTTAAATTCGGTGAAATTGAGATACTTCATACTAAATTGCCCATAAATTAAAAAACCCACTATATAATTTCTATATAGTGGGTTGGATACTCGTTCAAATCTTTATTTTCTATCCCTGGGGTAATTTGGATGTATCCTTCCCACTATTGGTTCTGTTAGACCAATACCAAAGACGCCAATTGAATTTTGAGGAAATAATGTAGTTCATAACACCAGGTTTTTTTATTAGATTAAGAGTTAAATATAAACAAAATATAACAAATTGTCAAGATTTTTTTATTATTCTCGGGCAAACCTGAATCCATATATACGATTATCTTCGAAATCTGCGATCAAGCTCATCCAGTGTTAAATTAATTATCACAGGTCTGCCGTGAGGACAAAAATAGGGTTCTTTGGTTGAGAATAATTGGTCGATGAGGGAATTCATTGCCTCTAAAGTAAGCGGCTCGCCAGCCCGGATAGCAGAATGGCAGGCAAACGACTTGGCGATATTATCTCTGATTTCGATCCGTTCCTTTTTTCCGCGTTTATATTCATCAAGCAAATCTAATAAAAACTTTTCATCATTACTAATTTTAATCCCTGTGGGAACGCCTTCTAAAACAACGGTATTTTTCCCGAACGCTTTAATAACAAATCCAATACGTTCTAAAAATGGAATCATTTCTAACAGGAGTGAATAATCTTCCGCAGTTTGTTCAACTATTTGCGGGAAAAGAAGCTGTTGGGAAGATGGTTTTCTTTTTTCAAAATTTTCCAAGGCCTGTTCATATAGAATGCGCTCATGTGCTACGTGTTGGTCAATTAAAATTAAACCGTTTTTTATTTGTGAAAGAATATATTTATTGTGCACCTGCCAGATATTAGTGCGCTCAAAAATTTGCTTCTTTTGAGAGAGCGGCGTAGTTGGCATGGAGTCTTGGTTTGAAGTGTCATTTTCATTTTTCGTGAAAAGATTGTGACCTGACCAGTTATCAAGTTCTGGCTGATTTGGTTTTAATGCAGCAAAATCAGGGTCTGTAAAGCCTCTTTTCTCAGTTGGTCGTGATATATTCAAATTATCAAATGGAGATAAATTAGCAATAACCTCGGTTGAACTAAGCGATCTTTTAATCGCTCCCCTGAGTGTACTGAATATCAGGTTGTCATTAGCAAATTTGATTTCCATTTTAGTTGGATGAACATTGACGTCTGCCTGATCCGGGTCCATTGCAAGAAAGGCAATATAAACAGGATTATATCCCCGTGGTAAAATATCGCCATAAGCAGATACAACTGAGTAACTTAAGCTTTTACTGATAAAATAACGCTTATTAAAAAATAAATACTGATCACCGCGAGAACTACGGAAAGTATCCTGATTACCAATAAAGCCGGTAATTGTGAGAAATCCTTCATTTTGAATCGGAATCAAGTTTTTTTGAATCCGCGAGCCAAAGACAGAAAGCATGCGCTCTTCAAAAGATTCTTTTTTTAGCTCTGAGACCATTTCACCTTCATTGACCACTGTGAAAGAAATCTCAGGATAAGCTAAAAAGAATCGATTCAATACACTCAAAATCTGACGGTATTCCGTATTTGTTTTACGTAGAAATTTTCGTCGTGCAGGTGTATTATAAAATAAGTGTTTCACGGAGATAGTGGTCCCCGGGCTACCGGCTGATTCTTCAATGCCCTCGACCACGCCTCCTTCAATGCGAATCGACTGGCCGGAAGCCTGATTTTGCAGTACAGATTTGGCTTCAACTCGAGAAACCGACGCAATACTTGCCAGGGCCTCTCCCCGAAATCCCAGAGTCTGAATATTGATCAAGTCGTCATAAGAAAATATTTTGCTGGTTGCGTGGCGCTGGAAAGCTAACAAAAGATCGGATTTCTCCATGCCAGCGCCATTGTCTACCACCTGAATAAGCGCTTTGCCGCCCTCTTTAATTATGACTGTTAAATCTTCAGCGCCAGCATCAATAGAATTTTCGACTAATTCTTTAACCACAGATGCCGGACGGTCTACTACTTCACCAGCAGCTATTTTATTGGTTAAATTTTCAGGTAGTATTTGTATCTTGTTCATTTTCTGTTTCGGATAATTCACAATTCATTTAGGAGGAAAGTAATAAATATTCAGGTAAAATCAAAGACTTTGATACCTGGTCAAATCGTTCTTTTATAGCAAGCCTGCATCCGCAAAACTAAAAAAACTTTTCTTGCCAATTATAAGATGGTCAAGCACGTTTATGCCGACAACCTGACAGGCGTTTTTTAGCTGAGTGGTCACACGTTTATCTTGCTCGCTGGGTTCGGGATTTCCGGATGGATGATTATGCACAAACACAATCGAAGCGGCAGAGTGATTGATAGCTTCTTTAATTATTTCTCTCGGACTTACGAGACTTTCGGTTAAACTACCTTCAAAGATGATCTTTTCTAAAATAATTTTATTCCGGCTTGTAAGCAGTAATATTTTGAAAATTTCTCTTCCCAAATTTTGGATATGTGGATTGACTATCTGGTAGACATCGTCGCTGGATTCCACTTTGTCTTTAATCCGTACATCCTCAAGAAAGAGTCGTTTGCCAAGCTCCAGCGCAGCCTTAATTTGTGCGGCTTTGGCTATTCCGATACCATGTACCTGACAGAGCTCACTAACGGATCTCGCGTCTATTCCCTGGAATCCACCAAATTCTTTGAGAATATGCCGCGCTAAATCAATAGCGGTAGTTTCCTTATTACCGACGCGCAGAAGAATAGCCAGAATTTCAGCATCAGAAAGTTTGTCCGCGCCAAATTTTATCAACCGTTCTCGCGGACGCTCATCTTCCGGCCACTCTGTAATTTTAGTGGTGTATCTTGCCATACATAAAAGAAAAGCCGCAGCAAAATACCACGGCTTTATACCTTATATCCTATTTCCTTAAATCCATATTATCGGACTAACACCATTTTTTTCGTCGCAACAAAGCTCGCAGAAACAAGACGATAGAAGTAAACACCCGAAGGCGATTGATATCCTGAATTATCTCGTCCATCCCAGCTTGCAGTGTAAAAGCCTGGCTCCTGTTCTTTATCAACCAAAGTTTTCACTTCCTTTCCCAGAAGGTTATATATTTTCAAGATAGTCATGTTTTGTTTAACCATGTCGTCAGCCTGGAAAGGCAGCTCGTATTGAATTTCCGTCACAGGATTAAACGGATTGGGGTAATTCTGAGATAATGCAAATGTTTGTGGCAATCCAACCACAGCCATAACGATATTAGAATATTCAAACGAGCCATTGGTATCAATTTGCTTCAAACGATAGTCATATACCGCGGATTGTAAATTATAATCAATATACTCATAGTGAACGGGATTGGTGGTGGTCCCTTCACCTGATTCGAAGGCTATTTTTTGCCATAAATCGGCATCCTGATTTTTCCTTTCAATGTCAAAACCGAAATTGTTAGATTCCGTGGCAGTTATCCAGGTAAGGTGAACATCACGTTTTTCGACCGTTACATTAAAGGCAACCAATTCAACAGGTACAGTACCATAATCCTGGGGAACAGCATTGATTTGGAATGGATTTTTTTCGTAATGGGCTAATTTTGCGCCAAGTTCACTGTTTGTGCTGTCTTTGCTCAGGAAATAGCCCTTATAACTCATAGTAAATGGAGGATTAATTCCGCCAGAGATATCAATGCCGGTGTCTCCAAAGGACCTATTATCACCCGTATCGCCACTAACTTTGGACATGGTGTCTGCATAATATAGCTTCCGCGTTCCACCAACCGTGCTCATTAGTGGGAAAAAGTGTACGATCGTACCCTTCTGCTCGTTGTTAATATAAACCCAGTTGCTGTCAGATAATACGTTGTCAATAATTGTGTTAGGTGAATCTTGACTGCCATTTATAATAAAACCAGGCTCAGGATTGTTGGCGCTAATAAATTTCATATTAGGTGCATCTTCATTCAAGTCCATTGTTACTTTCGCGGATGAAATGTCTGCATCAATCCCAGTTATTGCCCCCACCCTGACGCTCAATGAGATATGGTATGGGTAGTAAATTGCTGGTGGCGGAGTAAATGGTATGTCTTCATCCGGTAAATTATTAACTACGATCTTTAGAGTCGCTTCTAATTTCCTTATTACTCTTAACAATCCATCTATGACTTCTACCGATGTTACAGTAATACCTTCTTCATTCGCGTAGAATCCAAAAGGGATCCGGATAAAACCTACTTTTACATAAATCGTTCCTTCTGCACGAAACTTCAATCTATCAAGTATATCTATAGCTGTCTTGTTTTTTGTAAAGACATCGTTCTGAAGGTTTCCTGGTTGTAATATTATTAAATCTTCCGGATACCCATGTGCTGCATTGGCCAATTCATAGAATTTTGACCTAATACTATCAGCACCCATATTAATAGCATTAGGAAAATAATCAATATAATCTTCCACACCCGGTTCCAGCTCTAAAGTACTCGAACGATACAAATAAACCCAGGCCTCTTTGTTAGACGCTGTAGGATCGGCTATCTGAATTTCATACCGGATAGGTCGCGATGATTCATCATCAATCCAGGAGCTCAATCCCCTATCACCGGCATCTTTAGCCATGAAAGCCAATTCATCGTTCACATCCCACTTTCCATCATCTGGGATAAAATAATCTCCCGATGCGCTCTTCTCATCGATTTGAAACGGAATCTGTTCCCACGCTGTTTCGCTTGCACGGTAAGCATATAAGAATAGCTCATTGTTTTGCTCACCAATCCAGGCCCCAACAAACTCATCTAAACCGGTTACAATTACCGGTTCCAGGTGCCTATCAAGTGTGTTAACATCACTTTGTGCATACCCAGCAATTATTGGAATTCCCCCCAAATATATTAAAAAGCAAAATATTATTTTTACTTTATATTTAAGAATAGATGACAGCATAGCTTCACCCTCCTTCAAATTATTAAAATTTTCCGGAGTAATTTACAACCAAATTACTTCACAAGTATTAATTTTTTTGTCTCGCTGAAATCTCCGTAGTTAAGTTGATAAAAATACACGCCAGAAGGCACATCTTTACCGGAGTTGTTTTTTGCATCCCAGGTTACAGAATAGGAACCTGGCGATTGATCTTTTTCGACTAAAGTTCGAATTTCTTTGCCAAGCAGATTGTATATTTTGAGCTCGGTTTTATTTTTTAAAGAAGCATTCCTCACACTTTCAGGTAGTTGATACTGAATCTCGGTGCTGGGATTAAAAGGATTGGGGAAGTTTTGTGATAATGAAAAATGTTGTGGAATTCCTGCACCCTTTGTTACGATTTTAACCGATGTTACTTCATCAAAAGATTGAGCCGAGATTTCTGTTACCAGTCCATTGTTTCCTGTTTTTGTAAAATTACTTTCCTCACCAGGAGTTACTGCACCAGGGAATAATATCGATAATCCCAGGGGAGTTGGTCCTTCAATATCCGAGCCTGTAAGAACAAAGCCAGCATTACCATAGGAACCGGAGCTCGCATTATCCTGGTAATAAAGTTTCCGACTGATACCAAGCGCTGGCACTGTAAAAACATTAACAAAGTTACCCATGGTACCTGTAAACAGCAGTCTGTTCACTCCGTCAGGAAACAAGACAGCTCTATCATCAATGTTTTCCGGGCTACCGTCTATGGGTATTCCAGAATTATTTGCACTGTATAATTTCATTCCGGCAGCATTTGCATTCAAATTAAATGATTGCCTGATTTCAGTTATTCTTATATTAAGAGGTAATTCTTCTGGAATTATAAAGTAAGCCCTGATGTCTAATGAATAACCATAATAAATCACAGGTAATGTTAAATCTGGAAATAAAGGAGTGCCCAATAAGACAATATCTATGAATAATTCTCTAATGACACGTATATTTCCATCTTTAATAGAAACACTATCGCTGATGAAATTATTTGTTTCATTTAAAGAAAAACCAATTGAAGATCCAATAGATACTTCCTGCTTTTCTAAAATATCTAAACCTGCTCCGCCTGCCTCAGGTGGAATTGCTAAAAAGTTTGGTAAACCATTTAGTGCATTTGCAATTTTATAGGTTTTACCGGCTATGCTGTCAGCCGCCGGTTCCGTGGTATTTGGCAAATACGTGACATAATCTGTTGGGTTCAGGTCCGGTTGGTTTTCAGGAATATGATAGACATAAATCCAGGCTGTTTTATCCATGTCAGCTGCGTCAATAACCGCAATTTCTATGCGTTGAAAATTTTCTGATTCGGAATTATCAAGCCAGCTTTTTGGCGCTCTGTCGCCGGCATCTTTTGCCATAAATACTATTTCATCATCAGCATCCAGTCCTGCGTTTACGTCCGGCACCAATAAGCTGCCAGACGTATCCCGTTCATCAATTTGAAACGGTATGATCTGCCATGCTCCTGATGCAGAATTATATGCAGCAACAAAGATTGCATCAACCGAGACACCGCTGTATTCTGAGATTTGCTCTCCGGTAATGACGACAGGTTCAAATGGCCTTTCCAGGTCTCTGATTTGGGCGGCTAAGTTAAACGTCGCCAAAAGCAAAAATGAAAATAATATAGTTGGCAGAAGAAATTTATTGTAGCAATTTTTTATCAACATGATCTACCCCTTTTACCAATTAGATACACAATTATTGTGAAATAATAAACAAAAGCAAAAATGAAAATTGGCAGCAAAATTGTATTTAGCTAAAACTTTTTAGAGCTTCATCCACACTGTCAAAAGTATCAAATATTGTTACCAGCTTTGTTATCATGAAAAGACTTTGAACTTTTTCAGTAACATTCGCCAATTTCAGTTCACCGCTGGCATTTCTGGTAGTAGTCAAGGATCCCATAAGCGCACCTAAACCCGAGCTGTTCATCCATTTAACTTTGCCTAAATCAATGACTAATTTAGTTACATCGTTACCAACCAGCTCTTTTACTTTTTCATGAATAGCGACTGTTTCCGGTCCACCCATGAGTTTGCCTTTTAAAGAAACTACTGCTACATCTCCGTGCATGGTTTCTTTTACTTGCATAATATATCCTCCTTAGCGTGTGTTGTAAAATTCATTATCATCAAATTTTAAAGTTAATGTAATATATTTTTGTAAATATGTCAATATATTTTTCTTGATATTTTAAACTAAACTGACGATAAATGATTAATAATAGTTTATAATATTGAAACAGGAGTTACAATAATGAGAACGACTATTATTTTTATTGCCTTGACTATACTTTTTAGTCACGCGAGTCTTGTAAAAGCACAAACCACCAATATTAAATTTGGGGTAGGTTTGTTGGTTGGTGGTTCCAAGCTTTTTGGAGACATAGAAAACACTAATACCAATTTTACAGGTGGAATCATTTTAAGATATTCTCCTTTCCCATTTCTTGCCATTTCAGCCAGTTCAACTTATGGGACGATGATAAGTGGAGTAGATGACATAAAAACCAAGGTATTGAATACAGGACTTTCAGGCACACTATTTCTCTTTCCTTTAAGTAAATACAGACCATTTTTAACACTAGGGTTGTCAAATTTTCATTATTCCACAAAGGACGTGAACAACCAACAATTTTACTACAAAGATGGTTCAGCGGTTTCTGGATGGGAAAGAGCTTTGCAGGTTGGAATCGGCTTTGAATTTTTTACAGGTAAAAAATGGGCAATTAATACGTTTGGGAATTATATGATTACAGGCATTGATGATCTGGATGCCATCAACCAGGGACGAAATGATGGTTTTTTTAGTGGAATGATTGGGCTTATTCATTATTTTCATAAGGACAAGAAAACGATAGATGACAATAATTTTAATAAACGCTGGAAATATGAAAAAGAAAGTATTGAAGTTGATGAAATTAAAAGTGATAAATCAACATTAGAAAAAAACAAAGAGACGGCTGCCAAAACAAAAGAAAACTTGTTTTCTTACGGCATTTATTTTGAGCCTGGTAGTGCAATAATTCAAAACAGATCTAAACCTCAATTGGTAAATATTTTCAAATATTTATCAGCGAATCCAGAAGAAGAAATTGAACTTTTAGCTTCCAATGATATAAATACAAGTAATAAATTTGAGAATAATATTATCTATGAGCGGGCAAAAGCAATTAAAACATATTTAGTGAATTTAGGTATCAATCCAGGCAGAATCATTATTGATAGTAATCCTGGAAAATAATATTTTTACTTGTAAATTTTAGTTCGATAAAATTCATCATTTCCTCCCTCCAAACCGTCAGTAGAAATTTTACTGGCGGTTTTTTTTGCATTTGGACAATTTCTGGCGAACTGAAGCGATAACGGCAAATCACTAATTTATTACAAAACAATCTCAAATTCCAAATTTCTTTATCATTATTATTGATCATTGGTGTTTATTTGAGATTTGTATTCGTGCGACTTATGCTGATCCTCGCATCCACACCTTTGCATTTGTCGCCTTCCGGGAATACTATAAATGGATTGATATCCATCTCATGAATTTCTGGTATATCCACTGCAAGTTGGGAAAGTTTTAGTAGCGTAGATTGGATGACGTTAAAATCTACCGCTTGTTCACCTCTGGTACCTTTTAAAATGGACAGCCCTTTAATCTCACCAATCATTTCCTCAACGTCTACATCGGAAAGAGGAGAAATCCTGATTGCAACGTCCTGCAGGACCTCTACATAAATTCCACCCAAACCAAACATGACTAAAGAACCAAGGCCACGAACAGAGTGCAATCCCATAATCACCTCTCTTCCTCCCTCGATCATTTCTTGTAGAACAAATGAAATATCTTCAAAAGTATCCACTTTCGTCTTTAGCGATGTAACTATTTGTTGATAAGCTTTTTTCAAATCAATTTCATTTCTCAAATTAATTTTAACCCCACCGATTTCTGATTTGTGAGTCACTTCCCTGGACTCAACTTTAAGAACTAATGGAAAGGTTAAATCTTTTGAGGAAGTTAATATTTCATCCAAATTATTACACAATTTGGATTGGATAAATGGGATATCGTAAATTTTCAGAATTTCTGATAATTCCTCAATTGCAAGAAATTCCCGATTTTGGTTCAGAGCCTGTTCGATTATTGATTCAACACGCTGCTTATCTACTTTGTAATTTGGTATTGAACCCAGATCTTTTTGAAGCCAGTTGCTGTAACCAACCATAGACGCAAGCGTATTGGCTGCTGATTCCGGGAAAGGGTAAGCCGGAATACAATTACGCTGCAATTCTTCAACACCAGTAGCCACTCCTTTGACTCCCATAAAGCTGCCCAGTACAGGTTTGTCAAATTTTAGTGCGACCTGTGATATTTTTTGTGCAACTTGAATTGGATCCGTGATGATGGGCGCCACGAAAATTACGATTGCAGCATCCACATTGTCATCACTGAGCACTTCATTCAAAGCGAACTGAAATTCCTCCGGTCCCCCACCAGCCAGCAAATCTACTGGATTATGAATACTCGCTTCCGAAGCTAACCTGCTCTTCAAATTCAGCTTTGTTGATTCATCAAAATCCACAACCTGAAGTCCCAGGTTTTCGCAGGCGTCTGCCGCCATGATCCCAGGCCCTCCGGCATTAGTAATGATGGCCACTCGATTCCCGCGCGGCAAGGGAAGATTAGCCATTCCCATGGCTATATCAAACATCTCGTTTATTGTATCGGCACGAATAATCCCGCATTGTTTAAACAATGCATCGTATGCCATATCCATGCCGGCTAACGCGCCAGTATGTGAAGTAGCGGCCCTGGCCCCTGATTGGGTTCTGCCAGATTTTACAATAATGATGGGTTTTTTCCGACTTACTTCCCGGACCAGATTTATAAATTCCTTTATCTTTCCAAAACTCTCAAGGTACATTAAAATGACCTCAATCGATGTATTCTCCAGCCAGTATTCAAGGAGATCATTACCGGATACATCTGCTTTATTGCCCACTGACACGAACATCGATACCCCTAAATTCAAATCATGTGCAAGTTCTAAAATAGTCTGACCTAATGCTCCACTTTGGGAAGCCAGACCAATATTACCAGAATACGGCAAAATAGAGCCAAAGGTCGTATCCAATCGTACGTGCGGATCCGTGTTGATAACGCCCATGCAGTTGGGGCCAATCATGCGCATATTATGTGATTTTATGACTTCAACAATCTGACGTTCTACTGCAGCGCCTTTTTCGCCCGTTTCTTTAAATCCAGCCGTGATGACCACAACACCTTTTACACCCTGCGCCGCACATTCCTGAACAATTTCTAAAACAAATTCTTTTCTTACCACAATAACAGCCAGATCCACCTGCTCCTCGATATCCGAAATTCTTGGATAAGCTTTCACTGAGTGAATATATTTTGCTTTTGGATTGACCGGGTAGACCGGACCATTAAAATCTGACAATAACAATTTGTCGAAAATCTCTCGACCAAGTGTACCTTTATGAGTTGAAGCGCCAATAATGGCCACTGATTTTGGTCTGAAAATAGCGTCTAAAGAATGGTTCATAGAATTTCAGTATACCTCTGTTAAAAGATAATTACATATAAGTTTACTTAGCATGAAATTATTAATTAAATCATCCAACATCAAGTAAAAACTTGACAAACAAAAAAGCAGTGTGTAAATTAATCAGACCAATATCAATTAATTTAATATAGTGTAAAGCATTGTTTAATTTGTACCAAAATGACCATAAGAAACTTAGAATTACAGAAAAACAATATTCAAATCCAATTGTGATGTTTGACGGTGTTTGTGTTTTATGCGATCGCTCTATTCAATTTCTGCTTAAAATCGACCGTCGAAAAATTCTAAAATTCACCCATTTGCAAAGTAAAACTGCAAAGTCAATAATAAACCGTCATCCAATTATTAAAAGCGGTGGGCAAAGTGTAATTTTTGTAGTCAACTTTGGAAACGCCAATGAGACCATTTTTTTACGTTCTGATGCCATTTCACGCATTTTTAAGACTATTGGGGGAAAATGGCAAATAGTCTCCTGGCTCAAATTGATCCCGCGAATTATCCGTGATCCTTTCTACAATTGGCTTGCAAAAAATCGCTACAAATGGTTTGGTAAATATAATGAATGCCGTTTGCCCAATAGTGAATGGCAGAAACGATTTCTGCCGTAGAATGTTTGGAAGGACATATTCTGGCTGAGGAACAGGTGATGAATAAATACAAAAGGTGATTTGTTTAACTGATAAAATGGAAAAGTGAACAATGAAGGCCATGATATTAAGCCATCCAAAATCCGCGGAGGCAGATCCTTTAAATTTGATGGAAGTTGCGGTTCCTGAACCCGGACCCGACGATGTTCTTATTCGCGTGCATGTTTGTGGTGTTTGCCACACCGACTTGCACATAGCAGAAGGCGAATTAGAACCGAAACAGTCCCGTATTATTCCAGGACATCAAATTGTTGGGCTTGTGGAATCTGTTGGTTCAAATGTCTCTCGATTCAAAACTGGCGACCAGGTTGGGGCGACCTGGCTTTACTCAGCCTGCGGACATTGTGACTTCTGTAAACGAGGAAAGGAAAATCTTTGCGATAATGCATGTTTTACCGGCTATCACAAAAATGGCGGTTTTGCTGAGTTCACAGTGCTGCCAGCGGATTTCGCCCACTTAATTCCAAAGGACTTTCCGGCGACACAGGCCGCGCCTCTGCTTTGTGCCGGAGTCATTGGATACCGCTCCTTGAGGCTTAGCGAAATCCAGCCTGGTCAACGACTGGGGCTTTATGGTTTTGGCGCCTCAGCGCATGTTTCTATTCAAGTAGCCCGTCATTGGGACTGTGAAGTTTACGTTTTCACACGCAGCGAAAATCATCGCGGGCACGCGCACGAGCTCGGAGCGGTTTGAACTGGAACCGCCGAAGATGATCCGCTTGTTAAAATGGACAGCAGTATTATTTTCGCACCAGCCAGCGCAATTGTCCCCAAAGCGCTGCGTGTGCTCAAGAAGGGTGGCACGTTGGCGATTAATGCAGTACACATGAGTCCGCTTCCTGAGATGCCGTATGAACTCATCTATTTTGAACGGACCGTCCGAAGTGTCGCAAATTGTACGAGAAAAGATGCAGAAGAATTATTGCAATTGACAATAAAAATACCAATTAAAACCGATGTGGAGGTTTATAACCTGTCAGAAGCTAATTATGTTTTGCAAAGATTGAAACGAGCAGAAATTCGTGGTGCAGCGGTTCTTAAAATAATTTAGTCAAATTAGAACGGAACATAACTGAAAACACGGAATTTTAATTCAGAACTAATTTGAGTTTGACCGAAAACTGGTCTTACTTGTCATTCCCGAGTGTTTTAATCAGGAATACAGTCTCCAATCACATGGATTCCCAATTTAAAGATTTCGGGAATGACAGAATTATCGAGTTTTCGTTCAGACACTAACTAATAGAATATGATTACTTAACTTTCAACAAAACTTCCAGGTTAGTCTAATATTACCTAAATTCATCATTAAAAGGAGGCAAATAATGACGAGAGTAAAATTTATCTATTTTTTTGTAGCTGTTCTGTGTTTACTGATTATTCTATCCGTCAAACCTGCCCGGTCGCAGATAGAAGCTGTTCCAACCAAAGTCCTGGTCCGGGCAATTTCTCGTGACGCAAAGGTGATTGGCACAAAGGTTGGGGGCGCTCGAATCACCATTCGGGAGGCTGCAACGGGAAATCTTTTGGCAGAAGGAATACAGGTTGGCGGAACTGGCAACACCGAGCTCATTATGCAAAAACCGCATGAACGTGGGGCGTTAATTTTTGATACACCTAACACTGCCGGCTTTCTGGCCAGTCTGGATTTAGTTCGACCAACCGTTGTGGAAATTACGGCAGAAGGCCCATTGGAGCCGCCGCAGTCCACCTACAAAACTTCTAAAACATTGCTGGTAGTTCCTGGTCAGGACATATTGGGTGAAGGAGTACTCCTTGAAATTCACGGATTCAGGATTTCACTGCTTGCACCTGCAGAAAATTTTCAACTGATAGTGAATCAGGATTTGGAGGTGCTGGCAACTGTCACCATGACGTGAGGCTGCCCTACTGAGCCCGGTGGGCTCTGGGACGCTGATAAAATTCAGGTATTGGCACAATTAATCCAGGATGACAGGGTTGTAAATGAAATCCCGCTTACTTTCTCTGGTGAACAAAGCACATTTAAGGGAAATCTGACACTTGAGACCGAAGGAAAGTTTGATCTGGTTGTTCTGGCGTTAGACCCGACTTTTGCCAATTTCGGGATTATTCGACAACATTTGACAATCGTTTCTGAATAAAAGCGAAAAACAGGGAACGTTAATACTACGCAGCTCACTCTGACAAACACTGGTAAAATCAATAATATAGAGGATGAACAATGGCGAGAGTGAAATTAAAATTACCGACTGAATTCAAATTCTCCACAGAGGTACAAATACGAATTAGTGATATAAATTATGGTGGTCATTTAAGTAATGATAAAGTTCTGGCATTAATTCATGAAGCGCGGGTTCGATACTTAGACCACCACGGTTTTAGTGAATTAGATGTTGACGGTCGAGGTATCATTATGGTAGACACGGTCATTTTGTACAAATCAGAAGTGTTTTATGGTGAAATATTACAAATAGAATTAACAACAGGTGAATATCATAAGTATGGTTGTGATTTTATTTAACCTGAATAATTCACAAACTTTAAAAAACAAAAAAATAGCGTCATCGGCA
>CAZIKB010000098.1:0-25591 GCA_964539665.1 uncultured Cytophagia bacterium
TGTCTTAATGTACGTGTATTAATATAGGAGTCATATTATGTCTACTCGACAAACTATGTTTAAAGGACTTGTACAAATTACGGGAATTGTTGCACCGCTATTACTTTGTTCAACAACTGGCTGTGAACAGCAAATTTCAAACGGCTTCTATGGTACAGGCGAAATTGCTCATTGACAGTTTTTTGAAATTCAGGAATGAGGGCGATCTGGCCGCAGCCGATGAGGTTATGCACCCTGAGTGTGTAATCCGTTATTCCAATCTTTCGCAAGAGATTGTCGGTCTTGAGGCCTTGAGGGAATATGATAAAACCTCCCGCTTAACATTTCCTGATTTTAAAACCCAAAATGTTTGAGCATCATTATAATTAACAGTATTTATGGTTTCGAATAAACTTTGAGTTTTGATCATTGGACGTTTCACAAAAAAGAGAAAGAAACAATCATGTTAAAGTATTATTTTATCAGTGCCAATATATTGTTCCTCTTCCTGGAGACATCTGTTTTCGCACAAAACTGGAAAACCTACCCATATCACGAGGAGGGGAGTGAAATATTTTTTCCTGAAGACGAAGGCAGGCATCCAGAGATGCCGGTTGAATGGTGGTACACCACCGCGCATGTGACTGGTGATTCGACCGGCACTGACTATAGTTTTATGTTGACATATTTTTGCCATCCTCCTGTCGAATCTGTTGGTTTTCGCATTTTCAATATCGCCAATGAGACGGCTGGTGAGTTTTATCAGGAAACCTTACCGTATCGGGTCCTTGAGCGAGCGCAGGATCATCTAAATATTCAAGTAGCCGTCATCGGCGGCTCTAAGGAAGAATGGGTGACCCTTAGAGATGAGAAAGATCAATTGATTCCGTTCCAATATCATCTGGCTGCACATTCCAGGCATGGAGATATCGATGTCTGGTATGATACCGTCAAACGTCCATTAATAGTTGGGGATACAGGCTATTTCCGCCTGGGTGAGAATTATATGACCTACTATTATTCACAAACCGCACTGACCGTCAAAGGAACCCTCACGTTAAATGGGATTAAAGAACCGATAACTGGAACCGCCTGGATTGATCGGCAATATTTCGAAGAATTTGCTCCTTTTGGAGGCGAAAGGTATACATGGATTAGCTGCCAGCTTTCTAATGGCATGGATTTGAATATCTGGAATATTTTCACCTCACAAAATGAAATTCCAGATTCAGAAAATTTTCGCATTTGCACGATGTATATCGATGAAGAAACAACACTGACTACATCTGATTTTAACCTGACGCGACAGCAATACAAATTCATGCCGGATGGGGAAAGATGTTATGCCCAAAAATGGAATTTTACTTTTGAAGATATGAACCTGACCTTCACCACCAAATTCGATGATCAGGAAGTTCACTTACCCTTTCGCTTTTATGAAGGCAGCATAAATATTCAGGGAACCGTCAATGGCGAGGCGGTCACAGGTGTGGGATTTGCCGAGCTCCTGCACTCCTATGAACATCCTGAGATTTGTATTCTGTCACCAAATGGCGGTGAAGCGTGGGACGGATCGCAACCTGTGATATGGCAACTTCTTCAACCTGATGATGGCCGGCCAATACAGTATGATTTGGAATTAAGCACAGACGATAGGGTGAGTTATCAGCCAATAGCACAAGGATTGACTGATACCACCTATTATTGGAACCTTCTTGACATAGAGAAAAGTTCCGATTGCTGGTTGCGGGTAACTGGCTATTCAGCAGACACCACACTCATTGGCAGCGATGAAACCGATTCATCTTTTGTCATTGTTGTTACGGATATTCGCGATCCGATGGAATCAGACACAACCATCCAAAAGGTAATCACAAATGCCTATCCGAACCCTGCTAATTCTTATTCAAAGATCTACTTTCAATTACCATCTACAACCAGTGTGACCTTAAAAGTATTTAATATTTTGGGGCAACATATTTACACTTTGTTGGACCGACAGCCTTACACTTCCGGTAAATATCACATCAGGTGGAATGGGGAAGATAGGAATGGCAGCAGGGTGGCGAGCGGCATTTACATTTATCGCTTAGACACAGAATATTCTACAGCCTCCGGGCAAATAGCGATATTCCACTAACTTATTCCCAAAAATGGGAAATAATTTACCACTATTCTTAAAATTGAGAAAAATCAGAGAGCTTACCCATTCTATTTAACTCTCGTAAAAATAAGTAATCATAAAAACAATATCTTAAAGCTAACTGATGCTGTGTAGGGAAATATAATTATGGCATGGATTTTGTAATTGTTGATTAGACCGATTTTATATTGGTTGCAATTTCCATGATAATTTTAACGCTTGAAAATATAAATAATGAACATCGGGATACCGCGAGAAATTTCCATTGAAGAAAATCGTGTTGCTGTAACACCTGCCGGGATTTATGAGCTAACGCAGGAAGGGCATGTCGTATATTTGGAAAGCAGCTGTGGAATTAACAGTGGGTTTTCGGATACCGATTACCAACAGGTCGGGGGAGAAATAGTGTATTCACACGATGAAGTGTTTGGCAGGTCTGATACGATCATCAAGGTGGAACCACCCACCGAAGAAGAGTCGGAGATGATGGTAGATGACCAGATATTGTTTTCAACCCTCCATTTAGGCATGCGTTCACCTGAAAGTATTAAAATTCTGATAAAAAAGAAAATCACGGCTGTTGGGTATGAGTATATGAAGACGGAAGGATTTCAGCATTCTGTATTAAATGCCATGGGTGGAATTGCCGGAGCCATGCTGCCACAAATTGCCGGGCGATATTTGGAATTGCAAAATGGTGGTCGGGGAGTACTTATCAGCGCACAGCCTGGGGTTCCATCTGCATCCATTGTAATTCTTGGAGCGGGTAATGTAGGCATTAGCGCCATCAAGGCTTTTCTTGGTTTAGGTGCACAGGTTATGGTTCTTGACCGGGATTTGGCCCGGCTGCGCAGAGTTCATGATTTAACCAACAAACGGGCAGTTACCGCTTTAGCTACCCCGTATAATATAGAAAAATCTCTCCGATTCGCCGATGTTTTCGTTGGTTGCGTGTTTATCCGTGGTGAAAAACCGCCTCGTCTGGTAACAAAAGAAATGATTGAAGAAATGAGAAATGGAACAGTAATCATGGATATTTCCATTGATCAAGGCGGCTGCATAGAAACATCCAGGCCAACGACTCATTCTGACCCTGTATTTGTCGAGGAAGAGGTGATTCACTACTGTGTGCCGAATATTCCATCGGCAGTACCGAGAACCTCTTCACACGCGTTAAGCAATGTTGTGTTCCCCTATGTAATGGAAGCAGCGGAGCTGGGAATTGAAAAAACTCTCGAATCTCACACCGCACTTAACATGGGCGTTTATTTACTGCGGGGCGATTGTACAGATAATAAGATTCAAGAAATGTTTCTTTAAGCTGTTTGTTGGAATAATCCAAAAAATAAAAAAAGGGAGTAACCATGGAAGAGTATCCAAAAATTGTAACTTTAAAGGACAAAAATAAAATAACCTTACGATTGATGGGCAAAGATGATATAGATGCTTTATTGGAATTTTATAAATCCATACCGAAGGAAAACCGACAGTTTCTGAGGATGGATGTTACAAAAAGAAATAATCTTGAAAGCCGGTTTGGCAAACTGGATTATCTTCATGTTTTTCCAGTTTTAGCGATTGATGAGAACCAAATAGTCGGAATTGCGACCATGTTTAAAGCGGAAATGGGCTGGAAGCGAAATTTGGGTGAAGTAAGGGTGCTCATTTCTCCCAAATACCGAAGGAAAGGTCTGGCCACAATTTTTGTTCGTGAATTGTTTTATCATGCGTTAAAGACTAAAATTTTTAAGATTCAGGCTGAAATGGTCGAAAATCAGGAATCAGCTATTTCTGCATTTGAAAGATTTGGTTTTCACAAGGAAGCCACTCTCCGCAGACATGTAACAGATATCAATAATGAGAGAAAAAATCTTATTATCATGACGCTCGATATAGAAGATATATGGTATTTAATGGAAGACCATATGGAAAGTTATGATATTCGTGGCCAATAAGAAATGAATTCAATAAAAGAGCAAAATCAAAGTATTACAAATTAAGTGTTTGTTTTGAATTTTATTGCCCAACTGTTCCACCGTTATATTGTTGAATTGTTTGATTTGTAACAATGAAACAATAACACATTGCAGCCATAATGAGTTCTATCAACTATTTGATTCAAAATTTTGAAGTTAATAAATATTATATGCAAATGTATTTCGAATATAAATTTGGAGGATAAACCGTGAACTACTGGCGTAAACCTTTGGATGTAGATAAACTTGATTTGCCAAAAGGTATAATTCATATTATAGACGATCAATGTAAAGGATGCGGATTTTGCGTTGAGTATTGCCCAAAGGACGTATTAGAGCTTTCATCGGGTTTCAATAAAAAGGGATATCATCCACCTATTGCGGTACTGGAAGATGAATGTGTCCACTGTCAGTTATGTGAAATAATATGTCCTGAATTTTCAATTTTTGTAACTTTAAAAAACAACTCAAATAAGATAGATGAGCCTGTTGAGGCCAGAAAGGAGGCGGAGTAAATTGAAAGCTGAACCAATTGGAGTACTTACTGGATCCCATTATTTGGATGGAGATCATGCCTGTTGTGAAGGCGCACTGGCAGCCGGTTGCCGGTTTTTTGCCGGCTATCCTATTACCCCTTCCACTGAAGTGGCTGAGCGAATTGTGGCGCGTTTTCCGCTGGTGGGCGGAATGTTTATTCAGGTAGAGGATGAGTTAGGCGCGATGGCGGCTGTACTCGGCGGTGCCTGGGCCGGGAAAAAGTCGATGACTGTAACCTCTGGCCCGGGATTTTCATTAATGATGGAAAATTTAGGCCTCGGAATTATGATGGAGGTTCCTTGCGTAGTGGTTAATGTACAGCGCGGCGGCCCATCAACCGGGCTTCCTACAATGGTTGGACAGGCCGATATGATGCAAGCACGGTGGGGCTCCCACGGCGATTATGAGATTATCGCTCTTTGTCCGTCATCACCTCAGGAAGCATTTGATTATACAATTAAAGCTTTTAATCTTTCAGAAAAATACCGGGTGCCGACTTTGATTATGATGGATGAATGTGTCGGACACATGACCGAAAAGGTGGTTATCCCACACGCAGAAGATATTGAAATTACCCCTCGAAGATTCACTAAATTACCACCCGAAGAGTATCTGCCGTATAAACCTTGTGAGGATTTGGTGCCAGAAATGATTAAGGCTGGCGATGGATATAAAATCCATACAACAGGTCTTACACATGATGAGAGAGGCTATCCGGTAATGACTCCTGAAATGCAGGATACACTTGTGAGACGATTGATGGACAAAATCAATAAAAATGTCGATGATATTATCGAAATTGAAGAAGAAAATGTTGAAGATGCAGATGTGATTGTCATGGCTTATGGCATAACTTCGCGAGTAACTCAACCAGCCATTGCAAGAGCCAGGGAAAAAGGAATTAAAGTCGGATTTATTAAAATGATTACTGTATGGCCGTTTCCTGAAAAACGAATTAAACAATTAGCCGAGAAAGTAAAGGCGTTTGTAATGCCTGAAATTAATATGGGCCAGGTGGTTCTGGAGTTGGAACGAGTAGTAAATGGTAAAGCAAAAACGTTTCTTATCCCGCACGCTGGTGGGTGGGTTCATGAACCTGATGATATTTATAAGGTAATTGAGGAGGCCGTAAAATGATAAAGGTTGCAGAAAATTTACAAAAACAACATCCCATGGAACCCTTTTTGCGCATGGATCGCATGCCGCACATTTGGTGTCCCACATGCGGAATTGGAACCGTGGTTACCTGTTTAGCTTCCGCTCTGGAAAAGTTTGATTATCCTTTAGAGAAAGTCGCAATTGTGTCCGGTATCGGCTGTACTGGTCGTGTTGCTGGTTACGTCAAGTTAGATTCATTTCATACTACACATGGCCGGGCAATTCCTTTTGCGACTGGTCTGAAATTGGGTAATCCAGATTTAAAGGTTATAGTGGTTAGTGGCGACGGTGATTTATCTGCCATTGGCGGCAATCACTTGATTCATGCGGCAAGACGAAATATGGACATAACGGTCATCTGTGTAAATAATTTTATTTATGCGATGACTGGAGGACAGGTTGCACCAACGACACCAATTACGGCCAATAGTTCTACTTCCCCGTATGGGAATTTCGAACGGCCGTTTACTCTGCCATCATTAGTGGCAACGTGCGGTGCGGTTTATGTAGCACGCTGGACAGCCCTGCACATTCGTCGATTAACAAATTCAATACATGAAGCTTTAAACAAGAAAGGATTTTCTTTTGTTGAAGCTATCAGCCCCTGTCCTACTTTGTACGCCCGAAGAAATAAATTAGGTACCGGCTTGGATCTCATGAAATTTTACCATGATAATAGTGAAATACAACATGGCGCTGATCCAACGACCCTGGATATTGAATTCCAGAAGAAAATAATCGTTGGTAAATTTATCGACCGGGAACGTCCCACTTTTCTTGAAGCCTGGAATGAGGGACATAAAAAAATATTGGGTGCCAAATTCAAACCTTATGGTGAACCAACAGATGGATTAATCCAATTAGAGACAGCAAAAAAATAAAATTTGGAGTTTTTAATATGAGCAGAACGGAAATTAGAGTAACAGGTTATGGTGGTCAAGGTGTGATTATGTGCGGATATATCATCGGAAAATCTGCCGCTCTATTCGCTGATAAACATGCTACTCTGAATCAGAGCTTTGGACCAGAGGCAAGAGGAAGCGCTTGCAGTGCACAGGTTATTGTGTCCGATGAAGAGGTTTTGTATCCCTATATGCGTAAACCGGACATTATGATTGCCATGTCACAGGAAGCTTATTCACTATTTGAACCCGATTTAAAAAATGACGGCATATTATTAGTTGATGAAGATCTGGTTAAAATTGATGCGCCAAGAGATAATATCAAATTATATTCTATTCCGGCTACGAGAATCGCTGAGCAGTTAGGAAGAAAAATCGTACTCAATATTGTGATGCTGGGATTTTTTTCAGCTGTCTCAAAAATTGTTGATGTTGATGCAGTCCGGCAAGCAGTAACATCTTCTGTTCCCAAAGGAACGGAAGAATTAAACTTAAAAGCGTTTAACAGTGGTTTTGAGTTCGGTTTGAAATTAGTAGCAAGTGGGAATGGCAAAACGAAATAAGTAGTCACGAAAATTCATTGTTGTTTCAAAGATTAATCCTCAATGCAACGAGGTATCCTTAACCTTTTTGATTAGGAATGTCTAATCATGGCTGAACTGGAAAAAGCAATTAAAAAGTTGGAGCAACACATGGCTGCAGCTATTAACAGCAAGGACGTAGAAAAATTTCTGACTTTTTTTAAGCCGGATATGATTGGTTTTTCTTCTACAACCCATAATTTAATAGAAGGCCTGGATGCTCTTAAAGAAACAGTTGAATACTACCTGGAAGAAGGAGAAAAAGTAGAATATTCTATTTCAAATGTAATGGTGCAGGATTTTGGAGACATAGCCGTTGCGTGCTTTCACTGGGTAGTTAATATTGACGATGGCACCCGGATTCATGAAATCCCCGGAAGAGGTACACATGTTTATCAAAAAGGGAACAACCAATGGTATGTGGTGCATGAGCATTTCTCCAGAGCGCATCATCAAGTATAGTACACGACTAAAGCAAATAGTAAGAGAGGAGATAAAATATGCAAAAAGGGCAATCACACACTCCCTTTGAAGAAGTTCTGAGTCAGGACAAGGTATCTATTGCATTTAACAATGATATAAATAAAAGATACACGGTCGGAGAGATTGAGCATTCACCGTGTATGATGGCTTGCCCAGCTGGCGTCAATGTTAAATCGTACGTATCGCTAATTGCTGCCGGACGGTTTCAGGAAGCTTTAGAGGTTGTAAGGGAAAGAAATCCTTTCCCGGGAATTTGCGGACGTGTTTGTACGCACCCGTGTGAATCTTACTGCAACCGTAATGAAATTGATGCTCCTGTGGCTATTTGCTGGCTTAAACGATATGTGGCAGATTACGAGTTAAACCATCCACAGGCGGATATTAAACCATTTCCGCAAACCAGAAAAGAAAAAGTTGCCATAATCGGTTCCGGGCCTGCCGGATTAACTGCCGCTAACGACTTGATCAGAAAGGGCTACGGGGTAACTGTGTTTGAGGCTTTGCCTGAACCCGGCGGTATGCTTACAACCGGCATTCCGGCTTTTCGTTTACCGCGCCCGGTCATTCAATATGAAATTGATATGATTAGAAAATTGGGTGTTGAGATAAAACCTGACACAAGAATTGCCGGGGAAAACGCCATAGATAATCTTTTTAAAGAAGGATATAAAGCTGTTTTCATCGCTGTTGGCGCTCATAAGGGATTGAAATTAGGCATTCCCGGGGAGGAAAAATATCAGGGGGTTCTGGATGCTATTACATTCTTACGGGATGTCAATCTGGGTGGTAAAGTAGAAATTGGCAAAAAAGTGGTCATCATTGGCGGAGGCAATTCAGCTATTGATGCTTCACGTGCAGCCCTGCGTTTAGATTGTGAAGAAGTAACCATCGTTTACCGGCGTTCGCGGGAAGAGATGCCAGCCAGCGCGGCAGAAATCGAAGAGGCCGAACACGAGGGTGTGAAAATTCATTTCCTGGCAGCGCCCATTGAAATATCGGGCAAAGACGGCAAAGTAACTGAGATGGTGTGCACAAAAATGAAATTAGGCGAGCCAGACGCCAGTGGGCGTCGTCGTCCAATCCCAATCGAAGGATCTGATTTCTCCATCCAGGTCGATACCATTATTCCAGCCATCAGTCAGGAGCCGGATCTTTCTTTTCTGCCCGGAGAACATGGAATGGATATTACGAAATGGCAAACTTTTCAGGTGGACGAGTCGACTATGGTAACTTCCCGGCCAGGCGTTTTTGCCGGAGGTGATGCTGTTACCGGACCAAATACTGTCATCGACGCTATTGCAGCGGGTCACGTAGCTGCTCAGTCTATCGAACGTTATCTTGATGGAAAACCATTAAAGCAAGAACTGACTCAGGACCGACCTCTTGAAACAGAAATAAAGGTTGATCTTACTCAGGAAGAAAAGAAGAAACGAGCAGAGATGCCAAAGCAAACTCATGCTGGCTTAAAGAACAATTTTGAAGAAGTTGAGGCAGGATTCAGTGAAGCTGCCGCCATAGAGGAAGCCAGTCGCTGTCTGCGGTGCGGTGTTTGTAGTGAGTGTTTTTTATGTGTCCCCGAATGCCAGAAGACGGTTACTATGCTTTCCCCATATGATGGCCAGGATGAGGTTTTTCTTAGATTACCTTCAGGTTTCGATAAGACGAAATTAGATTCCGCCCTTGAAGGGGTGCTTTATGTTGAAGGTCAACCAGATAAACCGGTTCAAATGACACCTTTAACCTGCTATGTCAAAGAAGATGTCTGCCGTGGTTGTGGAGATTGTGTGACCGTTTGTGATTATTCCGGACCCATGTTGCTGCCAAAGGGCAACGGGCTCTATGTGTCAAAAATAGATGAAACCATTTGCAAAGGATGCGGTACCTGCGTAAGTGTTTGTCCATCCGGCGCCATAGTTCCCAGGTATTATACCCAGGACTGGTTAGAGGAGAAACTGCAAAGTCTGGATTCGGCAAAATCAAATGTGGTTATTTTCACCTGTTCCTGGTATGGTTCCCATCTGGACCGGTCTATTTTCACCAAAATCACCCAAAAAAATTCAAACGTTTTATTCATTCGAACCACCTGTTCCGGACGTTTGGAGCCATCGTTTGTTTTTCGATCCTTTGAAAATGGCGCTGAAGGCGTGCTGGTAGTAGGTTGTCCAATGAATGAATGTCACTACGGATTTGGCAATAAATATGCTGACGAACATTTTGGCAAAACCCGTAATATGCTGAATATTCTTGGTTTTCCATCTGAGAAATTCCAATGGTTCTGGCCGGAGAGTGAAAATGTTGAAGAGTTCACAGCCGTTGTTGATGCATTTTTGCACGGTGTTAATGAAGCCAAAGTTTGAAGCAAACCCTTAAAATAGTTGCTTTTGAGTTGTACTTTGAAAGAGATGTACCATGCATGAATATTTACCAGCTATCCGACAAAGAGTGTGCCTGGTATGCGTTGACGGGATATTTAAGAGTAAACATGAATTTGTTCGCTGTGGTTTATCAAAAAATTGGCAGTGTCCTGTTGAACAATACCTCCCGAAAGTTGTCGAGGTGGTTGAGTCTGTTGATAGTTCGAAAATGGATGATTATTTTGCATTGCTGCATGAAAAAGTGTGCCTGGAATGTGAACAATCAAAAGATGGCGTCTGTGAATTACGTCTTAAATCCGACTGTCCTTTGGACCGTTATTTTATGCTGGTGGCCGGAGCTATTGAGGAAGTAAAAGGTGCGCGGAAGAATTTTGATAAAAACGATATTGATGATTCGATTAGCAAATGTTCAGATGATAAGTTGAGTCCAACTCCCTGGTGAGAACAGACTCTGAAAAACTTAGAATATTCAGAGGAAAATTTAGCGGCAGATTTCGAAGACAGTTTGGAGATTTAAATTTCAATTCATAACCATACTTGAATTATAATAAGAACAAGGTGTTTAATATGACAGAAATTGGTGACACGATTAAAAAGACTAAAGCTTTCTATTGCCTGGAATGTGGCAAATGCAATGCATCATGCCCGATTGCTCTGGTAAACAACAGCTATTCCCCCAGAACCATCGTATCGCGTACTATTCAGTCTTCAGAGGATGATGTATTAACCGATCCGATGCTCTGGTCTTGTTTGACCTGTAAAAACTGCGAAGCTGGCTGTCCCGCGGATGTGGATTATTCCACTCTGACACTGGATTTACGTACCCAGGCGAGAGAATGTGGTCAACAGGGCATGTGTTCTCACGGCGGTGCTCTGCAATCCCTCATGCGTATTATGACCGATCCGGATTTAAATCAGAAAAGGTTGGATTGGGTTGGCGAGGACTTGAAAATTGCCGAAAAAGGCGAGGTACTCTATTTTGTTGGGTGTGCTCCTTATTTTGATGTTTTTTATTCTCATTTGGACGCCCGAACTCTCGATGCAGGTAAAAGCGTGGTCAAGTTAATGAACAATGTCGGTATTGAACCCGTGCTCATGTCTGACGAGCGCTGCTGTGGTCATGACTTACTCTGGAGCGGGGATAAAGATAATTTCGTTAAATTGGCAGAACACAATATAAAAGCCATTAAAGACACCGGCGCTAAACAGGTCGTCTTTTCCTGTCCGGAATGCTATCGAACCATAAAGGAAGACTATGCCGCGCAATTCGGCAATTTGGGATTTGAGTCTTTACACATTTCAGAATTTGTTGCCCAAAAGTATGACTCAAAGGAAATTCTTTTTCCAACCGATAGTCGAAATATGAAAGTGACCTTTCAGGACCCCTGCAGACTGGGACGGCATCTTGGGGTGTATGAAGCCCCTAGAAAAATCATGACATCTGTGCCAGGTGTTGAATTTAACGAAATGAAAAAAAGCGGCAAAAAAGCTATCTGCTGCGGCGTATCCAACTGGATGAACTGCACCACTTATTCCAAGCAAATTCAGGTAGAACGCTTGAGGCAGGCCAAAGCCACGGGCTCCGATACTTTAATAACAGCCTGTCCCAAATGTGAAATTCACTTAAAGTGCGCCATGCAAGATCAGAATTTGGGAGAGGAAATCAGCATTGAAATCAAGGACATCGCGACCTTAGCGGCAGAAGCATTGGTATAGCTATTCGAATATTATTTAGAATTAATGGAATGAAGTCGTTGTTAATTACTCTTTTATTTGAACTAAAAATTACAAGAATTGGAGGCAATAAATATGAATGATGCCAATACAGACCAGGAAATCAGAATAGGAGTATTTGTCTGTGACTGCGGTCTTAACATTGCGGGTGTGGTTGATACCAAGGCGGTGATGGAATATGCGAAAACACTGCCTGACGTTGTAGCAGTCGTGGGCAATAAATATACATGCGCAGATCCGGGTCAAAATGAGATTAAAAAAGCCATCAAAGAATATAACCTGAACCGGGTGGTTGTTGCATCTTGTACACCTAAAATTCACGAACATACTTTCCGTCACTGTGTAGAAGAAGCGGGATTGAATCCCTATCTGATGGAAATGGCCAACATCCGTGAACACTGCAGTTGGGTTCACCAGTATGAAAAAGAAGCGGCCACAGAAAAGGCAATGAACCTGGTACGAAGCTCAGTCTTCAGAGCGAAACTTTTAGAGCCGCAGGTCGAGCCGATATTTCCGGTAACCCAGGCTGCCCTGGTTATTGGTGGAGGTGTGGCAGGAATTCAGGCCGCGCTGGACATGGCCGATGCCGGGCACCAGGTCTATTTGGTTGAAAAGGAGCCTTCTATTGGTGGTATCATGGCCGCAATCGACAAAACTTACCCGACCATGGACTGCAGTATATGAATACTTGGTCCTAAGATGATGGATGCCGGTCGGCATCCCAGGATTCAACTTCTTTCAAACAGTGAAGTAGAGAACGTAACAGGATTTGTTGGAAATTTTAAAGTTACAGTTCGAAAAAAAGCACGCTACGTTGACGAGGCTGAATGTACAGCCTGCGGCGACTGTTCCAAGGTTTGCCCGGTAGCTGTAGTCGATGAGTATCAAGAGGGATTCTCCTCTCGGAAAGCTATCTACATTCCATTTCCGCAGGCCGTTCCTTCTTCCTATATTTTAGATATGAATAACTGCTTAGGCACGAATCCCATCGCCTGCGGCAAGTGTGCAGAGGCATGCGAGAAAAAGTGCATAGACTATGACGTCAAAGATGAATATGTCGATCTGGAAGTGGGAACGGTAATTGTTGCCACTGGTATGGAACCATACGATCCCACCGAAATGGACGAGTATGGATACAGCCAGTTTGAAAATGTCATAACCAGCATGGAATTCGAGCGATTGATTTGTGCTGGCGGTCCCGTTGATGGCCATTTTATTCGTCCAACGGACCATGAAACTCCCAAAAGAGTGGCTTTCATCCAGTGTGTTGGTTCGCGCTCAAAGAACCGTGGTGTGCCATATTGCAGTAATATTTGTTGTATGAACACTGTGAAAGATACTTTGCTTTTAAAAGATCATTATCCCGATCTTCAGAGCAAAGTATTTTACATGGATATTCGTTCCTTCGGTAAGGGATTTGAAGATCTCTACTGGCGCAGCAAAGAAGCAGGGGTGCAGTACATACGTGGACTCCCAGGTGATATTGAAGAAGATCCGGTCACGAAAAACCTAATTTTGACGGTTGAGAATACACTCGAAAGGCGAATTGAAAAACATGAGGTGGACATGGTTGTATTGGCTGTTGGTTTGGTACCCAGAAAAGACACCGCGGCCATACGCCAGTTGCTCACGCTTTCAAAAACTTCCGACGGATTTGTTATGGAGGCTCATCCAAAATTAAAACCAGTGGATGCGCCAACAAAAGGCGTCTATTTTGCCGGCTGTGTGGAAGCTCCTAAAGATATCAAAGATAGTGTTACGCAAGCCAGCGCCGCGGTAGCACGCGCGAGTATTCTGTTAAATGCTGGTGAAGTGAAGATTGAAGCGATCACCTCTATAATAAATGAGGATATTTGTAACTTCTGCGGTCGATGTGTTCGTGTCTGCCCATTTCATGCAGTCACGCCAGCGAGTAAAAAAGAGAATCTTTATCCGAAGATCATTGAGGCTGCTTGCTCAGGCTGCGGAACCTGTGCCGCTGAATGTACAACCGATGCTATTGCTATGCGGCATTTTAACGACGCCCAATACTACGCCCAGGTGGACGCCATTTTAGAGGATAAGCACATGGAGAAAATCGTCACCTTCGCGTGCAACTGGTGTTCTTATGCTGGTGGAGATAACGCAGGCACGTCTCGACTGCAATATCCCACTAATGTTCGCTTAATTCGCACCATGTGCAGCGGTCGAGTTGACGAGGATTTCATTACTCATGCCTTCAAGAAAGGTGCGCCTTTAGTACTGGTTTCCGGCTGTCATTTCTCCGACTGCCATTATATCGATGCCGTCACCTGGACTCAGCAGCGGGTAGAAAAACTGTGGGATAAATTAGAAAAGATGGGCATTCGACCCGAGCGCCTACAGTTGGAATGGATAAGCGCGGCTGAAGGACAAAAGTTCGCCAAAGTGATGCGTGAAGTTGAGGAATTAAGAAAGCAGGTTACTCTCGAAGAGGTGAAATTTACAATGGACGTTCTAAGTAACGGCAAAATGACTGGCAAGAAGAAACCTGCGAAACAAAGGGTGGAAGTTCCAGTCACCTGATTTGGTACGGCATAGAAATGATTAACTAAAAGAAGGAGGAAAACATGATTACAACAAGGTCTACTTTCGTCATCCTATTTAGTTTAGTGGTTGCGCTTTTATTCGTAAATTGCGGAGGTGATAATCCTGCAAGCTCTGATGCGCATTAATCGGTACATGGAAATTAACCAAAATGACCGTGAGTGGTCCAGAAGGCACTATTACCATGACAGCCGAACAATGGGAAATATCTGTTACAGTTGTAATCAAAAGTGACCATACCTATCAAGCGACGATTATTGATGATGAAGGGACTGAGAATGAAACGGGTACCTGGAGTGTTTCGGGAAATGAATTGACTCTAACGGATTCAGTAGAAGGACCGGAGGAGCTTGAATTTACCATTCAGGGAAATAAACTGACCATTACCGTGACGGAAGTAGATGAAGGAGTAAACGTGACTATGATTCAAGAATTTGAGAAACAATAGTTGAGCAAAAAAATGTTCCTGTAACCTGGAAAACACGAAGGAAGCAAATGGAAATCGCGCTGACAGGGAGACTTACAAATGGCGCCTCTGTTTAAGTGGCGAGTGTTCTGGTGTGACGTCAGGATTTTGAAAAGACTGGTTGAATGAGATTTTGTTGAATATGCTTCAGCCGAGAAGAGTGGTTAAAGAGAAAGAACTGGCTGCAGTTAATTGATTGTTAGGCAGATTAATTCTAGTGGAGCATTTCCAAAAAAATGTTATTGTCATTGTGAGGATCGGAGCGACGAAGCAATCTCTTGATTTTATTATTGTTATGATATTGCTTCGCTCGCAATTACAACAATTGACTTAATGACACTTTTTAATCAAAATTTGACGATTCATTTATGTTTATTCTGAAATGTACGTTACTTTGGAATCATTCCACTAGTTAATTTTTTGCCTCTTTAAAGAGTAGAGTGAAAAGAAATGCATAGAAAAATCAAAGTTTCTTTACTGATTTTTATTGTTTCAGTCATCTTCACTTTAGCAACAGGAATTTCTCAATCAAACAGTTGGAAGAGTATAGGTCCAGACGGTGGAGATATTGAAATGGTCGTTACTGCACCCTCCGATTCAAATGTTGTCTATGCTGCTATTCACAGTGGCAGTATATTTAGAAGTAACGACGCCGGAAAAAACTGGATTTTTGTCAGATACTTTGAAGGAAGCTTATTTGCAATTGCTGTCCACCCGTTCGACGCAAACATTGTTTATGCGGGTTTTTATCCAGAGACATATGGTAATGATGCTTTATTTAAATCGACTGATGGGGGTAACACGTGGACGCCGACAGGCTGGGATTCAGGGGGCATTCGACACATAACAATTGATCCACAAAATCCTCAAATAATCTATGTTTTTTCTATAGGATCTACCGAAATCTCTAAAACGGAGGATGGCGGTGAGACCTGGAGAGCCTTTCCTTTACCTGGCCGTGACGGAAGTGTTTCTGCTCTGGTGGTAAATCCCTTAAGTTCAAATATTGTTTATGTTGCTGCGAATAATTGGAAATTTTATCGAAGTTCAGATTATGGTGAAACCTGGGAATTATCCATGAAAATATCAGAGGAAATATTCGGATTTCCACATTGTATGGATGTAAATCCATCCAATCCTGAGATAATTTATTTAGCAACCAGTGCAGGCCTATTTAAGAGTACGGATGGGGGCAACAATTGGGTAGAAAGGAATGGTTTTAATATTAATCCCCAGCAACCCCAGACATCATGGGTTTTTGTCGATCCAACAAATCCTCAACGGGTTTATAGGAGTTCTTACCCAAGCCTTTTTATTAGTAATAATGGGGGAGACACTTGGGAGTTGACGAACATGCCTGGTGGATCAATCACCATGGCTGGCAATAATCAATTAATTGTTGGGACGAGTGATGGTGTGTATACCAGTAATGAAAACGGGCAAAATGTTCAGTTTAGTAGTAGTGGGCTTCATGGAACAGATATCATTAGTTTACAAGTTGCATCAGGGGATGACCCAAAAATCTATGCAGCCACATTAGATCGTTTATATATATCTGACATCGATTCCATCCATTGGAAAAAACAATACTTTGGAGGATACATTTCTGAAGTAAAGCTTCATCCAACAAATCCAGAGATCATTGCTGTGGGTTTTGAGCACGGGAAGACGAGTATCAAATTAAGCCTGGACGGAGGTAATTCCTGGGCTGAACTCCACCCGGATGATTCTATACTATCATTAGAATTCAGCCTGCAAGATTCTTTAACTATTTATGCTGGTGGATATACGACTCTTTTCAGAAGCGATGATTTGGGCAATACCTGGGAGGAGACTGGTCTACCATCCGAATATTATTACATAAATGATATTGCGCTTACCAGAAATAATAATATGATACTTCTTTCAGCTACAACTGGATTTGATTATAGCGAACGAAATGTTTTATTAAGAAGTTTAGATGACGGGCAAACCTGGATTGAAGACCCAATCAAAGCGAAATCAGTTTTCATTTCTCCTGATTATCCGAATGTTATTTTAGCAGCTACTCACGATCAACTTTTTCGAAGTGAGGATTTTGGAAGCAATTGGCAAATCATCCAATTTTCTTCGCAAGATGCTTCAATTAGCGCATTTCAGTCATTACGAGATAATTTACATGACCGTAACGACGTTGCTATAAGTACAAGTGCTGGTGTTTTCTACAGTACTGTTATTGGCGTTACCTGGTCTGAATTAAGCGGTGATCTGACACATAAAAATGTTTTCTCCTTATCTAACAGTGAAACTCCTAACTCTATACTTTTTGCAGGCACAAAATCAGGCGGGATTTATTACCGAAATATGGATGATATTTTACATATTAGCCCAAGTGAGATTGTAAAGAATTTTATTTTACATCAAAATTATCCCAATCCTTTCAATACTAATACGACTATTAAATATTATTTAGATAAATCGTCATATATAACACTTAAAATTTCTAATTTATTCGGTCAAGAAGTAGAGATCCTTGCTAATGGTGGAAAAAATGTAGGAGAATATGAAATACAATGGAATGCCAGCCGTTATGCTAGTGGTATATATTTTTATCGTTTAGAAGCTGGAGATTTTGCTGAGACGAAAAAACTTTTATTACTCAAATAAACAGCTATAAACTAAGTAAATTAATGAATATACGCAGTGGTTCAATCTGACGAAAAGAGTCTGGTGGGTTTCATCAATTAGAGGAGTGTACAGCCAACATAACTGTGGATCCAGATGAATCAATTGAACAAAATTTGGTTTTAAATCAAAATCATATTCTTGAAATGGAGTTCTACCGATTAAAATATGGGTAATATTGACGCAGAAAGGCATTTTGGCTTATCAAACAGATTTAGTGTCATATAGTTGTATGAGTTTAACTTAATTATTTTTTATATCTTCCAAATATAGTTACAAACTGTGTTTGGAGTCTTATTAATTTCTAAATTTTAAGGAGGTGTTTGAAGTATGCCTCGGAAAAAATCAGATATTGCCATACAAATTGAAAAGGAGCATGAATGCCTGAAGCGCGACATGGGCGACATCAAAAATGAAGTCACCAAGGAAGTGCAATCCGAAGGTTTCACGGACTGGCGGTTGGAATTTATGTGGCGCTTACGTGATTTTCGTACCCACCTGCAAAAACACTTTGATCTGGAAGAAGAAGGTGGATTTATGAATGAGCTTATAAGCGAAGCGCCGCAGGCTATGAATAGCATTAAAAAACTTGAAGCCGAACATGACCAGATTGTGGCTAATTTGGATGGAATTTTGACATCACTCAAGGAACTGGAACTGATAGATGATAACAAATTGGGAGATATTCTTAAAAGAGTAACGCAATTAATGTCCAGTATTCAGGACCACGAATCCGCTGAAAATGAATTGATGCAGAAAGTTTATTGCCAGGAGTACGGCTATCCTTCGTAGTTAATACAATTCATTGTTTAGCGCATTTTAAAATATTAAGTATAAATAAAGAGACAAATTATGGAGGTGCAATGGCAGAGTCAGCCTATTTTAAATGTTTACGGTGCGGACATGGTTATACTGGTGATTACGTAAAAAAAGTAGTGGTAGAAAAAACCTGTCCGAAGTGCGGCAGTAACAGCGTACGCAAGCTTAAAGCGCCGCCTAAAGAAAAAGCGGTTAACTAAGTTTAATATTTTTTTAAACATAATGTCAAGGACGTCAACTAGATAAATATCCCACGAATCTAATCGACGTCCTTTACATCGCACGATTGTTAGTAATCCTTTTCTCCCAATTTATCTTTGTAACACCATCTTTTCATCAAACCGAAAAATAATATTAAGCCTGATAACTTACTGGTTTTACTCGTAGCGCCACTCTCCTAAATCAAATAATTACTTTGTGCTGGGCATACGTGAGGCGGGATACTAAATAGTGTCTGAACGAAAACAGTTCTATCTTGTCATTCCCGAGTGTTTTATTCGGGAATCTCCAGACTGAAATCAGGAGATTCTTGCAATAAAGATCGCAGGAATGACAGAATATTCGAATTTTCGATCAGACACAAACAAAGCCAATAGTTGGGGATCGTTGTTAAATCAGCCTACCTTACAGCTCATGTCCTTGCCACAACACAATGGAGATTTGATCTTGCCATGGCCATTCGGACATTTTGAAATTTGAACTTCTGTACCATCATCCAATTTTAAAATATCGTCAGCAAGTGGAGCGTCACATTTGGCACAAGTCGCGTTAACAGCCATGCCACATTTTGAACATTCGTATGTAGCCATATTAAAAGCCTCCTAAGATTATTTGTTATAAAGCTATTTTTTAGCTTACCAAATTGTTTTTACTGTTTTATTTTTCCGTAATTTCTTGTCTGCTGTTACCAGGGGGATATTCATTGTTAATGAAGTTGCACAAATTATTCTATCCGCAGGATCTAGATTTATTTCTAAAGGTAATAGAGTGGATAATTCAGCAATCTCAGGTGTTATCCCCTTTAATATATAATTATTTGAAGCTTTAACTAAATTTATGAACTCAATATATGGTGCTTTTATGTCAATTCTTTTCTTTTGGATCAGCATCGCAATTTCCCACAACGATATTTCACATAAAATTATCCCATTAGTATTATTTGCTTTTTGTATTGAATCTTTCGCTTTTGTACTTAAAAGTTCTGGTTTTAAAGCTTCCCAAATTATTATATGAGTATCAATGGTGATCATTCAGAATGTGCCTCCCATTGAGCATCAATTGGAGATATCACATCACCTAACATAGCATTCTTACTAATCTCCTTTAATTTTTCTCTTGCTTTTTCTCGAGTATAGTCAGGTGGTACTAATTTAGCTACAACTTTTCCTCGTGATGTAATATTAATATTAGAACCGTGTTCAACCTCCTTTAAAATCTTCATAATATTAGCACGAAATTCGCTTACGGCAATTGTATCCATTTTTTCAACCTTTGCATTTGTACGAATTAAATGTACAATCAAGCTTTATCAAAAACAAGTATTTTTTATTGCTTTTCTTGGGTATGGTAGTTTGATATTTCCCGCAGGTATGTTTTTAATAATAAATGATTTAATTTTAATATGCAACAAAAAATTGTATTAAATAATTGATTCTATGGCCCAGTCTAAATGAGTGTTTCAGCAAAAGTAAATTGTTGACTTTTTAGATTAAAGTTAATTATTTGCTGTTCGATAGAAAACTATACATCTGACCGATATTGCGAGAGCAACATAATGCTGCTGCACCATTCTTTCAGGAAAAACTGCACTCGCCAGCATGTCATTCCCCGATGCCCGGGGACTTTGACTGGAAGAATCTTGTTTGTAAACGGTGAAAACTCTACTTCAGTGAGCCATATTTTGTACACTATAAAGATGCTTCCTGCATGACAATTGGGATTGTCCTTAATCGGCCAAATACAAATTATAGTTTAATATTTCTAACTCGGTAAAGCCGTTATTAATAATTATTAACTTAAATCTTGGGAGGTTATCATGTATTGCAAAAAAGTTGTAATCATTTTGTGTGTATTAGTCGTTTGCCTGGGATTTTCAATTTCTGCATTTGGCCAACTAAGCCTGGTTTCTTCTACACCTGCTGATGGAGCAACTGGTGTAGATACGCTGGCTACGTTTGTTTTAGTATTCAATGCGCCTTTGGACACTACTGCCCGATTTGAAGAGCCTGAAGACTTCTTTTTAGGCATTGAACTTTTTCCGACGGATTCCATTGGTGAACCCGAGGAAATAATCGTAAGTAAGCAGCAGTCTGGATACCGTGACTGTTAAAAATGTGTCTTTAACGCCTGATACGAGATTTTTGGTTTTTTTGCAGGGCGCCAAGAGTACCACTGGCGATCTTTTGGACCGGCCTTATGCAATTACCTTCAGCACCGGCGGCAATCTTCCAACAGCAACTGTCTCCGGAACCATAAATTTCCCGGGTGGTGTTCCGGGTGGTACCGCGATTGGATTATTTATAGAACCACCTTTTGGTCCTGGAGGAGGTGAAGAAGAGGAGGAAGGTGGCGGCGACCTGGAAGCTGCTGCGGTGATTCCTTTGTCTTCAAGCAATTATACCATTAACTATGTTTCCGCTGGCACCTATTTTATTTTAGCATTTAAGGACATGAATCAGGACGGGATGTTTGATTTTCGCGATGATGCTTTTGGCGGCTACGATACCGACGCCGACAACATTATTGATCAAATTACTATAGCAGAAGGAGAAAATCTCCCGAATATAGATTTAACTGCAAGCCTTCCGACTGTATCCAAAGCCAGGGAAAATTTTGCAGCAGCTAAAAATATTGCTCAATCTTTGTTGCCCGGATATGCCTTAACTATTGTAGTGTCCGATGCCATTGCCCTCAATGGCGAAGCGTCTGTATGGAATTATGGCTTTTATGCAGCAAATCAGGATACTGTTCTCTTTGTTGGACTAATTGGCGACTTATTTTTCACCATGCCACTGCCAATAAATAGCACTGGAGGAGATGACGGCGGTCCCAGACTTAACATTCCATTGCCGGAGAACTGGCTCGATAGTGATGTAGCGGTGGATTCCGCCGAGGCCAATGGCGGCAGTGATTTTCGAAATATGTATCCCGACGCCGAAATAACGGCCATGGCTAGCGCGTTTCTAATGCCCGGGAATGGCGGTTCCATTTTAGCAAAATCGGCTCAAATACCATACAAGACGGCATGGTCTTCAGGAACACCGTTTGAAAAATATAGACCTGACGGCTCATTAACTCAAATGACTGCTGATGACACCCTTGCCGCATGGATTTTCATCTATTCTTCAAAAATGGCCGAACAGCCAGAGATGATCTTTCTTGATGCGGAAACCGGCAGACCTGTTGATATTCCGGGTCCAGGCGGACAGCCAACTACGGCGCTCGCAAATCTGGATGCGGCCAATGGAGCTGCCCTAAACTGGCAGCCCGATGCGGAACTGGTGCATGTCAGAAACTTTGAGAGTGTGGCTGCCGACGGTTTTGCTCCAGGCTGGGTATTTGCCTACTATTCTTCTGCTGACAAAGATTCAGTTCATGCTTTCTTTATGCTTGAGGGCATGGTCATTGACGAGCGGGTGGCTTCAATAGATAATGTGTTCTCTGTGGAGGCTCTGCCGGCAGATTGGCTGGATTCCCCTGCCGTATCTCCAGTTGCCGAGGCGAATAGCAATAATTTCCGTAACGCGCATCCGGATGCTTTTGTTGAAGCCATACTATCCCGAAACGTATTGCCCTATGATACGTCGCGTGCCGTTTGGTTATTTATGTACGATTCGCAGGCAGATGATGTGAGATTGTCTGTAAATGTCGATGCGCTGACCGGCGATGTTATCGTGGCTGTTGAAGAAAATCCCGAGTCGGCAATTATGCCGGAATCGATCAGTCTGGAGCAGAACTATCCTAATCCCTTCAACCCGGAAACGGTCATTAAATATCAACTGCCGCAAAATGGTCAGGTTGAATTGACTGTATTTAATTTGCTCGGGCAGCAGGTGCGGCAGCTCGTGAGTGCAGTCAAACGGGCCGGCGCCCACGAGGTTCGCTGGGATGGCTTGGATGATTTTGGTGAATCCGTGACCAGCGGTGTTTACATTTATCGTTTAAAAGCAGGTGAGTTCAGTCGTACCAGGAAAATGATTCTTTTGAGATAAGGCTGAAGTTCCAGGTGAATTTATAGTATTACTTTTCATTCTTTGCATTTTTTTGCAAAGCGCATGTTCAAGTAATAAGTGCAACAGTTATCTTTGAAACCCCTATCTTCATAAGTACGGGTACTTATGAAGATAGGAACGAAACTGGTGCACTTGATGAATTCCAAAAAACCAACCTTTGCTTTAAGAAGACTTTGAAAGCATGAGATTTGAATTTTGATTTTTGTGTTTTGTGATTTATTTGTAATTTGGTTTTTGTTATTTGTCATTTGCAGCTTCGCTGCGCTGAGACTTTTTTGAAAATAATACCTTCTGAATACGGTTATCCAGTTTAATCCGCTGGCATAAATAGCATGCTAAATATGACTTCTATCTAAGTTGGAGAAAACACTACCCTGACAGGATTTCGAATCCTGTCAGGGTAGTACAGTTTACATCATTAATCGTTACTGCCTTGCCACTCAGCCAGTAATTTCTGCATTCTGTCCAAATCAAAAGGCTTGTTTTCCATTGCCTTTCCTAATTCAATTGCACGAGACATGCTTTTTATCGCTGCAGCTTTTTTCCCGAGCTTTGATTCTAATTGCGCTTTGACACGGGTATTCGAATATGATTCATTTATCTTTGTAGAGAGCGATGCGTATTCTAATCCCTTTTCCAGGTTCACATCGTTGTTTAAGCAATACCCGGCGGCCCGAAATGAAGGGAGCCAGGATCGCTCCACTTCTCTGTCCGCACTTTTCATTACCAATCCAACGGTATTGACCTCCATTTTTAATACAAGACGGAGTTTCTCCCAGTGAAGAACAATGTCTGCAGCATCATTCGTATTGTTCTCAATTAAAAATGTCATTCGTTCTCTGAATTCACCTGTCTCGGGTTTTACCTTGACTGTCAATACATCCGCCTCTTCCTTATAATCTGTACCAGTAATACCTGTTCTTGAATTAAACATCACACCCCATTCAGATTTACCTGGAAGTGTAAAAAGACTATAACTGCCGGCTGATAACTCCTGACCATTGATTTTCACATCGGTGGAAAAAGAAATTTCAGTGGCTGCATTAGCGCCGGTACGCCATACTTCATCATACGGGACCAATTCCCCCCATATTGTTCGGCCCTTTACTCCCGGGCTGGAATATTCGATAGATACTTCTGCAATGCCTACAACCTGCATAACGCTTGATGCGGGACTTGGACGAGGGTATGCAAATTGTTGTGAAAATACGCTCTGCGTTAAACAAAAGCCAAAGGAAAATACGATAACCACACCAACTAACCGCGAAAAATGTTTCGACATAATAACCTCCTTAATTAATTTGTTTTTATTTAGTGAAGCCGTCATTAATTTATGCACAACTCAGGCCGTGATCTGTTACTAATGTCTCAAAGTTGGAGCTAATATATTCAAATGCTTCTATATGGCAGCAGGTATCGTTCGGCCTAGTCGCCGCGGATGCGAAGCGTCCTCGACAACGAATAAACTCACCGGTGGTTTACCGTCCGGTGGAGTGGGTGTTAGAGTGCCTTTTGAACTCACTTCTTTTTCCACTTTGTACCCCATAGTGCAAGTTCCTGAACATTAAAATCTTTAAGCCCACTTGGGGTGAAATTTGCTATCCCATATGCCATACTATTAGTATCCATCTCTGGCAAATAAAGAAAGACGGTAAACTCTTTCCAAGATTTATTGCCATCTTGCCAAATAGAGACAGCAACATCCTTGACCTCTTGTTCCTGGGGTGTTTTGGTAACATTCAATAAGACTCGATAGGTCATTCTTGACGTTCCACGGTAACTTTGGTCTTCCTTTTTTACAATTTTGAAAGATAATAAGTTTTTTGATGTTTTTGTTTTCTTCGATTCACTCTTTGGTTCGGGATACAATAAAGAAGAATAAACATATCCTATTGCGTTAGACTCAGTTCGGTAACTCTCGTTGACATCGAAAACCGCATACCAATTATCTTTTAAGAAATCAGCCTTTATCTTTTGATTAGGCTTAAGTTGACTTACAACTTTTGAAGATGTGCTTCTTGTGGCTCTAATATTCACGGTGGAATGAGCGAACCTAACGACACCCCATTTACTCGAAACAGTCTTTGATTCGGTTCTTGATGATTTCTTTGCTGATTTTACAACTTCTGTCAGTATCCATCCGGTAGCCAAAACACCATCATCGGATAGGACGTTTACTTTATGCCAAACAGATAACCTACCTTTTGACTCTAGAACTTTTACTTTGGTGTCCTTACCAATTACTGTAACAAGATTACGATTGAAGGCTGTTCTGTCTGTTTGTGCTTCCGGAGTTCTCATTACTGCGATATTATCATCAAGGATTATCCAATACTCATCCGGTTGAGCATATCTAAAATCGTTCTGACCGAAGCCGTAATTGACAGCAAATAGAAGAAAAATGATTGGAAGAACTTTTGCTTTACTCATAGCATTACCCTTTCAATGGTTTTATAACAAATGGCACTCTAACGCTAGAGTAACACGCAAAAAATGAATATAAATTTAATATAATTAATAATATAAAACTATGATAAAATATAATACTAACTTAAGAAATAATCACTTTTTTGTCGGGTTGATTTTATTTTTATGCATCATTCAAGTAACTTTGGACGCTTCTTTAAAAATTCTTTTACCCAGGGCTGCATGTTGAAAGATGTTATCATTGATGTGCCTCGTGCAAGTTTTGAAGGCATAAATAAAATCATTTTAGTTTTAAGTCCCATGACAACACCATTTTGTATGCTAAATTGTAATGATGCTGAATCGTTTTCTGTATACTGTCGAAGAATAGATTTTTCATCTGAGGAAAGATTTTCAAGAATATATTTCTGTTCTTGTAAAATGTCATCTTCATCAATGAGATTAAGAGTTTCTTTTTGTACGTTTAATCCATTGGAATCATTCAGAATGATATTAATAACCCGTTGTGCATAATTAAGAGAAGGCATATTTGATTTCATTAATTGGTTTA
>CAZIKB010000099.1:0-24941 GCA_964539665.1 uncultured Cytophagia bacterium
TCATAATTGGCTTAGTAGTCATGTATTTTGTATTACCTAACGACAGCGTGAGTTGAATGAGCACCTAACATTTTTGTCGAAAAATAACCTTGAAAAAACGCACAAGCAAGCCAAAAAGCAAGGGCCCCTCGCGTCAACTCCACGCAATGTTAGGAAACCCGACTGACTGCGGAGCACAGACTTTACGACCGGCCCACCTGACCTGCTGCGACGCTTTCACTCCAAAAAACCTTTCCCGATAATTCAAAGCATGATGTCTGTTCAACTAACTTACCAACCTCCACTTTTCTTAACTGCCAGCCAGTCTTAGCATTCATTTGCTTGCCCCGTTTGGGGGCTAGGTTGGGTAGGTGGGGCGGAACGCCGACCGCCTTATCCCAACTCTTACCAGCCCAGTATTTAGGTAGACTTTATGCATTTAAATGCTTGCGGTATTCAATTTTTGCCGCTTCCGTGCCGCGAACTTTATAGTTCCTAACTATTATATTAGTTGCCACTCTTTAAGTATTTCGCATGCCTACATATAGGAATAAATGGCTACATGTAGGAACAAATTTGAGATATTCCTATATATAGGAACAAAATATTCCTACATATAGGCATATTCGACTTAACATTTTATTCCTATATACAGACATTTTCAATTTTCCGTTTTATTCAATCGTTTTTCCAGACCAAGGTCCATTACCTCACCATTGGGTATCTCCAACATTTGTTCTTTACAGTTCCACATTGCGCAGACACTTCCTCAGTACACAGACTGTAGTGCCTGGTGCGATTGTCTTCCCTTACCTGAGTAAGCAGTTTCGGTTTGTTTGCAGTGTCAGGTTTTGGGTTTAAATAAGTCATCCTCGTTCCCGTCCTGTTTGACTACACTTCTTGACTTTTATGGGGTTGGATAAACTACTGTACCTGTTTGATTTTGCCAAAATATTTTTTATCATCACGATAATAAATATTTATAACCCGGTTATTTTATCCCACCCCCTGGATGTTATCCCCCGTTCTTGCGTGCAGGCGCTGGTGAATGGTAGATTCGCAGTTAGACCCTTTAACAGGGCGATAACAATTGTTTAAGATAATTAATAAACTTAGTGAAGTCAAGTGAAAATTGCTTTTTATTAACAAGATTCCTCCAGCCTGTGCTGAGCAGTTTTCGGAGTTCGTAGAAACCTGAGATCGGATATAATCCTCCTGCACCAACCACTTTTAATTTAACAATTTTTCCCTGGCTTCTAAACCGCGCATAGCAAAAAATTGAAAAAACAATGCCAATATAATCACCCCGATGCGGTTCTGCCACATCCACAAATTCCAGGTTTCGGGATCTAAATGGCGAGGGACATCATAAGGATTGAAGTACAAAAAATAGCGGGTTTCATTGATGGCTTCGGCAAACATTAGCATCAGAAAGAGGATCCCTCCTGAAACCATGCCGGCGGCGAAACCGCTGCGAAATCTTACACTAAAGTAGAGCGTCATGTTGCCCGCGAAAAAGGTCGGCACAAATCCGTGTATAGTTGTACAGAATATTGAATGGTCGGCAATAGTGAAGAAAGCGAGATTACTCATACCAAAAGCAATGAATAGTAAAAGAAGATTGAGCGTAGTAAGTCGTAGCAGCCAAACTTTATACCGGGAACCGGCCGTGGTAAACATGACCTCCAGCGTACGTTTTTCTTTCTCGCTACTGACTATTTGCATGCTCAAATATACCGCCAGAATTGAAAGTGGAAATTCAATCACCCAGGGTAGAATATCCTCCTGCGACATGCGGTCTATCATAGGCTGTCGGTAGTTGATTACATATACTACAATAAAATAAATCAATATACCTACAATGAACCAGACAAACTTTTTTGAGAATATAATTTGAACTTGTAAGCGCAGAACCTCCCAGCTAATTTTGATCTGGTCCAGCAAGGACAGGTTGCCAAACCTTTGAGAAAGGGCGCTGTTTTTTGTGAGCAGGTTTAAGGTTTCTTTTTGATTCATGGTTTTAGTTATTTGATTCTTGCAATAAATAAACATAAGCATCTTCCAGAGTCGGTTCGACGGTTTTTGTAGTTAAAGATTCGACCGGGTTTTGGCTTAAGAATCGTATTCGAACGCCGTCTTCGGATTTGCTGTGTTGGACAATTTGCAACGTCTGCTGCCATTTTGAAAATTCCTCCTCAGTTACCGTCGCTTCAAAAACCTTACCCCGTGCGCGTTCCTGCATCTTTTCAGGCGAGCCGCGGTAGATGAGCCGTCCGTGATCGAGTACGGCTACATCATGGCACGTGCTTGAGATATCCTCGACAATATGGGTACTGAATAAGACGATCCGTTCTTTAGCTAATTCAGAAAGCAGATTTCGAAAGCGGATGCGTTCTCTCGGGTCCAAACCAGCAGTGGGTTCGTCCACAACAATAATCTGTGGCAAATGCAGCAAGGTTTGGGCGATGCCAACACGCTGCTTCATCCCGCCGGAGAAAGTTTTGACTTTATCGTTTCGCCGGTCCCAGAGTCCGACGCTTTTCAGGATGTTGTATATCAATTCCTGCCGACCTTCAGGTTCATAAATGCCATTGGTCAAAGCATGGTAGTTTAAGTATTCAAGAGGAGTCATGTTTTCATATATGCCAAAATCCTGTGGCAAATAGCCAATGGCGCCATGAAACGTTTCCCGATGTTCTGCAAGATCTTGATCGTTTATTTTTATGCTGCCGCGGTCGGCATTCAGGACGCCGACTAATATTCTCATGAGCGTTGTTTTACCCGCACCGTTTGGACCGAGCAGACCAAACATGCCCTTGCCGATATTTAAATCCACACCATGCAGCGCCACGACCTGTTTTTTAGGTGGTCGAATAAATGGAATTTTACGCACGACCGTATAAATACCCCGTTTTATTTTTCGAAACCGGCCTTCGGGTAATTCCGGGTTAATTTGCCCTGTTTCGATTCTACGTGCAATTTGAGCGAACTTAAATAAAATCAAAGCTATTATTACCACAGGAATAGTGAGACCTGGGGCGCTGATGCGTAATTGAATATAAATTATAAAGCCTAAGAAGAACCACACTGAGCCTCGCCGCGGATAATGCAAAGGTGTAATGGATTTATTCGATATACTACTTTCAGATGCTGGTTTATTTTTTTTCTTTCTGAAAAAATTCCACCACTTTGATGTCATTTTGGGCTCAGGAATTTTACCATTCACAAAACGCCACCGATACCAGAGTTCTCTGGCAGCAAAAAGCCAGGTTAAGCTCATTAAGCTTAAAATAAATATCCAGAATCCATTATCCAAAAAGGTATGTAAATAAACCAATAAAACAACCAAGGTCAGCAGCCAAATGGCGGATTCTTTGATACTCGTTTTCTCCCACGGAATCATGCCGGCTTTCACCATTGTTGTCCAGCGGCGTTTTTGTTTATTGAACTCGCGGGTAAAGCGTCCTGGCGTGCCATATATTTTAGTCAGATTTTTGATTCGAATAAACAAGCTTTTCTCGGCCAGTCGCCTCTTTTCTTGTCGAATAGAAATAAATCGCTGCACTCCGTAAATGAGTCCGAGTATCCCAAACCAGAGTGGTAAAACCAATAAACAGGTATAAAAAACGCTCTGGTAATTTTTATAATACCAGAAGAGAACACCAAAAGTCACCAGGCTGCTTACGCTTATGCCTAACCAGCCAATTTTTTTCAACCAGTTGTTAGTCTGTTCTAATCCAACAAAAAGTACAGGAACAAAGATCAGCGTGGAAATTGAAGATACCGCCAATCCACCGATAACTGTTATGGCAAATGGCGGCCAGAGTTCAAATTCGGTACCCTGCTTTAGTGCCAGGGGAAACAGACCGAGCACCGTGGTTGCCGACGTCATTATTATCGGGCGCACCCGACTCTGTCCGGCCGTTATAATCGCTCGCTGCCAGCGAAAACCATAGCGGTTACGCAGGATGGCAATGCGATCTAATAAAATAATGCCATTGTTTACTACAATTCCCAACAAAACAATGAGACCCAGCAAGGCCATGGGCGCGCCTTCACCAAGGGATAGCGGAGTTCCGCTTAAGGCTAAAGCAAACAGCGCACCAATTATAGCCGTGGGCACGGTACCCAGGATAACTAATGGCATGGAAAACGATTCGAATTGAGCAGCCAGGAACATATAAATTAAAATCGCACCGATGCCTAACATCCAATAATAAACCATTTGCTTATTCTCGGGTTGCAGTTTTTCAAGCGTGAATCCTTTCGGCAACCGCAAATTTTGCACAAAATATTCGATTTGCAATTGGGCCATTTCAAGTCTGGTTTTGGACTTTTGCGCTTCAGGTAAAAACGAGTAGGTGATCTTAACCTGACGCTCCTGATTGTGTCGCACAATATTGCCCGGACCATCGTCAATACGAACATCCGCCACCTGGTTCACTGGAATAAGATGTCCGGATTCATTGCGTATTTTCATGTTTTCCACATCTTCAAGCTGTCTTTCCTGGGCGTTTAAAAGCTGTATACTCACATCGACCTCCCCGCCTGGTTCTGAAAATGGAGTTGCGCTATTGACGCCTTCTGCGCGGGTCGCCCAAATCGCATTCATCATTTGCTGCATGCTCAAACCCCAGGCAGCCAAACGCAGACGATCGCCACGGATTTGTAGTTCAGGCGCTCCGCCTTCTAAATTAGAATTAACAGAATTTTTTTCAATGTCTTGAATCGTGCGCAGAGTTTGTACGATTTGCTCGCTTAATAAACGCAGAGAGTTAACATCATAGCCTTTGAGACTCAAGCCTTCTTCAGAACTTAAAAATGCCGTAAACTCATCGTTTCGCTGAACCGCGCCCCCTCTGCGGGGTCTGTCAAAAGAGAGGTCGGTATGTTCTAACCTTCTATTTTGTTTTTTTATTTTTTCTTTTATTTTTTCAAGTTTCAGGGGCTCTGTTCGTTTTGCGGGTTCAACAAAGGTGATAGTCAAATTGGATTCTTCCGCGCGAATATTGGCCCGGACTTCTTTCAAATTTGGTAATGCCTGTATTTGTTCTTCCAACCGTCGAACAATATTGTCTGAGGCTTCTAAAGTAGCGCCTTTGGCCATGGTAAGATAAAGATTCAATCGAGCAGGCGGCGGCGGAGACGCTTGTTTAATGATGAAAGTGACGCCAATAAACAAGCTGATGAGCAAAAACAAAACCACGATACTGACCGTTCGCACCCGATGCCGAATGGCTGATTTGAGCAGTAAGCGATAAATTTCCAGAATACGCCCGCTTTTGAACGGTCGATAGCCTTTTCCGCGTAACGCCTGACTGGCCAGCAGCGGAATAAGAGTAAGCGCAACAGCAAGCGAGACGATTAATGGAAAAATGACTGAAAGAGCAAGCTCGCGTATAAACAGCTTTGCTTCACTTTCCACGAAAAGCACGGGCAGAAAAACCAGAACCGTGGTGCCCGTAGCTGCAAATATCGAGCGACCGACTTCTCTTGTACCTTCTGAAGCGGCTCGTTTTGCGTCTTTACCGCTCTGGTGGTGCAAAAACACATTTTCCATCACGACAATGCCGTTGTCTACCAGCATTCCGATGGCTAAGGCCAATCCACACAATGAGAGAATGTTTACGGATAAATTAAATCCGTACATAAAATTAAAGGTCACTAACAGCGACACGGGGATGGCAATCATTAAAATGGTTACAAATCGAATGTTGCGCAAAAACAGGAATAGCACCAACAGAGCCAGGAACGCTCCGGTTATAGCCAGACGTTCCACCCGACCGATAGCGTCTTGTATGAGCTGCGCCTGATTAAAGTTGACGACCAATTCATAACCCATTTGTGCAATATCTGCATTGACAGCTTCGATTTCTTTCAGGACGGCGTCCGAGACTTTCAGCATGTTGCTGATGTTGTCCTTTTGTACAAATATTCCCACGCCGGCTTTACCATTCACACGATAAAGTTGGGTTCGTTCTTCATGGACATAGCCTACATTGGCAACCTCGTTTAAACGTACCGTTCCGCGTGGATCCAGGACTAAATCACGTAACTCACGCAAATCGGTCATCTGTCCCAGCAATATCACATCTAAAACTTTTCCCGATGAAATAACCCGGCCCAAATGCTCAGGCTGTCGATGAAAGGCATTTATTTTTTGCTGAACCAGAGCGATGGGTATATTCATCGCTTCACAGCGATCCGGATCAATTTGAATGCCGATTTGCTTGCGATCGCCGCCGCCTATATGGATGTTCACCACCCCGTCTATTTGCTCCAACCGATTACGAACCCGTCTTTCCGCGGTTTCCCGCAGTTGTTCCAGACTGGCTTCCCCGCGGATACTCAATTGCATGAGATAAGTGGCTAAATCTGCCGTGTCAAATCTGTTCACAGAAATACGAGAGCCGACCGGTAACCTGTTTTCGAGCGCATTCATTTTTTGCTGTAATTTCAACAGCGCAAATTTCATGTTGGTACCGTGATTAAAGGATACATTGACGTTTGCATAATCTGAAGTAACACGGCTATTTATATCATGCACGTCATCCAGAGTCGCCAGCTCGCCTTCGATAGGAATGACTAACTCACGCTCGATTTTTTCCGGAGAAGCGCCCGGCATGCCCGTACTGACGTAAACTTCTGGAAAAATAAATTGCGGCAGGAGCTGCACAGAGAGCTGCTGCCAGGAAATACCACCCAGCAAGCACAATCCGACGGTGATCATAAAAATGGTTATGGGACGTTTTAATGCGAATTTAGTCATATTATTTTACCACGGCTTTCTACACGAAATATCAAGTTTAAACTCCATAGTTTGTATTGAAATTCATTTAACCACGGAATAACACGGATTTTTCACTGAAATATAAAATAAAACTGACCGCTGTCATTCTGCAAGAATCTTTTTAGTGTAAAGAAAAATGATCACCTGAGCACAGTTTTTACCGCTCACAAAAAAGATTCTTCCAAAATGACATGCTGGCGAGTGCTGTTCTTACTGAAAGAATTGTGCAGCAGCATAATGTAGCACTCGCAATAAGATTAATATTCATTAGTTTAATCCCTCCGTGTACTTCCGTGTTGTTCCGTGGTAGATTTAATTCCATCAATCAACTCGTAAACCACAGGAATCACCACCAATGTCAAGATAGTCGACGCAACCAGTCCGCCAATAACCGCTATGGCCATGGGAGCCCGCAATCGTGCGCCTTCACCGAGACCGATAGTTAATGGCAGCAGAGCCAGGATAGTGGTGGCGCTGGTCATGAGTATGGGCCGCAAGCGATCCCGTCCCGCTTGTAGAATAGCTTGGCGGCGAGCTTTGCCGGCTGCCCGTAATCGATTAATGTAGTCTACCAGAACGATTGAGTCGTTGGCCGCAATACCAGCCAGCATGATGATGCCAATATACGCCATCACACTGAGCGGTTCACCCACCAGCAAAAACGCAAATACCACCCCGACGCCAGCCAAAGGCAAGGTTAACATAATCGTAAATGGATGTAAAAGACTCTCGAACAAAGAGGCCAGAACCATGTACACCAGAATTACAGACAAAATGAGCGCAAATTTCAATTGAGAGAAAGATTCCTGCCGGGAAGCTTCTTCGCCAGTATAACTTAATTGGTAGCCAGATGGTAGAGGAAAATTGTTGAGGACCGATTCGACAGATTCAATTGCCTGGCTTAATTTCATATCTTTTTGCAATTGTGCGGTTACATGGGCGACGCGTGACTGGTTGTGCCGTTGAATTTCCCTGGGTCCTTCAGCGGGTATAAGTTTTGCAATGTCGCGCAAACGCAGCAACACACCGCCAGATGTTCGGATGGTTAAATTCTCCAGCTCGGTATAAGTCATTCGTGGAAACACCACACGTATGTCCCGTTCATTGCCTTCGCTGTAAAAATCTGATACCACCTGTCCGGCTAATCGTTGTTGCACGATTTGACCTATTTGCTGGACGTCTAAGCCAAAGTTGGCTGCTAACAGGCGGTCTATTTGTAAATTAACCTCTGGCAGTCCTTTCTGAAAACTGGTTTCCACTGTATGCAGACCGTTCAACTGTTGCAGAGCCTCGGCCAGGCGTTCGGTGCTTTCCTGCAAAGTTTGCAGGTCGTTGCCGCGTAATTCGATTGCAATCGGGGCCTTACCCGTGCCTATCGTCTGCTGTAAACTGCTCTCGCGAATATGAAAAGTTGTCATAATACCAGGTAATGACAAATGCGGACGGAGTGTATTAATTGCCTCGGACGGCGTCAAACTCTCATTGCCTGCTAACAGGTTCAAGGTTATTTCCGCACGATGTTCACTTTTTTGCAGTCCGCTGAAAAAAACGTTTTGCGATGACTGCACATTTACAGTAGAAAATATTTGCGCTATTTTCTTATCCAGCGCCTGTCGGGTTCTCTCCTCAACGCTGGCAATGACTAAAGCTGTTTTTTCTAACGGCGTACCCGGGGGTAAATCGAGTTCAATCTGTACTTGATTTTCCGAACTACGAGGAACAAATTCAGAACCAACGATCGGCAGTAAAACAACTGACAAACCGAACATGAGTACAGCCAGGATAACCACCGCTGGACGGTGATTCATGGCCCAGTTTAACACTTCATCATAAAACTTTAATCGTAAGGATTTTTGCTCAAATGAAAGATGCTTTTTCGCAAATAATCGTGCGGATAAGGTCGGAATCAATAAAAAGGCAACCAGCAAGGATGAGAGCAGCGAAAACGCCACCACCCAGGCTTGCTCTTTAAATAGTTCAGCGGCGATTCCCTGCACAAATACAATTGGCAGAAAGACTATAATGGTTGTAAGCGTGGAAGCCACGATGGCAATCCCCACTTCCGTAGAGCCTTTAACGGCCGCTTCGCCGGCCTTTTCGCCTAATTGCCTTCGTCGAAATATGTTTTCAATTACGACAATGGCATTGTCCACGAGCATGCCCGCACCTAAAGCCAAACCGCCGAGGGTCATAACGTTGAGCGTTAAATTTTGAAAATACATTAATGTAAATGTTGCTAAAATAGAAATCGGGATGGCCAGACTCACAATAAGCGTGGCTCCGAAATTTCGTAAAAATACATACAACACGAGCACCGCTAATATAATTCCAATCACGGCCGTAGTCTTCACCTCGCCGATAGCGCCGCCAATAAAAGCGGCCTGACTGTAAATTAGAGAGAAGGTTAAGCCTGTAAATTCGCTTTGCATGCGCTCGATTTCTTCCTGCACTTGCCGGGCGACTCGTATGGTATTATCTTTTGATTCTTTGTAAATATATAATCCGATACTTTCATGCCCATTTAAGCGTACAACATCGGTTCGTTCTTCGGGGGCATACGAGACCCGGGCTACATCGGACAAAAGAATCGGGACTTTATCGGGTGCATAGATTCTTCCTGATTGTTGTATGCCTGCTAAAGTAGTGTCACTATTGCTGCCATTGGCGCTCTGTTTATACCCCACCACCGTAGCGGCAACCTCGTCGACGTTGGTAAATTTGCCCATACCTTTTATTAAATAGGCTTTTTCCTGCTGGACTAATTTCCCGCCAGAAGCATTGGCGTTGGCCTGAACAATTTTATTTGAAATGTCTGTTGGAGTTAAATCATACGCTGTCAGAAGGTATTCATTTAATTCAACGCGTACTTCTCGCTTGAGTCCGCCGTAAATCTGTACACGCGCCACGCCGTCCAATCGCTCCAGATTGCGCTTAACGACATTTTCGGCTATGCGCCGCAGTTCATCTAATTCCCGATCGCCCTGTTTTTCGGACGATAACGCATAGATCATGATTGATTCTTCCTGGGGATCGTAACGGGCAACGTTAAGCCGATCCACCTCCGGGTCAGATTCAAAGCTGGCGACCTGTTTCTGTACATCCAGCAGCGCGAAATCCATATCAGTACCCCAGCTAAATGTAGCCGTGACTAACAGGCGTCCTATGCTGCAAACGGACTGTACATCAACAACTTTGCTCACTGTTCCCAGGGCGCCTTCCAGTCTGCGGGCAAAGCGTTGTTCCATATCCTGTGGCGAACGCTCGCCGGATTGAATCTCCACGACTATGCGTGGATTGTAAATGGACGGCAGCAAATCAGTTCCCAGGCGTTCAAATGAGATGTAACCAAGGATGGCTGTGGCCAGCATGAGCATGGTTACGGTAACCGGGAAACGAACGGAAAATTTTGGTAGGTTCATATTTATTACTCCGTCACTCGCACTTTAGATTTATCTCTCAACGTCTCGTGCCCTTTAACAACCAAACGTTCATCTTCAGCCAGGCCTTCTAAAATTTCAATATCTTCCCGGGTTTCGATGCCAGTGGTCACTTCCCGTAATTCTGCGCTCACTCCCTGGACAACGAAAACAATTGGGCGATTGTCACGCGTTTGTAACGCGCTTTTCGGAATAATCACCGCATTCGGATGATTTTCTACAATTATATCTGTTTTCACAAACATGCCAGGTCGCAGTCGTCGTTTATCATTGGCAGTCTGAATAGTTGCAGAAAATGTTCGAGTTTGGGGATCAATCGTTGGATCAATGGCTGTTACACGTCCTTGAAATACTTCGTCAGGTAAAGCGTAATTGGTTATATTTACCTTCTGCCCGGTTTGAATTCGATTGAGATCGGAGTTGGGTAGATTGACTTGTACAACCACAGAGGTGTAATCCATGATGGTGCATAGTTGAAAGCCTGCGGGAATTAATGCACCATCGACGTTGGTTTGCAAATTTGTGATGATACCTGCAATGGGCGACCGAAGTTTCAGCTTTTCTACTCTTAACTGAGCAGCCTCATAATTTAATCGGGCATCTAATTCAGTGCGACGGGCAATTTCAAGCTCTTTTTCAGTTACGCCCCCTTCTTTGAAAAGCGCCTCTTGTTTTTCGAGCTCGCGGGCAGCATTGTTCATGGCCAATTTGTGTGATTCTACTCTAACCTCCAGTAGATATTCCTGATTTTCTATTTCTGCCAAAAGTTGTTCAGCCTTGACCGGCGCTCCTGCGGCAAACAAGACGCCATTATTATGTGTTAAGTGTAATATCCCCTGCACCTGTGCAACTACCTTTTCTTCGCGATTGGCGCGCAGAGTGCCGGTTGCTGAAACAAACTCGGCGATAGGTCCCAGTTTAACTTTTTCCACTACAACAGGCATGGTCAGGTCCGCGGCCGATTTGTCATCATCGCCATTACAGGCAAATTGAATTAACAAAAAACAGATTAATGTGATTTTTAAATGCGTATTCAGGAATTTCATTATAACTCCCATTTTTTATTTTTTAATAACTAACTAAACGATAGTAATAATGTTAGAGTGATCCTGCCATTGCGAGCGCCGTATTGGCGCTGGCAATCTCCTATTTACTAATTTCTGAGTTCCCAAAAAGCAGACCGCCACGTCTCTTAGTTATTCTGAGAAAATGCTCGGTTTTTGTAACGCAATCGTCTCGATTGCCACAGCGTTTCTTTCAAATAAAACAACCGCGTGGGCTGTGATTGCTTTCAGGGAACGCTGACCCCGAAAAGCATTCGTGATTAGCGTTTGTTCGACGAAAAAAGAAACTAACTTTTTTAAAAAGGTCAGTTTCTTAGATGCTTCTATGGAAACATCTCAAACTAAGTGTCATTCAGGAGGAATCTTGTTAGTTTATAACCACACTACAATTTATTAACAAGATTCTTCCTGAATGACATCATCTCCTCGTTTGCTGTAGGGAAAACCTCTTTGCTTTGTATACATATTTCACAATACCCTTAGTTCCCAGTACCTTAATCCATCACTTCTCCTCAACTTCATTCTGCACCGGCTGGTTCTTTTCAAAATCCCACAAGGTTTTGCGACGTAAGTCAGACAAAGCCTGCTTATAGTCGATAATTGCATTAAGGGAATTAATGCGAGCCTGCGTCAATCGATTTTGCTCAAGCGCTAAATCCTGGGTACTTAAGTCGCCGTTTTCAAATTTAAGCAGACTAATTTGATAGCTTTTCTCGGCTAACTCTTCACTGCGTTTGGTGATATCAATCCTTTGCTGGGCTGATTTCAGATTGCGCACGACAGCTCTAATTTCCTGCTTAATTGTTTCAATTCGATTCTTTTGAGTCAAACGGTTGCTTTCCAAATTGGCTTTTGCTGCCTGAACCTGGTAGGAATTTTTATTCCAGTCCCAGAGGGGAATGTTCAGGCTTAAGGTTACACTTCTATCATCGGCAAAATTTTTAAAGGCGTTGGCAAAAGCGCTGTCACGTTGAAATATTCCGTAGCTAATATTAAGCTCGCCTTTAATCTCCCTGAGAGCGTCTGTTTCTTTAACACTGATAGTACTTAACTCCAAATCAATTTCATCTGTTCGCAATTCTGTACGGCGTTTAAGCGCTTCTTGCATTGCCTTTTCGAGCGTTACATCTATGATTTTATATGTAAGTATTGTGGTGGCTTGAACAGATTCCTCTATGGGTAAACCGATAAGCTGCTTGAACGAATCTTCTGTGCCTTGTAGTGAAGCCTCGCTGGCTGCAGCCCGGTTACGAGCGTCTGCTAAATCCACTTCCAACCGCAAAACTTCAACTTCAGGTAATAAACCAGCCTGCTGTTTCAGATTGGCGATACGGTAAGCATTTTCAGACTGTTCAACCTGGGCTAAATCTATTTCCAACTGCTTCTGCGCCCGAAATAAATTGTAGAAATTTGCAGTAACATTGTGAATAATATCTAACTGGGTTCTGGTATAAATTTGCTGCGTTTTTTTTAAGTTGAGCTCGGCTTTGTGAAATTCCGTGCTTAAACGGTTTAAAGTAAATAAGGGCTGCCTGAATCGCAGTCGTAATTGTGGGGAATACTCAATAGGGTCTTCGAATATGTGAATTGTATCTTCTATTCTTTTAGGAATTCTCCCGTATTGTTGAAACCTTTGAAATACACCAACAAGTGAAACCACTCCGTCAGTCAGCTTAATCGGCTGGTTAATATATAATTCTGCCTGCATATCCAAAAACTTTTGTCGATCAAAGCTGAAAGAGCCACCGCTTAATGCGGTTTGCCTTTCATTGTCCTGATAGTTTGGCAATCTCGATAATACTAACTCACTATTGCTTTTTAAACCAGCCTGAGCTGCTCTTAGTCCCATTTCAGAATTTATGAGTGACTGTTCCAGGCGTGCAGCATCAAAGCTTTGGCCAAGAGCAATATTTATACTCTCTTCCAGGGTCAGAATTCGAGGGCTTTGGGCGTAAACAGAAATGGCTACTATTGTAGATAGTAAAAAAGATAAAAAGATTATAACTTGCTTTTTTTTCATAAAATTTTCTCCACACTTATTTCATGACTATAACGTTTACCCATTTTACTCCGCAAGCTTCTAAGAATTTTTGACAGGTCGTAGAGCCCGATTTATCGGGGATTACAGGATACACAAGATAATTATCATGTGAATCACTATTAATTATTGTGATAATCACAATTTTATTAAATGTCTTTTGAAAACCATTTAAAAACGAATAATAAATACATCAACTCATTATTATGATGATATTTAAGCTCGATTTTGTTATTTAAGGTTGTTAAAGCTTAAACTCGCTGTTTTTAGTGTTTTTGAATAATTAAAATCCAGTAAATCCTGTTCATCCTGTCAAAACACCATGCGCTCATTCCACAAACTCCCATCGAATTGCATCTGCAACCAGGTAACCACTGCCAGTATCAGCCAGTTCGACGACCGCGTTTTCGTTTTTCACAAATTGAAATCGTCCAAGAGGATACCAACCATCGGCCGTTGCTTCTGGTTTAAATTCAATTGGAAATGTGCCCTCTGCACTGGTAACCTCAATTTTAAAAATTCGGCTGAGTCTTCGCCGTATCCAGGATTTGTCTGCTCGAAAGTAAAAGCTGAGTTCATATTCACCACCACGGGGTACCACAGTTTCCCAACGGGCTGGATAGGCGCCGCTGCCTGCACGTTTCATTCGCCAGCCAAAGTAGTATTTGCCAAAGGCATAAGGATTCGTACGTGCCCACCAGGTTTTTCCCTTGGATGGCGGCCTTAAATACTGGGCTTCAGTACTCACCGGTGTAAAAAATCCTTCGTCCTGGTCGTCAATAACAAAAGAAAGCGAATCGATTGTGGATGAGACTGTGAAAGTTGTATCACTTGGTGTTTTTCGTAATATTCGGTTGGCTATGGAAATCTGCTTTTTAATCCTGCCACGATTGCGGGAAAAATACGGAATCACTTCGATATCTTTAGGTTCTTCTGAAACGACAAAATGAACTTCTTTTTCTTCGTAACTGCCAAGTTTAAGATTTCTGCGAATTTTGTCATTTTTTGTCGCACAAACCAGGCGTACAAAACCCTCGCCTTTTTCACCATTTTGCACGCGTGTGCTGACCTTGTAAACGATATTCATTTTGCCGGTATCGTATTTTTCAGCTTTAGCCAGTGTAATGCGATAGCCCGGGAACGTTGCCAGATCAAACCATTGTTTGAAATAATCATCAACATTTTCCTGAGAGAATGAGCGGACTACATCGAGCATTATTTCACGGTCGACTTTTTTATAAAGAAAATCCCGGCTTAATTGTTGGAGAGCCTTTTTATAATTTTTTGCTCCAATTCTCTCACTCAACATTTGTAGAATGGGTGGCGCTTTAAAATCGACACAGGCGCGGTATAATTTGCCTTCGTTTTCTGGTCGAATCTCAGCAAGTGGGAATTTATTGAGCGCGGTAATGACTGTGTCAATTTCTATTCCGTAACGGCGACGAACCGCCCAGTTCCATTCATTTTGACGCATTCGATCGTAACTGCTGAGTGCAGTATTCCAACGATCCGGGTAAAACAGGTCGCGTATTTGGCGTTCACTGGATTCGAAAAATTGCAATTCAAGCGCCCGGTCTAAAACGGGATCGGTTATGTCTAACTGAAAATGCAAATAATTTTTAATGGGTGAGGTTAAGCTGCCATCGCGACGCCAGACTGAGCCGGATAGAAAAATATCCAGCACGTTATCAATAAAAACATCTCTTTTGATGCGTTTAGGCGAATCGTCCCGGCCACGCCTTTTGGCTCGTTTGGTTTTATCCTCCACTTCTTTTTTTAGTCGTCTGCTGGCTAAGGTCACTTCGTCGATCATGATAATACCCGGTTGCACAAGTACATTATTCAGGCCATGTCGATTAGCATAAACCTGCATTTGTAGAGGAACTTCAACTAAAGCCAGTTTTTTATAAGGATAGGCTACCCCGGTCACATCTTCGAAAATACCTAATATGGTTTCGACCGCTTCATAGCAAGTGTCGGCAACGTCAGCGAAAATATCGTAATCAAGCAAATGCTTGTCATGGAAATATATTTCTATTTCGGTTTGGCTGAACTGATGGGCCAATCGATTATAAGGACCGATATTAAGAGAAAATCCGGGCACTGGAGTTCGAACCTTAAAATGGTGAATTGCTTTACTTCCCTCTAACCGTCTTTCACTTTTTTCCCCCTGCGTAACCACACTTAGTTCCTTAGCTGTTTGAATCTGAAAATTTGCGGTTGCGAAATATTTGGGTCGCGGTGATGAAAATTGATAACCTGCCGCGGCCCCTGGCACAGGATACCAGCCGCATTGTGCTGGCAGCACTGCAAAGTCCTGACTAAGCCAGGCAGACATGTTGCCCTGAATCCAGGGTCCATTACTTTTGTCGATGATGCCTTTTTCATCGGGCAGCCGATCAAGCATGAATTTATCCGCATCGATACTGCCGGCATAAGATATTTGAATCGTATCTGTGGAAGTTGGCTGTAAAACCTGGCTGACTAAATCCAAACGCAGGAGTTGATGTTCCTGAGTGAATTCAATGGGCGAACCATCTTGCCTAAACACTTGCGACACCCGCAAAGCGCTGTTGAGAGCAAAAATGAGCTGTTCTAACGATTGCGGATTTGGATTTGAAAGGGCTAATTTTACCAAAACTTGTAATGGCGCATTTTTTTTCTCACCAAATTTTATATTAAAATCATAGTGGGCTACTTTACAGATTGGTTCAGCAAGCCATTCTTTTTGAAAGGTAAAGTCGTATTCTCGCTCTTGCTGTAAAGCCTTCTGATTGTGAATTATAGAATAACCTACACCGGCCGCCAGCAACAGAAATGCAACCGCACATACCTGAGAAATACGCTGTGACCAAACGGACTGCCTTAAGCGTGGATAAAGCAGGATGGAAAATCCAAGTAGAGAAAAGGCGAGCACAATATAGAACAGACGCTGCCAGAGAATCGTTTGAATATCCCCAAAGCCAACTAAATCACTCCAAAATAAAGGAGCAAAAAAACAACCATAGTCCAGAAGCCCGTGGAATTTGTGATGAAAATAGAACCAGATGGCAGATACATAACCTAAAGACAAAATAATAGCCAGGGCTTGTGAGCGTAATAAACTGACCAGGAAAAACACAAAAGCGATAATAAAAATAATCGATGGTAAAGTGGCAATAGCAAAATATTTGATAAAAGGCAGAATGTTGAAACCGGCGCCGGTAAAAATGATTTTGATGACCCGACCTGTTCCCGCGAGAAATAGCAAAAACAGATTCAGGTACATTAGCGCACTTACCACCCCGAAATATTTACCCAGTACCCAGTTTGCTGTGGTCATGGGCCGGGATAACATAACCTGGTCAAGACGGTTCTTTTCTTCAGCTTTACGAAAATCACCAGCTACAAATATGATGAGAATCGCCTGCAGATAGCTGAAAATATAAAGAGCCAGATGAACATCCGTGCCTTCAAGGAGGAACTCACCCGGACCATTATCATCAAGAATGGGTACTATTGTTGAGGCTACGAGAAAAAAGATGATGACTACTACGCCAATTCCTGCTAACACCAGAAATTTTGCCGTACGGTAAAGTAAGGTGCGCTCAATCGAGGCAATGGTTAAGATATACTTAATTGATTGGATCATAAATTTTCTATTTCTCAGATGTAGTTTATTTTTTCAAAGTAGAGTATTGGATTAATACAGCATTCCAATATTCCAGCATTTCTGTTACTCAGTTCTTCACAGCCTCCAGCTCTTTTTCCACTCTTTCACCAGAAACCGACTCCATAAAATACATGTACGCATCTTCAAGGTTGGGTTGAACACCTGTTAAATCAAAACCGTCAACAGACTCGCCTACCACCCGCAATAGTAAATGGCGTTCTTTTTTTACAGATGAAATAATCTGCATGTGTTCTGCAATTTTCGGGAATTCAGATTCATCGCACTCAACCTGCCAGACTTTGCCAGCAGCTTTGATAATCAGCGCTTGCGGATGGCCGCGATAAACGACTTTGCCTTGTGCTAACAGGGCTAAATCCTTACATGTGCTGGAAATATCACCGACAATATGAGTACTTAGAATAATTACTTTATTACGACTGATCTCGGTCAATAAATTTCTAAACCGGATGCGTTCCTCCGGATCAAGACCGGTTGTGGGTTCATCTATTATGAGCAATTGCGGATTGCTAATCAATGCTTGTGCAATCCCGAGACGACGCAGCATACCTCCGGAATAGGTTTTCACTTTACGGTCACGCGCTTCTAAAAGCCCGACACTTGTCAGAGTTTCCTGCACGGTTTCCTGGAGGTGATTTCGTGAATTAGTGCCAAGTCTTGCAATATAGGTTAAAAATTCCGCGCCCGTAAGCTGAGGATAAACACCAAAAAATTGGGGTAAATAGCCGAGAGACGCCCGGATTTCCTTTCGCTGTGTTCGAATGTTTGCTCCATTTATCAGCACTTCGCCGGATGAAGGTAATTCCAGGCAAGACAGAATTTTCATAAGTGTGCTCTTGCCGGCGCCATTTGGTCCCAGGAGTCCAAACATGCCTGAAGCAATATCCAGGTTTACATTTTTTAAGGCACAGACTCCACCCGGATAATATTTGCACAGTTCACGAATGGTTATTTGCATGTTTGAATTTACTAAATTGCGAATAAGAAGTTACATGAAATTAAAATTTGATGTCATTGTCGGGTTGCTATATTACATGGACAACTTTACAATAATAAATGTTGCAATAATTTAGTTAGTTGGACAAATATTAAAATATAATAAAAATGCTGTAAATCAAGTATAAAATTATGGCAGGAAAATTACGATCATCCAAAATTATAATTCCAAAATATGGCGACTTAATAAAAAGTCCCGAATTTGTGCAATTTAAAAATTAAGTCTTGATGTCATTATCCGAAAGCGGGTTGGAAGAGGCAGGAACTCATTTAAATTTGGATACTGTAACGTCGAGGTATCGAGTTTCTCCCCGAGCTTGATTCCATTGCACTAATATTGGGCTCTGGTATCTACCGAAAACGATTTTCCTCTGACCACTATTTTCATCGTCAGATACGAAAAGGTTGATATGTCGTTTCATGCTAAGAAAGTGAGAAGCAGGTAATCTGATAAAAATGGATAAAAATTTCTCAAGAGCTGTTTCACTCGCTCCAAAAGCATCCATGAGTTTGTTGAAAAAATGTACCAGATCATACTTTGCATAATTTAAAGTTTTGCCTGGTATTAATTGAGGGGCCTTGAGGGCATGCTTTCCATGCATGGCCATAAACTTAAACGGATTATTTAGTACTTCAGCTAAATCATGCTTCATGAGTAAAGTCTCATACTCATTAACAGTGAGACCAGCATGTTTTTCATCCGGAGCAAGCTGGATATCAATTCGTCCATATTGAATGTCCAATCGCTGAACTATATGATTCAGGTGTTCGAAGAAATCAGTTCGACGATCATTAAGATTAATCGAATCAACGGGATGCTTCGATACCGGTATCGCCATTTTAACTTTATGAATAGGTTCTTCTTCATTAAATGCCAATACAGAAGTGCGGCGGCTGCGACATTCGCTGCCATTTGTGCCATCTAAATCAATAAAATAAACTGGAGCCCCTGATTTATTTTCATAGGTCACACAATTTTTCATGCCGGCACTGATAAATATTAGATGCGAATCGGCATTTTTAGGTTCATATTTACGTTGTTCCTCGCTCAATTCAGTTCTTAATTGCATCTGATCGTGATGATAGTTAGCCTCTGGTGGAAATAAATTTTGAAATGCTCTGATGAATGGGCTAACCTCGTCGGATTGATTGTGCAGTTCTGAGGAAATATCTTCTTCAAGATAGCCAGCGGTTGTATGAAAGGAGCAATAAAAAGCTTTGCGGTACCGGGATAGGAAATTCCCAAATTCTTCGCAAATTTGTTGGGTGACGTCTATGATGTCAAATCTGGCTTGAGGTTTCAATTCCAGTGAAACCTCAGTTGGAGAAGGCTGCATTTGAAAGTCCTTTATTATTTAGTGCGTTTTGAGCACGTGAATATAGTGTAATTGTATGATAATTGCAAATTAAATTCTGTTTGCATTATATTAATTCTAAGAGACATTATTAATTTACACCAAAAAACTCTTTTTGCGTGATATATTTTGATTTTTATTTAAAAAGCTTTTATATTTTCTGACTTCAATATGTATTATGAGGATTAGTTTTATAAATTCCAGTCAACAAAGAGGCAATTTTCTTTTTCATTTACCTATTAACCCCCATTAAAAAAACTTGCTCCAAGAATTCCTAAAAAGCCAAGCAGGAAAAAAATTGGGACGCGATAGTCCTGGCTGTTTTCGTGGGCCATGGGCAGAAGATCACTGGTAGAGATGTAAAGAAATGTTCCGCCGGAAAGCCCTACTGCCAAGCTTAGAAAAAAGGATTCCTGAATTGGAATCAAAACTGCCACAGTGGCGCCAACAATCGCCAGACCGCCAATTACACTTAAAGTGAACCAAGCTTTAGCCTGTCGGTAATTATTTGAAAGCATAATGCTGGCTATGGAAATTCCTGTGGGCAAACGATGCAGTATGACGGCCACAATCACCAGGAAGCCCAGAGTTTTTTCAAATTCAAAGCTCACAGCTATGGCAAATCCATCTAAAAAGCTGTGAAAGCCTATCCCTATTAAGGCAGCTCCACCGAAATTGTGGACGTTACAGTCATGTTCGCGACAGGCATGAATCATAGCCATTTTTTCATATCCGTAAAGCACAATAAATCCAAGGCTTACGGAAAGCATAGCCCATTTCCCGGCTTCGGCATAACTTTCCACAATCATGTGGTTAAGGCCAGTTGAAAGTAGTACGCCTGCCGAAAATGCGACCAGCAAGGTCAACTGCTCTTTGCTTAGACGTTTATGGAGAAGGGGAATGCTTCCACCAATTACAGTGGCGGCTGCAGCTATTATTGCAAAAAAGAAGATGTACATTTTATCCATGATCTAATGATTACAAATTTGATTTGACGCGAGCTAACCGAAATGCGTTACTTGTCACGGCCAATGAAGCTCCCATATCACCTGCTAAAACAGCTATGACTAAAGAAACCAGTCCTGGAAAAACCCCTGCAGCTAATGTCAACTTAATCAAAATTGAAGCCCAGATATTTTGTCGAATGATCCTGCGGGCATATTTACTCAGCTCGACAAGGTAAGGCAATTTAGTTAAATCGTCGGACATGAGCGCGATGTCCGCGGTCTCTAATGCAGTATCAGTACCGGCCACTCCCATGGCAATACCCACAGAAGCGGCAGCCAGCGCGGGTGCATCATTGACGCCGTCACCGACCATTGCCACTTTGCCATATTTCTTTTGCAAATGTTTGATTTCATCAACTTTATCTTCCGGCAGCAGTTCTGCGTGAAAGTGTGATATTCCTAACTGATTAGCGATAGCTTTTGCCGTTTCCGTATTGTCCCCGGTAATCATTACAACTTCTTTACCAGATGCCTTGAGTTTCGAAACCGTTTTAACTGCATCTTTTCGAACTTGATCTAACAGACCGATGACACCGATTATTTCTAACTCCGTCCCGACAAGCATGGTGGTTTTGCCCTGGCATTGCAGTGTATGCAATTCTTGAGTCGGTAATTCAACCGAATTGTTTTGAAAAAGTTCCGGTCGGCCAACCAAATACTTGTCTCCATTTAAGGTACCCCAAACACCTTTTCCGGGAATGGATTTAAAATTCTTCACCTCTTCCAGTGGCACACCATCTGCGGAATCTACAATAGCCCTTGCAATTGGATGTTCGCTACGGCTCTCCAATGATGCAGCAAGTTTCAAAACTTCATTTTTTGAAATTCCATTTAAAGAGAGTACATCAGTCACTGTAAGTAGTCCTTTAGTCAAAGTGCCGGTTTTATCTAAAGCGATAACATCAATACTACCCATCTCCTCCAGATAAACTCCTCCTTTTATTAACACACCATTACGACTTGCGTTGGTTAATGCTGAAACCACAGATACAGGCGTTGAGATCACCAGTGCGCAGGGACAGGCAATCACCAAGAGCGTCAAGGCCTTCATGAACCAGAGATTGAACGCAGCGCCAAATATTAATGGAGGAACGATTGCAACAACAATTGCTGAAACAACCACGGCTGGAGTATATATCCTGGCAAATTTTTCGACAAATTGTTGACTGGGCGCCTTTTGGGATTCAGCCTCTTCCACCATGTGTATGATTCGGGCGAGCATGGTGTTTTCACTGCGTTCTGTCACCCGAACCTCAAAGTAACCCTCTACATTTATCGAGCCGGCAAATACTTTTTCACCTTTCTCTTTAGATACGGGCACGGATTCACCTGTGATCGGTGATTGGTCTAAACTTGAAGCGCCCTCTGCTATCTCACCATCCACTGCAACTTTTTCACCAGGTCGTACGATGATTATATCCCCAATTTGAACCTGATCAACGGGGATAATAATTTCCTTACCGTCTTTTTTAACGCATGCTTCATCGGGTGTCAGTTTCATGAGTTCACGCAATGAATTCCTGGCGCGTTCGACTGCATAACTTTCCAACATTTCAGCTAATGAAAACAAAAAAGCCAGACTGGCCGCCTCGACATACTCCTGGATAATAATTGCTCCAATTATAGCCAGGGACATAAGCAGGTCCATGTTAAAACTGAAATTTTTAATGGAAGTCCAGCCCTGCCGACTAAAATAAAATGCTCCAAAAATTACAGAGATGAGGTATAGAATCGTGGATGGTGTAAAACTTCGGGTAAGAATTGCGAAAAAAACAGGATCGGTTGTAAAAAAATAAACGACCAAACCAATGGCTAATATTAAACCAGAAATAAGTGTAAACTGAAATTCCCGCTCTTTCCAGACTTGTCTTTTTTTAAGATTTTTATGGCTGTCATCATTCACCCGATAGCCAATTTTCTCAACGCTCTTCACTAAATCATCATGTGTTACTGTGTCAGGATCATAGCTGATCCTGACTTTTCCAGATGTGAATTTCGCCTGGACAGATTGCACCCCACCAAGTTTGGCTACAGTATTTTCAATAGTCACCGCACAATCAGAGCAGTGAAATCCTTCTAATTGTAGTTCTTCTGTTTTGAGGGATGGTTCGCTCATCTACTATGTTTCCGTTTTAAATCCTTTAATATTGGCAATAAGTGCAAAATCATTTTGGGCTCTTGCATTTTTCACTTTAGATAAAACATTAATATTTGTAAAACCAACCGATCTCATAATCTCCAGAAAAGACCTTTCTGGCAGCGCTCCAGCAAGTCATTTAAACCAATCATCCAATGATGGATTCTTTGAAGGCAGGGCCTGGTCTGTTCTGATAATCTCTGACAGAACAAGTCTTCCATTGGGCTTCAAGATTCGATATATTTCTTTGAAAACCGTTTCTTTGTCTGGCGAAAGATTAAATATGCCATTGCAGAAAACTGCATCCACAGAATCGGCTTCTATTGGAATATCAGAGGCATAAGTTCCAAAAAATTCAATATTTGTTGCGCCAAATTGCTCGACGTTTTTTTGCGCTTTGGAAAACATGGGTTCGGACATTTCTACCGCAACTACTCTACCTCTATCGCCTACTAACTCTGAAGCAATCAAACTATCCATGCCTGCTCCACAACCCAAATCGACAACGGTTTCCCCTTTCTTTAATTCCGAAAATAACACAGGAGTTGAAAGCCCGGCAAACGATTGAACAGCGCCTTGCGGCAGGCCATTTAACAGCTCCTCCGGATAGCCGACACTTTTGGCGAATTTGTATCCCACTGGAAAACCATGTTTTTTTTCAGGATCAGTCGCAACTTCCCCATACTTTTGACTAACAGCCTGATAAATATCTGTCTTATTCATGAATGTGCTCCAGTGCTGCTTCAATCAATTTACTTATGTGAGTGTCATCTAATGAGTAGTAGGCAATTTTACCTTGCCGGCGGAATTTTACCAGCCTTAGATTTTTTAGCAACCGCAGTTGATGCGAAACAGCAGAGCGGCTTACACCCAACAAAGTAGCCAGATCACAAACGCAAAGTTCTTCTTCTTTTAATGAAAGAATAATTTTGAGCCGCGTCGGATCGCCGAGGAGTTTGAATGTTTCGGTCATTTGATAAAGATGTCCGTTAGCAGCGAGCTTCTTTTCAACCGATTTTACTTTTTGTTCATCAACAAAAAATATATTGCAGGATTCATTTTCAGTCATTTTAACACCTTTATAAAACAAACGATTGAGCAATTGTTCACACGTAATTTAAGAATTTTGTTTTAAATGTCAAGGCTTTTTTGCTGCTAAGGAATATTTGTTCATTGACTTTCTTTGGTATTTTCAATATAATGAAAATACAATAAACATATTCCTATTCAAGAGAGAAATATTGGTTACTTTTAAAAAAATATATGCAATTAGATACTGAAAAACTTAAAACTTATTTCCTGGAAAGAAATGACATCGCGTTTGCATTTTTGTATGGTTCTTATGCAAAAGGCCAAGCCAGGAAATCGTCGGATGTTGATATTGCCATCTATTTTTATCCAAAAGAAACCAGGTCGCTCGAATTTGAGGAAGAAATATTTTATGATGCTGAAGATGATATCTGGGCTGATTTAGAACGCATCGTAAAAAATGAGGTTGAACTGCTTGTTTTAAACCGAGCTCCCTCTATTGTGGCAGCGAGCGCAATTAGAGGTGTCCCGCTTGTTGTGAATGATTGGTCGCTTTATCTCAGATTTATGGAATTAATTACCAATGTTGCAGAGGATTTTAGAGAGTTTATCATAAATGATTATATAGAGAGAAATGGCATTAAAAGAAGAAGTTAAAGTTCGGTTAATCAAACATCTCAAATTTATGACTGATGAACTTAGCGATTATTCAATATTTGAATCGCTTACCTGGGAAGAATATAGAACCGACAGAAGTAAAAGAAGAGATGCAGAGCGTTGGATAGAAAATATTGTAATATCATCGATTGATATTGCTAAAGTTATTTTATCATCGGAAGGAATAAGTCTACCTGATACATACAGGGAAATAGTAGCCTCTCTTTCACTCGTTAAAGATTTCACAAAAAAGGATATGGTAGAGCTGTCGAAATGGGTAAGATTACGAAACGTTATTACTCACGAGTATTTGGATTTAAAATGGGCATCGATTAATAAATTTGTATTGGAAACAAAACCAATATATCAGACTTTTTTAAAGCAAACAAAGAATTATCTTAGTAGAAATTTGCAAGAAGATTAATGCAAAACGAGGCCTTTTTGAAGAATCTATAAACTCACTTATAAATCCGAAAATTAGCCGTCTTCACCAGAGCTTCCTCATCCCACTCATTCGGCTGCCAGGCGCGGACGTAGATTAGAGGATCACGTTCGTTGAAATCGACCAGTAAAAACAGATAGCCCTCGTCTGCGTAGGTGGTTGAGGCATAACTTTGGCGCATTTCAACCCCGTAGACATTCTGCGCATTGTTCTTTTTTATGATATCCAATGTTCCAAAATCGATAAAAATATCCTTTTGAATATCAAAAATTCTTTTCTGACGTCTTAGCCTGAATAATTCACAAACTTTAAAAAACAAAAAAATAGCGTCATCGGCATT